>NZ_JAYFFH010000001.1:0-697738 GCF_036289385.1 Anaerofustis butyriciformans
GTTTTAATACCTGCGTACAGAGACATGGACCCATATGATTTACCAGAAGAATTTTCAAACCTGCAAGCACAAGATATGAGCAAATTAGGTTTTATGCAGGACTTAATAAGAGGAATAGAGAAGATTCTTGGTAAAGAAGATGGGATAGTTGCTGAGACTATCATACTAAATGAAAATGTAAGTGTTGAAAATTTAATAAAAAGAATTAAGATGTTTCTTGAAGATAAGGACTTTGAAAGTGCCAATGAGTACTGCGAAAGAGCTCTCGATATGGATCCTGTAAATGCAAAAGTATATTTTTACAAACTTTTAATTGAATATGGTGTGTCAACATTAGATGAATTAAAAGAATGTAAAGAAGATTTTTCTGTTAGTTCAAACTATAAAAGAGTAATTCGTTTTGGTGATAACGATTTAATAAATAATGTAAATTTATATTTAAATGAAGCTATAAAAAAATTTAAAGAGGAAAAAACTCAAGAAATATATTATTCTGTAATAGAAAAAATAAAGTATGCATTTACCATAGAAGATTACAAAAAAATTATAAACGATTTAAACAAAATAATTGATTATAAAGATTCGAAAATATTATTGGAAAAATATCAAAACATACAAAACAACATGCTTTATGAAAAATCTATAGAATTAATGAAAAATGATTCTATTGAACATCTTTTTTTGGCAAAAGAATATTTGGAAAGAATTCCAAATTGGAAAGATGCGAGTAAAAAATATGAGTATTGTAATAAAAAAATAGAAAGATTACAAAAAGAAGAAGAAGTTTATAATAAAAATATATTTTATAAAGTAAGGGATAAATTTACAGATTGGTTGTTTAAAGGTGATGTATCTGGTCATATTAATACATGTATTTTTATTGTAATTTCTGTAGTTATAGGTATCAATGTTTTTATTAATAGTTATATTGAACCTAGATCATATTATAATGAAGCAGTGGAATATGCTAATAATGATGACTATTATAATGCAATGGAATATTTTGAAATGGCAGGTGAATATAAGGATGCACAAAGCCAATATGAAAAATATTATTCTATTGTGAATTATAATGAAGCTGTAATGTTTGAGGATGAGAAAGATTACGGAGAGGCTGCGGTTTTATATTCAAATGCTGGAGATTATAAAGATGCAAAAGAAAAATCTCTTGAATGTTATAATAAGGTAAAAAAATATTATAATTCAATGAGTTTTTATGATAATAATTTTATAGCTATAAAAGAAAAAAAAGAAAAATATGATAACGAAATTCTTTTTGAAAATAAAGATGATTTTTATGATTCTTATTGTTCATTTAGCAGTTGGGAAAATATAGTTTCTGTATGCATGGGAGAAAGATACTATTTAGGATTAAGATCAGATGGAGTTGTAGAGTTACAAACTCGTTATAATTATAGTGACTACGAATATAACATTGGAGATTGGACCAATGTGGTAGCTATTGATACATATGAAGATACTATAGTCTGTGTACAATCAGATGGAACTGCAAAAATCTTTACTGATAAAACTTCTATCAAAGATGCTGTTGAAGGTTGGATGAATTTAGCAGATGTTAAAGTTAGAGGAGATTGTGTGGTGGCTCTTAAAAAAGATGGAACAGTTGTATCTGACGGGTTAACGGAAAGTATAGAAGAAGAGCTTGCAAAACTAAAAAATATTTCAAAAATAGAATTTTCAAATGGGGTAATTGCTTGCTTAACAAAATCAGGTAAGGTTATTGTAGTAGGAGATAGTAATAAATTTGATGTGTCTAAATGGAAAAATATAAAAGATATTTCTCTTGGAAGCTGTCTTGTTGGATTAAAAACAGATGGAACTGTTGTTCAAACAGGCGGTGTAGGGATATCAAAAATAGATAAATGGGAAAATATTGTGGATGTATATACTTGTAATAATTATATTGCAGGATTGAAGAAAGACGGAAGTGTTGTTTTTGTAGGAAATGATTATCAAAATATGAAAAAAACTTTATCTGATGAAAAAATAAAAATTTCAAATTAGGTTTTAATTTGCGATAGTGATAGAAATTTGAGGTATAAAATGGGGTTATATAAATGTAAGATGTGTGGCGGCACGTTAAGAATAGAAGAAAATCAAGAGGTAGGAGTATGTGAGTATTGCGGTACAAAGCAGACATTACCTCTATTAAATGACGAAAAAAGAGAAAATTTATATAATGCAGCCAGTGAACTAAGAAGGAATAATGAATACGATAGAGCATTAAAGGTATATGAAAGTATCTTAGAAGATGACAGCACAGATGCAGAGGCATATTGGTGTTTAGTATTATGTAAATATGGAATAGAATATGTAGAAGATCCAATAACACAAAAAATAGTACCTACAATAAACAGAACCCATTATACATCAGTATTTGCAGATGGAGACTATAAACTTGCAATAAAATATGCAAGTGAAGAACAAAAGAGAATATATGAAGAGCAAGCAAGAGAAATAGACGAGATACAAAAGGGGATACTTGAAATATCAAAGAAAGAAGAACCTTTTGATGTATTCATATGTTATAAAGAAACGGATAAGAATGGAAGAAGAACAAGGGATTCAGTACTGGCTACAGAACTATATCATGAATTAACAGAAGAAGGATTTAAAGTATTTTTTTCAAGGATAACGTTAGAAGATAAACTTGGAAGCGAATATGAGCCTTATATTTTTGCTGCACTAAATTCAGCGAAGATAATGGTAGTACTGGGAACAAGTGAAGAGAATTTCAAATCAGTATGGGTAAGGAATGAATGGAGCAGGTATTTAAGTTTAATAAAAAACGGAGAAGAAAAAGTTTTAATACCTGCGTACAGAGACATGGACCCATATGATTTACCAGAAGAATTTTCAAACTTGCAAGCACAAGATATGAGCAAATTAGGTTTTATGCAGGACTTAATAAGAGGAATAGAGAAGATTCTTGGTAAAGAAGATGGGATAGTTGCTGAGACTATCATACTAAATGAAAATGTAAGTGTTGAAAATTTAATAAAAAGAATTAAGATGTTTCTTGAAGATAAGGACTTTGAGAGTGCCAGTGAGTACTGCGAAAGAGTTCTTGATATAGATTCCGAAAATGCACAAGTTTATTTATATAAACTTCTTTTAAAGTATGGTTTATCTAAACCTGAAGAGCTTAGTAATTGTAAAGAAGATTTTTCAGTCTGTCATTATTATAAAAAAATCATGCAATTTGGAGATGAAAATTTAAAAAATGAGGTTAGTTCATATTTAGATAATGCAAAGAATTATATAAATAATGAAATGCCAGAACATATATATAATAATGTAATAGAAAAAATAAAATGTGCAAAAGATATAGAGGATTATCAAGAAATTGTAAAAGATTTAAGTAGTATAATTGATTATAAAGATGCTAAAGTTTTGCTTGAAAAATCTCAAGAAGAATTAAATAATAAGATTTATAATAAAGCTGAGGAGCTTATAAATTCAGGTTCTTTAGATGATTACATACTTGCAAGAGATTATTTAAAAACAATTTTAAGTTGGAAAGATTCAAATAATAAATATCAACATTGTAATAAGCAAATTAATAAAATAAAAAAGATTAATATAACAAAGTCTAGATTAAAAAATATTTATGAAAAAGTAAAAGAATTTGCTGTTAATCATGTTTATATAACTATTATTATATTAATAATAATTTTTCTTTTATTTTCAAAAATAATTTTTCCTTTTTTTAATTACCAAATAGCTATGCATTATTATAATTCAAAAAATTATTATAAAGCAATGGAGCATTTTGATGAAGCTGATGGTTTTAAAGATTCATATGAAAAATATGGCATATGTAAAAAAATAATTAATTATAATAATGCTTTAAAAGCTGAAAAAGCAGAAAATTATGGTAATGCTGCATTATTATATTCAATGGCAGATGATTATAGTGATGCAAAAGAAAAATTTTCATATTGTTATAAAAAAATAGATAAGAATTTACAAGTTCTTAGTTTTAATGAGGATGAATTTATAAGTGTAAATACAAAAGGAAAGATTGTTGGTGCAAAAGAAAGTTCTGGTTATTTTTTAAAAGATTCAACAGTAAATATGTGGGAAAATATTATTTCTGTATATTTGAGTGATGATTATATATTTGCAATAAGTAATGATGGAAATTTAAATATTAAAAATTTTGATAGTTCTTCTAATAAATATATATATCCATTTGAAATTGAAGATTGGAAAAGTATTGTTTCTGTGGATATAAATAAAAATACAATTGTTGGCGTACAATCAAACGGAAAAGCAAATATTATTACAGAAAATGATACGCTTAAAGAAATTGTAACCAATTGGGAGAATTTATTAGATGTAAAAGTAGAGGATAATTATATTATAGGTCTTAAAAAAGATGGGACAGTTGTTGCAGGTGGTGTGGATAAAAGTATAAAGAATGATATTGAAGGATTAAAAAATATAGTAAAAATAGAATGCTCAAATGGAATAATTGCATGCTTGACAAAATCAGGTAAGGTTATTGTGATAAGGGATGAAAATAAAAAATTTAATGTGTCAAATTGGAAGAATATCGAAGATATAGCTCTCGGAGATGTTCTTGTTGGATTAAAATCAGATGGAACTGTAGTTCAAACAGGTGGCATAGGTATGTCAGAATTAGATAAATGGAATGATATTGTAGACATATATACTTGTAAAAATGTTGTTATAGGTGTAAAAAAAGATGGAAGTGTTATCTTTGATGGAACTAATTATAAATATATGGAAGATGTTTTAGAAAATGAAACCATATTAGTAAATAAGTAGCAAAATGTTGTATTTAAAATAAGCAATAAAAAAGAGCGTTTTTTTGCTCTTTTTTATATTATAAAATAAAAAAAGTGTACAAACAAATTGTACACTTATAATAATCAATTATGAGGATGGTGGGGGAGAATGGATTCGAACCATTGTAGGCTGAGCCAACGGATTTACAGTCCGCCCCCTTTAGCCACTCGGGCACTCCCCCAGGTAAAATGGCGACTCGGAAGGGACTCGAACCCTCGACCTCTAGCGTGACAGGCTAGCATTCTAACCAGCTGAACTACCGAGCCGTAAAATTAAAAAGACTTTGGTGACCCCTAGGAGAATCGAACTCCTGTTTTCGCCGTGAAAGGGCGACGTCTTAACCGCTTGACCAAGGGGCCTTATTAACAGTCCTTTTATATTATACATGAAAAGTTATTAAATGCAAGCTTTTTTTTCAATTTTTATGAAATTTTTTCATGTTTTTTATTTAGGTGGATTTATTGCCATAAAATTAAAAAATAATCCTTTATTTAATGTTTTATGATAGAATATAAATGTAATTTATTTTATAAACAAAGAGGTAAAAATGAAAGATTACGAACATAAAGCTGAATATTATGAAACAGATCAAATGGGTATTATTCATCATTCAAATTATATAAGATGGTATGAGAGTGCAAGGATATATTTTATGGATAAGCTTGGAATTAGCTATAAAAAAATGGAAGAAAAGGGAATAATTTCTCCTGTTCTTAGTGTAAGCAGTGAATATAAGAATATGGTTTATTTTGATGATGTAGTTTTGGTAAATGTTAAAATAAAGAAATACAACGGTATTAGACTTGAACTTGAATATACTCTTACAAATAAAGAAACCGGAGAGATTGTTAATACTGGAAGCAGCAAACATTGTTTTTTAATGAATAATAAAATTATTAATTTAAAAAAGGTTTCTGAGGAATTTCATGAAATGTTTTTAAATGCCATAGAAGAATAAAAAACGTTTGATATCATAATACAAAATGATATCAAACGTTTTTTTATTTTATATATGGAATCATATCATACGCTTTATCAAATATTAAGTCTGGGGTAGTATCAAACTTAGGTATATCTTCTTTTTTTGTTTCTCCACTTAGAACAAGGATTCCTTTTGCTCCATTATTTACTCCAGTTGCAACGTCAGTATAAATTCTATCACCTATAAATGCAATTTCTTCTCTTTTATATCCGGTACTTTCAACTATCATATCTACAGTTTCTTTAAATGGTTTTCCAAGATATTTAGGTTTTTTCTCTGTAGATTTTGTTATAAGTTCACACATAGCACCGCAGTCAGGCATAAAACCGTTTATTGTAGGACAGTTTATGTCAAGATGTGTTGCAAGAAATAAAGCTCCATTTCTTATATAATGGCATGCTTTATCTAGTTTCTCATAAGTTAAAGTAGTATCGAAAGTCATAACTACTATGTCAGGATCTTCCTCAACAAGATTAATTCCTGCATCTTTAAAACTCTTTGTTACTTTAGGTGTAGCAACTAAGTATACTTTTTTATCTTTATATTTTGTATTTAGATATTTTATTGTTACGTCTCCTGATGTCATTACATCTTTATCGGTAACATTAAATCCCATATTGTTAAGTCTTTCTACATAAGTTTCTCCTGTTCTTGAAGAATTGTTTGTGAAAAATAAAACACCTTTATTGTTCTTTCTTAAATGTTCAATAAAGTCAAGAGAACCTTCTATAAGAGTTGAACTTAAGTAGATTGTTCCGTCCATATCCATAACGAAAAGTTTTATATCTTTTAAATCTTCTTTTTTCATATGCACCTCTATAAAAATTATGTACGTAAATTATGTATGCTAATTATATCATATAAATTTATTTATTAAAAACACTATTTTCCTTTTGGTTAAAAAACATATTGTGATATAATAAACAATACACTATATATGGAGGTTTTATTTTGAGAAGATTTAAAATAGTTACTCTATTGATTGTTCTTGTACTTTTTGTATATTTATATTTTGAAAATACCTCTTTATTTATAGTTCAAAAGAATGAAATTGTTTCAAATAAGATAGACAGTAATTTTAATGGATATAAAATTCTTCAGCTTTCTGACTTACATTCGAGAGAATTTGGAGAAAACAATATAAAACTTATAAATAAAATTTATAAAATCGATCCTGATATTATAGTTTGTACGGGAGATATGATGAATTCCACAGAGGATGATGGTCATGTTTTTATAAATTTGGTAAAAAAAATATCAAAAGATTATCCTGTTTATTATATAGATGGAAATCATGAACAGCTTGTTGAATATAATAATGTTGGTGTTTATGATGAATTTATATCTTCACTAAAAGAGCTTGATGTTAAAGTTGTAAAAAATACCAAGATAAAACTTCAAAAAGGTTCATCATATATAAATATGTACGGGCTTAATGTAGATTTAGTATATTATTCTACAAAGGCAGCTTTAAAAGAATCAAATATAGAATATACTGAAGATAATTTTTCAAAGACTATAAATAAAGAAACATTTGAAAATAATAAATATAATATTTTATTAACTCATAATCCTATTTATTTTGAAGTATATGAAAAAAGCGGTGTCGATTTGATTTTATCCGGACATGTTCATGGGGGGATAATAAGGATACCTTTTAAAGGTGGACTTTTATCTCCTGATCAAGAATGGTTTCCAAAATACTACCATGGATTATATACAATTAATGATACAAATATGATTGTAAGTGCCGGACTCGGAAACGATACTGTTAATTTTAGAATATTTAACCCTTTTGAAATGAATTTAATAACTTTAAGAAGTGAATAAAAAAGACTTAATATATTAAGTCTTTTTTATTTTGTATTGTTTAATTCTTTTAATTGATATTTGGCAAATTTTAAATTCTCTATTAAAAACTTTTGTTCTGCAAATGAGCAGTTTTTAAATATTTCTTCGTATTCTTTTATCATTTCATTTTGTGCCGTTTTTATTATACTTCCTTTTAAAATTTCATCTACGGTTATTTCAAGTGTATTTGCAATGTCAACTATTGTTTGAAGAGATGCTTTGCTTTGACCTTGTTCTATTTTACTTATGTGAGTAACGGATTTATTTATTAACTTAGATAATTCTTTTTGTGTAATATGTTTATTTTTTCTATAACTTTTTATTGTTTGTCCAATATGTATATAATTTAGTTTCATTTTAAAATCCTTTATGTAATTATTAGTGCTATTTAGTATATATAATTAAATTAATACTTTTGGTTGTTATGATAGTATTATACAAAATTTATATTATAAATACAACGTTATACAATTAATTTGCCATTATTTTAAAATATACTATTTTTAATAAAATTAACCTTTATAGTTGTATTTTTCGACAAATTTTGATGTTTAAAAAATATATAATAATGTCAAGAAAAAAGGAAAGAGGTAAAAGAAATGAAAAAGATGAAATTATTTGTTATGTTTTATATGGTAAAAATGTTTGAAAGAATAGGGGATAATATGTATTTAAATATAAGGGTTGAACTAAAAAAGAATGAAAATCAAGTTGTCAATGACAGATTAGTAAATATGTATAAAAGATATTTTAAATTTAGAGCTAAACAGCTTAAAATAAAGAAAAGATATTTAGACTTGGCATTGAATATATAATTGCATATAAAAAAAGCACCTTTTGGTGCTTTTTTATTATTCAGCAGTTGTTGGAGCTGAATATGTTCTACCTAGAAATTCTTGGTCAAGAGAGTATAAACCTTTAGCATCATGACCAAATAATTCAAATTTTCTTATATTATCTTCAGCGCTTTTTTCTTCTTCCATTTGTTCTGATACAAACCAATCTAAGAACTTCATTGTTCTGTAATCTTTGATTTCGTATGCAGCATCATATATATTATTTATTAAACCTGTTACGATTTTTTCATGTTGTAATGTTTTTACAAGTGGATCCATTGGTTTTTCATATGTGTATTCAGGTTTTTCAATAGCTCCACTTGTGATTTTATGTCCGTTATCTTTTAAATATTCTCTGATCATCATTGCATGATCTCTTTCTTCTTGAGCTTGGATATAAAACCAGTTTTCAAATCCATCTAAACCGTAATCAGCATAGAAATTTGCCATATCTAAATAGATATAAGCAGAGTATAATTCTTTATTTATTTGATCGTTTAATAATTCAGCAACTTTTTTATCTAACATTGTTCTTATCTCCTTTTTTGTTTGTATTTAAATTATAATGGTTCTAATTTAAAATGTCAAGTATTTTATTTAAAAAATAATATTTTCTATAATATCATCTTTTGTTATGTTTCTGATTACCTTGCAAGGAACTCCTCCTGCTATAGCTCCTTTTGGTATATCTTTATTTACTACACTTCCGGCAGCAATTACACTTCCTTGTCCTATAGTTACACCTGCACAAATTGTAGAATTTGCACCTATCCATACATCATCTTCTATTGTTATAGGTTTGGATGTTCCAACTCCTTTTGCTCTTTGGGTTTTATCTATTGCATGACCTGAACATGCAATACATACACCCGGAGCAATAAATGCATTTTTACCAATATTTACAGGAGAGGTATCAAGTATTACACAGTTATAGTTTATTACAGCTAGCCCATGCATATGTATATTGAATCCATAATCACAGTGAAAAGAAGGTTCTATAAAAACAAGAGGATTATATGTTCCAAGTAAATTTTTTAGAATTTCTTTTCTTTTGTCTTCTTCTATTGGAGAAGTATTATTATATTCAAAACATAACATTTTAGCTTTTTGTTGAATTTTTGCAAGTTCATTTGAATGGTTTGAATTATAACCTTGTTTATTTTTTAATATTTCCATTAAATCCATATTTTGTACCCCTTAAAATAAAAAAGACCCTAAAATTGCCAAGATTTTGATCCTATCAAAAATGATAGGTGGGTTATCTGCTTACCGCTTCTGCCGTCCACTTATAGAGGCTTGACATCTACTTAAAGACCCGATATCCCTGTGTAAAAGTGTAGGTTCAAAATAATAGCATAATTTTAAGGTCATATATATTATATGATTAAATTATAAAAATATCAACCTAAAAGATATTTTGTGTATATCAAAATTTGGAAACAGAGTAAATATTTTATGCAAAATTTTTAATAAAAATGTATAAAAATAAAAAAATATAAAAAATTTTCCTTTTATTGTTGACTAATTATACATTTTTATGTATAATTAGTCAGTATTTTAAATTAGTGATTTATTTTGGAGGTATATATATAATGAAAGATAAAATAGTATTAGCTTATTCAGGTGGACTAGATACTTCAACAATAGTTCCTTGGCTTAAAAATAATTATGATTGTGAAGTTCATGCGGTATGTGTTGATGTTGGACAAGTAGATCCAAATGAAAAAGAAGATTTAGCAAAAAGAGCCATTGAATATGGTGCAGATAGTATTGATATAATTGACGCAACTGAAGAACTTGTAAATGATTATATTTTCCCAATGTTAAAATCAGGCGGAGTTTATGAAAACAAATATTTACTTGGTACATCTATTGCAAGACCATTAATTTCTAAGATTTTGGTTGATAAAGCAAGAGAACTTGGTGCAAATTGTATTTGTCATGGTGCTACAGGTAAAGGAAACGATCAAGTTCGTTTTGAACTTACAATTATGGCTTTAGCTCCTGATATTAAAATCATTGCTCCTTGGAGACTTTGGAGTATTAAATCAAGACAAGATGCTCTTGATTACTGTATTAAACATGATATTAAACTTAATATGTCAGCAGAAGAAAGTTATTCAAGAGATATGAATATTTGGCATTTATCTCATGAAGGATTGGAACTCGAAGATCCTGCAAACATGCCTGATTACAGAAACCTTCTTCAAAAAACAACATATGTAGAAGATGCTCCAGATGAAGCAGAAGAAATTGAAATTGAATTTGAAAAAGGTATTCCTGTTAAATTAAACGGAGAAGAAATGGATGGTGTTATCCTTCTTGCAAAATTAAACGAACTTGGCGGAAAACATGGTATTGGTGTTGTAGATATGGTTGAAAACAGGGTTGTAGGTATGAAGTCAAGAGGTATATATGAAACTCCGGGCGGAACAATTTTATACTATGCTCACAATGAACTTGAACAACTTGCTTTAGATAGAGAAACTCAAGCATATAAGAGAACAGTAGCAGTTAAATATGCTGATCTTGTATATTCAGGAATGTGGTTTTCTCCACTTAGAGAAGCATTAGATGCTTTTGTTGATAAAACACAAGAAACTGTTACAGGTAAAGTTTCTCTAAGATTATATAAAGGTAATATGATTACAAAAGGTATTGAAAGTCCATATTCATTATACAATGAAGAAATTGCTTCATTTGAAACAGGTGAATTATATGACCATAATGATGCAGCAGGATTTATTAAACTTTATGGACTTCCATTAAAAATCAGAGCTTTTATGAAAAAGAAAAACGAAGATAAATAGTTTATTTTACATTTAGTTTTTATCTTTCATCCTATAGACCTCTCTCTTAAATAAGAGAGAGGTTTTTTGTAGTCAAGATTAAACTTTATATTTAAAATTATTAAAAAAAATATTATCATGTATATATAAAATTATTTGAGGTTATTTTTTAATGAAAATTAGAGATTATAATTACAGAGATATTGACGGAAAATTTGTATCGGTAAATAATGCCGATAAATTTCTTTTAAAAATGGGAATTCATGATATTGAAGAACGTTTTATCGGATATGTTTATACAGATGATAAAAGAGGAATAATGCTTAGGATTTTGGGAGATATGGTTGATAAGTCAAATAGAAAATATATAGAAGAAAAGATAAAACTTGCCAATTATGATTTGATTGAAGATTTAGATATAGATATTTTAAATGAAATAGAACATATAAAGGAAGAGGAAGCAAAAAATCATTTAAAATTTGATGAAAATAACAAAACCATTTATAAAGTGAGAAATAGGAAAGAAATAGATAATCTTAGAAGCAGAATTTTTCCAGATGATATAAATATAGTTATACCTTATAAAGAAGGTTATGTTGAAAAAATTTGGGCAAGGTCTTTTGATTATATACAAAAAGAAAATATTTATATTTTATCTTTATTGAAAGACTCTGTTTATGATGAGAATTTAAAGAAAGATTCTCTTGTTGCTTGTAAATATTTTAATAACGGGAAAAGTGAAGCTTTGATTTTCTTGGGAGTTACAGAAATTTTGTAAAATCATGTATAATATTGTTATTGTCATATATTAAATAATATGTTATTGTAATAAATAGTGAAAAATTGAAAAGTTATGTTTAGGAGTAATTGTTATGAAAATGTGGTCAGGAAGATTTGCTGAGCAAAATGCAAAAGAAGTTGATATTTTTAACAACTCTCTTCATTTTGATAAAGTGCTATATAAATATGATATTAAAGGAAGTATAGCTCATGTAAAAATGCTTAGTAAACAAGGTATAATTACAAAAGAAGATGAAATTAAGCTTGTTGAAGCTTTAGAAAATTTAATGAAAGACATAGACGAAGGAAAAGTTACTTTTAATGAAGAATATGAAGATATTCACATGGCTGTTGAAAGTATCTTAACTGATAGAATAGGGGATAGTGCGAAGAGAATTCATACTTGCAGAAGTCGTAACGATCAAGTTGCTCTTGATATGAAGATGTATGTTAAAGCTGAAATAATGGAAGTTATGGGGCTTGTGAAAAATCTTATTTTTACATTACTTGAAATTGCAAAAGATAATACAAAAACAATAATGCCCGGATATACACATATGCAAAGAGCTCAAACAGTTACATTTGCGCATCATCTTTGTGCTTATGTAGAAATGTTTAGAAGAGATATGGACAGACTTAAAGATACATATAAAAGAACAAACGTTATGCCTCTTGGCGCAGGTGCACTTGCTTGTTCTACATTTGATATCGATAGAGATTATGTTGCAAGTTTACTTGATTTTGACAGCATTACTTTAAATTCTCTTGATACTGTATCTGACAGAGATTATGTAATTGAGCTTTTAGATGATTTAGCTATAATAATGATGCATTTATCACGTTTTAGTGAAGAGATTATTTACTGGGCTAGTGATGAATTTAAGTTTATCACTGTTTCAGATAAATATTCAACAGGTTCATCAATGATGCCTCAAAAGAAAAACCCTGATGTTGCAGAGCTTATAAGAGGTAAAACAGGTAGGGTTTATGGTAATTTAATGGCGATGTTAACAGTTATGAAAGGTCTTCCTCTTGCTTATAACAAAGATATGCAAGAAGATAAAGAATCAACTTTTGACAGTGTAGATACAGTAAAACAATGTTTAAGCATATTTACTGGAATGATTGATACAATAACCGTAAATAAAGATGTATTAAAAGATGCTTGTGTAAACAGCTTTATGAATGCAACAGATGTTGCGGAATATTTAGTTAAAAAAGGATGTCCATTTAGAGATGCGCATTTTGTGGTTGGTAATTTAGTTGGAAAATGTGTAAGAGAAAATAAATTCCTTCAAGATTTAACCTTAGATGAATTTAGGGAACAAAATGAACTTTTTGAAGATGATATTTACGAAGTACTTCATGTTACAACCGGAATAAACAAAAAGAATATGACAGCATCTCCGAAAGAAGATATAGTTAAAAAATACATAGAAAAAATACTTGATGAAATAAAATAAAAGACAACGTGGTGTTGTCTTTTTTTATTTCTAATATTATGGAAAAGTTTTTAATTTTGATTTATAATTATATAAAATTATATAATATTTATATTTGAGGTAATAAAATGATTTGCCCAAAATGTGGTTATGATAATAACAGGAGAAATGATTGTTGCAGTGAGTGTGGATTTTCTTTAAAAGAAAGAAAGGTAATAAATAAAAACGACAATAATATTACATATGCAGAAGTATTAACTAAACGGTATATCAGATATAAGACAATTCAAAATATTTCAGGTATGGTATTTTTAATTTCATTTATGACTATGTTTTTTGCTATTGATTCTGATTATGATATTATAGAGTTTATAGGAACTATAGGTATGTTATTGATATTACCGTCTTTGTTTTTATATATTATTTTTGGTATAGTAAGATATATACAAAAGAGGAAAATTACAAAAGAACTTGACAATTAAAAAAAGATTATTATATAAAATTTTTTATATGGAGAATAAGTTATGAAAATATTGGTTGCAATGGATTCCTTTAAGGAAAGTCTATCTTCTCTTGAAGCAGGGAATGCCGTAAAAGAGGGGATACTTAGTGTTGATGAAAATATAGATGTTGTTGTTAAGTCTTTTGCTGATGGAGGCGAAGGCAGTATAGAGTCTGTTATGGAGGATATTAACGGAGAAAGGATTGATTTAAAAGTCCATAATCCTTTGGGAGAAATAATTGATAGCTACTATGAGATTATGGATGATACTGCTTTTATTGAAATGGCAAAATGTTCTGGACTTGATTTGATACCTGAAAGCGAAAGAGACCCTATGATTACTTCGTCTTTCGGGGTTGGGGAAATGATTAGAGATGCTATTCGCAGAGGTATTAGAAATTTTGTAGTATTTATTGGTGGAAGTGCTACAAATGACGGCGGATGTGGCATGTTAAAAGCCTTAGGATATAGATTTTATGATGAATTTAATAATTTAATTCCTGCCGGTGGTGGTAAACTAAATAGACTTCATTATATTGATGAAAGCAGAGCTATGGAAGAATTAAAAGAATGTAAATTCGTTGTGGCTTCTGATGTTAAAAATCCACTTTGTGGAGAAGAGGGTGCAAGTATGGTTTATTCTATTCAAAAAGGTGCTGATGAAAAAATGGCATTTGATTTAGATTACAGCCTTAAAAGACTTGCAAAGGAAACATATGATAAATGGGGAATAGATTACAGCAATAAAGAAGGTGCCGGTGCTGCCGGAGGAATCGGGTTTGCTTTTATGGCATTTCTTGGGGGTAAAATTATTTCCGGAGTAGATGCTGTTTTAGATTATTCAAAGATAAAAGAAGAGATAAAAGATTGTGATTATGTTATAACAGGGGAAGGTAAATTTGATAGACAATCTTTTATGGGTAAAGCTGCGGTTAGTCTTTGTATAATGGCAAAGGAATATAATGTGAAAACAATACTGCTTGCAGGTAGTGTCGAAAGTGAAGATAAGCTTGACAGTGAGTTTATTGATGGATATTTTTCAATAATTCATAAACCAATGGAACTGGACGAGCTAATCGAAAAAGATACAGCCTATAAAAACTTAAAAAATACAGCAAGACAAATATTTAAGGTGATTGTTTAAAAAGCAGGTTCATACCTGCTTTTTTTGTATAAAAAAAACTCTGAATACTCAGAGTTAAAAGGCATAAAAATGGAGCTGATGATAGGACTTGAACCTACAACCTGCTGATTACAAATCAGCTGCTCTACCGATTGAGCCACATCAGCACCGCTCATATAATATACTAAATTATTTATGTTTTGTCAACTATTTTATTCTTAAACTTCAATATATATTTATAATTAATTAAAAATTTTTAGATACAATTATTAATATTATTTTACTATATGTAAGTTTTTTAATATTTATTTTTAAAATACTATTAAAGTTATTAATTGGTATTAAATATTTGCAATAGAGATAAAAAGATAACAATTATTATATAAAAAGTAAATAAAAAAACTCTGAATACTCAGAGTTAAAAGGCATAAAAATGGAGCTGATGATAGGACTTGAACCTACAACCTGCTGATTACAAATCAGCTGCTCTACCGATTGAGCCACATCAGCACCGCCTATATAATATACTAAATTATTTTGCTTTTGTCAACTGTTTTTTTTATTTTATTTATTTTTATGTTTTATTTTAAATATAGTTTAAAAATCTTGTAAAAAGTTGGGACAACATTTTTGGGAAAACATGGTATAATGATATCGTAAAAAATTATAAATAGCAGCTGTTATATATTAATCATTCAAATAAAAGAGTCAAAGTTAATTTGCTTTGGCTCTTTTTTGTTGGGAAGGAGAAGGGATGAAAAATAAAACTTTACTAGTTAATAAAAAGCGCATTGATGTAAGCGACGAAGTTTATAAAGCTTACTACAAAGAAAGAGAACATGAACGATATCTTTATAAAAAAGCGAAAGACAAAGAGTATTCATATGAAAATATGAAGGAAAATGGGATACAGTTTGAATATAATCAGGGTATGTATATTCAGTGTGAAGACGAAATAATAAAAAAATTAGAAATAAAAAAATTGAATTTAATACTTAAAGATTTAAGCAAAGATGAAAGAAGACTTGTTTATCTGTATTATTTTGAAAATAAGACAGAAAAGGAAATAAGTCTTCTTTTTAATTTGTCTCAAAAGGCAATAAATAAACGAAAAAATAATATTATAAAAAAACTTAGAAATTTTTATCAAACAAGGTACTTAAATATATAAAAATTTCCTTAAAGATATGAAAGAGAAATATTTGACAATTAAATAATCGTATATTTCAAAGTAGATTTTATATGTTGCAAATTTTAAAATCAAACGATTGCTTGTATTGTCAAAATAGAAAAGGAGGATAGTTATGGTTGAGATTAAATGTATTTCAGGCGATCCATTTTATATGGAGTCAAAGCTTGAAGAGGCTATGAATGAAGGATTTGAAATAATAGATATTACAACAAATTTGTATCATAGCAGCGGCGGAGAAAGAAAAGAGACTACAGCTTATCTAAAAAAAGTAATTAATTAGTTTAAAAGTATGAATAAATAAAAAATAAAGGCAGTTATATATAGAAATAGTTTTTAATGTTATTTATTTCATACTTTTTATATAAAACTTTTTCTTAGATATTTTAAGGAAATGAATTACGCTGAATGTCAGCGAAAACAACAGAAAGGAGATGATTTGTTTATGTTTGAAGAAACGATTGTGACAGTAAAAGAAAATCCTATTCAAAGAAAAGTTCTTATGATTCCAAAATTCAGGTTTGATGAAGTAAATGAAAAATATAAGCAAAATAAAAAAGATATTTTACTTTTGAAAGAAGAATTAAAGAAAAAAGAGAATGAGAAAAATCTTTTACTAAATGATATAAAAAATATTAAACAATCCTATGAAAAAGCTCTGATTAACTTACAGGTAAAGGAGACATTTGTGGAAGGTGGAATATTAAAAAAACAATATGAAACAATAATTCCAAAAATGACCTGCAAAGAAAATGAAAAGCCAGATTTGGCAAAAGCAATAGTTGACTTAATAAAACAAACAAAAGAAAAAGAAAAGGAGATTTAAAAAATGGCAATTAGTACACAAGGAACAAAATTAAAAATTACAGGAACAAAAGGAGAAGAACCTATCAATATTGATGTAGCGATTAAATCATTCCCTGATTTAGGAGCTGCACCGGCAGCAATTGAAGTAACTTGCTTATCAGATGATTCACAAAAATTCATCCCTGGTATTAAAGGTATGGCTGCTATGGAATTTGTTGCAAATTATGATGCAAATGTTTTTGAACAATTAGTTGGCGCAGAAGGTGAAGAATTAACATATAAAATTAACTTTGGTGAAACAGAATATTCTTTCACAGGTAAACATAACGCATTAATCGTAGGTGCTGGTTTAAATGTTGCAGTAGATATGAAAGTTGTTGTTTTACCAAGTTCAAAAATTTCAAAAAGCATTGCGTAGATAATAAATATAGAGGAGGAAACTCCTCTATAAAAAAGTATTTTATAAAATATTTTGAAAGGAAAAAACAAAATGATTATTAACAATAAAACATATACAATACCTGATTTGAATTTTAATGCAATTTGTAAATTGGAAGATATGGGGATTGCTTTAACTAATATGGATAAAATGATTTTATCTACTGTAAGAGGTTTTTTAGCACTATGTATGAATGGTGATTTTGAAAAAGCGGGAAGCGAATTGGAAGCACATCTTGAAAATGGAGGTTCTCTTGATGAAATACTACAAGAGATTAATAATGCAGTAGAACAAAGCGGTTTTTTTCAAGCTCTCAACAAGACAGCGAAGAAGGAAGCTTAACAGGTATAAAAAGAAAAGAAGAAAAATCTAATATAAAATCTTTAAAGGATTATATTGAGGAAGAATATCTCGTTAATGCACTTGCCATTGGAATTGATTATAATTTGTTTTGGAAACTTACTCCTAAGGAAGTTACATTTTTTGTTAAAGCATATGAAATAAAGAAAAAAAATGAAATTGAAAAAATCAATTTTAGTTCATGGATAAATGGTATTTATATATCTCATGCTATTGCAAGTGTTTTAGGAGATAATAATAAATATCCAGGTAAGCCTTTTGAGTTATTTAATGAAAACAAAGAAGAAGAAGTTAAAAATAATGAAGAGATTTTCAGTGCTTATGTTACTATGTTTAATAATGAATTTGAAAAGAAAGCTAAATAATATAGCTTTCTTTTTTTAGTTATTATATCTTTTGATGTATTTTATTTGATTTTTGTTTAGCTTAATATTTAAGTATTCAACAATAGAGGCATAATCTAATAGTTTGATATTTGTATTTATATTTTCAAAAGAGTTTTTTAGTGTAAAGCTATATTTTTTATTATTGTCATTAAATACAATATCAATAAATTTTAAAGACTTGATAAAATCTTCATTATTATTTATTTTAATTTTGTCTTTAGATAATATTATATAAATTTTTTCTATATTTTGGTATGTAATAAAACATGTAATGTTAGTATTATATTCAGCAGATAAAATAAGACCCATATCTGTTGCAATAATATAGTATCCGGTACAGGTGCATTTTGAACCGGTCTTAAATTCATAGATTAATTTTAGTAATCTTTGAGATTTGAATTTAGTAATTAAACTTATTATTTCATATGACGAATTAACTTCTTTTGTTTTCATTTGAATTACCTCTTGAAAGAAAGATTCTTATAATAAAATTATAATTAACCGAAATTAAAAATAAAGTATTATATGCGTTTTGTTTAAATACTCGACAAAAAAAAGTCAATTTTTTGTCAATAATAATTATTTAATTTTAAATGATATATTTTTTGTATTAATAAAGGTATTTTAAAGAATAATGATATATTTATATATTAAAATAAAAATTTATAAATGTATATAGATTATTAAAAATTTTTCTTCAAAATGAAGAATTTTTTATTTATAATAAAATTCTTTTATATTTTATTTTGAATTAATAAAAGGATTAATAAATATTATAAATCATAAATATTACAATTTTCTACATATATTTTGAATAAAATAAGTAATATCAAATCTTACAAAAATGTTATTGAATAAAGAAAATAAAATGATAAAATTAAATTATATAAAAGAACGAAATTTAAGGAGGGAATTATGGGTAAAACAAAGGAAGAAAAAAAGATAGAAAAGTTAAAGGAAAGTATTCTTTTGTGGTTTAAAAATATGAAAACATATAAAGAAAAACTATCCACGGAAAGTAATGAAAAAAAGATATCTAAATATAATAAAAAAATAGAATCATATTATAGATTTATTAAAACGGATGTCACAGAATATGTTGATTTGGGAGGAGATATAAATAATATAATATCAGATTTAGATGAAGAAGATAAACTTTTGTTAAATAAACTTTTCCCATGTGGAAATAGTGTCGATAGTATAAAAATGAGAGAAATAGTAGACAAAATAGTATTCAGAATGGACAAGGTAAAGAAGCTAAAACAGAAAATGACATTTGATCCAAATGATGATATAGAAATAAAAGTAAAAAATGATTTATTTAGAGCGTATGAATTTATAGGAACATATATAATGGCTTTGGAAGATAAAAGTCTAAGAAGTTTCTATAATGAATACTGGCAGTATACAAGGGATTATGAAAATACAAAAGATAAATATTTTACAAAAGAAGAACAAGAAATAATAGCAACAGGACTTGAATGTTCAAGGGAATATAACGAATATTTCAAAGAAAAACATAAGTTTGCACTTGGGATTTTAGATAAGATAGAAGAGACAGGAGAAAAGTTAATAGAAGTAGGAGAAAAGATAGGAGACTTTGGAGAGTTGACTCAGGCGAAAGTATGGGTAGATAACTATTATAAAGATGTGTTTCCTCAGATAGTAAAGAATATAGAAGGCGACATAAAAGGAGGGGAGCTTGAAGAAAAATCCAAAGCAATGACAAGAAGATATATAGAATTTATCTTGTCAAAAGAAGAGACTTCAAAAGCAATGGAAGAAAAGCTTTATTATGAAAGAAAAGGAGCTGAAATTATAGAAGAATTAAAAGAGGATTCTCAAAAGGCAAAAGAAAATTTAAAAGGTTTGCTTGGAAACATATCAAGTATAATGATAGATAAAATGGTAAGAGAAATGGAAAAAGAACCATATATAGCCATTTATGATATGGTAAAGGCAAATGAAGGGGAAGAGAGGGCAGCATTTATGTTCTTATATGATAGAGAACCTATAATAGAAAGTAAGATAGAAACATTTTCAAAATACAGTTTTGAAAAATTAGGATTATAAAATATAAAATTAGTTAAAAACATCAAACGAGAGTTTGGTGTTTTTTTTATTACGAATTTTTGAAAGGGGGGGTTGAATTGAAAGAATAAATTAAATAATTATTTTTTTAGCCAAAATGAAAAATAGAAAGGAGAAAAAAATGGCAAATAAAAATATTGGAAATATGACAAAAAATATTACAACATTGGCAGATAATATAACACAGCTTCAAAATAATGTGGGAGTATTAACGGGAGCCGTGGATAATTGTTTGGTAAGTTTTGGCTCTTTTGTTGGAGGTATGGGAGACATTGTAACTTCTGTATCAGAAGGTATTAATGCGGTTAAAAGTATAAAAAATACAATAAAAGATTTATATTCAAGTGTAAATAAGAGTGAGGCTATAAAATCTTTTTCAAATGCAGTATCAGACGGAACAATTAAAGCCGGAAAATATTTAAAAGATTTTAAAGGAGAATTAAATAACAGTAAAATATCTTTTTCGGATTTTGTAAGTGACGGAAAAGGAAATATTTTAAAATTTAAAGATGATATTTCAAAATTAGGAGAGAAAGCTTCGAATAGTTTTTCAAAATTTAAAGAATCAATATCTAATGTTAGTTTTAAAAGCATTAAAGACGGAATAAAGGATCTTCCAAATTTAGTATCAGATAAAATGAGCGCAGCAGGAAATGCACTTACAGCAAATGCAAGTAAGATTGGTTCCATGGCGGGTTCTCTTTTGTCAGGTGGGATTGTTGCTGCTATTGCTTTAATTGTTGCAACAGTTGTTTCTCTTATTGCTATTTTTAAAGAACTAATGAAGTCTAATGAAGAGTTTAGAGATAAAATTACAACGGCATGGAATGGTGTTAAAGATGCTTTTGAGCCTGCAATATTAGCCTTTACGGATTTTAAAGAAGCTATATTTGGTGGAGAAGGAGATGAAATGACTCCATTTGTAGAGGGGGTTTGTTCCGGAATTGAAGGGCTAATAGAGTCTATTACAGAAGCAGTTGGATTAATATCTGAAATTATTGTTGGACTTTTTGATGTATTAATTGAATTATGGGAAGAATATGGACCAATGATAACAGAATATGTAACAGGATTTTTTGATTTTATTTCAGAATTAATTTCAGGAGCCGTTGAAATTGTAAAAGGTGTTTTTGATATAATTGTTGGATTATTTACAGGTAACGGAGAATTAATCAAAGAAGGCTTAGGTTTATTATGGGAAGGTATATGCGGTATATTCTCTGCAGGGCTTGAGTTTGTAGGTTCAATCTTCTCCATGGCATGGGAAGTTATCTGCGGTATTTTCTCTGTTGTGGCTGAATTCTTTGGAAATGTATTCTCAGCAGGCTGGGAAGCAATTAAAAATGCATTTTCCTTTGTTGGTGAGTTTTTCTCGAACGTATGGAGTGGAATAAAGAATGTATTTGCAAAAGTCGGCTCATGGTTTGGAAGCATATTTAAAAGTGCTTGGAATGGAATTAAAAACGCATTTTCCGGATGTGTGAAGTTTTTTAGCAATATCTGGAGCAATATAAAAAGCATGTTCAGTAAAATTGGTACTGCAATAGGTAATGGTATATCAGGAGCTTTTAAGTCTGTGGTTAATGCAGTTATAAGTTTTGCAAGCGGTATTATCAATGGGTTTATCGGTGCCATAAATAGAGCAATCAGATTAATAAATAAAATACCGGGAGTAGAAATTCCCGTAATAGCAAGAGTTTCTTTACCAAGACTTGCAAAAGGCGGTATTGTTGATGCGGGACAAATGTTTATAGCAAGAGAGGCAGGACCTGAACTTGTAGGCTCATTTAACGGAAAAACAGCTGTCATGAACAATGACCAAATTGTTGCATCTGTTTCAAAAGGTGTATATTCTGCTGTAAGCGCTGCTTTTGGCTCAAATATGGTCGGAGGAGATTGGACAATTCAAATAGTTGATAATAACGGCAAAGTGAAATCTCAAGATATTATTACAGCTATCGAAAGAAGAAACAGAAGAGACGGTAAAACTATTATTGCATTGGGGGTATAAAAATGGAAAAAGTTATAATTGAAAAAACATATGAAGAATTTAATAACTATATAAAGGAAGGGCTTGAAAAGATAAAAAATCCCCTTCCTTTTTTAATAGTTGATACGTACGATAAAGAAGGCGTTAAAATGATAAAATACATAGATTTACAGGTTTGCCCTTCATCTTACAGTTGTGCATTAAAAGAGCTTTTATCTTCTGACAGCGGAAGAACGGAAGATACTACTTATAATAAAATGAAGCTTGGTGAATATGTTGAATTATCGGTTTCATACAGGGCAATGAGCAGTAACGACTTAAGCATTGTTCTTAATAATTTTTCGGATGAATATGTAACAATATGTTATTTTGATCCAAAGAAAAACGCATATTTAGTAGATGAATTTTATCTTGGTGAAACAAGCGTGCCTCTTTATAATGGTGCACTTGGATTTTGGGATGGCTTTTCTCTTACACTATCTCAACGAAAAGCCAATACAGATTTTGAAGAGGTTAAAAAAGATGATAATGGGGAAGTTCCAAGTGAGGAGGTTTAAATATGTCATATAAAATTGATAAGAAAACATTTGATAAAGTAATGGAAAATACAAGACAGGGAGTTGACATCTCTGTCTTTTTTTCATCGGCAGTTAATTTACCACCGATAGAAACTCCCAAAAATGGTAATACAGAATTACTTACTGAAGAAACTGTAAAAAATGAAAAAACTTCAATGAATATAACAGAAAAAAATATTATTGCAGGTTCTTTTTCTATTGATAGATATGTTGCAAGTGGGGATAACATAGAAATTGGCAGTGCCATAGCGGCAGAATTAAAAATGACTTTGGATAACCACAAAGGAAATTTTGATGATGTTGATTTTAACGGTGCAAAACTTTATGTAAGGTTAAAAGTTAAAACAGATGACGGGCTTATTTCATATATTCCAATGGGTGTATTTATGGTAGATGAACAGGTTAAAAATCAAACAACCGTAGAACTTACTGCTCTTGACGGTTTAGTAGCTTTTGATAAAGTATTTGATTTTTCTTTATATCCTAAAGGTATGAACATTAGGCAGATACTTTATGCTATTTTTTCAAAATGCGTAAATGATATTTCACCTGATGAATATTTTATAAATCTTGATTTACCTAATCTTGATTATGTCCCAAGTTCTTATCCGGAGGGAGAAGAAATAACCTGTAGACAGATTTTACAATGGATTTGTGAGATAACAGGAAGTTGTGCATATATGGATGCAGAGGGGAATTTGAAATTAGAATTCTATGATTATTTCTTTGTGCCAAATACAACAGAAGTTTTTAATATTACGCCAAATATCAGATATTCATCAGAATACTCAAACACATCTCTTACATTAAATAAACTTGTTGTAAACAGTAAAGACGGTAATGTAACAAAAGAAGTTAAGCTTACAAATGAATATACTTTACCATCTGATACAAGTGAGATTGAAGGTGAAGAAAACAAAGGAGATGAAAGTGTTAATACTCTTCTTTCTTATACTATTGAGGGAAATGAGCTTATTACATCACCTGAAATAGTTGAAAACAAAGAAGATACACCAGATGAGGGTGATGTTTCTGGTGGTGAAGATGGCTCATTAGATTTTACAGATGATGAAGAAGAGGTAATATCATATGATGAAACATATGTAAACAAGGTTATAAATGGTCTTTCTAATATGAAAGTAATAAACTATCTACCTTTTAAAGCTACAACGATATCACTTCCGTTTTTATGGCCTCTTGCAAAAATAGTTTTTACAGATAATATGGGCAATGGGTTTGAAAGTATTGTTACACACCATACTTTTAATTTGAATGGCTCTTCTGAAATTGAAGCAAAGGGGACAACAGAGCAAAAAGCTAGTTATGCTTCAGCAAATCCTCTTACAAAGCATGAATCTAACATAATAAGCAATGTTAAGGAAGAACTTAAAAAAGAGCTTTCAAAAAGAGAAAAAGACATACTTGCTTTAAATAAAATACCAGGGGCAATGCTTGGGCTTTATTCTACATCTAAACGATATGATGACGGCAGTGTTGTTTATTATTATCACAATAAAGAAACATTAAAAGAAAGTAATATTGTATATGAACTTTCGGGGAATGGTTTTAGATGGACAAATAATTACAACGATGAAGAGCCGATTTGGTCCTTTGGTTTAAGTGATGAAGGTTCGTTTATTGCAAATTACATAAGTACTGTTGGGATAAATGCAAAATGGATAAATGTTGAATCAAGCGATGAAGTAAAAGAAAATAATCCTGTTGTTCAAAGTTTCTCTTTAACAGAAACTAATTTAGATGGTGAAAATACTGATTCTTTAGAAGAAACTCAAACAGGAGCGAGTATATATTTAGCAAACGGAAATATTGATTTTAAGGTTGGAGAAAATGTTTCAACTAAGATAAATACAATGGGGCTTGAAACTTCAATGGCAAATATAAATAAAAATTTAAGAATAGGAGATTTTATGTTTGACGGAAGCGAAGGAAATCTCACAATAACATATTTACAAGGAGGAGAAGAATAATGGCAACAATAAAAGGAAATTATGCTTCAAGTAGTTATGATTTATATGTAACTTGTTCTACAAACTCTCAAAGTGTTACAAATAACAGTTCAAGTGTCACTTTTACTTTTGGAATGTATAAAGCAAGCAGTAACTCTCAAAGTTATAATTTAGACTCTCAAACATTTACTTATAAAATAAACGGGGTTAAATATACAAAATCCGTAAGTTTCGATTTTAGAAGTAAGGGGACAGGAACATATAATAAATTATTTTCTGTAACAAAAACCATAGCACATAATGCAGACGGAACAAAGACTGTATCTGTTAGTGCATCTCATCCAACAGGAATAAGTCTTGGAACAGGAAGTTTGTCGGGAAGTTATAAACTTGCGACTATTCCAAGAGCTTCTACTCCTACACTTAGTGCATCGTCAGTAAATGTAGGAAGTAGTGTTACAATTTATACAAATAGAAAGAGTAGTTCTTTTACGCATAAAATAGTATGTGCAATGGGAAGTTATTCAAAGACTATAAGTAATGTTGGAAGCAGTACATCTTTAAGTTTAGATAATTCTTTGGCAGATTATATTACTTCGGCTACTTCGGCAACAATGAAAATAACATGTACTACATATAGTGGCAGTACAAATATAGGAAGTAAGTATGTTAATTTAACTGTAAAAGTTCCAGATACTGATGAATTTAAGCCTACTGTCTCAGGTAATGAAATAACCGGTAATAATACTCTTGAAGGTCTTTTGGTTCAAAATGTAAGTACTATTGATTCTCTAATAACGGCTGATGGAAAAAATAATGCTACGATAAATACATATAAAGTTAATGTTGGAGGAAAAGCTTATTCTTCAACTTCTTCACATATAAAAGGAATTACACTTCCAAATAGTGGGGATAAAATAAATATTGTAACCAGCGTTGTAGACAGCAGAGGGTATGAAAGTACAGCTTTAAACTCAACAATAGCTGTATATCCTTACAGCAATTTAAATATTTCCAATTTTAATGTAAAAAGAGCTGAAGAGAGTAGTGGTAATTCTCTTATTGTAAGTTTTAATGCTGATTTTGCGTCGGTTAATAAGAAGAATACTTTTGAATATGTGTTATATAGAAAATTATTTGGTGCAGAAAAATATGAGGAATTTTTTAAAGGGGTTATTGTCGTAAGTGATGAATTTGAAGAAGGGAAGTTTATAGATGGGAAATATGTGTCTACTGTTGTAACCAATAAAGATAAGGTTTCTGAAAAATTTAATATTCTAATTCCTTTAGATATGGCTACTTTTCCTAATGAAAGTACTTTTGATATAAAAATTAAATATAATGATTTTTATATGAGTTCAGAAGATTATGTATTACTACAAACTGAATTTGTAACTTTAGATTTTAGAAAAGGTGGAAAGGGAATTTCTATCGGGAAATTTTGTGAAGAAGATGCCTTTGAAGTAAATATTCCGGCTGTTTTTCATAAAGGGGTAAAAGGTATAGGTTTACTTGATTATATACATCCTGTCGGTTCGATTGTATACATTAATAATAGCTCTTTTGATCCTAATATAGAATGGGGAGGAAATTGGGAAAGAATAAAAGGTAGGTTTATTTTTGGTGCAGATGATCAAACGTATAAGTTAAATAGTCAAGGAGGAGGATTAAGTCATACCTTAAAAACCGAAGAATTACCAGTCCATTCACATTCTATTACTATAAATAATGCATCATCAAGTGGAAGTATTGGCTCTGTGTTTTCTACTGGGACAACAGGCGGGACATCAGGACCTTTTACACGAACTGTTGGAACAAAAAGAAATTATCAAAAAAGTGATACAACTCCTGTAAATGCATGGAAAAGTGTATCATGGTCATATACTCATAAACATACGGCAACAAGTGCAAATGTAGGAAGTGGAAAGGCTTTTAATATTATACCTGCTTATAAAGCTGTTTATATTTGGGAAAGAATAGAATAAATCAAGGAAACCCTTATGAGGTTTCCTTGATCATGTTGGAGTTTTTAATATAAATAAGTTGAAAAAACATTATTGCCAGTCCTGAAATAAGAACGAATAAATAGAAGTTTATTCCCCTTGAAAGTAACATTGCAGGGCTTGTAAGTGTAAGAGGGAAAATATATTTGAATAGTGATAAAAATCCTCCTTCACTTGCACCCACTCCGCCTGGTAATGGAAGAGCCATTACAGATGAATAAAGTACAGCTTGTATTGATATTATTTGTATAAAATTAAACTGTGAAAGTCCGAAAGATTTATATACAAAGAATGTTACAGAATACATTGCTGTTAGTTGTATAAATGTAATCATTAAAGTTTTTATAAGTGCTTTTTTGTTGTTTTTTATGTATTTTGCGCCGCTTGCGTATTCTTCAAGTTGTTCTTTTGATTTTTCTTTAAATCCTTCAATATTTTTGTATTTTAGTTTTGTTAAAATTTTTGTTGCAAAATTTAATAATTTCTCCATTAATCTTCTATTAAAAAGTGCACATATAATAAACAAAAATGCAATTATATTTATTGTTATTCCTATAAATAAAAGATATTTTATGCTTCCTATTTTTTCCATAAAGAAATTCATATTAAGAAAAAAACCAAGAAGAGAAATAATTACAGTATTGATTTGAAAACTTGCAAGTTCTATAAGTAAAGCTACTATACTGTGTGATATTTCTATGTTATCTTTTTTCATAAAATAAACCTGCATAGGTTGTCCACCTGATGCTGATGGGGTAATTGAACTAAAGAAAAATCCTACAAGGGCATATTTTATTCCTTTTATAAGTCCTACATTATATCCCAGTATATTTAAGTTTCTAAGTATGTTTATTCCTTCACAGCTTATAAATATACACATGGCTATAATGGCAAGTAGTATATAGTTTGTATTTACGTCTTCAATAGTCTCAATTATTGATGTTAAATTTGAATCTTTAAACAACATATAAGACGTAAGAATAAGCATTACTACAAAAAATATTGTAGATTTAAAAATATTTTTTATTTTATTATCCTTCATTTTATTCTCCGGTTGTTTTAAAAATGTATCCTTCATTTTTCCATTTTGGAAGAATTTCTTTTAATGCTTCTATTGTTCTTTTTGGAGCACCATCTCTACCTCGTCCGTCATGGAGGCAGATAATATCATTGTTCTTTACTCTTTTTTCAAGTTTATTTTTTATTATTTCACTTGTCGTGTTTTTTTGCCAATCTTCTGCCATAACATCCCAAAGGAAAGGTTTTAAATTATAGGACTTCATAAGGTATATCATTGCCCAGTTGAATTGTCCCCAGGGAGGTCTGAAACTTGGGTTTTTTACGCCTAGATTATTTAAGGTATTTATTCCTTTTTGAAAGTTCGTTTTGGTTTTTAGAGGATGTTGTATGAGTGCGCTTTTGTGTTCATACCAATGAAGTCCTATTTTATGCCCTTCTTCTTGCATTCTTTTTATTATGTTAGGATTATTTTTTGCAAATTCACCTACTACAAAAAAGGATGCTTTGATGTCATTTTCTTTTAAAATATCAAGAAGTTCCAAAGTATATTTTGGATCCGGGCCGTCATCGAATGTAAGGTATATATTTTTACCATTATTTGTTATATTCTTTTTTTCTATTTTATGTTTTATCTTATAAACATAAGTTGGAATTATTCCGTATAAAATTATTAATGATATGAATATTAATATAGTATAAAATAAAATTTTCATATGTCTTTCACCTTTAAGCAGATATAATAGTTTCTAAATAATCGTTTTGAGTTTCTTTTTTTATTCTTCTCATATTTTCTTTCATTTGATTTAATCTTTTTTCATCATTGATTAACTCTATTACATCTTTTGATATGTTTTCTTTTTTCTTCCATTTAATCATTCCAATATCATTTTTTTCTATATATAAAGCATTTCCAACTTCTTGCATTAAGAAAGGATGTATTATATATAAAGGACAAAGTGCGTGAATTGCTTCAAATGTTGTTATTCCGCCTGATTTTGTTATTATTAGGTCAGCTTTATTCATATATTTATGAACATCATTTGTAAATCCCACTACATTAATATTAGGAAATTTTTCTTTCATCTTATTAAACATTTCTTTATTTTTTCCGCATATTAATGTGACATTGATAGAGTCGTTTTCGTTAAAAGTTTTTAAAATATCTTCTATTCCAGGTATTAATCCAAGTCCGCCACCCATAATTAATAATTCTTTTTGTTTTTTCCCTTTAATTATTTTTAGGTTTTTGAATGATTGTTTTACAGGTATACCGGAAATTAGTATTTTTTCTTCTTCAACACCTTTTCCAATTAATTCAATTTTAGTTTCTTTACTTCCTACAAAATATAAATTTGTTCCTTTGCCTAACCATTCGTTATGTGCTGAAATATCAGTTATATATGTATATAAAGGTATATTTATATTTTTTGTTTCTTTATATAGTGATATATATTTTGATGCAATTGGTATTGTTGAGATAATTACATCTGTATTATATTCTTCTATTAATCTATCTAATTTTTTAACAAGTGCTTTCTTTAATGGTATTGTTTCATTGTAATTTCCCGCTGTTTTATTAAAAAAGTTATATACTGTTGAAAACTTACTTGTTAGATGATTAAATCCTGAGTAAATTAAATTTGCCCATGATGGGAAAAGATAATCTACTACATCAACAATGTAAACATTGGAATTATTATTTTTTAATTTAAGTTCTTCCTTTATTGCATTTGCTGCGGATATGTGTCCCATTCCGAAGCGAGCAGTTAAAATTAATGTATTCATTTTTTCCCTCTCTTTTATATGATATGTAATTTATTTTTTAATTTCTTTAAACACAATATATCATAAAAAAAGCCTTAAAAACGGAACTTAAGAGAATGTTAATTTTTGTTAATATGTTGTTAATTTTCTTTAAAAAAACGAAAAATTTATTTATGTAAAAAATATTAAAGATATAATATAAGCCATAATAAAGCCAAAGAAATCTGCAAGAAGACAGACTTTAAGGGCATATCTTAGGTTAGTTATTTTTTCTCCTGATAAATATACATTTAAAACATATAAAGTTGTCTCGGTAGAACCCATCATTATACTTGCTGTAAGTCCAATAAAGGAATCGGGCGTGTATACTTTAAATATATCGCAAAGAATTGCACTGGCTCCTGAGCCTGAAATTGGTCTAAATATCATTAAAGGCAGTAATTCACTTTTAAAATGGAATATATTGCAAATAGGGGATAGAATAGATATTAAAAAATCGCTTAATCCACTTTCTTTAAAAACATTAACGCTTATGATGAATGTCAAAAGGAATGGAAAAATGCTCAAAGTTGTTTTTAGCCCCTTTTTTGCACCTGTTACAAATGTCGCATAAATATCAATATTTTTTATCATTCCATAGGTTAAAATACCTAGAATAATTGAAATAATTACAAAAGAAGATATGAAATTTAGCATTTACTACCCCTCTTAAATAATTTAGCCAGTATGATTCCACAAATTGTTGTAAATAGTGTTGAAAGTAAAATAGGAAGGAATACTATGGTTGGATTTTTAGATCCAAAGGACATTCTGTAAGCAAATATAGAGGTTGGGAGAAGTTGTAGGCATGTTGTGTTTAAAATCAAGAACATAATCATATCATCGCTTAGGGTATCTTTTTTTGTATTAAGTTTATTCATTTTGTGTATGGCTTCTATTCCAAGAGGTGTTGCAGCATTACCAAGACCTAAAAAATTTGCGGAAAGGTTTAAAATAACAGCATTTGAGGCTTCTTTATCCTTTTTTATATCTTTAAATAGTATATTTATAATTGGTTTAAAAACAGTATTTATTTTATCGGTTAATTTACTTTTTGAAACTATTTCCATTATTCCACTCCAAAAACACATTGTTCCGATGAGAGAAAAACATATTTTTACACTGTCCTGTCCTGCGGATGAAAATGCATTTGCAATATTATTTGTTTTGCCTGTGAAAATTCCAAAAATTACCGAAAAGAGAATAAGAAAATACCATATTTTTTTTAACATTTATTTAATTTTCCTCCTTAAAAAGTATAAAATGTGACATTTGTAACATGGCAAAATCAAAAATTTAAAATGTAAACCTTATCAAGTTACAAAAGTTTTAATTTATATATTTTATTCTGCTTGACTTTGTGTTATAATCAATTCAACAAAAAAATAAAACAAATAAAAAAATAATTTTTAAGGAGAATATTATAATGGAAGCAGTCGTATTTAGAGGACCAAATGATTTTGGTTTAGAAAACGTTGAAACACCTGAATGTCCAGAAGGTGGTATTTTAGTAAAGGTTGAAGCAGTAGGTCTTTGTGGTTCTGATATTAGAACATTTGGTTCTGGTCATAAAGATGTTACACCTCCACATATTTTAGGTCATGAAGTTGCTGGTGTAATCGAAAAAAGTGATAATGCAAAATATCCAGCAGGAAAAAGAGTAGTTTTAAATCCACTTATCAAACTTTGTGGTGAATGTTATTTCTGTAAAAACGGTTTACAAAACCATTGTATCAATAAAAAACTTTTAGGTTCTGAAATGCCTGGTGGATATGCTCAATATGTTCCAATCCCAGCTGATTGTTGTACAGATGATGGTATCGTAGAAGTTCCAGAAGGATTTAACTTAGACTTAATCCCATTAGCTGAAACATTATCAAGTGTTTACTCTACACAAGAATTCGCAAACGTAAAAGATGGTGATGTAGTTGTTGTTATCGGTGCTGGTCCTTTAGGAAACTTACATAGTGCTGTTGCAAAAGCAAGAGGAGCTAAAAAAGTTATTATCTCTGAACCAAGCGAACACAGACTTGAAATGGCTCATAGATTTGATACAACAGATGATTTCGTAAACCCTGTTGCTGGTGATTTACATGATTTCGTTATGCAAGAAACAGAAGGTATCGGTGCTGACGTTGTTATTACAGCTTGCCCAGTAGGTTCTGTTCAAGTTGAAGCTACACACTTATTAAAACCAAGAGGAAAAGTTATTTTATTCGGTGGTCTTCCAAAAGATAACTGTCACGTAGCTTTTGACTCTAACTTAATTCACTATCAAGAACTTGTATTATACGGTGGTTACGCTTACGCTCCATCAGTATTTAGAAAAGCTATCGAACTTATTACAACAGGTAAAATCGATGCTACTAAATTTATCACACACGTTATTCCTTTGAAAGATATCAAAAAAGGTATCGAATTAGTTAAAACAGGTGAAGCTATTAAAGTTGTTTTAAAACCTTGGGAATAAAATCCATAATTTCTTTTTACATAGCTGCAGTCCTTTTATTTAAAGGATTGCAGCTTTTTTGTTTTATTTGGAAAGATTGATTTGTTAGAAATAATTTAAAATTATAAAATTTGAAGTTAGATGAAATTTTTACTGAATTTAATCTGAAATTCAAAAAAATTATGTTTTAAATGTTTGAAATTATTTCCTTTTGTTTTAATATATGATTTGACTATGTAAATTAAACATTATTGATAAAAAAAAACAAATATGATATCATTATCAATAGTATCTATTAGGAGGGTAATATGAAATCTAAAACCAAACAATTAATTGCAAGAATAATTGTAGGCTTGATAGTTTTTTTTATGATAATAAGTATAATTACACCATATATTTTTGCGGCTGAAAAATTTGTTTCATATTCAAATGAAGATTTGCATATGAGTTTTGAAATTCCTTCTTCCGCAAAAAGCGATATGGAAAAAATAAGTGAAAATGCTAGAGAGTTTCCTGTAAATTTTAATTTAACGGTTAGAGTTTCATATGGTGATATTTACGAAGAAGTCTTAAAGAACAATAAATTGTCTAAAAAAGAGTTACTTAGAAAACAAGTTTATATAGAAAGTAATTTTGTAAAAGATACTTGGAATAATGAAGATTACATAAAAGATTATTTTAAAGATATATTAGACGATGCTAAAAGCAGTTATGATTATAAGATAAGTAAAACCACTATTAGTGGTATACCTGCATGGAAATGTTCTTATGAAGGGAAAAGTGTAAAAAGTGAAGGTGAGTATTATCTTACAGTTAATAATGGAGGACTTTATATTCTTCAAATAGATTCATACATGGCTGATATGTCCGAAAATAAATCTACAATAAATAAAATAATTGACACTTATAAGATAACTGATGTATATATTCCTACACAAGCAGAGCTTACTACTGTTACAAAACAAGAACAAAAAGCTACGACTTCAAATACTCAAAACACTCAAAATACACAAGTTCAAAATCAAGAAAATAATAATGGAACGTCTGTTATATTTTCTTACTTTGTCGGCGGTATAATACTATTGACTGTCTTGATATCTATAGGTATATATATTTACAGACAAAAAAAATATAAAAAGAGAAAAAAAGAAAGAAAAAATATAAGAGTAAAAAGAAGAAATAACGAAGAATTATAATTTAATAAGGAGAAAAAATGGGGTACTGGGAAAGCAGAGGTCTTAGAGGAAGCGAATTTGAGGATTTGATAAACAGAACCAATAAGGTGTACTTTGATGATGATTTGGCTGTTGTTCAAAAGATTCCTACGGCAATAAAGCCGGTTAGACTTGATAATGAAAGAGGAGTAATATCTCTTGCTTATTTTGATGAAAAAAGTACCGTTGATTATATTGGTAATATTCAAGGTATACCAGTTTGTTTTGATGCAAAAGAAATTTCGGGGAAAAGTCTTCCCATTGCTAATATACATGAACATCAAGTAAGATTTATGGATAAGTTTGATATGCAAGGCGGTATTGCATTCTTACTTGTCCATTTTAAAATTTTTGATGAATATTTTATTTTAGACATAAAAACCTTAATAAAGTATTATAATAATGCAATGAAAGGTGGAAGGAAGTCTATACCTTATGATGCTTTTAATAAAGAATTGAAGGTGTATTTAGATCATAAATATCCTATTCATTATCTTGAAGGAGTAAGCAAATATTTGCAGTTAAAGGAGAAGTAACATGATAAGGATAAAATTTGATAATAAGAAAATATTAAATATAAAAGAAGATACAACTATTAAAGACCTTGCTAGTCTAAGTGATAAAAAAGACATAATAGTAGGAGGTCTTGTTAATAATGAAGTTGAAAGTTTAAATTATCATTTTAAAGAAGATTGTGATTTTAGTTTTGTTTATCTTAATACATCTTTAGGTAAAAAGATTTATGAAAAAACATTATTGTTTTTACTTGCGGTAAGTTCAAAAAAGATTTTTAAAAATAGAGAAATTTCCATAGGATATTCTATTGGAGGCGGTATATTTTTTGAATATAAAGATGAAAGTGATTTATCTGAAGATGATATTTTAAAGTTAAAAGAAAAAATGAGAGAATTTATAGATTTTAATTTTCCTATTGTAAAATTAAAAACTACAAAAGAAGAAATGAAAGAATCAATAAATAAAAATATTTTTTTAACAAATAAAGAAGTTGTTGATTATTTAGATGATAAAAGTCTTTTAACCTTGTATGAATTAGGTGATTGTTATGGATATTTCTATGGTGACTTATTGCCATCTACCGGATATTTGAAAATATTTGATATAATAAAATACAATCATGGAGCAGTTTTGCTTGGGTGTGATAAGCGTCATCCTAATAAACTTCATGCTTTTTATGATAATCCCAAATTATTTAATGAATACGAAGCTTTTGATAAATGGTTAAAAGATGTTAATGTAACAAATATAGCATCTTTAAACAAAAAAATAGAGAATAGAGAATGTGAAGAACTTATTTTGGCAAGTGAGGCAAGACATGAGTATTTAATTGCAAAAGCAGCCGATAAAATAATTACTTCAAAAGATGAAAAAAGAATTATTTTAATATCCGGACCTTCTTCTTCCGGTAAGACTACGACATCAAAAAGACTAAAAACACATCTTATGGCTAGAGGATTAAGTCCTGTTACAATAGGACTTGATGATTACTTCTTAAATAGAGAACTTACTCCGAGAGATGAAGATGGTAAGCCTCTTTATGAGTCAATAGAAGCAATCGATATTCCTTTGTTTAATGAGCATTTAATAAGGCTTATCAGAGGAGAAGAGGTTAGCATACCTATATTTGATTTTAAAACCGGTCATAGAAGAAAAACAGGAAGGAAAATAAAGGTTGACGAGCATAGTCCAATTATTATTGAAGGTATTCATGGACTTAATGAACGTCTTACACTAGATATTCCGGAAAGTGAAAAATTTAAAATATACATTGCCCCATTAACAGTTATGGGAATAGATCAATATAATAGAATTACAACATCAAAAATAAGAATGTTAAGAAGAATTGTAAGAGACGCACATTTTAGAGGTAACAGTGCTACTGATACCATAAGTATGTGGGAAGATGTAAGAGAAGGAGAGAAGGTAAATATTGTTCCTTATAGGGAAGAAGCTGATTATATTATTAATTCAACTTTAATTTATGAAATTCCTGTACTTAAAAAATATGCTCTTCCTCTTTTATCAGAGATAAAACATGATAATAAATATTATTATGAAGCAAAACATCTTATTGATTTCTTGTCTTTATTTAAAGATATACAATCAGAAGAATTTATTCCTGGTGTATCTTTATTAAAAGAATTTATCGGAGGAAGTTTATACGAATAAAAATTTAAAGAGAATGTTACTACATTCTCTTTTTATAATTCTATTATGATTTTTATTTCTTCAAATATTGCACTTATTTCTTCCATAAATTCTTCACTGTTCCTAATATTTTTATCGCATATTTCAATAAGTTCATTTGTTATTAAATCTGCAACTTCTTCATCTTCTTTATATAATTTTTCATGGTTTTTATCGATAAGTTTATGTAATTTTTTTATGAATACGTCTTTTTGGATATTTCCATTTAAAAATTCTTCTATTGTTTTTATTACTTTATTTATCATTTTTATACTCCTGAAATTGTTTTAACTATTATATCATAAAATAAAATTAGATTGCTGGTTTTGTAAAATATTGTATATTTTTATAAAAAATAATAAATATTGATAACGTTTAAAAGTTTTATGGTATAATATATTTATAATTTATAAGACAAAAGGATGGTGGAAATTATGAAAAAGATTATAGCTCTAATTATGTCAATTTTTGTCATATTTAGTTTGACAGGATGTGGAGGAGAAAAACCAGAAGATTTTTTGAAAACATACTTAGATATTATGTGCTGTAAAGACGAAGATAAAGTATTGGAAAAATATATAAATGGTGAAGAAGTTGATGAACAATATAAAGAATACTTTGGAGATGATCTTCAATATTTTAAATCAAGTGGAATAGATGAATTTATGTTATCTATATATAAAAATCTTAATTATGAAATAATTAGCGTTGAAGAAGATGGGGATAAGGCTAATGCAAAAGTATCATTTTCTGTGATTGATTTTGGTAAGGCTTATGATCAAGCCATGAAAGATAGTGTTAAATGGTTTATGGATAATACTTCTGCTTCTGACAGTGATATTACAAATAAATTAATGGAGAATTTTACAAAAGAAATAAATAATGCAGCAAAAGAAGGTAAATTTGAACAAAAAGAAGTAACAATGATTTTGAGTAAAGATGATGAAGGTTACTGGAATGTTGATAATATGAATTCTGCAATGAACGATTTATTTGAAGAAGGAACCAATGATATAAATGATATAAATAATAATATTGAAAGTTATTTTTATTAAAATTAAAATAAAAAGAACATACATTATGTATGTTCTTTTTTTATAAGTTAAATATCATTTTATACATATTTATATCACCATATTGCTCTAAAATAATATTCCTGTACTTTTCAAAGCAGTGATATGTGTCTATACAATCTGATAAAGCTCTGTGTTTTTGGTCTCTTTGTATATTTAATTTTTTTAAAAGTGTTTCAAGTTTATGATTTTCAAATTCAGGACTTATTTTTCTTGATATTTTAAGTAAGTCTACATAATCATTACTAAGATAAAAATTTGTATTTTTTTCATAATTATCATATAAGAAATTTATATCAAAATTAACGTTTTGTCCAACTAAAATATCTTTTCCAACGAAATCATTAAACTTAAGTATTGCATCTTTTATATTGGTGGCATCCTTAACCATTTCATTATCAATACCTGTTAGTTTTTGTATTTCCTCAGAAATAGTTTCTTTTTGAGGTTTTACCAAAATTGAAAATTCTTCATTTATTTTAGTTCCTCTAATTTTAAGTGCTCCTATTTCTATTATTTCATTGTATTCAGAGTCAAGCCCTGTGGTTTCAATATCGATTACGCAGTAGTCATTTGGAAAATCAAAATATTCTTTTCCTTTATGTTCTCTATATTTTAAATAATTCATATCTTTCTCCTTTTATTTATATAAATTATAATGATTTTTCTTTTTATTTCCATAAGTTTATAATGTTTTTTACAAATTAATAATAAATAAGTTATTTAGTGATAAATAATATCTATAATATGTAAATTTATAAAATAATAAGCTTAATAAAAGATAAAAATATATGAATAAAAACCGGCTTTTCAGTATAATAATATATATAAATAAAAAAAATATAAAAAAAATAAAAAAGTATTGACAATATTTGTATGTTTTAGTATACTAATTAAGCTGTCAGATTAATTAAGTGACCCATTAGCTCAGTTGGCAGAGCACTTGACTTTTAATCAAGGTGTCCGGAGTTCGAATCTCCGATGGGTCACCATTTTTTTGTCAAAAGTGATTGAAAATTATATAAATAAATTTTAAATTTAGTATTGACAAATTTTGAATGTTCTAGTATACTAATTAAGCTGTCAAATATTAAGTGACCCATTAGCTCAGTTGGCAGAGCACTTGACTTTTAATCAAGGTGTCCGGAGTTCGAATCTCCGATGGGTCACCATTTTTTTGCCCATTTACCATATCTTTTGATATGGTTTTTTTATTTTTTTGAATAATAAACATACATAATTGAAAAGATAATATTATTAAAATCAGGAGAATAGATTTGGAAGAATTATGTATTGAACTTAATGGGGAAAGAATAAAGATTTATTCTTTTATGGATAAAAAAATATCATTAAAAAATATATTAAAACATGCACATTTTTGTAAAGATAGTAAAAATGTAAAGTTTAAAATAACTTTAATAGATAAAATATCAAAAAAGGATAAAATTATTAATTTACGTAAGGCTTTAAACTTATCTGATATATTAATAGTTAATTCTGCCAGTAAAATAAATATAAGGCATTTTAATATAAAAACAATATCATATGGACTAGATGAAAAATCTACCGTTAATGTTTCCAGTATTGATGAAATAGAAAATGATAAACCTATAGTATGTATACAAAGAAGTTTTTCATCTGTATTTTTAAAGGAATATGACCCTATGGAAATCAAAGTGAAAAGAATTAAAAATATAGATGATATAGCTACTTTTTTAGGGATAATAACTCTTAAATTAGTATTAGAATTAGATTAAATGTTTGAAATTTTATCTTGTGTGATGTATAATTATAATATAAATTTTAAGAGAGGATCGAACAATGGAAAAGAACAATACCGGAAAAATTATTTTAGCATCTGTAGTTGGTTCTGTAATGATAATTGGAGCCTTAGGAACGTATTTATATGTTAAGGATAAACTTAACAAAAAGAAACTTGGTGGAAAATTAATAAAAGTTGATTACAATTATTCAAAAGAGTTTGACGATTAATGAGAAGACTTCATAAGTTTGAAGTCTTTTTTATTTTATAGAAAAATATAATTCTTTGTTAAACTTATATTTTTATATATTTTATGATAATTTATTCTTTAATGTTTATAACGTGAGTAAGGCTAATTCATTGACAAAAAAAGCTATATTTGTTATCATAAATTTTATAATTTGTAAATTTTTAGAGGTGTCAAAATGAAAATATGGATAGTTAGATTAGTCGGTGTTTTGATGATTTGTCTAGGCGCCTTTTTTGTAAGACGTCTTGATCATGTAGACCCTGATGAAAGATATTTTAAAATATTAGCTTTATTTGCCATTCCTATGGGACTAATGCTTATAATGGCAACATTTATAAAAGTTTTTGGAGCTTAATAAATAAAAAAACGAGGTTGTAAAATGAGTGAACAAACATTGGAAAAACAATATAATCCTTCAAAAATAGAAGGCGAAATATATGAAAAATGGGAAAAAGGTGGTTATTTTAAACCTGAAGTAAATAAAGATGGAAAACCTTTTACCATAATTATGCCTCCTCCTAACATTACCGGAAAGCTTCATATAGGTCATGCTTTTGATGATACTTTACAAGATATTCTTATAAGATATAAAAGAATGAAGGGTTTTGCTGCGTTATGGCTACCTGGTGAAGATCATGCAAGTATTGCAACAGAAGTAAAGGTTGTTGATAAAATTAAGGAAGAGACAGGAAAAACAAAACAAGATTTAGGCAGGGAAGCATTCCTAGAAGAAGCTTGGGATTGGGCTAAAACTTACAGAAAAGAAATAGCAAATCAAGTAAGAAAACTTGGTGCATCATGTGACTGGTCAAGAGAAAGATTTACTATGGATGAAGGTGTAAGCGAAGCCGTAAAAGAAACTTTCGTAAGACTTTATGAAAAAGGTCTTATATATAGAGGAAACAGAATAATAAACTGGTGTCCAAGCTGTAGAACTGCTTTAAGTGACGCAGAAGTTGAATATGAAGAACAAAAAGGTCATTTATGGCATATAAAATATCCTATTAAGGATAGTGATGAGTATGTTGTAATTGCAACAACAAGACCTGAAACAATGTTAGGGGATAGTGCTGTTGCGATTAATCCTGATGATGAAAGATATACTCACCTTAAAGGTAAAACTTTGATTTTACCTCTTGTAAACAAAGAAATTCCTATTGTATTTGATGATTATGTAGATAAAGAATTTGGTACAGGTTGTGTAAAAATTACACCTTGTCATGACCCTAACGACTTTGAAGTAGGTCTAAGACATAATCTTGAACAAATAAGAGTATTTAATGATGACGGAACAATAAATGAACTTGGTGGAAAATATCAAGGTTTAACAACAAAAGAAGCAAGAAAACAAATCGTAGAAGATTTAAAAGAAGCTGGCTTACTAGAAAAAATAGAAGATCATATGCATAATGTTGGAACATGTTACAGATGTGGAACAACAGTTGAGCCTTTAACTTCACTTCAATGGTTTGTAAAAATGGAACCACTTGCTAAGCCTGCAATTGACGTTGTTAAAAACGCTGAAGTACAATTTGTTCCTGATAGATTTAAAAAGATATACTTTAACTGGATGGAAAACATTAAAGATTGGTGTATTTCAAGACAGTTATGGTGGGGACATAGAATTCCTGCATATTACTGTGAAAAATGCGGTGAAATGGTAGTAAGCAAAAATGCACCTAAAAAATGTCCTAAATGTGGCTGCTCTAAATTAAAACAAGATGAAGATGCACTTGATACATGGTTCTCTTCTGCATTATGGCCTTTTTCTACTTTAGGCTGGCCTGAAAATACCAAAGATCTTGAAAAATTCTATCCAAACGATGTTTTGGTAACAGGTTTTGATATTATTTTCTTCTGGGTAGCAAGAATGGTATTTTCCGGAATAGAACAAATGGGTAAACCACCTTTTCATCATGTATATATTCATGGTTTGGTTAGAGACTCACAAGGTAGAAAAATGAGTAAATCTCTTGGAAATGGTATTGACCCACTTGAAGTAATAGATAAATATGGTGCCGATGTACTTCGTTTCTCTCTTGTAACAGGAAATAAAGCGGGTAATGATACAAGATGGCAAGAAAGTAAAGTTGAAGCAAACAGAAACTTTGCAAATAAAATTAACAATGCTGCAAGATTTATTCTTATGAACCTTGAAGATTTTGATGTGGAAAAAGAAGTTGATTTTGATACACTTCATGATACAGATAAATGGATAATTTCAAGAAAGAATCAAATTGTTAAAGAAGTTACTGCAAATATTGAAAAATATGAATTTGGTATTGCAGCAGAAAAACTATATACATTTATTTGGAATGAATTCTGTGACTTATACATTGAATTTGCAAAACCAAGATTAAATTCTGAAAACGCAAATGACAGATTTAATACACAGTATACTCTAAACCATGTATTTATGGATATAATCAAAATGTTACATCCATATATGCCTTTCATTACAGAACATATTTACTCTTTCATGCCTGGAAAGAACGGAATGCTTATTGGAGAAAAATATCCTGAATATAGAGAAGAATATAATTTCTCAAAAGAAGAAAATGATATAAGCATTATTGTTGAAGCTTTAAGAGCTGTAAGAAATGCGAGAGCTAATATGAATATACCACCTTCAAAGAAAGCTGACGGTTATATTTTTGCAAATGATAAAAACATGGAAAATGTTTTTGCATCAAGTAAAGATATATTATGTAAACTTGCAGGATTTAAAGATATAAGTTTTATTGATAGCGAATATGACAAAGAAGAAAGTTTAAGTGTTGTATCAAGTGGCGGTAAAATCTATATACCTATGGGAGAACTTGTAGATAAAGACAAAGAAATTGAAAGACTTCAAAAGGAAGAAAATAAACTTATTGGTGAAATAGAAAGACTTGATAAGAAACTTTCAAATAAAAACTTTGTAGATAAAGCTCCTGCAAAAGTAGTTGAAGGTGAAAAAGAAAAATATAAAAAATATGAAGCATTACTTAACGAAGTAAGAGAAAGTTTAAATAAACTAAAATAAAAAAAGTGCGTATGCACTTTTTTTATTGTTTCTTTTTTGTGAATTAAAAATAAAATTATGAAAAATATAAATATAAATAGTCTTTTTATTTGCTTATTTATATAAGGCAGTAAATTAATTTGTGTTACAAATGCTCTTCACATTTTGATTAAAATGTTGTATAATAAATTAAAATAAAAAAAGACGTACGAGGTGATTAAAATGGTTAGAATTATCGGTGGTGCTGAAGGCACTGGAAAAACACAAAAACTTATTGAATTAGCTAACAGTGAAAACAAAGAAGCAAAAGGACTTCAAGTTTATATTGATTCTTCACTTAACCATTCAAGAGAAGTAATGACACAAATCAGATTTATTAACACATCTGAATTTCATGTAGCATCTCCTGAAATGTTTTTCGGATTTTTATGTGGTTTAATAGCCGGAAACTATGATATTAACCAAATATACATTGATGATATTTTAGAAATCTTAAATGCTAAACATCTTGAAACTGCAATAGCATTTTTAGATCAATTGGAAGCTCTTACAAAAGAGTATGAATGTGATATAACTCTTACTCTTGGCGCAAGAGACGAAGATGAATTAAATCTAATAAAAAAATATGAATATCAAGAAGCGTAACATTGTATACTAAATTTTCTACTAAGTTAAAAGAAAAGTACTCAGGAAAAGTTTATAAAATTCCTATAAGTATTGACACAACCTGTCCGGTAAGAGATGGGAGTATATCTAAAGGCGGATGTATATTTTGTGGTGAAAAAGGTGCAGGATATGAAAATGGTGACTGCAAAGAATCAATTACTAAACAAATAAACGATAATTTAGATATTTTTGTAAATAAATATAAAGCCGAAAAATTTATATTATATTTTCAAAATTTTACCAATACGTATATTAAACTTTCTACTTTTAAAAATAACATTTTGGAAGCTGTAAATGCATTAGATAATGTTGTTGCGGTGTCTATTTCAACAAGACCCGATTGCATTGACAATGATTATTTAAGCTTTTTGAAAGAAGTAGAAAATGAGTATCATCTTGATATAATAATCGAACTTGGTTTACAGTCCGTAAACAACGAAACACTTAGAAAATTAAATAGAGGACATACTTTAGCGGATTATATTAAAGCCGTTTTAATGATAAAAAGTTATGGTTTTGAAGTAAGTACGCATATAATTGCTTCAATACCATATGACAGCGATGAAGATATAATAGAAGCTGCAAAAATTCTTAGTATTTTAAAAACAGATAGTGTTAAAATTCATTCATTATATGTAGAAAGAAATACAATTTTGGGTAAAATGTATTTAGATGGAAAAATAAAAATGCTTTCAATCGAAGATTATGTAAGGAGAGTAGTTTTATTTTTAGAAAACTTGGATGAAAATATTGCAGTGGAAAGACTGGTATCCAGAGTACCAAAAGAAGAAGATGTCCTCTTTTTAAACTGGGATAGATCTCACTGGGTAATACAGGATATGATTCTGGATGAGATGAAAAAACAAAATACTTATCAAGGGAAAAAATATAATATATATAACAAAGGTTTGCTTGATAAGTTTAAATAAAGGAATGATATTGTGCTTGAAACAGGCGTGAATTGGGATGACTTTTTATATCCGTATAGGCAAGCTGTTGACGAACTTGTTTTAAAATTTAAAACAATAAGAGATCAAAAGATAACAGTTGGTCAGTATTCAGAAATTGAAGAAGTTCACGGAAGAGTAAAAAAAGTAAAAAGCATACTGGAAAAATTAGAAAAAAATCATTATAATATTGATGATATTTCAACAAAGATAACCGATGTTGCAGGTGTAAGAATAATATGCCAATTTGAAGAAGATATAACAAAGGTTGTCAGTGATATAATGAAAAGGAATGATATGAAGGTGGTTATAAAAAAAGACTACCTTGCAAATCCAAAAGAAAGCGGTTATCGTTCCGTTCATTTAATTATAGAATATCCTGTAAATACAGCATTTGGAGTTAAAGATATTCTATGTGAAATACAAGTAAGAACTTTAGCTATCAACTTTTGGGCTACCATAGAACATTCCCTTAATTATAAATATGAGGGGGATATACCTAAGGAGCTTTCCAACAGGCTGAAAGCAGCTGCAAAAAAAGTTGAAGAATTAGATAAAGAAATGAGTGCAATAAGAGATGAAGTAATGCACGCACAAAAAATATTTATGGCAAGTAAAAATGCCACATTAATAACAAGTCAATATATATCCTATCTAAATAAGATGGGGTATTTGGAATTAGGGAATAAATATGTTAAAATATTTAATAAGTTATCTGAAAAAGATGACACCCTACAACTTCTTCTTTTAGAAAAACAACTGGAAGCGGAAGTAAAAAAAATAGAAAACAAAGAAAACAAAGGAGAACAATAATGGCTTTAATCTCAAGTAAAGAAATTTTACAAAAAGCAAAAGAAGGAAAATATGCAGTAGGTGCTTTCAATGTAAACAACATGGAAATTATCCAAGGTATCGTTGAAGCTGCACAACAAGAAAATGCTCCTGTAATTTTACAAGTATCAGCAGGTGCTAGAAAATATGCAAAATCAGCTTACTTAACATCTTTAGTTGATGCTGCAATCAAAGACACAGGTGTTGATGTTGTATTACATCTTGACCATGGTGATAGCTTTGAAATTTGTAAATCTTGTATTGATGATGGATTCACATCAGTAATGATCGATGCAAGTAAATATGATTTTGACAAAAACGTTGAAATTACAAAACAAGTTGTTGAATACGCTCATGATCATGGCGTAACAGTTGAAGCTGAACTTGGTAAATTAGCAGGTGTTGAAGATGCTGTTAAAGTTGCTGCAAAAGATGCTACTTACACAGATCCTGAAGAAGCTGCTGAATTCGTAGCTAAAACAGGTGTTGACTCTTTAGCAATCGCTATCGGTACTTCTCATGGTGCATACAAATTCAGTGGAGAACCAAGCTTAGACTATGCTAGACTTGAAAAAGTTTGTGAACTTATTCCAAACTTCCCAATCGTACTTCATGGTGCTTCTTCTGTACCTCAAGAATTTGTTGAACTTAACAACAAATATGGTGCAAAAATCCCTGGAGCTCAAGGTGTTCCTGAAGAAATGTTAGCAAAAGCTGCTAAACTTGGTGTTGCTAAAATCAACGTTGATACAGATATTCGTTTAGCAATGACAGCTGCTATCAGAAAAGTATTTGTTGAACAACCAGAAGTATTCGACCCAAGAGGATACTTAGCTCCTGCAAGAACAGCTGTTAAAGATATGGTTGCTCATAAAATGCAAGTATTTGGTTGTGCTGGTAAAGGCTCACTTAAATAGTTTATATGAAAAATTAAATAATAAAAAAAGACCATCTTTAAGATGGTCCTTTTTTTATTTATTAAATGTTTTATTGTAAATTTCTTCTTGTTCCTTAAGGTGAGTTACATACCCAATTGGAATTTCATTATTTGTTGCTTTAATTATTTCTCTTGCGCCTTCTTCGTTAAAAGCTCCGCACAGTTCAATACAGTTTATTCCTTCTTCGTAAAGTTTTTTTGCAATGATACAAGCTTCTTTTAAATTAGAAACTCCAATTATTCTTGCATCTCCATCATGGATGTATGCTGTGTCATTTTTTGAATTAAAATTACCCATTATTAAAAATGCAAATTTCATATTTTGTTATTCCTTTCTTTTTATTACATTAACGGTGCAAATAATCTAAGTAAACTTCTGTATAATCTAAATAAAAACGGAAGTTTTGTTTTTTTGTTGTATCTTTTTGTACTTACTTCAAAAGTTTGAAGCATATCTTTTTTTATTTCTTTTATACTGTTTGTTTTATATAAGTAAACACCACATTCAAAATGTAAATAAAGACTCCTGTAATCCATGTTTGCAGTTCCTACCGTTGCAATTTTATCATCTGATAGGAAACATTTCCCATGAATAAATCCTGGTGTATAATGATAAACTTTAACTCCGTTTTCAATAAGTTCCGGACAAAATGATTTTGTAAGTTCGAAAGCACTTTTTTTATCGGGTATTCCAGGAATTACGATTCTTACATCTACACCTCTTTTTGCTGCAAGAATTAGCGCAGTGGTCATTTCATTGTCTATAATTAAATATGGCGTGTAGATATAGACATAATCTTTTGCTGCATTTAAAATGTTGATATATATATTTTCTGATAAAATTTCATTGTCAAGAGGGGAGTCGCTGTATGGTTGAACGTAACCTTCATTTTCGTACTCTTTTGCAAAACTGTAATCAGGTTTGAATTTTTCATATTCAAGCTCGTTGTCGGTAGGTCTTAGTCCGTTCCACATTTCAAGAAACATCATTGTAAAACTCCAAACAGCTTCACCTTCAAGTTTAATTGCATTGTCTTTCCAATGACCAAATCTTTCGATTTCATTTATATATTCATCAGATAAATTTATTCCCCCAGTATATCCGACTTTTCCGTCAATTACCATTATTTTTCTATGGTCACGGTTATTCATTACCATTGATAAAAAAGGAACAAAAGGATTAAAAGCTATTGTTTTAATACCTTTCTTTTCTAATATTCTTTTGTATTTTGCCGGTAATACCGTAACAGAACCTATATCATCATAAATAAATCTTACATCTACACCTTCTTTAACTTTTTGTTCAAGTATATCTAAAATAGAATTCCACATTTTGCCTTCATGGACAATAAAATATTCAATGAAAATATATTTTTTTGCTTTCTTTATTTCAATAAGCATATCTTCAAAGGCTTCTTCACCTAATTTAAAAAAGTTTGTTTTGGTGTTTTTGTAAATAGGATATGGGCCGTAGTTTTCTATATACATAATGTTTCCGGCACCATAAGGATCATCGTTTATTATTTCTTCGATAATTGAAGTATCTTGGTTTAACATTCTTTGTGTAAAAACTTGAGATCTGTTTAATTTTTTTATAAGTTTTCTTGCAGGTTTTTTGTTACCGACAAAGAAGTAAAACATTATACCAAACATTGGGAAAGCCATTATAACTATTGCCCAATCCAGCTTGTATGCAGGGTTTATGTTCCTAGTATTTACATAAGCAACCGCTATAATACTTACAATTAAAAATAATCCGTAAATTTGGTTGGTTACTTCGCTGAATTTTACCACAACGAAAAATAACATGAATACCTGTAATATAAGTAATATGCCGAAAATAACAATTCTGCTAAATAGTTTATCTAAAAATTTCATTTTTTCCCTTCTTTTAATTTCTTTGTATATAATATAACATTACAAACTTTTAAAGTCCATATTTTACATTAATTATATTTTTTATTTAATTTTTAAATAATATGTCAAAAAAACTACACTTTTTGTAACAAGAATGAAGTGTAATTTTTTGTATATGTTAATTAAATTTTATAACAAAACTAAAATTTATATTGTATAAAAATATGTAAATTTATGTAATAAAGTCAATATACCATAAAAGTTACAAAAAGTGTGAATATCGCTAAAAAGGAAATGTGGCTATGGGTAAAATTATTAAAATATTTGTTTCTTTGTTTATTATTTTCTTTATTTTTAGTATTTCTGTTTTTTTAATTAAAAGTTATAAAATTAATTTTACTTTTTACTGTGATGAAATTGTTTTTCCGATAAATATATTTGAAGAGAAATTTGTAAATGAGAATTTTGAATTTGTTATATTGAGCAGGAGAAATAAAGAGGTTGGGGTGGTTCGTTGTTTGAAAGAATGTGAAAGAGAAGTTGATATTCCAAGTTGTATTTTTTATGACAATAATTATTTTAAAGTAACCAGAGTATGTGAAAATGCCTTTTTAAATAATAAAAATCTAATAAAAGTTAATATTTCAAAAAATATAAAATTAATAGAAATAAATGCTTTTAAAGATTGTATAAATTTAGAATATGTTACTTTTTCATCTGAAAGTACTTTGAAAATTATTGAGATGAATGCTTTTTACAATACAAATATTAAAAAGATTTTTCTTCCTAAAACTTTAAAGGTTATATGTACTCAAAGTTTTTGTTCTTGTAATAAATTAAAAGTTTTAAGTTTTGAGAAAGAGAGTGAATTAAAATATATAGGGTATGGAGCTTTTATGGGATGTGATATTAAAAGGAAAGTAAATATGAATACTAAAGCATATGTTTCAAAAAATTCTTTTTATAATGAAAAAAAATTAGAAGAATACGAGCAGAATTTAAAAAGAATGGAGAAAAGAGAAGTAATCAGAAATCATATGAATATTAAAGATAGAAACAGCATTATATATAATTGTGAAAAATTTATTTCTTATATTGAAATTATAAAATCAAATATAATATTTTTATTTAAATAAGTCAAATCTCCTAAATTTTCAGAAAATTATTGACATTATATTAATTGTTATAGTACAATAATTTTTAATATAAATTAAATTATAGGGGAGAAGTAAAATGGCAAAAAAAATATTGGCAATTACGATTTGTTTAGCATTATTTCTAGGTATTAGTGGTTGTGGTTCTAATGACGGAAGTAATAAAGTATACAAAATCGGCGTTCTTCAGTTAGTTCAACATGATGCACTTGATAAAGCTAACGAAGGATTTATGAAAGCATTAGAAGATAATGGATTTAAAGATGGTGAAAACATTGAAGTTGATTATCAAAATGCAGCAGGGGATCAATCAAACTGTCAAACTATTTCTGATAGTTTTATAAATGACGGAAAAGATTTGATTTTAGCAATCGGAACACCTGCAGCTCAAGCTGTTGCAAATAAGACAAAAGATATTCCTATTTTGGTAACAGCAGTTACAGATCCTGCTGATGCGGGACTTGTTAAATCAAATGAAAAACCTGAAACAAATGTATCTGGTACAAGCGATTTAACTCCTGTTGAAGAGCAAATTGACTTATTAAAACAAATTGTTCCTGATGCAAAAACAGTTGGAGTTATGTATTGTTCAAACGAATCAAACTCTATTTTACAAGCTGGTATTGCAAAAAAAGCTATTGAAGCAAAGGGAATGACATATGTTGAAGGAACAGTATCAAATTCAAATGAAATTCAACAAGTTGCATCTTCTTTGGTAGATAAAGCTGATGTAATTTATGTTCCTACTGATAATATGGTTTCTGCAGGTATAGCTACAGTAGCTATGGTTGCAAATGAAAAAAATGTTCCTATTATTTGTGGTGAATCAGGTATGCTTGAAGGTGGTGCTTTAGCAACATATGGTATTGATTATTACAATCTTGGATATAAAACAGGACTTCAAGCTGTTAAAATATTAAAAGGTGAAGCGAAAGTTGAAGATATGCCTATTGAATATTTAGCACAAGAAGATTTAGAAATGGCTGTAAATGAAGAAGCTGCCAAAACTCTTGGTATAACAATACCTGATAGTATTATGAGTCAAATAAAAAAATAATATAAATATATAATAATTGTAATTCTTATTTAGTTTTTGGAGGGGAAAAATAATGTTAAAAAAGATTATTTCAGTATTACTTTGCCTTGGAGTTGTCCTTGGGTTCAGTGCTTGTGGCTCAGACAGTTCAGGTGATGAAGTAAAAAAAATCGGAGTTATTCAATTAATACAACATGAATCTTTGGACTCTGCTTATGAAGGTTTCGTTGCAGCACTTAAGGATAACGGATATGAAGACGGAAAGAATATTGAACTTGATTTTCAAAATGCAGCAGGGGATCAATCAAACTGTCAAACAATTTCAGATGGATTTGTAAATGACAATAAAGATTTAATTTTAGCAATCGGAACACCTGCAGCTCAAGCAGCAGCAAGTAAAACAAGCGATATTCCTATTTTAGTAACAGCAGTTACAGATCCTGCAGATGCCGGACTTGTTAAATCAAACGAAAAACCTGAAACAAATGTATCAGGTACAAGTGATATGACACCTGTTAAAGATCAACTTGAAGTATTAAAGGAATTTTGTCCTGAAGCTAAAACAGTAGGACTTTTATATTCTTCAAATGAAGCAAACTCAGTTTTACAAGCAAAGATAGCTAAAGAAGAAGCAAAAAAACTTGGTCTTACTTTAGTTGAAGCAACTGTTTCAAGCTCAAATGAAATTCAACAAGTTGTTTCTTCTGTAATTGATAAAGTTGATGCAATTTACATACCTACAGACAACACATTTGCAGCAGGTATGGCTACAGTTGCTCTTGTAACAAATGAAGCAAAAGTTCCTGTATTCTGTGGAGCACAAGCAATGGCAACAGATGGTGGTCTTGCTTGTTATGGTATTGACTATTATGATCTTGGATACAAAACAGGTCTTCAAGCCATAAAAGTTCTAAAAGGAGAAGCAGATGTTTCTACTATGCCTATTGAATACTTAAGCGGGGATGATTTAAAACTTGTTGTTAATGAAGATACATTAAAAACTTTAAATATGGAAATTCCTTCAAGTTTACAAGATAAATTGGTAAAATAGTAAAAAATTAAAGAGGTATTTAGATACCTCTTTTTTATTTATAAATATTTATTTTTTTGATTTAATATACATCATAGAAATATTATTTTTATATTGAAAAGTTAATAAAATAATAGTAAAATAAAATAATAGTGAAAATTGAGAAAATTTCATTTTTTTTAAATATTAAATTATACAAATTTCAGGGGGTATAATATGGAACTTCTTACAGGTATACTTAAAAACCTGCCGGATGCCATAAGCTTAGGTATTTTGTGGGGTGTAATGTGTCTTGGAGTATACATTACATTCAAAATTTTGGATATAGCAGATATGACAGTTGACGGAACTTTTGCTCTTGGAGGATGTGTTACAGCAACTCTTGTTGTTAACGGCATTAATCCTATTTTAAGTTTAATAGTTGCTACTATTGCCGGTATGCTTGCCGGATGTGTAACAGGATTTTTACATACTAAACTTAAAATTCCTGCAATTCTTTCCGGTATCTTGTCTATGCTTGCACTTTATTCAATTAACTTAAAAGTTTTGGCCGGTAAATCAAACTTAGCAATGCCACAACTTGGAGGAGGAAATGTTAAAACAGTAATAGACTATGTTTGTGATTTAACAGGACTTTCAAGTTCAAATGCAACATTATTGTTCGGGCTAATTATTGTAATTTTAGCAATGGTTATTTTATACTGGTTCTTTGGAACAGAAATAGGATGCGCCATAAGAGCTACCGGAAATAATGGGGATATGGTAAGAGCTCTTGGTGTTAATACAGACACAATGAAAATTATCGGTCTTATTATTTCAAATGGTCTTGTTTCATTGTCAGGTGCAATGGTTGCACAATCTCAAAGATATGGTGATGTAGGTATGGGAACAGGTACAATCGTAATTGGTCTTGCATCTATTATTATCGGAGAAGTAATCTTAAATAAGGCTATATCATTTAAAACAAAGCTTATAAGCGTAGTTCTTGGTAGTATCATATACAGAGTAATAATTGCAGTTGTTTTAAGACTTGGTATGAATCCAAACGACTTAAAACTATTAACAGCAATAATAGTTGCTCTTGCATTATCTCTTCCTATAATTAAAGGAAAGATAAACGAAAAGAAAAAAATAAAATTAAACAAAGAAATGAATGGCGGGGAGGTGTAGAAAATGCTTAAACTTCAAAATATAAATAAGACATTCAATGAAGGTACTATAAATGAAAAGAAAGCATTAATAGATATAAACTTACATCTATACCCTCAAGATTTTGTTACGGTTATTGGTGGTAATGGTGCCGGTAAATCAACAATGTTAAATATGATAGCAGGTGTTTATCCTGTTGACAGCGGTAAAATTACATTAGCTGACCACTTGATTACAACTCTTGATGAACATAAAAGAGCAAGATGGATAGGTAGAGTTTTCCAAGATCCTATGAGAGGTACTGCCGCAGACATGATGATTGAAGAAAATCTTGCTATGGCATATAGAAGAGGAGATAAAAGAGGTCTAGGCTGGGGAATTAAAAACGAAGAAAGAGATGAATATAGAGAACTTCTAAAAACTCTTGATTTAGGACTTGAAGACAGATTAAGCGATAAAGTAGGTTTACTATCAGGTGGACAAAGACAAGCATTAACTTTATTAATGGCAACACTTAAAAAACCTGAACTTCTTCTTCTTGATGAACATACAGCTGCTCTTGACCCTAAAACAGCAGCAAAAGTTTTAGAGCTTACTCAAAAAATCATAGATAAAGATAATTTAACAGCATTAATGGTAACACATAACATGAGAGATGCTATTAAATATGGAAACAGACTTATTATGATGTATGACGGACATATTATTTATGATGTTAGGGGAGAAGAAAAGAAAAATCTTCAAGTTAAAGATTTGCTTGAAAAATTTGAAATGTGTTCCGGCGGTGAGTTTGCAAATGACAGAATGCTTCTTTCTTAATATAGAAAAATAAAAAGAGTGCTTATGCACTCTTTTTATTTTATATTTATGTAAGATTTTGTTTTTAATATAAAGCTATGAATTGATATCATTTATATATGTTGTTGATTTCAGTAAAAATATTCTTTTTTAGGTATTAATGTCTTTTACAAATTTGATATGTTTATTAATAACTTAACCTTTAATTTGTTTCCCTGAAAATATTATATGGCTTAACATTACTTGAGGATATATCCATTTTCTTTTATTTTCCGGAACCTATTTCAAAATGATATTTTACTATTCCAATATCCATTTTGGTAAGAATTCCTTTTCCTCTTTTAAATGAAACACTGTTGTCTTCGTTTAAAATAATTTTGAACTTTTGTTGGTTCATTGCGGTAGGGGCAAGTAAGGCGGTATTTACGCCTTCTTTAAACCAGTTTTTTTCTTCTGTTTTTATTTCCGTTACTTCGTCGTATGATTTTGACTTATGTTTTATTCCTTCCGTTTTTCCATATCCTATTGAAATTGCACAGTATATTTTTTCGTTGTTTTTTAATTTACAAGGTGATTTCTTTTTTGAGTATGTCATTGCAACGAAACAGGTATTAAGTCCCATACATTGTGCTTCAAGAGCAATTTTTGCTCCGTAATATCCAAGTTTTTCTTCTGTATTTTCTCCTTTTTTCCCTATTAATAAAATATAGTTGCTTACATTTTCAAATTTTCCGTAATGAGCCATAAAACAGTTAAAAGCATTTGGTTCATTTGTAAAAAATTGTATGTTAAAATCATTTTTTTTGTTACATTCATTTATTATATTTTGAATTTTTTGTATCTTGTTATCTTCTATTTTTTTGTTAAGATAGCTCCTTACTGAATGTCTTTTTTGTGCAGCTTCTTTTAAGTTCATATTACTTCTTCTTTTTATATGTTTTTTTGATATTCCTGATTGTCAATGCTTTTTATGATTAAGGAAATATCGTCTATTAATTTTTTTAATTCTTTCCATTTTGAAGTTTGTGTATTTATATAATAAAAATTCATTGTGCCTTTTTTCTTTAATGAGATAATGCCGGATTCTTTGAGTATTTTCAGATGGTGGGATACGGTAGGTCTTGAAAGATGTGTCTGTTTAGTTATTTCTCCAACTCGCATTCCCGTATTTTCATTTGTGAGCATTGTATTGATTATATTAAGTCTGGTTTCATTTCCCAGTGCTATAAATAGGTTTTGGCATTTGTTTAGGTCATTTGCTATAATTTGTTTTTTTATTATACATTTATTCATAATGACTCCTTTGTTTATAATTTTAAACGGATTATAACATAAAAAACATTGAAATAAGAACATTGGTAAAGAAAATCGAGATGAATATTTTTTGAATGTAAAAAAGACAGGATAATTCCTGTCTTAAAAGTGGCAATAATTTAAGTAAACTTTGCGACTTAGGTTTGGTAGGATTTCCCGAAAATATACAAAAACGTCGCCTCTTCGCAGATACATTACTCATAGTAGTTGTCGATTGTAAAAGGTTTATTAAATGTTTTCTTCATTGTACAGTCAGGTTATACTTTATGCTTGTGTTTTATTATGGGGATGTGTTAATTGCATTATTGCGGAGGACGCCTTTACAGAAAAGGAGAAAGGTACACTCGGTATGTTTATGGATTGCTCTGTATATTTCATCATAACTGTTTCTAATTATTCCAGGTAGGGCTTATTACGACAAACACCCATAAAAAATCAAGTTGAATGAGCGTTTGTGTAATATATAATTATTGAGTTTAAAGACCGTTACTTGTTATGTGATTTATCTATATATATCGTGTGAATTATCATTTCATGCTCGTAATAATATATTATCTAAATGAATATCGAATTTTTTTATAAAAGATATTCTGTTTGATTTTTCTGATAAAAAAAGTAACACGACGATACCTCCCGATATCGTCGTATTGATTTTTATAAAAAAAGAGCGGATAACAGCATTTCAAAATTTGCTTGTTATCGGCTCTGCGTCTGTGCGTCCGGCTCTTTGATAACTGATATATTCATCTGATATACGTTAATCAGAATTTCCTGTTTGCATTTCGGACAATATAACGGGAAATTTTTTAGTTCGGTATCGCTTCGTATTTTCAACCTTGTTTTTCCTTGACACATAGGACATATTATCCATTCAGTATTCATTTTATATGCCCCAATCCATACCGGTCATTTGCAATTTTACCATATGTGGATAAATTTTACCTGTGTTCATAAGGTTTTCCGGTGTACCCTGTTCGGCAACATAACCGTCCGAAAGTACAACCACTTTGTCAGCATTGCTTACTGTACGCATACGGTGTGCGATAACAAGTACGGTTTTATCCTTTATAAGCTTTGATAAAGCAGCCTGTATCAAGGTTTCGTTTTCTGCGTCAAGGCTTGCAGTTGCTTCATCAAGTAAAATGATAGGAGAATTTTTGAGAAAAGCACGTGCTATTGAAATACGTTGTCTTTCGCCGCCGGATAATTCGCATCCGTTTTCACCGATCATACTGTTATATCCGTCCGGTAGTTTCATTGCAAATTCTTCACAATTTGCCAGTTTTGCCGCTGCAAGAACTTCCTCATCGGTCGCATCTTTTCTTCCTATTCTGATATTTTCCATTATTGTATTGTTAAACAGAGTCACATCTTGAAATACGATAGAGTATAGTGACAGCAATGTTTCCGGTTCTATTTTGGATATATCCATACCGCCAACCGTGATTTTTCCTTTATTGATATCCCAAAAACGTGCGGCAAGGCGTGACACTGTAGTTTTCCCTCCTCCGGACGGTCCGACTAAGGCAGTGACTTCTCCTTGTTTTGCGGTAAAGGATACGTCTTTTAATACTGTTTCTCCCGTATGATATGCGAATCCCACATGGTCAAATACAATGTCATATCCTTTGTTTGATAACCGATTGTTGCCTGTTTGTATAGGTTGATCAAAAATTTCATTCATACGATTTATGTTTGTTTTTGAAGAAATTACCGCAGCAAGATTTTGTAATGCACTTTCAAGGGGAGCATATAATCTTGAAGCTACAAGTAGAAACATAAAAAACAGCGGAATATCGATTTCTCCGCGAATGAGTAACGTAGAACCAACGAGAGCAACCGTCGCAATTCCAAATTTTAATATAAGCGTTGAAGAAACAACAAAAAGAGCAGTTCCGAGTTCTGTTATAATGTGACGTTTTTCTACATGGTCGATTTTTTTATCAAGCTTTCTTAAATAGCTTTTTTCTGCATTGTTTGATTTCAGGTCTTGCAGACTTTCGATACACTCCTGAACTCCGCTTTCAAGAGCAACATTTGCTGCAACGGATTTTTTGTTGAAGTACTCCTGTATGCGAGCTGAAAAAAATGTAATAGCAAATGCAATCGGCAAAACCCAAACTGCAGCAAGAGCCATACGCCAATCATAGATAAAAAGTCCTAGGGAAATCAGTGTTGTTGAAATAAGGGAACCTGCCAAAGCTGGAACGTAATGAGAAAATGTTGTTTCCAGTGTGGCACAATCGCCCATAATTGAATTTGTCAAATCGGCAAGGTCTTTTTTACCGAAAAACGATAAAGGGATTTTTCGGAGTTGTTCAGCCAAAGATATACGTCTTACACCGCTTTCCACGTAAGTTGCCAAATAGGTGGTGTTATATTGAAACCAAGTTGCAATGAATATAAGGCATAAGCAAACCAACACTCCGATTATATAAAAGACGATGAGGTTTCCGGTTACCCCTCCATTCATAGTATCAATGACAAAATAATAGAGTAGTCCAACTGGAAACATAAACGATAAATCCTGTGCAACACAAGCAATACAACCTTTTATTAAATCAATAGCCCCTTGTCTTGATAACGCAAAGCGTCTTTGAAGTATTTTAATCATGTGTTTACCTCCTTTGCAATTTTCCATTCCGCAGCTTCGGAATAATTCTTCCACATTTTTGCGAATACGCTATTTTTTTCTACCAGCTCACTGTGTGTGCCACTTTCGATGATTTCACCATTTTGCAACACATAAATACAATCGGCTTCTGTGATTGATGACAGTCTGTGTGCAATCATAATAACTGTTTTCCCCTTTGAGAGAGCCGATAAAGCTTGCTGTACCCGTACTTCATTGTCTGGGTCGGCAAATGCGGTGGCTTCGTCAAGAATCAGGATAGGTGCATTTTTCAAAATTGCGCGTGCAATGGCTATTCTTTGCTGTTCTCCTCCTGACAAGTATACGCCTTTTGTTCCGACAACCGTATTTATACCATTCGGTAATTTTTCGATAATGTCCATACACTGAGCCGCCTCCAAAGCATGGATGATTTCTTTTCGTGTGGCATCGGGTTTTGCCATGCGTACATTTTCTAGTATGGATGCTTTGATAAGATGACTGTTCTGAAAAACAAAAGATACTCTGTTCATCAATGTTTCTTTCGGAATATTGCGTATGTCAATATTTCCTATCAGTATACGTCCTTTTTGAGGGTCAAAAAATCTTGTAACGATATTTGCAAGCGTTGTTTTACCTCCACCAGACGGCCCGACCAATGCTACTACCTGTCCCGGCTTTATGGAAAGTGATATATCGTTGAGCGCATTTTTCTTTCCATCATAACTGTAACTGACGTGTTCCAATGTAATACCATTGTCTTTGGGGATATTATTTATGCGACTTTCAGACAATGGTTGTTCGTTTAACACTTCGTCAATTCTGCCGAAAGCGTCATCCACAATCATTGTATCCTCACTCATAAACATGATTTTTGTAAGTGTTGTGCCAATGACTGGAGTAATCACAATATAGAAAATAAGATTCAGTAACAGTTCATTTGTTACGCCGTTTCCGGTAAATATGATACCTCCGGCAATTAGAAATGCGAATACTCCATTAATTGCTGTTGTATAGAACAGCATAGGCATACGCAAGGATTTTGTGTATGCTATGACCCATGTTTCATAGTTATCTATTGCCTTTTTAAAACGTTTGAAAGAAAAGACCGTCTGTCCGAAAGTCTTTACTACGGGCACCCCCCTTACATATTCAACGGCTTCGTTTGACATATCCGAGAGTGCATTCTGATATTGTTCCATGCGTTTTTCCATTTCTTTTCCTGTCATTTTCATCATAATCAAAAAGCCAAGAACAACAGGAACAAGACTTAAAAGTCCCAATCGCCAGTCAAAAACAAGCAACAAGAAAAGCAATCCTATGGGAGTAGCAATTGCGCCCGCTTTGTCGGGAAGTCTATGTGCAAGGTATGTTTCCGTAGCGGCGCTGGAACTGTTTACAATTCTTCGCAGTTTCCCGCTTCCGTATTTTTCTGTTATTCCAAGCGGTAGGGACGCAATATGATGCATAAGTTCTTTTCGGATATTTGCAGCAATCCTAAACGCGCTTATGTGTGAACACATCAATGCAGTTATGTAGATAACTATGGAAACAATCGCAAACAATACGGCAAACCAACCGTATTCCGTGACATTCGCTGCTTCTGAGAAGTTCGGTGAAACTTCCAGTATGCAGTGAATGATACGCCATATGTACCAAAAAGGTACAAGTGCCAATAATGCGCTTATTACAGACAATACCCAAGAAAGATAAGTTAATATCCTGTATTTTCCGGCATAGTCCATCAATCTTGATAGATTTGACTGTTTTTTCATTATAAAAGCCTCCTTAGAAATTTTTTATGATATAGAATGTTAAATAACCGAATTCGAATATCCTTATTGTGATAATATTATTTTACGAGTTAGTCATTGCTAACTTAAGTGCCAAATATAATGGAAAGTGTACACTTTCCATTATTAACAATTATAGTTTTATTAAAAATTACAGTTTGGATTGTTCTGACTGCCCCATGATTTTCATCCATCCGGCAGTATAAAAAGCTCTCATTTCTTTCAGATAATGCTTTGCTTCTTTAAGGGGCATTTCATGTATAACCAGCTCGAAAAAAGTATTAAACATTCCTGTAATCAAAATATGCTCTAAACGTTTATCGATTGGAGGTGCAGGTTTCCCTAGCTTTTCAAGAACCGTCAAATAATCATGTGTACCTTTTGTTTCTATTTTTACCATTTCATCGATCAGTTTTGAAAAACGAGTTCCCTCCGAACAACAAAGTATGAGCTTAAATTCATTTAAATGTTCATATATGTACAAAAGCATTTCATACATACATTCTCCGGAAACAGAGCTAAGATTGTCGGGCTGTTTTTCTGGTGGTATTTCTGCAAATTCTTTTTGAGCTTTACAGAAACGATTCAATAAAAAATTGTAATGTTCGCCTACCAAAGCTTCAAATAAATCTTCTTTGCTGTTATAGTAACCATAAAACGCACCCGTTGTTACGCCTGCTGTTTTGACAATATTCCTCAAAGAAGCCGACTTATAACCTTTTTCAAGAAATTCCTGCATTGCCGTTGAAAGAATCAGATTTAGTGTTGTTTGTTTGTTTTCACTCATATTCTCATCCTTGTATAACACTGTTATATATCACTGTTATATTATATGATAAATCAAAATATTTGTCAATAGTTAAAAATTTGTAGATTTTATTCCATGTTTATGGCGTTGGTATTTTTTAACTTTTATCATTATTATTAAAAGTAAGAAATATTTTTATAACATTTCTTTCAATACTTCGGCAAAAACACTTTGTATTGTGTTGCAAGCAGAGAGAAAAAAAGTCAGAAGACTTTGGGAATTTCCTATCTAATAAGCAAAGTACAATACATTTTTAGGGAAAGATATTCTTTTTATACTTGCTAAGAAACTTATTTCATTACAAAGTAAAGAACGAATGGAAAAGCTAATGAAATGAAGTGACAGAAAAATAATTGGGGATAGATAAGTAAAGCGATTACCGAACTTAACCGGCGATATTAATGAAGCGATAAGTCATGAAAGATTTTTGTAACTATACGCCGAGTATGAATCGGGGTAAAAGGAATTGACAGAGTCTGCCAATTCTGAACAATACGATGTTTATATTTATGAATAGGGTAGTAGGTATTTTTCCGCTTCTTCAACGTTATTTGTAAGTATATGGAAATGCGGGAATTAACGTCTATTATCATCAATGGGGTTGTAAAAAATCATATTCTATGTATCGGGCAAATTTATAGGGGCTACAGACAAAAAGTTAAAATTACTTTCTTATGGATACACAAGTGTATAATTTCATTCTTTTTTGTTTGTCCTAAAAAATTTGGTATAAAAGATAAAGATTCTTAAGTTTGACGGGTTTTACATATGTATAGGGTTTTTGGAGTGAAGTTCTTATTGTACAATGTGGTTTATGGTAATAAAAAAGACAGGTTAACACCTGTCTTTTTTTAGTGGCAATAACTTAAGTAAACTTTGCGACTTAGGTTTGGTAGGATTTCCCGAAAATATACAAAAACGTCGCCGTAATTGCGGTTTCCCTTTCAATATTTTCCTGCCTCATTGCTGCGGGCAGGACCAAATTACCACTTAGTTCACACTGTAATCCCTAAATTATCTTCTGTTGAAACAGCCTAGGAGCTTTCCTCGGCAGGCTTAAGATGACATAGTTTCTTTTGCAACACAGGTTTCATTGGCAATACTTTCTTATCTTTGAGCTCATATTGATAAAAAGTTGGTTTCCAACTCCCCCTGCATCACTCAAAACAGGCTACGCTATTTCAGTAATAATCACGAGATCCCCCGGATTACCACATCCATAGGTTTCTCCCATAAGAATATTCTTATGAGCCTCCGCGGAAATAGGGTCATCGCCCACATGCCGTTGCAGATCGCCCCATTTCCTTTACTTCCTGAAAGAACCCCTTACTGGGCGTAAGAAGCCCAAACAAGAAACTTCATCGATGTGCCCTTTGACGGATTTTTAGCCCCGCCTTCAATCAAAATAAGTCTGACTAGGATACTGCGCCACTTTGTATATTATATCATACCCAAAATATTCTTACAAGATAAGTGATTTTTATAAATAAATATTTTTATAAGGGTTATTCACAACTTGTCCACAAATTGTTTAGAAAATATGTTCTATAAAGATTAAAATTACCAAAAAAGTTTAAAAATTAAACAAATTTGGTTGCCAAGGGTGGTATCAAGTGGTAAAATGATAACATAAATTGGTATAGAGTGGTAAGAAATATGTTAATAGGAGAATATAATCACACGGTTGACAGTAAAGGAAGAGTTAGTGTACCAGCCAAATTCAGAAATGAACTTGGTGATTCTTTTATTATGTGCAAAGGCCTTGATAAATGTATCTGGGTTTATCCACAAGATGCGTGGAAAGAACTTGCCGCTAAAATCAAAAGCTTACCAACTACCGATAGAAATGCCAGAAGATTTTCAAGATTTATTTTAGGGAGTGCTTGTGAATGTTCTCCTGATAAACAAGGAAGAACAAACGTATCTCAGCCTCTTAGAGAATACGCCGGAATAACAAAAGATATTGTTGTTGTTGGTGTTGAAGATAAAGTTGAAATTTGGGATAAGGCTCAGTGGGATAGCTTCAACGATATGTCTGATGATGATATCAATGATGTAGCTCAAGAAATGTATGAAGCGGGGATAAGTATTTAAAATGAAACATATAAGCGTTTTATATAATGAAACCCTTGATATTTTAAATATAAAACCTGATGGTATTTATGTTGACGGAACAATGGGTGGAGCAGGTCATAGTGAAGGAATATGCAAAAGATTATCTGATAAGGGAACATTTATCGGAATTGACAGAGATGATTTTGTTTTTGACAGAGCAAAAGAAAGATTGTCACCTTATAAATGTAAAAAATATTTTGTAAAAGGTAATTTCCACGATGTAAAAAATATTTTACAGGAGCTTGGAATTGATAAGGTTGATGGAATGATGGTTGACCTTGGAGTGTCTTCTTTCCAAATTGATGATGAAAAACGAGGATTTTCTTTTAGGCATGACGGTCCACTTGATATGAGAATGGATAGAACCAGCGATTTTGATGCAAAGAAGCTTGTTAATACATATTCCTATGAAGATTTAAAAAGAATCATAAGTGAATATGGGGAAGAACAATTTGCAGGAAATATTGCAAAACATATTATAAAAAGGCGTGAAGAGAAGCCGATTGAAACAACTTTTGAACTTGTAGAAATAATAAAAGCTGCAATTCCAAAAAAGTTTCACGCAAAAAAACATCCAGCGAAAAAAACTTTTCAGGCTATTAGGATAGAAGTAAATAACGAAATAGATGCACTTGAAAAATCTGTGGAGGATATGATTGATGTTTTGGATAAAGGAGGAAGGCTTGCGGTAATAACCTTTCATTCCTTAGAAGACAGAATCACAAAGAAAGTGTTTAATGATAAAAAGAAGGGTTGCACCTGCCCTAAGGATTTCCCAGTATGTGTATGCGGAAACAAACCGAAAGTAAAAGTGTTAACGGGTAAACCAATTCTTCCTACAAATGAAGAGATAGAATATAATCCCCGTTCAAGGAGTGCAAAGCTTAGAGCTATAGAGAAACTTTAAGTAATAATAAGAAATTTTTTTAAATATAATTTAAGGAGCAACAAATGACAAGAAGAAATAACAATGTGCAAATGAAAAAAAATGTTAATAAAGAAGAAAAGATTTTTACTATTGATACTGTTTTATTTTTGTTTTTGATTGCTTCGATATGTGTTTCTCTTATCACTTGGCAAAGTTATAGAATAAACAGAACAGATATTGCCATATCTAATCTTGAAAGTGAATTGAAAGAGGTTCAAATGCTAAACGATAGTTTAGAGGGGAAATTGCTTGCAAAAAGAGATTTGAAAGAAGTTCAAAAGATTGCAACAAAAAAATATGGTATGATTAAACCAAGCAGTAACTCTTTTGTTGCAGTTGATGTAACTAACGATACTGATTCAATTTCTTCAACAAAGAGTGCAAGTGCTCAAAATACTGAAGACGAAAGTGCTTTCTCTAAACTTTTTAGTAATTTCGTCAGCAACTAATGAAGGTGGTAACATTTGAAAACTTTTTTAGATTTAAAACGAAAGAAAAGAATATTATTTATATTTTCCTTTGTATGTGTGCTGTTTGTTGCACTAGTTGTAAAACTTGTATACATACAAGGATTTAAAGCAGTTGAATACGGAGATAAACAATCAGCCATGTTGATGCAGCGTCTTCCTATTACGGCAAGTAGGGGAGATATTTATGACAGAAACATGGCTTTACTTGCAAAAGACGCAACTTGTTCGAGTATTTATGTTTCTCCTGCAAGCATAGAAAAAGAAGATAAAGAAGAGGTTGCAAAATACTTAAGTGAAATGCTTGATTTAGATTATGATGATGTTTATAAAAAAGTAAATAACTCTTCTTCAAGTAATGAACTTATAAAAAGCAAAGTTGATAACAGTATAGGTTTAGAGATAAAAAATAAAGGTTATGCCGGTGTTTCCGTAACTGAAGATAAAAAAAGATACTATACAAACGGTACTTTTGCTGCACATCTTCTTGGGTTTACGGGAACAGACCATCAAGGATTATATGGACTGGAAGCAAGTTTTAATGATGTTCTTTCAGGTAAAGACGGAGTCGTTTTATATCAAACAGACGGAAGCGGAAGAAAGATTGCATCTGGAAGTGAAATAAGGCAAGAAGCTACAGATGGAAGTAATCTTGTTCTTACAATAGACAGTGTTATACAAATGTATGCTGAGAATGCTCTTGAAACAGGTATAAAAAAGACAAAAGCGAAAAGAGCTTTGGCTATTGCCATTGATCCATCAACCGGAGAGATACTTGCAATGGCATCAAATCCAAGTTACGATTTAAATGATCCGTGGGAACTTGATAAAGATTTTGAAGAAAACTTTAGTTCTGATTTTTATACAACTGATGATAATGGTAAGAAAAGAAAAATGACAGAAAGTGAAAAGCTTGCTTTAATGTGGGATAACCCAAACATCAGTTTAAACTATGAACCTGGTTCTACGTTTAAACCGATAACTGTTTCTGCAGCACTTGAAGAAGGTGTAATTACTACATCTTCAAGATTTTACTGCTCGGGATATAAAGTAGTTGCGGGAACAAAGATAAGATGTTCCGTTTATCCTAATGCTCATGGAAGCGAATCTTTGGAAGAAACTCTTGTTAACTCGTGTAACCCTGCTATGATGGAAATAGCAATGCGTATGGGACCTGATGTTTTTTATGATTATATATATAATTATGGATTTGGTTCTAAAACGGGAATAGATTTAGGAGGAGAAGAAAGCGGTATTTTATCTCCAAATGAAGATGTAAACATAGTAGATTATGTAACAAAATCTTTCGGTCAAGGTTTATCAACTACACCGATACAGATGTCTATGGCATTAAGCGCTGAAATTAATGGTGGATATCTATTAAAACCTCAACTTGTTAAATACGTAACAGAAGGGGAAGATAATGAAATAACCACAACATATGATAAAGAAGTAGTAAGACAAATTATTTCAAGTGATACTTCCACTACCATGAGGAAATATCTAAGAAGTGTTGTAACAAAGTCAGATGTTTTATCACAATATGATTCAGATGATTTAAAAATGGGTGGTAAAACAGGTACGGCACAAAAGATAATAGATGGTAAATATTCTCACTCAAAATATGTAACAAGCCTTTTTGGATTTGCACCATATGATAATCCTCAAATTGCGGTTATAGTAATTTTGGATGAACCTGTAAACGGAAGTTCCGGAAGTACCACTGCTACTCCGATTGCAGCAGAAATTCTTGAAAATTCACTTAACTATTTGAACACAAAATCAGAATCTGACAATGAAGATGTTAAGACATTAAATGCAAAGGTTGTTGTTCCTGATGTAAGAGGTGAAAGTTTAACCGATGCAAAGAGTCTTCTTGATTCACTAAATATAGATTATGAAATAAAATACAAAACTAAAAATATAAAAGATAATGATGCAATAGTCATAAGTCAGACAAATGTACAAGAAACTTATAGTAAGAAAATTACCATTACTGTTGACAGCTCTTCTTCGACGGAAGTAACTATGCCTGACTTAACGGGTATGAGTGTTCAAAGCGCAAACGAAGCATTAACGAAGTTGGGGCTAACCATAGAAGTAAAAGGCGGTGGTATAGCAACGAAACAGAGCGTTAAAGCCGGTACAAAAGTTAAGAAAGGAACAAAAGTAACGGTAACCTTTGAATATGTTGATTAATTATTTTGTATTTTATATATAAGATATTTTAACAAAAGCCAAAAAGTGATATAATAATGCGGATATTGAAGTTTGAGGTAGAAAATGCATAGTATTGATATATTAAAATTAGAAAAAATGCTTGGCGGCAAAATTATTAAAGAAGGAAATAATAAAATAATAACCGATGTGGTAATAGACAGCAGGCTTGCAAAAGAGGGAAGTGTATTCTTTGCACTTCCCGGAACTGCATTTGACGGACATGATTTCGTTAAAAAAGCAGTCGAGAATAAAGCTTGCTGTTGTGTCGTTACTAAACTTGTCAATGACGCAGACTGTTATCAAATTAAGGTTGAAGATACTCTAAAGGCTCTTTATGATATGGCAAAAAGTTATAAAAGTGAATTTAAGATTCCATTTATAGCTTTAACAGGAAGTGCCGGTAAAACAACCACAAAAGATATGGTTTCAAGTGTTTTATCAAGTAAATATAACACAATGAAAACAATAGGCAATTATAACAGCACAACGGGTGCTCCTCTTACTTTATTTAACTTAAATAAAGAACATGAAATAGCCGTTGTTGAAATGGGAATGAACCACAAAGGTGAAATTGAAAAAATAAGCTCACTTGTTGAACCTGATTTTGGAATAATAACAAATGTAGGGGTAACCCATATTGAAAATTTGGGAAGCAAAGAGAATATTTTTAAAGCAAAAATGGAAATTACAAAAGGACTTAAAAAAGGCGGTACTCTTGTTGTCAACGCAGATAATGAGTTCTTTAAGGATTATAAAAACAATGAATTTAATATTGTAAAAATAGGAATAGAAAACGGAGACTTTAAAGCTTACGATATTGTTTATGATAAAAGCGGTGTGAGTTTTAATGTTAAATATGAAGATAAGGAATATTCTTTTAAATTAAAAACTCCTGCAAAATACAGTGTTTATAACGGACTTGTAGCAATATATACGGGTTTTGCTTTTGGACTTACTTATGAGCAGATACAAAAAGGACTTGAAAGTTTTAAAGCAAGCAAAAACAGAATGGATATAGAAGATTATAATGGAATGACTCTTATAAACGATACTTATAATTCCAACCCTGATGCTTTACGAGAGGCGCTTGGTTTACTTAAGAACATAAGTGGCAATAATAGAAAAGTAGCGGTTCTTGGTGATATGTTTGAACTTGGAGAAAAAAGTGAAAAACTACACTATGAATGTGGAAAAGATATAGTAAAAAACGAAGTTGACTTTCTTATTACTGCGGGAGAACATAGCAGACAAATAGGGGAAGGTGCCGTATATTACGGTTTTGAGAAAAAAAATATAAAACATTTTGATTCAAAAGATGATTTAATGAAACAAATAGAAAAGTTGACATTTAAGGGAGATTATATTTTATTTAAAGCATCCAGAGGAATGGCTTTTGAAGATGTAATTGACAGCCTAAAAAGGGGAGGTAATTTATAATGATATATGTAATTCTTTCAACTCTGATTTCATTTACAATAGTAGTATTATTAACACCTAAATTTATTCCTTTTTTGCAAAGACTAAAAATGGGGCAGACTATAAGGGAGCTTGGTCCGAAGAGTCATTATAAAAAAGCCGGTACTCCTACAATGGGCGGACTTGTAATGATGCTTGGTATTTTAGTTACATGTGCATTATTTTTTACAAAAGCTGACGGAGATTTGATATTTGCTTTATTTGTAACATTGATTTTCGGTCTTATAGGCTTTTTAGATGATTATATAAAAATGGTTCAAAAAAACAGATTAAATTCTGAGGGTGGGGTTCTTGTTCCATATCTTGGAATGCTTCCTATTCAAAAATTGCTTTTACAATTTTCGGCTGCGGGTGCAGTTGCGGTTTATGCAGCATTTCATCCAACAATAGGAACAAGTATTGTAATACCTTTTACCAATATTGTATGGAATATGGGTATATTTTATATTCCGTTTGTTATTATAGCAATAGTTGCTGTCGTTAATGCGGCGAATTTGACAGACGGATTAGACGGACTTGCATGCGGAGTTACCATGATAATATTATTCTTTTTCTTGGTATTTTCTCTTGCAAACGGATTTACTTCTATGAATATATTTACTGCAAGTGTAATAGGAGCATGTCTTGGCTTTTTATGCTATAATGCTCACCCTGCTTCGATTTTTATGGGAGATACAGGTTCAATGGCTCTTGGCGGTGCGGTTGTAATAGTTTCTATTTTTACAAGATCAGAACTTTACATTTTAATCGCAGGAGGAATATATCTTATAGAAGCATTATCGGTTATATTACAAGTTTTCTATTTTAAGAAAACAGGCGGTAAAAGACTTTTCAAAATGGCACCTATACATCACCATTTTGAACTTTTGGGACATCATGAAACAAAAATAGTAACTTGTTTTTGGATTACTACGGCAGTACTTGTTTTAATATCATTGCTGTCACTTCCAATTATGTTTGGTTAAGGAGAAAAAAATGGAATTAAAAAATGGAATATATATGGTTGTAGGTGGAGGCAGAAGCGGTGTTTCCGTTTCAAGATTTCTTTCATCTCAAAATAAGAAAGTATATTTAACAGATACAAAAGAATATGAAGATATAGCAAAGCTTGGATTTGGAATAGACACATTGGTTGATGATGAAAATATTAAATTTATTCTTGGAAGACAACCAAGTGAAGAGGAAATAAAAGAGTGCGAAATGGTTATAGTTTCGCCATCTGTTCCTCCAAAGGCTTTTCCTATTGTTACAGCGAAGAAAAACAATATTCCCGTATACAGTGAATTTGAATTTGCAAACAGCTTTTGTAAAGGTTATAAAGTTGCAATAACAGGTACAAACGGTAAGACAACAACTACTACACTTGTTGGTGAAATATTTAAAAATGCCGGGTATGAAACATATGTAAACGGAAATATCGGAGATGCATTTATTAACGATGCGGCAAAGGGAGATGAAAACAGCGTTTATTCTCTTGAGATAAGTTCATATCAACTTGAAATGACAGATAAGTTTAAACCTAATGTTGCTATAATTACAAATATTACTCCTGATCATTTGGAAAGACACGGAAGCTTTGAAGAATATGTCAGAGTTAAAGGAAACGTATTTTTAAATCAAGACGAAAATAATTATCTTATCGTAAATAAAGAAGATAATGTTGTAATGGAACTTAGCAAAAAAGCTAAAAGCAATGTTTTGACTTTTACTACAAAAGACGATAAAGATGCAAACGCATATTTGGAAAACGAAAATATAATGATTAACTTTAAAGGCGAAGTTTTTGAGCTTATAAACATAAATAAGCTTAAATTATATGGACTTCACAATGTAATGAATGTTATGTGTGCATCTTTGGCAGGAATTGTAAAAGGCGTAAAAAAAGAAAATCTTGTTAATACCTTAGAAAATTTCAAAAGTGTTGAACATAGAATTGAATATGTTGATACGGTTGACGGAATAGAATATATAAACGATTCTAAAGGTACAAATGTAGATGCGACCGTAACGGCAATAAAGGCAATGAAGAAAAAAACGGTTTTAATGCTTGGAGGTTATGACAAACAGACACCTTTCGACGATTTGGCACAAAACCTTAATGATAATATTAAATGTAGTGTTCTTTATGGAGTTGTAAAAAACAAAATAAAGGATACATTTGATAAATACGGATATAAAAATTATGTTGTTGTAGAAGATGATTTCATTAAAGCTTGTGAAGAAGCTACAAAACTTGCAAATGAAGGGGAATGCGTTCTTCTTTCTCCTGCGACTTCAAGTTTTGATATGTTTGATGATTATGAGCAAAGGGGAAGAGTATTTAAAGAATACGTAAACAAACTGAAAGGATAATTATATGAGAGAAGTAAGAAAAAGAAAAGGGACAATGGATTATTGGCTTCTTCTTACAGTAATAGGTTTAACTGTTTTTGGGATAATATCTATTTTTTCTGCAAGTATGTATAATTCGGGTCTTGAAGGGAGTCCTTTTTCCTATTTTACAAAGCAGCTTATATTTGCAATCATAGGAACTATTCTTATGATTACCATTTCAAATATAGATTATAAAGTGGTAAAACATTTTGCGCCAATAGTAATGATAGGTGCAATATTACTTCTTATTTTGGTTTTGTTTATAGGTGTTGACGTTAATGGTGCAAAAAGATGGATTGATATAAAAATCGGTACGATTCAACCAAGTGAATTTACAAAGGTTGCACTTATTTTATATTTGTCTTATTCGATTGAAAAGAAAAAAGAACTTATAGGAACTTTTAAATACGGAATTTTACCTTATATAGGTCTTGCAATGATTGTATGCGGACTTATTGCTTTGGAGCCTAACCTTAGTACTGCAACGATTATTGGTGCACTTATTGTAGGTATGTTAATAATCGGTGGAATGAATTTAAAATGGTTTATTCCAATTGCCGGACTGGGTGTTTCGGGTATTATATTCATGATTATAACTACTCCTTGGAGGATTACCAGAATGCTTACTTTCTTAGATCCATGGGAAGATATACAAGGTTCTGGTTGGCAGATTTGTCAATCTTTAATGGCTCTTGGTTCAGGCGGTTTACTTGGTAGAGGATTTGGAGAAGGAAAAGCAAAACTTCTTTTTATGCCGGAACCTCAAAATGACTTTATTTTTGCTCATATAGGAGAAGAAATGGGGCTTATTTGCGGAATAATACTTATTGCGGTATATTTATTTTTAATATGGAGATGTATCGTTATAGCACTAAATGCTCCGGATTCTTTCTCAATGTTATTTAGTGGGGGAATGGCAGGGTTGCTTGGAATGCAGGTATTTATCAATATCGGTGTTGCAACAGCGCTTTTACCTGTAACAGGTATGCCTCTTCCTTTTGTAAGTGCGGGTGCTTCCTCACTTATTTCTCTGATGTGCGGTATGGGGGTAGTTCTTAATATATCAAAACACTGCCGTATATAAGTAAATTATGGAAAATAATTTTTATATAAAGGATTAATGTTAAAATTAATCCTTTTATAAAATAAAGATATTTAATAGTTTTTTAATTTTAAATTTATCAAAAAATAATTAAGAGTTATATAATATTGTTCTTATAGAGAGGAAAAGAAATGAAAATTTTAATTGCAGGCGGTGGAACAGGCGGACATATTTATCCTGCTGTTGCCATAGCAAATCAGATAAAATATGAACATCCTGATGCTGAAATTGTTTTTGCTGGAAGAAATGACTGCATGGAAGCAGATATAGTTCCAAAGGCAGGTTATGAACTTAATAATATAAGAATATACGGTTTTGAAAGATACTATTCTAAATTAAAAAAATTATCTGTATTTTTCAAAATGTTTAGAGGATATAACGATGCAAGAAAGCTTGTAAATAGTTTTAATCCTGATATTGTTATAGGTACCGGAGGGTTTGTTTCCGGTCCTGTTGTACTGGCAGGAGCTTTAAAAGGTAAACCTACTCTTATACATGAACAAAATGCTATGCCGGGATTTACAACAAGAACACTTTCAAAATGGGCAGACATCGTATGTTCAAGTTTTGAAAATACAAAAGAATATGTAAAACATCCTGAAAGGGTTATTTATACTGGTAATCCAGTAAGAAGAGAGTTTGGGTTATATAACAGAGAAATTGCAAGAAAGACTTTAGGAATAGATTCTGATAAAAAAGTTATAGTATGCTTCGGGGGAAGCCTTGGTGCTAAAAATTTAAATGATGCCATGCTTTCTTTAATTGATGAATATAAAAATGATGATGATATCTATATTTGTCATGTAACCGGTAAAAACGGATATGAAGATTTCCTTGAAAATGCAAAGAAAAGAGGATTGAATTTCGGAGAAATTCATAACGTTGAAATAAAAGACTATGTTTATGATATGCCTGTACTTTTAAATGCTGCTGATCTTGTTATAGCAAGAAGCGGAGCAGGTGCCATTGCAGAAATTACATATGTGGGATTAGCGGGAATATACGTTCCTTATCCGTTGGCTGCCGATGATCATCAAAGAAAAAATGCTGAAGAGGTAGAAAGTGCCGGTGCAGGTATTATGATACTTGATGATGAATTAAACGGAGACAGACTTATTGATGAAGTTAAAAAGATTATATGTAACGAAAGTTATTTTAAACAAATGAGTTATATGTCAAAACTTCTATCAATAAAAGATAGTGCAGAACGTATTGTCGACGAAGTGGAAAAGCTTACTAAAAACAAATAAAAATTATATAACCTTCAAAGCTATGTATTCACAATAATAAAATAATATGAATATTATAAACTAAATGGCTTTGGAGGTAGTTTATGGAAAGTTTCGTTATTGAAGGCGGAAAAAGATTAAGCGGTGAGATTGATTTACAGGGATGCAAAAATGCTGCTTTACCTATTTTGGCAGCATCGGTTTTAAATAAATCGGAAAGTATTATTCATAATGTTCCCGATATAGAAGATGTAAATACTATGATTGAAATGCTTAAGGATTTAGGCTGTTATGTCGAAAAGAAAGGTCATAGTGTAATTGTTAATTCTAAAGATATAAATAAAGTAAAATTAAATGATAAACTTTTAAGGAAAATGCGCTCTTCTCTTATTTTAATGGGAGCTGTATTGTCTCTTGAAAGGGAATGTAGTTTTTCTATGCCTGGTGGTTGTGATATAGGACTTAGACCCATAGATTTACATATTAAGGCTTTAAAACAACTTGGGTGTGTTATGATAGAGGAGAATGGAATAATTACTTTAAAAGGTGAAAAAATTAGAGGAAGAAATATTCAGCTTGATTTTCCAAGTGTCGGCGTAACGGAAAATATTATTCTTGCTTCTGTTTTGGCAGATGGAGTTACGTCAATAGGAAATCCTGCAAAAGAACCTGAGATAATTGATTTGCAAAATTTCCTAAACAGTATGGGAGCTAGAGTTTACGGTGCAGGAGGAAATACTGTATATATAGAAGGGGTTAAAAGTTTAAAAAATACCGAATATACAATAATGAGCGACAGAATAGTATGTGGGACTTTTATGTGTCTTGCAAATATGACCTCTTCAAGTTTCTTTATAAAAAATGCAAAGCTTGATACTATGAAAGCTGTTTATTACAAACTTCTGGAAACAGGTGAAAATTTTAAAATTTACAGTGACGGAATTTTGGTAAGAGGCAGTGATAATATTAAGCCTTTGAAATCTCTTATTACTCTTCCTTATCCCGGATTTCCTACTGATATGCAGTCCCAAATGGGAGCAATGCTATCCATTGCAAAAGGAGTAAGCATAATTAACGAAACGATATTTGAAAACCGATTCAAGTATACTTTGGAACTTATAAGAATGGGCGCAAAAATGAATGTAAAGGGTAGTACTCTTGTGATTGAAGGTGTAGATAGTCTTTACGGTGCACAGGTATATGCTCCGGATTTAAGGGGCGGAGCGAGTCTTATTATTGCTGCTTTGGCGGCGGAGGGGAAAAGTATAGTTAGTGATATACATCATATTGAAAGAGGTTATGAAAATATAGATAATATAATAAATTCTCTTGGAGGAAAAATAAAAAAAATTAAGGTGTAGTTATGAACAGAAGCTATTATGAAGCTAAAACTTATAGACCAAGAAAAAAAAGAAGAAAAAGAAGAAGCAGGTTTTTTAATTCTAAATCACTTCTTATTATTTTTGTACTTTTAATTGTTGTAACAGGGGCTATTTTTGTAACTACATCGGATTTATTTAATATAGAAAGTATTGAAGTTGAAAATAATCAAATTGCTACAAAAGAGGAGATTATTGCAAGAAGCGGTATTTTAGAAGGGGAAAATATATATTCTTTTTCTGCATCAAAAGCCGAAGAAGCAATTGAGCAAATAACTGTTGTAAAAAAAGCAAATATACATAGGAAATATCCTAATACCATCGTTATAGATATTGAAGAAAAATCTCCTTTTTTCATTTTGCAACAAAGTAAAACATATTATGATGTAGATGAAGATGGAAAAGTTATATCTTCTTCAAATACTTTAGTGAGGTATGATGTTCCGATTGTAACCGGTATAGAGGTTAAAGATATTGAAGAAGGAACCAACTTATTTGAAATGGATGATATGAAAATTCAAACACTAAAACAAGTATTTGAATTTTTAAAAGAAAATGAACTGTTAAAAAATGTTTCTCAATTCTATGTAAATAAAGATGGAGAATACAATTTATATTTTACAAACGGAAGCGTTATTCAATTTGCAAGTTATACTGCGTTTTCATATCATGAAGATTTTGTAAAATATTTCATACAAAATATGGATATGAAGCAGAAAGTAGAGCTTATTGAAGGAGTAAACCCAATATATAGTAAAATATAAAATATGGTGTCAGATATGTAGTAAAAATGATAAAAAAGTATTGCATATATTTAAAAATAATATTAAAATAGAATATAATTAGTTTACTATGTTTAGGAGGAGTTATTATGCCATACGAAATGGAAGATATACATATGGGTAATTTTGCTGATATAAGAGTAATCGGCGTTGGCGGAGGTGGAAACAACGCTGTAAATAGAATGATAGAAGGAGGACTTCAAGGCGTAAGATTTGTTGCTGTTAATACTGATGCACAAGCTTTGAGTGAATCTTTAAGTGAAAATAAAGTTCAAATCGGAGAAAGAACAACAGGTGGACTTGGTGCAGGAGCTAACCCACAAGTTGGACAAGAATCTGCAGAAGAAAGCACAGATGATTTAAAGAAAATTGTAGAAGGAGCAGACCTTTTATTCATCACAGCAGGAATGGGTGGTGGTACAGGTACAGGAGCAAGCCATGTAATTGCAAAAATTGCAAAAGACCTTGGTATTTTAACTATTGCTGTTGTAACAAGACCATTTGCATTTGAAGGAAAAGTTAGAGCTTCAAATTCTGATTTGGGTATAAGACTATTAAGAGAACATGTTGATGCATTAGTTGTTATTCCAAATGAAAAATTACTTACACTTGCAGATAAAAATACAACATTTAAAGATGCTTTAAAATTAGCTGATGATGTATTATCACAAGGGGTTAGAGGTATCTGTGACTTAATCGGTATTACAGGTATCGTAAACTTAGACTTCTCTGATGTTAAGACAATCATGAAAGATGCCGGAATGGCTCATATGGGTGTTGGTTATGGTACAGGTGAAGATAAAGCTGTAGAAGCTGTTACTGAAGCTGTTAAATCTCCTCTATTAGAAACAAGTATTAAAGGTGCAACGGGCGTTATCATTAATATTACTGGTGGGGAAGACTTATCATTATTCGAAATTAACAAAGCTGCTGAAATAGCGAGAGAAGAAGCTGACCCTGATGCTAACGTAATCTTTGGTGCAGCTATTGACCCAAGCTTAGAAGATAGTGTTAAAATTACAATTATTGCAACAGGTTTTAACATGAAAGCAAAAAATGGACAACTTGTTGATATAGTTGAAGAAGATACAGAAGATGATAAAGAACAACCTGTTAAAAAGAAAGAAAGTAAGAATGACTGGGGCGATATTCCAGATTTCTTAAAGGATTCTTTATCAAGAAGAGATAGAAATGATTTTGAATAGAAAAAAATGAAGACCGCATGTGCGGTCTTTTTTATTAAAGAAAGAACCTGTGAAAAACTATTTTAAATAAAAAAGGAAAATAAAAAACACATCAAGCTGATGTGTTTTATCTTATTTCATAATCGTCATATCCCAAAGTGTCTTTTTCCGGCATAACCCATGAAAGAACAAAATATAAAATTACAAATGGTATTGTCATTGTTAGTAAGGTAAGCACAACATATATTGTTCTAAGTATTGTAACATCAATGTTAAAATATTCGCTAAATCCTTTTAATACACCACAAAATTTTGCTCCGTATCTTGTTTTATATAATTTCTTTTTCATTGTTTCCTCATTTATTAATTTATATCATAATTTGAATATTCAATCTTTTCTTCACCTGGAATAATAAAAGCTAAAATGATATATAACATTATTGATGGTATACCATAAAAAATTAAACATGAAAGTATAAATATAAAACGTAAGATTATTGTATCAATCCCTATATATTCACAAATTCCGTTTAATACGCCGAAAAACATTGAACCATGTTTCTTCTTATAAAGTTTTTTACTCCGCATATAATACCTTTTCTTTCTTAATATTAAATTGATTTAAATTATTCGCAAAATATTATATCATTAAATTTTATTTTTAGCAAGAAAAATTATATATATGAAAATAATCATATATATTTTACATTATATTTTATTGAAAAAAAGATGTTTGGGTAATATAATTAAAATATATATAAAAGAAAGTTAGGTGATTTAAAGTGAATATTGTAGCAGATTTACACACACATACAAACGTATCTCATCATGCATATTCTACAATTATTGAAATGTGCAAAGGGGCAAAAAAAGCAGGACATATTGCCATAGGCAATACCGATCATGGCCCTGCAATGGAAGATGGAGCTCATCAATGGCATTTTCAATCTCTTCAAATGTTTATTCCAAGAATTCTTGAAGGTGTATATGTTTTAAGAGGTGCTGAAGCAAATATACTTCAACCTGACGGAAGACTTGATATTCCAGATCATGTGCTTGATACTTTGGATTATGTAGTTGCATCAATTCATAATGAAACTTTCCTTGAAAGAGATCCTGACAGAATTACCGAAATAATGCTTAAAGTACTTGAAAATCCAAGAGTAGATATTTTGGGGCATTTAGGTTCTCCTGCGTTCAAATTCGACTATGAAAAAGTTATTTCTAAATGTAATGAATATGACAAAGTTGTCGAAGTAAACAATAACTCTTTTTATGCAAGAAAGGGAAGCAAAGAAAATTGCCTTGAAATAGCCAAGTTATGTAAAAAATATGAAGTGCCTATTTCTGTTAACTCAGATGCTCATTTCTGTCTTGGAGTAGGTAAGATAGACAGAGCAAAAGGAATAATAGAAGCAGCGGGATTCCCTGAAGAGCTTATCATAAATGCAAGTGCAGAGAATTTACAAAATTATTTTATGAGAAAAAAAGGTCTTGATATTTTGGGAGAAATCCAAAAAGGCGAAAATAATACTTTAGAATAAAAAAGAAGCTTATGCTTCTTTTTTTTATTTTTTCAAACTGTCAGGAACAGCTTCTGTTTTTAAATATAAACTTCCCAGTGTATCGTGGGTTATTGTTATTCCGTTTTCTTCTTTTGTTACTGCATAAGTTAACACATCTTTCTCATTTTGTTTTATTACCAAAAGCAGTTGTTTGTCTTCTTCTTTAATTTCATATTTAAAATCACTCTTAACATCTTCAAAGATTATGTTTCCCGTATAATCACTGTTAAAAACATAATAGAAGTTTAAATTTGAATAATCGATTTCTTTTTTGTCTACATTCACTTTTTCAAGTTTATATTCTCCTGTTATATCTACCGGTTTATTATTTTTCATACCTGACATTATCCCAAAAATTGCAAGAATTATAACAAGTAGTATCGTAACGGATATGAATATGATATTTTTTCTATTCATGCAAAACCTCCATAATTTATATATTAAAATATATGGTTAAAAGTTTTTATATATGCATTTATTTTAAGCAATAGTATATAAATTATTTATGGGATAAAACCATATGTTAAAATAATAATTAAGTTTTTATATTAATCAAATTTTATACATATATTAGTTTCATAAAGCTTATTTAATATATAATTTAAGCAGAAATTATTACATTTTAGTTGACTTAAGTGCCATAAATTAACTATAATAAAAATGTTAATGTTAAATCGAAATAGTTATAAATAAGGAGAAATAAATGGACAATTATAACTTTAAAGAAATAGAAAAAAAATGGCAAGATATTTGGGATAAAGAACAATGTTTCCATGCAGTAACAGGACTTGACAAACCTAAATATTATGCTTTGGTTGAATTCCCTTATCCATCAGGACAAGGTCTTCACGTAGGTCATCCAAGACCATACACTGCTCTTGATATAGTTTCAAGAAAAAAGAGAATGCAAGGATATAACGTACTTTTCCCAATGGGATTTGACGCATTTGGTCTTCCAACAGAAAACTATGCAATCAAAACAGGTGTTCATCCTGCAATTGTTACAAAAAACAATATTGCTAACTTCAAAAGACAACTAAAATCTCTTGGTTACTCTTTTGACTGGCAAAGGGAAATTGATACAACAGATCCAAAATATTATAAATGGACACAATGGATTTTCTTACAATTATTTAAAAAAGGACTTGCTTATAAGAAAGAATTCCCAATAAACTTCTGTACAAGCTGTAAAGTTGGTCTTGCAAATGAAGAAGTCGTAAACGGCGTTTGTGAAAGATGTGGGGGAGAAGTTGTAAGAAAAGTTAAAAATCAATGGATGCTTAAAATTACTGAATATGCAGACAGACTTATTGACGATTTAGATGATCTTGACTTTATTGATAGAGTAAAATCAAGTCAAAAGAACTGGATTGGCAGAAGTTATGGTGCTGAAATTAATTTTGAAATTAAAGATAGCGATGAAAAATTAACTGTATATACAACAAGACCTGATACAATTTACGGTGCAACATATATGGTTATATCTCCTGAACATCCTGTAATCGAAACATTAAAAGATAAAATAACAAATTATGATAAAGTAGTTGAATATAAAGAAGAAGCTGCTAAGAAATCTGATTTTGAAAGAACAGAACTTAATAAAGAAAAAACAGGTGTAAAACTTGAAGGCGTAAGTGCTATAAATCCTATTACTGGAAAAGAAATAAGCGTTTTTGCTTCTGATTATGTACTTATGACATACGGAACAGGTGCAATTATGGCTGTACCTGCTCATGATACAAGAGACTATGAATTTGCAAAAGTATTTGATTTACCTATCGTTGAAGTTGTAAGCGGCGGAGATATTGAAAAAGAAGCTTACACAGGAGACGGTAAACTTGTAAATTCTCCATTGATTGATGGTTTAGATATTAAAGAAGCAAAAGAAAAAATGACACAAATCGTTGAAGAAAGAGGAATCGGAAGAAGAAAAACTAACTTCAAACTTCGTGACTGGGTATTCTCTCGTCAAAGATATTGGGGAGAACCTATTCCAATTATAAACTGTCCTCACTGTGGATTCGTTCCGCTTGATGAAAGCGAACTTCCTCTTACACTTCCAGATGTAAAAGATTATAAACCAACTGATGACGGTGAGAGTCCACTTAAAAATATGCCTGAGTGGTATAAGGTTAAATGTCCTAAATGTGGTGCTGATGCTGAAAGAGAAACTGACACAATGCCTCAATGGGCCGGTTCAAGCTGGTATTATTTAAGATATACAGATCCTGATAATGATGAAGCTCTTGCAAGCGAAGAAGCTATTAAATACTGGATGAATGTAGATTGGTATAATGGTGGTATGGAACATACTACACTTCACTTGTTATATTCTCGTTTCTGGCATAAATTCTTATATGATATTGGAGTTGTAAATACAAAAGAACCTTATCAAAAGAGAACAAGTCATGGTATGATTTTAGGTGAAAACCATGAAAAGATGTCTAAATCAAAAGGTAATGTAGTTAATCCTGATGAAGTTGTAGACGAATTCGGTGCTGATACTTTAAGAACATATGAAATGTTTATAGGGGACTTTGAAAAAGTTGCTCCATGGAGTGAAAACGGAGTTAAAGGTTGTAAGAGATTCTTAGACAGAGTTGCCAAAATGGAAGATTTAGTGGTTGACGGAGAAGAATATTCTAAAGAACTTACTACTTTAATGCATCAAACAATTAAGAAAGTAAGTGAAGATTATGAAACTCTTAAATTTAACACTGCAATAGCTCAACTTATGAAATTAACAAATGAAGTTTATGACAAAGGAAAAATAAATAAAGCAGAATTTAGAACATTCCTTATTTTGCTTAACCCTGTTGCTCCTCATCTAACAGAAGAATTATGGCAAAGAGCAGGATTTGAAGGATACTTACATCAAGCTTCTTGGCCTGAATATGATGAAGAAAAAACAATTGCCGATGAAATTGAAATTCCAATTCAAGTTAATGGTAAATTCAAAGGTAAAGTAGTTGTAGACAGAAATGCTTCTGAAGAAGAAGTTAAAGAAACAGTACATGCTCAAAAAGCTGTACAAAATATTCCTGAAGGTAAGAAAATCGTTAAGGAAATTTATGTAAAAGGTAGAATTTACAATATTGTTATAAAATAAATTAAAAGGTTGTGGTTTTAATCACAACCTTTTTTATATGAAAAGAGAGTCTTACAAAAATGTAAGACTCTCTTTTATTCCCTATTTGAAAAGTATGTAATAAAATTTTTTATTATTATATCACAATATTTTCTTATAAACATCAAAAAAACATAAAGTTAATTAATTCTTAATATTTGTAATATTTTATTAAGGAATATAAAAAAATATCATTCTTATAATATATATAGCAATATATAAAATAGCAATAAAAGAAAGAATGCAAGTTCTGGTTTTTCTATTCATTTTAAAAAAATACTTTTCGTTAGAAGTAATAAGCAAAATTAAAAAAGGAATAGACAATATAAACAGAGGATGATAATAAAATGCTTGTTTTATATTACCATTCAAAAAAGAAATTAACGCTCTTGTTGTCCCGCAAAAAGGGCAAGGTAGTCCTAGAATATATCGTATAGGACAGTTTATTTTTGTTATATTTATAATAAAAGCGTATAAGGCTATTACTGTTAAAATTAAAATGTATTTTTTGATATTTTTCTTTTTCATAGATAATATAATCTAATATACTTTCTTTTTTATTTTAATATAATATAAAAAATTTTTTTAGTCAAACTATCCTTTTCCATTTCTTAAGAAAAACTAAATAATAAAGGTTTTTATTGACATAAAACCTTTAACCATTATATACTTAAATTAGGATATACAGGTAGAATGAGAGGAGAAAATTATGGAACAAAATAAAGTAGATATGTTTTTAATATCAAATTCTGAATATTTTCCTGAAGAAAATATGATGTTAATAAGAGAAAGGTTGCAAGCGCTTCCTGATGAATGTTTTGTTCAACTATCAACAATGCAGTTTAAATCACCTGTTGTAATGTTGATTGTTTCTTTATTAGTTGGAGGACTTGGTGTTGATAGAATGATGCTTGGTGAGGGTAGCCTTGGTGTATTGAAACTTCTTACAGCTGGTGGATGTGGTATCTGGACTATAATAGATTGGTTTATGATTATGGGAAATACAAAAGAAAAGAATGTATTGAAATTAATGAATGCTATAAATATGATACAATCTAATCCTTATGGTCAAACAAATTACAACCAATATAATCAAAATAACCAAAATGATAATATTATAGATGTTGACGAACAATAAAAATAAAAAGCAGTTTTTACTGCTTTTTATTTTTTATTACATTAAAACATTCATTCAACATATTAATTATTTCTAATTGATTTGTTAAATATAAAATCTTTTTTGCTTCATTAATTTTGATTATTCCTTTTTCTTCCTTATTTACAATATATAAATATATTCCTTCAAAATACATTGTAAGCACATTCCAATGTAGCATAGTTATATCGTCTGTTATCTCTTTTAATCTTTTTATTACTGATTTTATTATAATGTATTCTTTTTCTATGAATAAATAATATATGTTATTTATAAGTAAATGAGAAAGATTTATTTTAAAATTCGGATAGTTTTTATATTTTTCCATGTTTTCCCATGCTAAAATAAAAAGCTCAGTTCTGTCTTCGTCAAATATAAAATTCATATCTGAAAATATTTTGATTTCTTCCAGTGTCCAACTTTCTGTGGCAAAAAGATAATTTTTTATATATTGTTTTGCCTTTTTGCATTCTTCTTTTTTTAATATGTTTTCTTTTAGATTAATATTTTTAAGTAATGTCAGTTGCATATATTTTAAATTAGTTTTTGTATCATTATAATTAATCGTTTTATTGATATTTTCTAATTCTTTTGTTATATACTTACAACTCGTTTTTAAATTGTTTGTATTTATATTTTCCATAATATTATCAAGTTTTGATAATTTATATTTATTATGTATAAATATCATTTCTTCAGGAGAAACCATTATTCTATTTAATATTTCAAGCATTTTACTAAATTTTATGTCATACATTCCTTTTTCAAAATCAATGGCAAAAGATTTGCTTAATATACCGATGTAAGTTTCTTTTAAAGTGATATTTTTATTTGTTCTTATTTGTTTTATTGTAGGTCCGTATTTTTCCATTTTATTACCTCAAATAAATAATAATATATATTTTATCAATAATTTATTTTAGTTGGAATACTCGTACTTTTTAAAATTTTAATATATTTTAAATATAAAATATATTAAGGAGGTAGATTATGGAGAAAAGAAAATATAAATTTAAAATATGGAAATATGGAATTGGACTATTAAAACAAGAAAATGATTATGATAATACAGATATAATGAATAAGATTGATATGTTGGAAGAGAAAATAAAAAATTTTGAAAATAAACTAAATGATGCTTTTAAATTATAAAAAGGAAGAATAAGCATTCTTCCTTTTTTGTATGATATAAATTTTTTATACCATATAATATTAAGTTTGAGAGGTAATATAATTAGGGAGGGTTTCCTATTTGGCTTTTAATTTAAATGAAAGACAATCAGTACAGTCACATTGTGTTGGATGTGATTCATGTGTACCTACCTTGATTGAATCAAGAGAACAATAGTTGCAGTCATTACAATTATATTCACAGCTTTTAACATCGCATTCGATTGAAGTATTTTTATTCATGTTTTTCCTCCTGTACATTTTAAAGTCGTAACTTTTGGTTACGTATTTAGTATGTGGAGAAAAAATAAAAATATTATTTTATTTTGTTAAATCATCTAAACTTTTAAAGGTATATCCTTCCTTTTTAAGTGTTGTAATTAAATCTTTTAAAACTAAGCTGTTTGTTTTTGATGTTGAATGTAAAAGCATTACACAACCGTTATGCATTCTAGGCATTATTTTTTCAAATACACTGCTGAAACTTTTTTGTTCGTTATTGTTCCAGTCAACATATGCAAGTGACCAAAAAATTGTTTTGTATCCCATGCTGTTTGCAATAGAAAGAGTATGCTCGTTGAACGTTCCTTCCGGAGGCCTTAAATATTTTTTTAATTCTTTACCTGTTGTTTTTTTGTATAAATCTTCCAAATCTGTAAGTTGTTTTTTGAATTCTTCGTCACTTACATATCTTAAATCTTTGTGTGAATATGTATGATTTCCTACTATATGACCTTCATTAATCATTCTTTTTACCAAATCGGGATTTTTTTCTATGTAATTACCTACCAGAAAAAAGGCGGCAGGGACTTTTTCTTCTTTTAAGGTGTCGAGTATTTTAGATGTATATCCATTTTCATAACCTGCATCAAATGTAAGATAAATAACTTTTTGATTTTCATCTCCCACATAGTACGCATTATATTTTTCTAATGTTTCTTTATCTGCATTTCCTACAGGTTGTTTGTTTTCTTTATAATTTCCAAGTCCCCACTGAGTTTTATCAATACCTGCATTGATATTATGTAAAAATAGGATAAATATTGTAATTAAAAAAATAATGAATACTAAAATAGAAAAAAACATTTTAATTTTTTTACCGTTTAAATTAATCATAAAAAGCCTCCTAATAGATTATATTTACAAACTTCAGTTTTATGATTAATTATAGTATTGGTTTATAAAAAGAAAAAAACACCTTGCGGTGTTTTTTCACTAAAACAAAACAATATCAATTTCAAAGGGTAAAAATATATTATATAAAATTTGGAAACATTAATTTTATATTTCTATATTTTACATTGTTATTATAAATAATAAATATTAAATTAAAATGATAAAAAAATTAATAATTAATAAATTTTATTTTTTTATTATTGCCTTATATAAAAAATTTATTCAAAAATTTTAAAAAAGAGGCTATATTAAGGTTATAAAAGGATTTATTGGTGCTTAAAATTGACATTGATTTTATATAGTGATATAATTTTTTAGTTAATGAATATTAGCGTGCTTATGCACATTTTATAAAATAAAAAAAGTTAGAAGGATGAATTAATGAAGAAAGAAAATATAAGAAATATTGCAATCATTGCTCATGTAGACCACGGTAAAACTACATTAATAGATGCAATGCTTAAACAAAGCGGTACATTCAGAGAAAATGAAGATGTAAATGAAAGAGTAATGGACTCAAATGATCTTGAAAGAGAAAGAGGAATTACTATTTTAGCTAAAAATACATCAGTATACTATGATGATATTAAAATCAACATTGTAGACACACCTGGACATGCTGACTTCGGGGGAGAAGTTGAAAGAAGTCTTTCTCTTGTAAATGGAGTTATTCTTCTTGCTGATGCTTTTGAAGGTTGTATGCCTCAAACAAGATTTGTTCTTAAAAAAGCATTGGAACAAAACTTACCTGTAATAATAGTTATAAACAAAGTAGATAGAGAAAATTCAACACCTGAAAAAATTGCCGATGATGTATTGGAATTATTTATAGATCTTGAAGCTGATGAAAGCTATCTTGATTCAAAAGTTCTTTTTGCTTCTGCAAAACAAGGCTGGGCAAGTGAAACACCTGTAAAAAAAGATGATAACCTTGAAGTATTATTTAAGGCTATAAAAGAAAATATTCCTTGTCCTACAGGAGATGAAGAAAAGCCTTTCCAATTCCTTGTATCAAACATTGAATATGATGAATACACAGGAAGACTTGCAATCGGTAAAATTGAAAGAGGTCATGTTCAAGCAAATGACATGGTAAGTATTGCAAGAAAAGAAGGAAATGTTACAAAAGGTAAAATTTCTCAACTTTATACTTATGAAGGACTTAAAAAAGTTCCTTGTCAAAAGGCAAGCGCCGGAGAAATCGTATGTATAGCAGGTATTGCAGATATTAACATAGGAGAAACAATCGGAGCTGTTGACAATGTAGAGGCTGTTCCTTTTGTTGAAATAGATAAACCTGTACTTTCAATGAACTTTTCCGTAAACACTTCACCACTAGCCGGAATGGACGGAAAATATGTAACAAGCAGACATCTTAGAAATAGATTATTCAGAGAACTTCTATCAAATATTTCTCTAGAAGTAAAACCTACTGACAGTGCAGATACTTACAAAGTATCAGGAAGAGGAGAACTTCATCTTTCAATTCTTATAGAAAATATGAGAAGAGAAGGTTATGAATTTATGGTATCAAAACCAACTGTTATAACAAAAGAAATAGACGGCGTTTTATGTGAACCTTTTGAAAGACTTGTTGTTGATGTTGATGATGAATATACAGGAACAGTTATAGAAAGCTGTGCAACAAGAAAAGGTGAACTTTTAAATATGGATAAATCAAGTGATAAATATACAAGACTTGAATTTATGATTCCTTCAAGAGGACTAATCGGATACAGAAGTGAACTTATGACAGCTACAAAAGGTACTGCTGTTGTAAACTCAAACTTTGAAAAATATATGCCATATAAAGGAGATCTTGAAGGCAGAAGCAGAGGTTCTTTAATTGCTAGTGAACCTGGAGAAAGTATTACTTACGGTTTATACAATGCACAAGAAAGAGGTACATTGTTTATCGGACCAAATACTACTGTTTATGAAGGAATGGTTGTAGGGGAAAACTCAAGACCTGACGATATGACTGTAAATGTATGTAAGAGAAAACAAGTTACAAATATGCGTGCTGCGGGAAGTGATGAAGCATTAAGACTTACACCTCACAGACAATTAAGTTTGGAACAATATCTTGAATTTATAAATGACGATGAACTTTTGGAAGTAACACCAAATCATCTAAGAGTAAGAAAAGAAATCCTTGATAAACAACTTAGAATTAAAGCTGAAAACAGAAAAAGACAACAACAAAAAATGGGTAACTAAAAAGAGCCATAAAGGCTCTTTTTTTATAAAATAATTTTTTAATTTTTTAAAATATTTTAAAGAATTATATAAAATAATGTGATATAATTCTCTTTGATTTTGTTATTTTTAGAGGTAGTATGAATATAATAATAGGCAATATAATTTCTTTTATAGCAGCATTATTTATGATACTAAGTTGCATGGTAAATAACAGAAGCAGGGTTTTTATGTTTCAGTTTATAAATGCTTTGTTGCTTGCGGTAGCATCTATATTTTTTGTTTCCTATGCAGGCGTAGCATCTCTTATTTTATCTGCAATAAGAAATTTTATTGTTTCAAAAGATAAATTTACAAAAAATATAATGATTGTTTTTATGATACTGTCTTTTATTATTGGTATTATTGTAAACAATAGGGGATTTATAGGTTTTCTTCCGATTCTTGCAACACTGCAATATACATTTTGCAGTTATTACATTAAAGATGTACAGGGAACAAGGTACAGTATTTGGATTAACTTATTTATGTGGGTTATATATTCCTTTAGTATTTTAGATTTTTCTACGGGAATATCCGATTTTACAACTCTTGTAATTAATACAGTATCAATTTTTAAATATAAAAAAGAAAATAAAGAAATACAGGTAAATTAAAATATTACAAAATACAAAATTGAGAGGGAATAAATGAACATAATAATAGGAAATGTAATATCTTTAATTGCTACTTGTTTTATGATAAGCAGTAGTTTAGTTGATAAAAGAAAAACACTTTTTATTCTTCAAACAATAAATGCTCTTTTACTTATTATTTCATCTTTATTTTTGGGAGCATATTCAGGAATAATTGCATTGATTGCAACAGCAGTAAGAAATTATGCTATATCCATAGATAAATACTCTAAAAAATTAATGATAATTTGTACTGTTTTTACCATTGTTTTTGGGTTAATATCAAATAACAGAGGTATTATAGGATTTCTGCCAATAATAGCAACATGTGAATATTCAATATGCAGTTTTTACTTTAAAGGCATAAGGGAAACAAAAATGAGTTTATGTATAAATTTATTTTTATGGGTTATGTATTCAATAAGTATTTTAGATATATCTACTGCTCTTACGGATTCTACTACATTTGTTATAACATCAATTTATTTAATAAAGAATTCTAAGAAGAAAAATAATATATTACCAAATGAAGATACTCTTTAGGGGTATCTTTTATTATTTGTAAATAAATCGTTTATATGGTAATATATTTAAAAATTAAATTTATTGGTGAAAAGTATGGACGAAAATAAAAACAGAGAAGAAGCAAAGACTTTTGACGATTATTTGATGACTTATTTAACTGATGATAAGAATATTTTAGATGAAAAAGACAGTGTCGAAAAAGATAAAATGCTTCTTGAGAAAGAAAATTACGATATAAGTATTCAAAAAAAATATTTTGAACAGTTAGAGGATGAAAAGAAAAAGGAAAACAACCTTTACGAAGATGATAATAAGTCTTTTATAGAAGAAAATAACGAAGATAAAGAAATTCAAAATAACATTTATCAAAAAGATAATAAAAATTCAAATGCAGATTTCCTTCCAGATTTAGCAATGATTCTTTGTCTTGCTTTAGTTGTGGGAATGGTTATGATAAAAGGCATTGGAGTTTTTCATGGGCTTGAAAGTCTGCTTTTCTTAATGCTTTGGGCAAGTGTACTGGTTTATGTTTCAATTATCATTCATGAAGGCGGACATTTTGTTTTTGGACTACTATCGGGATATAAGTTTGCTTCTTTTAGAATAGCAAATATGATGTTTATAAAAAGTGGAAAAAGGCTTACATATAAAAAATATCATATACCGGGAACAGGTGGACAATGTTTAATGATTCCTCCTGATATAAAAAGTGATGATTATGATTTCCCTTATGTTTTATATAGCTTTGGTGGTGTGATTTTCAATTTATTATTTGGAATAATCTGTTTTTTATTATATATTTCTCTTCCTTATATTATAGTTCTTTCGGAAGGTTTTATAGTTGCAAGTGCATTAAGTTTGTATTTTGCAATGTTAAACGGAATCCCAAGACGTGTTGGAGGGATAGCCAATGATGGTGCAAATGCTCTTTATCTTGATGAAGATTTGAATACAAAAAAGGCTTTTTATGCTCAGCTTAAAATTAATGGTCTTCTTACAAAAGGCATAAGATATAAGGATATGGATGAAAGGCTTTTTGAAGTTGACGAAAAAGCGAATTGTAAAAATCCTTTGGTTAGCGCAATGTTTAATTTTAGAGTATGTTATCTAATTGATAAAAGAGAATTTGATAAAGCAAGAGAGCTTATAGAATATTCTTTAGATAACATTGATGATATGTTAAGTGTTCATAAAAGTGAAATAAAAAGCGAATTATTCTTTTTGGAACTTATTGGTGATTGCAGGGATGAAAAAATTACACAGATATACGATGAAGATTTAAAAAGATATATAGCTGTAACACAGAATTATTATATTTCAAGAAGAAGACAGCTTTATGCATACGAACTTTTATATAATAAAGATGAAGAAAAAGCAAGAGAACAACTTGATGCATTTAAGGTTATTGGAAAGAATTATCCTTATGAAGTAGAAATTGATGGAGAGATAGAACTTTTACATCTTGTCCATGATAAAGCTTTGGAAAGAGGAATAATAGAAGAAGATAATAAAGAAGATTAAAAAAAAGAAACCATTATGGTTTCTTTTTTTATCTACGTCTTCTTACTCCATACATATATCCGCCTTCCATTGTTACAATATCGTTTATTGTAATTACACAGTCGGGAACGTTTTGATAGGCAATATTCATGGCTTCTTCAACTCTTTTTCTGTTTACATGAAGTTTTAAAATATATCTTGTATGATTAAAACCTTCACCTTTCATTATTGTTACGCCGAATTTATTATCTCTAAGTGTCTTAGCAAGGTCTTCACCTGTAACACCTCTTACGTTTATTTCCATGCTTACATATCCAAGAGCGATTTTCTTTTCAATTACTATTCCAACATAAATACCCACTGCATATCCTAAAGCATAGAATAGAGCTTTCCATAAATCTTCTTGAAGTGTAGATAAAACACTTGATGCAACAAATATCCATAGAATGATAACAACAAAACCAACCAGACTGCCAAGTTCTTTTTGACCTTTATTTATTAAAACGATTCTTATTGTATCAAGCGATATTTCAAGAACTTTAAGGCAGAAAATCGTCATATAAACGATTGGACCTGACTGCGTTAAAAAATTAATTAAAAAATCCATTTTTCACCTCTAAGATATTTTCTTACTTGTAGTATACTATTTTATGTAACAAAGTAAAGAAAAATAATTTGTTTTTAATATTGATTTATTTTATAATGTTAAGGAATTATTAAAGGAGAGTGAATAGTATGATAGGAATAATTGCTTCAATGGAAGAAGAACTTAATTACATAAAAGAAAGTATGGAAGACGTTAAAATAAAAAATATTAATAATACGGATTATGTTATTGGAAATTTACATGGTAAAGACGTTGTAGTTGTAAGATGTTTTACAGGTAAGGTATACATGGCTTTAACAGCACAAAAACTTATTGATAACTTTGATTTGGATTTGATTATTAATTGCGGAGTTGCAGGAGGATTAAAAGACGGAATGCATATAGGAGATGTTGTCCTTGCAACAAATGCTATCCAGTCTGATATGGATGTAAGGGGGCTTGGTTATGAAATTGGACAAGTACCTGACATTGATATAAAAGATTTTAAACAATATGAAAAAATAAACGAAACAGCAAAAGAATTGGTTCAAAATTATGATTTTAAAGTTTACTTTGGAAATATAATGACTGCCGATAAATTTGTTTCTTCAAAGGAAGATAAAGAATATTTAATTGAAAATTTTGATGGATACTGTACAGATATGGAAACAGCTTCTCTTGGTGAAGTTTGTTATGTAAACAAAATAAACTTTGCAGGGATTAGAGGAATAAGTGACAGTGCGGACGAAGGTGCAAATACTGATTTTAGAGAAAACTTGAAAAAAGCAAGTGATAACTGCGCAATTCTTCTTTGCGATATAATAAAAGCAATGTAGTATGACAGGTAGATTATGGATGTAGTAACAAATATATCTAAAACAAAAAGGGAATATAACGTAACATTAAATGATGAAATAATTTTAAGGCTTGACAAAAAAGTAATAGACAAATTAGCTGTTATGGATGAAGTGGAGATGGAAGAGCTTGTAAAAGAAAGCTATGATTATTTATATGAAAGCGGACTTAACTTAAGTCTTAATTATCTTTCTTATGCCATAAGATGTGAAATGGAGATTATTACTTATTTAGAAAAAAAACATTTTCCTGAAATTGTCATTAATGATATTTTAAACAGGTTACTTGAGCTTAAATATGTAAATGACTATGATTATTCTCAAAGTTTCATAAGAACAAAAGTATCATCACTTACGGGTAGAAACAAAATAAAAAATGACCTTATTAATAAAGGGATAAAGCCTGATATTGTATATTCTTCTTTAAATGTGCATTTTAGCGAAGAGGAAGAAAGAGAAAATTTAATTGAATTTATTACAAAACAAAATAACAAACACAAAGAGCTTTTCTTAAGAGAAAAGAAAGATAAGATAATAAATTCTGCTATAAGAAAAGGATATGATTATAAACTTGTAAATTCTCTTATTGATGAATATATTTCTGAAGAAGATTCCTTAGTAGAAAATGAAAAAATAAAAGAGAAAATAAGAAAAAGATTTTATAAATATTTAAACAAAGGTGAAGATATAAAATCCGTTAAATATAAAGTATATTCATTTTTTTATAATAAAGGGTACAATGAAGAGATTTTAAACAGTGTATATGAAGAAATTGAAAGTCAAATAGAAGAATAAAAAAAGTGCTTTTAAAGCACTTTTTTTAATTATTACAATTTAAAATAGGTTTGAAATATGCTTGTTCATGGGAACATATAGGGCAGACTTTAGGAGAAGTTTTTCCTTGATATCTATGTCCGCATTTTAAGCAAACCCATGTTGTATCATCTTCTCTTGTAAAGAATCCATTTTCAACTTCGTTTTTAAGCTTTTCAAATCTTTCATGGTGAAATTTTTCAACGTTTGCTATAAGTTCATAGTAAGCAGCTACATCATTAAAACCTTCTTCTTTTGCTGTTTTTGCAAAAGAAGGATAAATTTCCGTTGCTTCTTCGTGTTCGCCTTTTGCTGCAAACTGTAAATTTTCAAGAGTTGTTCCAAGAAATACCGGATAGTCGCTTTCGCTTATTCTTATTTTTGCTCCCGGTAGTTCTTTATTTATTAGCATCATAAATCTTTTTGCGTGATATAGTTCATTCATGGCGGTTTCGTTAAATATATCTTCTATATATTTAAAGCCGTCATCTTTTGCTCTTTTGGCATAATATGAATATCTTTGGTAAACGCCGCTTTCACCTATAAAAGAACTCATTAAATTTTTAACTGTTTTAGAATTTTTAAATTCCATTTCAACCTCCTTTTGTTTTATTTTTTCTTAAAAATAGTTTTAATATTCAAATAAAAATGATATGTAAATTATTGTTTAAAATTTTATTGTTTAAATTTAAAAACTTTGATTATAAAAATATTTAAGAAAATTTTAATAAAATTGACAAGTTTTTTATAAGAAATAATTTTTATAATATCCGTGTAAAGAGGTGATATTATGAGAATTTTTGAAAAAAATTATAAAGTTTATTTAATGTTTTCAAGATCAAATACTTTGCTTTCAAAAGCAATATATCAAAGGACAAAAGAGCCTTATACACATGTTGCGATTTCGACTGATGAAAACTTTAGGGAATTTTATTCTTTTGGGAGAAGATATACAAATTTTATGCTTCCCGCAGGATTTGCAAAGGAATCACCTTTTGATGGTTTATATAAAAGAAATCAAGATATAAAAATAAAAATTGTATCAATTAATATAAATAAACATCAATTTGACAAAATTAATAATACTATTGAAATGATGTATAAAAACAGATTTAAATATAAATATGATATTTTAGGATTAATGTTTTGTAATAAAAATATTACTTTAAACAGACAAAATTATAAATTTTGTTCTCAGTTTGTAAGTGAAATTTTAAATATGAATGAAATTATAGATTTTGAAAAAGGCAGTAAGCATATCAGACCAAGTGAAATTGCATTTAGAGATGAGTTTGAAACGGTTTTTGAAGGAAGTGTTTACGAACTCAACAATTTATATAATACACAAAGGGTTTGGAATTATTCTTTTGAAGATAATCTAAATTGGGTATACAACTATGAATAAAAAGAAAATAGCTTTAATTTCTATAATTTCAATTGCGGTTTTGGTTTTGATTGGTATTTTTTTTACGTTAGATATAAATAAGATTTTAGAATATGCGAAGTCAATGCCTCATGGAATAAAAGAATTGTTTATGATTTTAATTGTAACTCTTCAAATATTCATTGCTTTTATTCCTGGAGAACCTATTGAACTTGCGGCAGGATATATGTTTGGCTCCGTATGGGGAACTATAATATGCTTGGTTGGTTCATTTTTAGGGACAATAGTTGTATATTATCTTGTTAAAACTTTTGGAAGTAAAGTAATAAACCTTATGTTTAAAAAAGAACAAATAAAAAAGGTTGAAGGACTTTTCGAAAAAAAGAAAAATTTAATGTGGATTTTCATTTTATTTTTAATTCCGGGAACACCAAAGGACGTTATGACCTACCTTGTTTCTTTAACCAATATTAAACTTTACAGATGGCTTATTGTTACTACTATCGGAAGAATTCCAAGTATTATAACATCTACTTTTATAACAGGTTCTATTAGAGAGCAAAATTATTTAATGGCGATTATTGTAGGTGTTATTACCGTTTTTTTAGTAGTTTTTGGATTTTTTTATTATAAAAAATTAAATAATACTTCAAAAAGTTGATTATGTTGTATAAAATATAATTATAAAAAATAAAAGGGGAAGAGAAATGGAACATAATATTTTAATTGTTGAAGATGAAAAAGGTATAAGAGACGCCATAATAATATATTTGAAAAATCAAGGGTATAATGTATTTGAAGCAGAAAATGGAAAAGAAGGTCTTGAAATAATACAAAACAATGACATCCATTTAGCAATAGTAGATATAATGATGCCTGTTATGGATGGTATTACCATGGTTATGAAAGTAAGAGAAAAATATGATTTCCCTGTAATATTCTTAAGTGCAAAATCTGAAGATATTGATAAAATTACAGGATTAAACATAGGTGCCGATGATTATGTTACAAAACCATTTGCTTCAATGGAATTAATTGCAAGAGTAAATTCGCAAATTAGAAGATATGAACAAATTTTAAATTTAAAAAATAATGCTCCAAAAGAAGAAGAAAGCAATAAATATATTGTCGGTGGACTTGAACTTGACGACTACACAAAAGAGGTTTTTGCTAACGGTAAAAAGGTTAAATTAACTGTTAAAGAATATGAAATATTAAAACTTCTTATAAAAAATCCAGGAAGAGTTTATTCTGCAGAACAGATATATGAACTTGTATGGAATGAAAAAGCAATCAGTACTGAAACCATAATGGTACATATTAGAAGACTTAGAGAAAAAATAGAAGTTAATCCTAAAAAACCACAATACATTAAAGTAGTTTGGGGTGTAGGATATAAAATCGAAAAATTATAATTATGGGTGATATTTAATGAAAAAAAAATATATTTTTATATCGTTGTTAACGGTATTGATTGTTTTTTTAAGTAGTATAGCCATTGGATTATATGATAATGTTGAAGGAAAAATAACAGATAAATCTTATGTAATCAATTCATATTTAGTAGAGGATATGAAATATTTTACTTTGGCTAAAACAATGGAATTAGATCCTGATTTTAAGGTTTTTTCTTTTGGTAAAGATGTTCCTGAAAATGTGCAAAACAGTATATATGAACGTTTTGAAGATAATATGACAAGCAGTGTTTCACTACTTGAAAATGACAGTAATTTTATATATTATGTAAAAAATAAGGAAAACAAAAATTATGTAAAAAGTGATATTGATGCGAGTAAAGAAAATGATAATATTTATTATGTGTCATTTTCATATGACAGTAAAGGTAATTTGAAAAGCGATTCAAATTATTCTGCTTCATATTTTTCAAAGTATCCTGCTTATAATTATATTTCTTCAATGTATGGAGATTCTGCTTTTATTGTTGAAGATGGAGTTGAATATTACTATATTGATGGATACATAATACCGTATGATCAAATTAAAATGAATATTCCTAAGAATATGAGTTTTACATATGCAATTCCAAAGGTTCTTTCTGATAATGGAGGAGCAATATCCTATTATATTAATTCATGGGAAAATTATAATCCATTTACCGGAGTATGTCTTCTTATAGGAAGTGCTATAATAGCAATATTTATTTTATTTGCTCCTACAAAGATAGTAAAAGAGGTTAAACCTTTTAAAACATTTATAAGTTTTAAAGGAGAGGTAAATTTATTTTTAATTTCATTTATTATTACTATGTGCTGTATGGCTTGTTTGGTTTGTGCTGGATATTCAATTAACGGAATGTTTTTAAGCCTTATGAATAAAATAGGACTTAGATATCCTAATTTTATGGTTCTGGTTTCAAATATTCTTGTATGGGTAGTTACATTTTTATCTATTGCAATAGGATGTTTCGATATAAAATATATATTTGTTGAAGGTATATGGAGATTTATAAAAGAAGATACTTTGATTTCTCTTCTTGTTAGAAAAGTTAAAGAGGTATTAAACAATTTAATAAGTATTGATTTAAGGGATCCTGTAAATAAAAAGTTAATGAAATTTTTATTTATGAATATGCTAATAATAATTTTCTTAACTTTCTTATGGGGATTTGGTTCTATACTTGCAATAATTTATTCTGTTTTCTTATTCTTCATGCTTAAAAAGAAGACAGATGAGATTCATAATAATTATAATACTCTTTTAAGTTCAACTCATGAACTTGCAAAAGGCAATTTTAATGACGAAATGAATGAAGATATGGGAGTATTTAATTCATTAAGAGATGAATTTAAAAATATTGAAGAGGGTTTTAAAGAAGCTGTTAAAGAAGAAACAAAATCCCAGAACATGAAAACAGAACTTATAAGTAATGTAAGTCATGATTTAAAAACACCTTTAACGGGAATTAAAAATTATGTTGAACTTATGGGGCAGGAGGGTATTCCAAATGAACAAAAAGAAGAATATCTTAAAATGCTAAACCAATATATTGACAGATTAAGCAATTTAATAGAAGATTTATTTGAAGTAAGTAAAGTAAATAGCGGAGATATAAAGCTTGATTTAATGGAACTTAACATAGTATCTTTAATAGAGCAGACAAAGAGTGAGTGTAGTGATTTATTTGAAAGCAGAAATCTCGATGTAATAATGAATACTTATGATATGAATATAAATCTTTTACTTGATGGTAACAAAACTTACAGGGTGTTTGAGAATTTATTTAATAATATATCAAAATACACCATGGAAGGAACAAGGGTATATATTGATATAACTGAAGAAGATGACAAGGTTATAATTTCTCTTAAAAATATTTCTGCAGCCCAAATGAATTTTACAAGTGATGAAATTGTAGAGAGATTTGTCAGAGGTGATAAATCAAGACATGAAAGTGGAAGCGGGCTTGGGCTTGCAATAGTAAAAAGCTTTGTTGAAGCTCAAGGCGGAAGTTTTTCTATAGATATTGACGGAGATTTATTTAAGGCTGTGGTTATTTTTAATAAATAATTAAAGGATGAATGTTTAGACATTCATCCTTTTTATTATGTAAAAAGTTTGTATAAAGAAAAATAAATATATATATCTATGTTATAATATATAAGCTGAAATTCGTTTAAACTATTTCTCATAATATTTTTCTAAAGGAGTTTAAATTGAAAAACAAAAAATTGGAGTTATTTTTGGCTTTTGCAAATGTAGGAGCCTTTACTTTTGGGGGAGGATATGCAATGATTCCTCTTTTACAAAAGGAAGTAGTTGAAAATAAAAAATGGATTAGTGAAAAAGAAATGCTTGATATAACGGCAATTTCACAAAGTACTCCAGGGCCTCTTGCCATAAATTGTGCCACTTTTGTTGGTTATAAAATAGAGGGAGTGATTGGCTCCGTAGTTGCCACTTTGGGTGTTGTGTTACCGTCTTTTTTTGTTATTATTGTAGTTTCCGTTTTGTTTAACATGTTCAGAGACAATGTTATAGTAAACAATATTTTCTCAGGTATACAAGCCGGGGTTATAGTTCTTATTTTGGAAGCAGCAATAAAGCTTTCAAAGCAGATAAAAAACAATTGGTTTAATCTTACGTTATTGATAGTTTCGTTTTTAATAACCGCTTTTACTGGGATAAACGTAATTTATGTACTTATTGCATGTGCTTTGCTTGGTGTTTTGGTGCATGGATTAAACATCGTAAAAGGAGGGATTGAATAAAATGATAGCACAGCTTTTTACGGTGTTTTTTAAAATAGGTTTGTTTACTTTTGGAGGGGGGTATGCGATGATTCCTCTTATAAAAGCAGAAGTTATATCTCATAATTGGGCAACCGTTTCGGATATAATTGATTTTATAGGAATAAGCGAGTCTACTCCGGGACCATTTGCTATAAACATTGCAACATTTATAGGTTTTAACAAGGAAGGAATTTTAGGAGCAGCTGCCGCAACACTTGGAGTTGTTCTGCCATCTCTAATAATAATACTTATAATAAGTAAATTTTTCTTTGATTTTCAAGATAATAAATATGTAAAAGCAGTTCTTGCGGGACTTAGACCAGCAGTGGTTGGAACAATTGCCTCTTCTGCTTTCACTATTTTTGCGTCAATATTTATTACAAACGGTAAAGTTACAAATTATATAGGAATAATTATTTTAATAATAATTTTAATGTTAAAATTTAAATTCAAGAAAATGCATCCTATTATGCTTATTGTATTATCAGGTGTTATGGGGTATTTGTTTTACGGACCTCTTCATTTTCTTTTTCCATTTTAAAAATCCATAACAAAAGTTATGGCTTCTTTTTAGTTATTATGTAAAAAAGACAAAAAAATATACTAACTTATTTTAAGCTTGCAATATAAGTTTTTATTAATTTTATTATTAAGATTATTGTAATTATTATAATAAGTATTACAATAATATCTTCGTAGATATGTGTTAAATCAAATCCTTCTAAAATTTCACCAAAAAAATTCTTTATATATTCTTCCATTTTATGCCTTTTAATACAATTTATTTATTATACATTAACATTTATAAGTTAAAATGCAGTGAAAAAAAATTAAAATTTATATTAAATATTTATTTTAAAGTTTACTTTGATACGTAATTAATTATATAATAAAATACAAAGGGAGGTATGAAATGAGAATAATAGTTGTTGCGGGAATGTTGGCGGCAGGAAAGAGTGTTGCTCTAAGATTTTTTCAAGATAGAGCATTTTATTGTGTAGATAATCTTCCTCCGAAACTTATAGATACATTTATAGAGCTACTGGATAAAAGCGAGCCTAAAATAGAAAATATAGCTATTGTACTTGATGTAAGAGGAAGTGCTTTTTTCGATGATATAGGTCTTATTTTAGATAATTTAAAAGAAGAAAGAAATGCGGAAATTTTATTTATTGATGCTGATGATGATGTACTTATTTCAAGATATAAAAAGAACAGAAGAAAACATTTGATTTCCGGAAATGACAGAATAGAAGTTGCCATAAAAAAAGAAAGGAAATCAATGGAAGAGGTTAGAAGAAGGGCTGACCTTATAATTGATACTTCTAAGCTTAAAGAAAGAGATTTTGAAAAGATACTTCATGATTGTTACAGCAGATTTGATGATGTTCCTTCTGTTTTTACCATTAATGTTAGTTCTTTTGGGTTTAAATATGGAATACTTCATGATGCAGATATAGTTTTTGACGTAAGATTTCTTCCAAATCCTTTTTATGAAAAAGATTTGAAGCCTTTAACAGGGAAGAATAAAGAAGTTGCGGATTATGTTTTTGGTTTTGAACAGACAAAAGAATTTATGGATAAACTATATGATATTATTTCATTTACCATTCCTTATTACATAAAGGAAGGTAAGGCTCAACTTGTCATTGGAATAGGATGTACGGGAGGACGACACCGTTCTGTTGCCATTGCAAGTGAGTTAGCTAGAAGATTATCCGAAGATAATTACATGGTGACAGAAGAGCATAGAGACATAAGTAAGGATAATTACCAATATTAATATTTATAAGAAGGTGATTATATGAAATTTAAGGATAAAAATATTGTTATAATAGGCGGAGGGACTGGGAACAGTGTTTTATTAAAGGAATTTAAAAAACATACAGATAATATCAGTGCCATTGTAACAGTTTTTGATGACGGCGGAAGTACCGGTAAATTAAGAAGGGATCTTGGTATTTTAGCAGTAGGGGATATAAGAAACTGCATTACCGCTCTTGCAGAAGATGAATCCACTATGACAAAACTTATGGAATATAGATTTACAAAAGGGGCATTGAAAAAACATTCTTTTGGTAATTTATTTCTTGCAGCTTTAAATGAAATAAGCGAAAGTTTCCCTAAAGCCATAAAGGATATAAGCGATGTTCTCGCTATTAAAGGTGAGGTAGTTGCTGTTACAAAGAATGATAATGTAACTTTATGTGCTCTTCTTGAAAATACAGCTGTTGTAAGCGGAGAATCAAAGATACCTAAGCAGGCAATAAAAATGAAAGCAAAAGTAAAAAGGGTATTTTTATCTCCAACCAGTGCAAAGGTAAATGATTATGCAGTTGAAAAGATAAATAATGCGGATATTATAATTTTAAGTCCGGGAAGTTTGTATACATCAATTATTCCAAATCTTCTTATTACTGATATACCTTATGCTATAAGCAAAAACAGAAAAGCTAAAAAATATTTTGTAGCAAACATAATGACTCAGCATGGTGAAACCGATGGGTTTGATGTTACAAAACATGTAACAGAGGTTGAAAGACATATTCCGTCAGATCTTAGAATTTTTGATGAAGTTATATATAATACGGGAAGTATTGATGATGAAGTATTAAAGAAATACAAAAAGAAACATTCTAAAGTTGTTGAAGCTAATTTAAGCGATGAAATGAAAAAGAAATATAAATTTACAGGACTTGATCTTGTAACTTATATGGATGGAGTGGTAAGGCATAACAGTAAGGCATTAATAGAATATTTAAAAACACAGGATTAAAAAAGACTCTTTTTTAAGAGTCTTTTTTAAGTTAACGATGTAAGTTTGAAAACATCTGATGATTTTCCTATAACAATTATATGATCTCCTTCTTTGAAAGTGTATAAAGGACTTGGAACAGGATCTAAAGAGTTTGCATTTTTCACTGCAATGATGTTTACTTTGTATTTTCTTCTTATAGCAAGCTCGATAATTGTTTTTCCAATCCATGAGTTAATAATTGGAATTTCATATATTGAATATTCATCTGTTAATTGAATATAATCGAAAATATTTTTTGCATTTGATCTTATTGCCAATTTTTCTGCCGTATCTCTTTCAGGGTATACAACTTCATCTGCACCTATTCTTAAAAGAAGTTTCTTTTGTATATCACTGCTTGCCTTTGTTACAACCCATTTTGCATTTAAGTCTTTAAGAAGTGCTGTTATTTCCAAAGATGATTGGAAGTCTTCTCCAATGGCAACAAAGCAAATATCAAAGTTATTTACTCCTATTGATTTTAAAACTCCTTCTACTCTACAATCTCCGATTTGAGAGTCTGTAAATTCTGATGCAAATTCTGAAACTCTTTCCTCGTCTTTGTCGATTATCATTACATCATTTCCTAGTTCTTGCATTTTTCTTGAAAGATGTTTTCCAAATCTTCCCATTCCTATTACTAAAACTGATTTCATTTTTTATCCCTTTCTTTAAAATAATATATGTAGATTTTTAACCTATTAATATTTTTTCAGTCGGTCTTTCTATAGGTGCTGATTTTTTCTTGGCGTTTAATGCTATCATTAATGTTAAAATGCCTACTCTTCCAGCGTACATCAATGAAATTATTACTATTTTCGAAATCGGACATAATCCAGCCGTAATACCCATTGATGAACCTACGGTTCCGATTGCTGAAGAAACTTCAAACATTATTGCCAAAGCCGAACTGTTTTCAAAATAACAAAGAATCATACATCCCAATAAAAATCCGAATATATATAATGTTGAAACGGCACTTGCTTGTTTTACCGTTTCATTTTCTAATTTCCTTTTGAAAATGGTAATGCCGTTTTGTTGTCTTGAAGATGTAACGGCACTCATTATAAGAACAACTAAAGTTGTGGTTTTCATACCACCTGCGGTTGAGCCGGGACTCCCTCCGACCAACATTAGAAATACCGTAAACAACGCAGTTCCCTGATGAATGTCTACCCAGTTTATCGTATTAAATCCGGCAGTTCTCGGTGTAACCGATTGGAAAAAAGAAACTAATATTTTTTCTTTTACCGAACTGTCTGCAATTACTCCGTTTGAGTTTTCAAATATAAAGAAAATTAATGCTCCGCCTATAATCAGACAAGTTGTTGCAATTAATACAATTTTTGAATGTAATTCATATCTGCTAAATTTTAATTTGTGTTTTAATATATCACTCCAAACTACAAATCCTATACCGCCTATGACGATAAGTGACATTATAGTTACGTTTACGATTATATCGTCTGAATATGTTGTTAATGATGAGAATTGCCCGAATTTCCCCATTAAATCGAATCCTGCATTACAAAACGCCGATATTGAATGAAATACGGCATTGTAAATTCCCTCTGCAATTCCCATATCTGGAATAAATCTTGTTGCCAGTAAAATGGCGCCTATTCCTTCGAATAAAATAGTTCCTTTAACTATTCTTAAAATTAGAGCAACTACGCCACCGATTTGATTGCTTCCCGCAGACTGCATCAAAAGTTTTCTTTCATTCAAACCTATTTTTCTTTTAAAAAAAATAGATAACATTGTTATTATCGTCATAAATCCAATACCGCCTATTTGAATAAGGCTTATGATTACTATTTGCCCGAATACAGACCAATGTGTGAATGTATCATACACTACAAGTCCCGTTACGCATGTGGCAGATGTTGCCGTGAAAAGAGCATTTAAAAAAGGAGTAAATTCCCCGGTTCTTGACGATATCGGCAAAGAAAGAAGAGTCCCTCCCGTAAATATTATTAATAAAAATCCTAATGCTATAATTTGTGTGTAACTGATTTTTTTCCCTAAAATGCTGTTCATCCTTATTATCCCTTATAAGTCTCTATTTTACCAATTAAATTAAATATATATGGATTTTAATCTTTATTATATAAAATTGCAATACAAAACATATATTTTATATAAATTTTACATATACTTTACTTTTTGTTTTTTTTATAATGTGTATTATAGAAATTCCTTTAATATTTAACAGTATATTTTGAATTTAACTAAAAAAGTCCATGTAAATAATGGACTTTTTTAATTTAAATTATAATTATCTAAAAATTGTTCGTATTGCTGTTGTTTCAAATCTTCTATTTTATTTTTTTGAATATTGTTTAAAACAGCCATTGGAATGCTCGTAACAATGAGTATTATAATTCCTCCTATAATCATCATGGCGAAAAATTTAATATATGACTTCAATGTGCTTTTTAATATTTTATCCTGAACTTCGTTTAAATTTAATATTTGGGCGTATTCCAGTTTGTTACATTCAGGGCAAAAGAACTTTTTTGAATAATAGCTGTATTTGGGATTATTTACAAGAACAGGTCCCATTGCCTGTGTTTTTGTGGTACTTCTTGATTTGGAAAAAAATGTTTTCATAAGTTCTTTTGATTCTGCTTCATATTCCATGCCACATTTTTCACATTTTAAGTGTAATTTAAAATCAGAATTTTCTATTATTTTTTTGTTACGCTTTAGGCATAGTATAAAACAAAATATTACCCATCCTAAAAGCAAAATTCCCATTATGATTAATATGATACTTGCACTCATTGTTTTCCCTCATATTTTTAAATAAATTCGTTTATAAATTCCAAGGTTTCATCTCTTCCAAGATTTTCTTCGGTAGAATATATGATTATTTTGTCATCATCGTCTAATTCTAATGTCTGTTTTATTACATCTATATTCTTTTTTCTTTTGTTTTTGCTGATTTTATCTGCTTTTGTAAGAACAATTACAGGATAAATATCATTTGATAAAATATCGTTATACATTTTTATGTCGTTATTTGTTGGTTTATGTCTTATATCAACAAGGAAAAAAACTATAAAATCCGTATTTCTTTTTTGTAAATAGTCGAATATTATTTTGCTGAATTGTGCTTTTTCGCTTTTGGATACTTTTGCATATCCGTATCCCGGCATATCCACAATATAAAATTCGTTGTTTATGTTATAGTAGTTTGCTGTTCTGGTTTTTCCAGGTACAGAACTTGTTCTTGCAAGAGATTTTCTTCCAAGAAGATTATTTATAAAGCTGGATTTGCCTACGTTTGATTTTCCGATTAAAACTATTTCAAGTTTTTCTTCCGGTGGCAGCTGATTAAATTTTGCTGCACTGGTTACTATTTCGGCACTTTTTATAATCATTATTTTTCCTCTTCAAAAATTATTTTATATACTTCTTTCATGTGTTTTACAGGAGTTATTTCAAGGTGTTTTTTGATGTCTTCACTTATTTCTTCAAGGTCTTTTACATTTTCTTTAGGAATTAAGACTTTTTTTACTCTTGCTCTTGCTGCTGCAAGAAGTTTTTCTCTTAGTCCTCCTATTGGAAGAACATCACCTGATAGAGTTATTTCACCGGTCATTGCGATGTCTTCTGCAACTTTCATATTTGTTAGGGCAGATATTATTGCAGTCGCAAGAGTTATCCCTGCACTTGGACCGTCTTTTGGAGTTGCGCCTTCTGGAACATGGATATGAATGTCTTTCTTTTCATAGAAATCTTTATCGGCGTTTAACTTATCGGCTATTGTTCTAACGTAAGTTAGTGCAGTTTTTGCCGATTCCTGCATAACATCTCCAAGATTTCCGGTAAGTTCAATTCTTCCTTTGCCTTCTGTAAGAACGGCTTCTATTTTTAATGTGTCACCACCGTAACTTGTATAAGCAAGTCCGGTAACTTTTCCTACGTATTTTTTATTGCTTTGTTTGTTGAATGTTATTAATTCTTTTCCTAAATATTCGTGTAGATTTTTTACTGTAACTTCTATTTTTTCATCTTCGTTTAACACGATTTTCTTTGCACATTTTCTGCATATTTTAGCTATTAATCTTTCAAGTTGTCTTACACCTGATTCCAAAGTATAGTCTGACACTATTTTATCCAAAGCGGCAGGAGTAAATTTAAGGTTATCCTTAGTAAGTCCATGTGCTTCAAGTTCTTTTTTGATTAAGTGTTTTTTTGCAATTTCAACTTTTTCTTTTGGCATATAGCCAGGTATTTCTATTACTTCCATTCTGTCTAAAAGAGCAGGAGGAATTGTTGCTGCCGTATTTGCTGTTGCAACAAATAATACATTTGAAAGATCAAAAGGAATTTCAAGGTAGTGGTCAGAGAAGTTTGAGTTTTGTTCAGGGTCTAATACTTCAAGAAGTGCGCTTGCAGGGTCTCCTTTAAAATCAGAACCGATTTTATCTATTTCATCAAGAAGGAATAGGGGAGAATTTGTTTTTGCTTGTTTGATTCCCGCAATAATTCTTCCCGGCATTGCGCCTATATAAGTTCTTCTGTGACCAGTTATTTCTGCTTCGTCTCTCGTTCCACCAACTGATAGACGAACGAATTTTCTTTTTGATGCTTTTGCGATTGCTTTTGCTATTGATGTTTTACCAACCCCCGGAGGTCCAACCAAACAAACGATAGGTCCTTTTAGAGAGTTAGTAAGTTTTAATACTGATAAGTATTCTATTATTCTTTCCTTAACTTCTTTTAAACCGTAGTGGTCTTCATCTAAAGTTTTTTGTGCTTCTTTTAAATCAATATCTGGTTTTTCTTCTTTCTCCCAAGGTAAATCAAGGATTGTTTCAATATAGGTTTGAATTACTCCTGCTTCACTTGAGCCAACCGGTATTGTATTTAGTCTGTCTATTTCTTTTTGTATTTTTTCTTTGTATTCTTCAGGAATAGGAAGTTTTTCTAATTTTTTTGTATAGTCGCTTCCGCTTGCACTTCCGTCGGCATTATGAAGTCTGTCTTGTAAAACTTCAATTTTTTCTCTCAAATAAACTTCTTTTTGAAGTTTTTCCATTTTTTCTTTAACTTCTTTTTCTATTTCATTTTCAAGAGATAAAACAGAAATTCTTTTTTCCAAAACCTTATATACTTCTTTATATCTTTGTTTTGTGTCCGTCATACAAAGTATATCTTGAAAAGTATCGTAATCAAGATTTAAAGGCGGTAAAATAAGGTCTATAAGTTCGTTTGGATTTTTGATTGAAGAAAGAAATGAAGAAAGTTCAAATTCTGCCGTAGACATTTTATATGCAGAATATTTGTTGAATTTTTCTTTTAATATATTTGTCATTGCAATTTCTTCTTCGGTTAATTCTTCCTCAGAATAATTTATTATATCCGCATTTGCCAAAATATAAGGACTTGCTTGTATATATTCCTTTATTTTTACTCTGTTTAAAATTTTAACTGAAACTTTTATTGCGTTATAAGGAAGTCTTATAAGGTTTGTAATTTTAGCCAAAACCCCAACTTCACGTAGGTTTTCAAGGCTGATTTCTTCCTTATCGGCATCTATTTGAGCAATTAAATAGATTAGGCTGTCTTCTTTAACGCTTTCTTCCAAAGCCACTAATGATTCGCTTCTTGAAACGTCAAAGTTTGCATTCATTCCGGTAATTAAAGATAAATCTCTTATTGAAATTGCCGGCAGAGTCATATTTCCCATATTGCTTGTGTATGTATTCATAATGTTTTGTATATTTGCCAATTTTAAAACCTCTTTATCTAAATATTTAATATATGTTTTGATTAATTTTATTTTATAAGAAAAGAAAATTAATTTGAAAAAGTTTTATTTATTTTACTTTTTTTCTTATAAAATTTCATAAATCAAGATTATATCATTTAAAAGTGATTAATTCAAAGTATTTTTTATAATTAATCAAATTTTTACTTTAAAATACTTATAATTTTTATATTTTTTTATTTTTATTATATTCTAATATATATTACATATTTTATAAATACGTTTTTAATATGTTTTTTTGTTTTTTTATTACAAATTATGTCTTTTTATGGCAAATTATTTTCTTTTTCTGCAATTTTCGACAAATTAAGGTATAAAATATTTAATTTCTTCTTAAATAAAATGAATGTAAATTAATGAAAAAAATATAATATTATCGTTGTTTTTTTATTAATTTTATTTAGCTTTTTGTTTATCCCCTTATAAGCCTTTTCCTTGTATTTGATAGGGGATTGTGTTATAATTTTTTGTATGAATTTTGTTGAAAATACTTATTTTGGGAGAAAAAAATGCTTAACTCTTATACAAAAAACGAAGTATTGAAAATGCTTAAAGATGACTGTGAAAATATTAAAATAAAAAGTCACGTTATAATGATTGAAGATTGTTTAAATCATGTTCTTGCAAAAGACGTAATATCAAAAGTAAATATTCCTGAAAGTGATATAGCACAAATTGACGGTTATGCCATAAATCATGAAGGTTTATACGGTGTTGATTATTATGAACCTATACGTTTTGATATTGTAAATGAAAATGAAATAAATTTAACACAAATAAAGAAAGTTTCAAAAGGTGATAAACTTCCTCTTGGAGCAGACAGTGTTATTGATATAAAGTATGTTAAAGAATACGGAAGTTATGTAACAATAAATAGACCCATAAACAAAAATAGCGGGGTTTGTCTTAAAGGAAGCACAGTAAAAGAAAATGATGTGGTGCTACGAAAAAATACACTTTTAAACAGTTTTCATATAGGACTTCTTGCGAGTTTAAATGAATTTATGGTTGAAGTTTATAAAAAGGTTAAGGTAGGAATTATCTCTACGGGAAATAACATTATTAAAGTAAGAGATAAAGACATAAACAAAGATATAGACATATGCTCTTATATTTTGCTTTCGGAACTTGAAAAGAAAAGATGTGTTGGAATTTCTTATGGAATATATAAAAATGCTGATAAGGAAGTTCTTGATAAAGCTACAAAAGAATGTGATATTGTAATTATACTTAATTACGATAAAAATAAATTTTTCTTAGAAAGTGGAAAATGCTATTTTGAAGATATTTTGATTTCTCCTTCAAAAAATGCTTTGATATACAATATAAATTCCACTTTTGTTTACGTATTTGACTCAATGCCTAAAGATGTACTTATAGGATTTAGGGAGCTTGTAAATCCTGTAATGAATTATATGCTTGATATTAAAGACAGTGAAGGTTATATAGATGCAATAAGCCTTTATAATATTCCTGCAAGAAAGGGAATTAACGAGTATGTTTTTGTTAAAATAATGGAAGAAAAAGACGAAACATATTTTGAAGCCATTGACTTTGATGCATCTTACAGCGAGGTAATGCGAGATGCAAATGGATATATAGAAATATCTAAAAACAAAGATAAAATTGAAAAGGACGAAACCGTAAAGGTTACGCTTTTATAGAGGTATAAGTATGGATTGTTATAAAGATATTTCTTTTGAACAGATGAAAGAGGTTTTCCTTGGGTTATTAAAAGAAACAAAGCATCTTCAAAGTGAGTATGTAGATGTATATGATTCTTTTAACAGAGTTTTATTTGATAATGTTTATGCAAAGGAAGATGTGCCAAGTTATTCTTATTCTTTATATGACGGTGTAGCGGTAAACATAAAAGATATAGAAAAGAAAGAAAACCTATATAAAATAAGCGAATACAAAAAAGTAAACAAAGGTGATTTTGTTGATGATAAATATAATATTGTAATAGATAAGCACGACATTATATATAAAGGAAATCTTATTTATGTAAATTATATGCCTAACCTTTTTTATGGTATAAAGTTTAAAGGTCAGGAAAGACAAAAGGGCAGTTATTTATATGCAAAAGACACTCTTTTAGACAGTGAAAAAATAGGGGTTCTTTTGGAAGCTAGAGTTGATAAGGTAAGTGTTTATAAAAAACTTAAAATAGGATTTGTGCTTACTTTAAATGAAGAAAAGTACAAACATGAAAAAAGAAAACACAATCCTGAAACCATCTTTATGGTTTTAAAAAATAAAATACAAAACGAAAGAGTACAAATAAATTTATATCCTCATGAAAGAGAAGACAAAAGAGATTTTGAAAAGAGGGTAAAGGAAGCTTCTTTAAAAAATGATTTGGTTATTGTAATCGGAAGAACCGGAGAAGGAAGCAATGACCATACTTATGAAGTTATAGATAAACTGGGAAGTGTATATATAAAAGGAATGAATACAATACCCGCTACTAACTTTATGTATGGAAAAGTTTTGGGATGTGATGTGTTTGCTTTCCCTGGAGATATATTCTCAAACATATTCCTTTATAATATGTTTATAAAAAAATACATATCTTTGCTTACAAGGGTAGGAGAAGAAAAAGAAAATACCATTATGGCAAAGCTTATGGAAGATGTGGATTCAAGTTTTTATTATAAAGAATTTGTATATGTAAATTTATTTAACAATTCCGACGGTTTTAAAGCTCTTCCTCTTCAAGTAAAAAATGCTTCAATGTATGACTTTTTTGGTGCAGACGGATATTTTGTGATAAACGAAAATGTAAAAAACATCAAAAAAGGAGAGGACATAAAGGTTCATTTATTTAAGCCTTTAAAGGATACGGATAATAACGTGTTGTTTGTGGGAAGAAAGAATTTAATAAATTCTAAAATAATAGAATATTCTTCTTTTGACAAAATGAATATAATTCAAAGTTCAAATGTAAATGAATTAAAGGGCAGTATTACATCAAATGAATATGTGCTTGGAGAATTTGAAGGAAAAAGCGAGCATTTTAAAGATGAGCTTATAAAAGGAAAAGTTATAATTCAAGGTGTAAGGGAAAGATATGGTTTTGCCATAAACAAAAAATACCTTGAAATAACCGATGTTGAAGATTTGGCTAAAAAGAATATAGTTTTTGGAAATCTTCCGAGAAATGATTTTTCTAGAAAAATACTTGAAACCTTACTTAAAAACAAAAAAATAAACTATAAGGATATAAAGGGTTTTGAGGATAATATATATAAAAATGAAACGGTATTGTTGTCAGCTTTGTTATCAGACAGGTTTGATGTGTGCTTTATAAGTGAGACAGCTGCAAAAAATAATAAAATAAAATTTGTTCCAATAATAACAAAAGAAAATGATTTTGTGATAAATACCGTGGATGAAGAATTAGTCAAAAGAATAGCTTTTGTATTTTCAAATCCGACTTTGAAAGAAGAGCTTGGGGAAGATTATAATACAGAAAATTTTGGCAGTATATTAAGAAAAAAGAAATAACGGAAGAAGGAAAATTATGGATGTAAAAGAAAAATCTCTTAAACTTCATGAACAGTTAAACGGAAAACTTGAAGTTATAAGCAAAAAAGAAGTAAAAACAAACGAAGATTTATCACTTTTATATACACCGGGCGTTGCTCAGCCTTGTGTAAAGATACATGAAAATGAAGATGACGTATATAAATATACGGTTAAGAAAAATCTTGTAGGTGTCGTAAGTGACGGAACAGCGGTTTTAGGGCTTGGTGATATAGGTGCTAAAGCAGCAATTCCCGTAATGGAGGGAAAGGCCATCTTATTTAAAGAGTTTGGCGGTGTTGATGCTTTCCCTATTTGTGTGGATTCAAAAGATGTTGATGAAATAGTAAAAACCGTAAAACTTATTTCTCCTGTTTTTGGGGGAATTAACCTTGAAGATATATCAGCTCCAAGATGTGTTGAAATAGAAAACAGATTAAAAGAAGAACTTGATATTCCTGTATTTCATGATGACCAACACGGAACAGCTATTGTAGTTGGAGCAGGAATAACAAATGCTTTAAAAATAGTAAAAAAAGATATTGATAAAATAAAAATTGTTGTAAACGGAGACGGTTCGGCGGGATATGCCATAACAAAAATGCTTATAAATTTAGGTGCAAAAAATGTTGTGGTATGCGGTATTAACGGTGCTTTAAAAGAAGGCAGAGATGACAATTATGTTCAAAGAGAACTTTTAAAAATAACAAATCCAAATAAAGACGAGGGACTTTTAAAAGACGTTATAAAGAATGCAGATGTCTTTATAGGCGTTTCAAAGGGAAATCTTGTTGATGAAGAAATGGTAAGAAGCATGAATGAAGATGCAATTATTTTTGCCATGGCAAATCCTGTGCCTGAAATTATGCCTGACGTGGCAAAAAAAGGCGGAGCAAGAGTTGTTGGAACGGGAAGAAGCGATTTTGAAAATCAAGTAAATAACGTTCTTGCATTCCCTGGAATATTTAAAGGTGCTCTTAGTGCATATGCAACAAAGATTACAGAAGGTATGAAAGTTGAAGCTACATATGCCATTGCAAACTTTATAAAAGAAGATGAGTTAAACGAACATAATATACTTCCTAGCGCACTTGATAAAAATGTTGCTGATGCAGTTGCAAAAGCGGTATACGATCAAGCAATCAAAGAGGGAGTAGTTAAAAATATCAAATAAAAACTATTGTGGAGGATAAAGTGAAAGATCAGTTACTAAATATACAAAAAGAAGCAAAAGAAAAAATACAAAATCTTCATTCATTGGAAGATTTAGAAAAATTCAGAATTGAATTTATGGGTAAAAAAGGTAAGCTTACATCAATCCTTAGAGGAATGGGTGGGCTTAGCAAAGAAGAAAGACCTATAATAGGTAAACTTGCAAACGAAGTAAGAGAAGCCATAGAATCAGAGCTTGGAAAAATGAAAACAAGCATTGAAGAAAAAATCTTACTTGAAAAACTTGAAAAAGATAAAATAGATATTACTCTTCCTGGTAAGGAAGTAGAAGTAGGACATCATCATCCTCTATATAATATCATAGGAGAACTTGAAGAAATCTTTGCATCTCTTGGTTTTTCTGTTGCGGAAGGTCCTGAAATAGAACTTGTAAGATATAACTTTGATAACTTAAACGTTCCTCTTGATCATTCATCAAGAGATAAAAGCGATACTTTCTATATAAATGATGATATTTGCCTTAGAACACAAACTTCACCTGTTCAAATTAGAGCAATGAAAGCAAAAGATGTTCCAATCAAGGTTATTGCTCCCGGAAAAGTTTATAGAACAGATGAAATTGATGCGACACATTCACCTTTATTCCACCAAATAGAAGGTTTAATTGTAGATAAAGGAATTACAATGGCAGACCTTAAAGGAACACTTGAATATGTTGTAAAAAGACTTTACGGCGAAGAAACAAAAACAAGATTCAGACCACATCAATTTTACTTTACGGAACCAAGTGCCGAAATGGACGCAACTTGCATAGCTTGTCACGGAAAGGGATGTAATGTTTGCAAAGGTTCAGGATTTATTGAAATTTTAGGCTGCGGAATGGTTCATCCAAACGTACTAAAAGCCTGTGGAATAGACCCTGATGTATATACCGGTTTTGCTTTCGGAATGGGACTTGACAGAATGACTATGCTTAAATACGGTATTAAAGATTTAAGATTATTATTTGCAAACGATACTGAGTTATTAACTCAATTTTAAGGAGGACTTGGAATGTTATTACCTATAAACTGGTTAAAAGAATATGTAAATGTAGATAAAGATATAAATGAATTTGCCGAAATGATGACTGTAAGCGGTTCTATGGTTGAAACCGTAACTTATCTTGGAGAAGGAATTGAAGGTGTTATAACAGCGAAAATTAAAGATATTAAACCACATGAAGATGCGGAAAAATTAGTTATATGCACAATGTTTGACGGAAGCGAAGAATATCAAGTTGTTACAGGGGCTAAAAATGTAAAAGTCGGAGATATTGTTCCTTATGCAAAAGTTGGTGCAAAACTTCCAAATGGAATGACTCTTAAAAAAGCAAAATTAAGAGGAGTTGAATCTTACGGTATGCTTTGTTCAGGTGCTGAACTTGGCATGAGTTCAAGCATTGTTCCAAAACATTTGGAAGATGGGATTTATATTTTCTCTGAAGACGTACCTTTAGGAGAAGATGCAAAAAAAGTATTGGGTCTTGATGAATATGTAATTGATTTTGAACTTACAAATAACAGACAAGATTGTAACAGTATTTTAGGTATGGCTTATGAAGCAGGTGCAACACTTGGTAAAAAATTTGTTATGCCTGATTTTAAAATCGAAGATAAAGCTAATGATATTAATGATAAATTAAGCGTTGAAGTAAAAAATACAGACTTATGTAAAAGATACTGTGCAAGAATGCTTAAAGTAAAAAAAGTTGAACAATCACCACTTTGGATGCAACAAAGATTAATGGCTTGTGGTATTAGACCTATATCAAATATTGTTGACGTTTCTAACTATGTTATGTTAGAACTTGGTCAACCACTTCATATGTTTGATTATGATAAATTAGAAGGACATAAAATCATTGTTGACACTGCAAAAAATGGTGAAAAAATGGTTACTCTTGACAACATAGAAAGAGATCTTGATGATAAAATGCTACTTATCAATGATGCAAAAAAAGGTGTTTGTGTAGCAGGGGTTATGGGTGCTTTAAACTCAGTTGTAGATGATGATACAAAAAATATCGTAATAGAATCTGCAAACTTCAACAAAAACTCAATAAGAAGAACATCAAGAGTATTTGGACTTAGAAGTGAAGCTTCAGCACATTATGAAAAGGGAATTAATCCTTTGATTACAAGATATGCAATAGACAGAGCAGCATCATTACTTGTTGAAATCGGTGCTTGTGAACTTGTAGAAGGCTTAATTGATGAAAACTTCTATGAAAAAGAACCTGTAAAAATGGATATTGATTCAAAAGATGTTAACAGAATTTTAGGAAGCGATATTTCAGTAGAAGAACAAGCAAGACTTCTTGATTTACTAAACTTTGAACCAAAAGTAAACGGGGATATAATAAGCATTACAGCTCCTATTTTAAGAGATGACATAAACATAAAAGAAGATGTTGTTGAAGAAATCGCAAGAATGTATGGATACAACAATATTCCAAGTACACTTATGGAAACATCAAATTATATAAGTGAAAAAAATGTTTATTACAGTGATAAAAACAAAATTAAGGAAGCATTAATTGCAATAGGAGGACTTGAAACTCTTACTTATACATTTACATCAAAAGAAAAACTTGATGAACTTGGATTTGAAGATAAAGATATTAGAAGCAAATATGTAAAAGTAATAAATCCTCTTGGGGAAGATACAGGATACATGAGAACTTCTATGATGATTAGCATGCTTGAGTCATTATCATTTAACTACAGCAGAAAGAATAAAGAAAGAGTTTTATTTGAAATAGGTAATGTATTCTTTGATGCTAAATATGATGAATTAGGACTACCTCTACAAGAAGAAAAACTTGTTATTGGTAAATACAATACAGATTATTTTGAAATTAAAGGAATTGTTGAATATATTTTCAACAAATTTAGAATTAAAAACGTTAAATTCACAAAAGCAGAAGAAAAGATGCTTCACCCTACAAGAAGCGCTTACATTTCAGTAAATGATAAAGTAATCGGTTATGTAGGAAACGTTCATCCTCTTTTACTTAAGAAATACAACTTAAAAGAAGATGTTGTTGTTGCTGAAATTGACGTAAAAACAATCACAGAAAATTACGACAAAGAAATCGAATTTAAACAACTTGCAAAATTCCCATCTCTTCAAAGAGATATTGCAGTTGTAGTTGATGAAGATATTTATGCAGGTGAAATCCTTGATGAAATTAAGAAAGCAGGCGGAGAATATCTTGTATCAAGTGAAGTATTTGACGTATTTACAGGAAAACAAGTAGGCGAAGGTAAAAAATCCGTAGCTGTGAGCCTTGAATTTAGAGCTGAAGACAGAACATTAACAGATGAAGAAATAGACGTAAGATTTGATAATATTGTAAAAGCTCTATCAGAAACATTAAATGCAAAATTAAGATAAAAAAAGCACTTTAAAAGTGCTTTTTTATTTTTCTTTTAAGATGAAACCTTTTGGAGCTTTTTTAGTTGTTTCTTTTGAGTAAATGTTTAGATATATTTTTTTATATTCTTTATTGTCTTTTGTATATGTAATAAATTCGTCTATTAAGTAGTCACTTGATTCTATTTCAAAACTTCCTGTTCTTTTATAATAAAGTTCCATATTAGAATCGGTTTTAAGTCTGTCTAAATAATCATATGCTTCATTTATTCCTTTACATGGAATAGGGGAATTTACATTTAAACCAAAATTTTCATCTTCTTGATTATAATTTTCATAATCTCCGCCATTCATGGATTCTTCTAAAATTTCAGGTATTGCACTTATAATCTTTAAATCTTTGTTTGTATCAATAAAAAAAGTGTTATCCATTGTATTTAATATACAATAATTAACTACCATTTCCATTTGTATTTCTTTGTTTTCAAAATATGATGAATATTTTTCCTTAATAAATATTTTTAAATCAGCATATTCATAGTTTAAATTTTCTTTCAACTCATATATATCAGCATAAATATTTAATAAATTAAAGTATTCTTTTTCATCCAAATTAAAAAGACTTAAATTTAAGAGTTTTCCTATTGAAACTATTATTTTGTCGGCTTGTTTTTCTCCTATTTTAAAAATTTTATGGCTATTTTCCATAATAGATAAACATTTTGATATTTTTTCTTTATGTTTTTTTTGACCATCATATAAGTCTATTAGTGTTCCCATACTTTTTTCCTTTTTGGTAGTATATTATAAGATACTAATATTATACACGATTTATAGTAGGATATAAAGAAGCAATTTAAAAATTGCTTCTTTATAGATTTATTTAAGTGTAATTGTTTTTGGATAAGTATAAGTATAATCTCCATGGGTGAATTTAACTTTGTATTTTCCTTTTGGAAGAAGTTTTTTGTTATTCTTATCATAATTTCCGTATCCTTTAAAAGTTACGGAGTTTTTTGTATTTGCCTTTTTGTAGTAAAATACTTGTTTAAAAACCAGCCTGTTTTTACTGTCGTAGATTCTTACCATGCTTGTTCCAGGTCTGTTTGGAGTCATATATAATGTTGTTGAATACTTTCTTTTTATTGATGTTTTTGTTATTCCCGTAGAAAGCTTGGTAGCTTTTGAGTAAACCTTAATGGTATAATCTTTTGTTTTTGTGCTTTTTCCTGAAACAGATAATATGACTCTAATAGTATAATTAGTTCCTTTTGAACTTCTATTTACATAGCTTCCGGTCTTATATCCTGCTTTGTTATCCTTTGTTGCTTTTCCGTCCCAGTAAATTTTTTCTGTTGTTGTTCCTGTTTTTGATTTTGTTAAACTTTTCTTTGCAACAAGCTGTTTTTTTGAATTATAAACTTGAAGTTCTACTTTTGCGTTTTTTATATTTGAATATGCACTTATATCAACTCTTAAGTTATTTGCATATCCCGGAGTAAAACCGTAGCTTAAGGCAGGGTATATCTTAATTGAGGATATTGATATTTTAGGTGTTGTGGTATTATCTTGAGTTATGCTTGTTTTTCCTTTTCTTACAATATCAACATCGCTTTTTTTGATGTATCCAACTGAAGAAGTATAGTCATATAAATTTTCATAGTGAACAGAAGAGTTTACAACTCCCATGTCATTTTGTATTTTATAATAATCACCTTTTTCTCCGATTATAACAACAGGCATTCCAGTAGGTGTACTGGAGTTTTTGTTTGCCATTTTATAGTAAGTTTTGCTGCTACTATCTGCATTTTGATATACGTTTGTGGTTTTGTTGGTTATGGCTATTGTGTATTTTTCATAGTCTTTGCTTCCCATGTTTTTATCTTGAAGATATACGTTACCGCCTATTTTTTCACCATGATATGGGTCTGAGGCATACTTTACGTTTACTCCAATCTTTTTATTGCCGGGAGAAGTTCCATAATATCTAAAGTCAGAGTTTGCGTCAAAATATGCTCTGCTTAAGTGTCTGTAAGCATGTTCTTCTATACACTTTGCGGGGCTTGAAAAGCTATAAGCATTATCGGGATTTTCATCATATGCGGCAATTCCAAAAAGGTTATTTTTTGTTTGTGCGTAAGAGCTTGTTCCGTATCCGCTTTCAAGGTTTGCAAAGCCTAGTTCCATAAGAGCATTTATACCGTATTTATTTTGAACGTTTATTAAGGTTTCACCCATATTTTTAAGTTTTGAATTTGTAGGGTAGGTGTTTATTCTTTTATTTATTTCTGCTGCTGTGTAGCTTGTTTTAGTTCTATATGAAAGATATGTAAAGTAAGGATAATGTGTTCCTGCTTTACTTGATGAAGTAAGGTATTTTGAAGTATAAAAGTTTACTCCGTCCATGCTAAAATACTTAGTGCCGCTTTTCATAAAAGAAGGTGCTTTATCTACAACAAAACTTTGCAGCATAGATTTTTCGCTGTTTTCATATCTTTGTGAATTTACTGCGTCACTTAATACCGATACATAGTGACATAAATCTGAGTTTGAATTTACGCTGTAATAACCCATATTGTATTTTTTTGTATTAGATGAACCTGATACATACAAATCTTCAAATAAGATTTCCGGAACAAATGTAAGATTATCTGAAGATGTATAATTTGTTATTCCGCTTATTCCTATTTTGCATTTTGAAGATGTGTAATTTCCATTATTTTCCGCACCTAAATAAAATACTTCTTGGTTGTTTGTGATATATGGATTGCTTGAGCCGTAAGCATTATCAAGAACGAGCATAGCCGATGGGGCAGAAATATAAGCTCTTCCTGTTTTCATGTCTATTACTTCTTCATCTTCATTTAAAATAACAAGTCCTTTAGCTTTTTTTATGTATTCGCTTGTATTTATATTTATATATTCGTTATAAGTATTATCCATATAATTTTTTGCATTTGTAAAAGTATCAAAGGTTTTTAATTTTTCAAATTTTACAATACTGTTGTATTCATCACTCTGTTTATTCTTTGCAGGGTATGCATATGCAACATAAAAACTATTTGATATTTCTTTTGTTCTTTTTGCATTAGAGTTTAAATACTCTTTTGGTATTTTGTCTGTTTTGTAATATTGTTCATTTTGTGCTTCGTTTTTTACGAAATCGGGTATTTCAATATTATATAAATCCTGTGCTTCTACGTTTAAACTTGGAATCATTAACAAGATAATAAGTAATATAGCTATTCTTTTTTTCATTATGTATAACTCCTTTTATATTTGTAAATTGAATTATACATAAAAAAGTTTTGATTACAACATAAAGATAAAATTGGCAAAATTGGAAAAAAATAAAAAAATCCTCATTTGAGGATTTTTTAAGCATCTTTCCAAACTTCTGTTGCTATTTCTTTTACAAGTTGTAATTTTTTAAATTGGTCTTCTTCTGTTATGTTATTTCCGTCTTCTGTTGAAGAGAAACCACACTGTGGACTTAAACATAATCTTTCAAGAGGAATGTATTTGCTTGCTTCTTTTATTCTTTCTTTTATTACTTCTTTATCTTCCAAAGTTCCTTCTTTACTTGTAATAAGACCAAGTACAAGTTTACCTTCTTTTAATTTCTTTATTGGTTCAAAAGAGCCTGCTCTGTCTGTATCGTATTCAAGGAAAAATCCGTCAAATGGAGCTTTAAATATATAATCTTCAACGAAAGAATAATCTCCTTCATATAACCAGCTGCTTTTGAAGTTTCCTCTACAACAATGTGTAGTTATTGTCATATCGTCAGGTCTATTTTTAAGAGAGTTTACCGTGATTTCTGCGAAGTCTTTTACTAAATTTTTTGTATCTATTCCTTTTTCTTCCAAAGCTTTTCTTTGTCCTTCGCTAAATAATGCACCCCAAGCAGTATCATCAAATTGAAGATATCTGCATCCTGCGTCATAATATGCTTGTATTGCATCTTGATATACTTTTGCTATATCTTCTTTTAATTTTTCAATAGATGTATAATTTGTGTCTTTTTTAAATAAATCAGAATTTACAACTCCGGAATAATAAATCATGTTAGGTCCCGGAATTGTTGTTTTTGCAACAGCATCATCCCCGCATAATTCTTTTAAATATTTAAAGTCATAAAGGAATGGGTGGTCTTTTGGGAAAGAAATTGTATCTTTAACATAGTAAGATTTTAATTTGTTCATTGTTCCTTGAAATTTACCTTGCATATCTAAAACGTAAGTCTTTATGCCATTTAAGTGAGCGATAAAATCATAATGCCAGTATTCTCTGTTAAATTCTCCGTCTGTAATTGCTTTTAAGCCGATTTCTTTTTGTTTTTCAACAATTTTTTTTATTTCTTCTCTTTCGATTTTTTTATAATCTTCAAAAGAAATACTTTCATTTTCTAAATTTTTCTTTGCTTCTTTAAGTGTATTTGTTCTAAGTAGGCTTCCTACTTGGTCATATCTGAATGGTCCTTTTGTCATTTTTAATACCTCCGAGTTAATATGTTATTTATTATACTCCTATTTTTTTTGTTTGTATAATATATAAATTTATGGATTTGATATAGTTTAAAGTTATATCAAATATAATATTGTCTTGTATTATGTATATAAAAAATAGGATAAGAATATTTCTTATCCTATTTTAAAGTAAGTTTTTTAGGGTATGTATATGTGTAATCATAATGAATGAATTTAACGGTATATTTATCCTTAGCAAGGAGTTTATTTTTAAAGCTTCCGTAATTTCCATATCCTTTAAATGTTACGGCGCATCTTGTGTTTTCCTTTTTAGTTGTAAATTTATAGGATGCAACAAGTTGGTTTTTAGAATTATATATTTTTATATAACTGTTACCTGTAACGTTTGGATACATGGATAATACCGTTGAATTTTTTCTTACTATTGATGTTTTTGAAATATCCGTTTTAAGTTTTATTGTTTTCATATCAACGGATAGTTTTGTAGGGTATGTATATGTATAGTCGCCATGGGTAAATTTAACTGTATAAGTTCCTTTAGCAAGAGTTTTACCGTTATATTTACTGTAATTACCAACTCCTGTAAATGTTGTATATAAATATGTGTTGGCCTTTTTATTTGTAAAAGTATAAGAGTATACAAGTTCGTTTTTAGAATTATATATTCTTATAAGGCTTGTTCCCGGTCTGTTTGGAGTCATTGATAATGTGGCTTTGCTTTTATACTTTAATGTAGTTTTGCTTACATCAGTTAAAAGTTTTGTTGCTTTTGAATACAGTTTTGTTTGATACGAGTTTGAAGATACGCTTTTCCCGTTTGCTGTAAGGGTAAGTTTTATATTATAAGTTGTACCACTTGAGCTGGTACTTACATAACTTCCTGTTTTATATCCTACTGTATTTTTCTTTGTAGTTTTTCCGTCCCATGTGAAAGTTACGGAGGTTTGAGATGTAGAGTTTATGGTTTTTGTTTGTCTTGCAACAAGTTTATTGTTTTTGTCGTATACGTTAAATGTAAGAGTTGCTCCTTTTACGTTTGAGGTAGCTTTTGTTGTTACTTTAAACTCGTTTTTATATCCCGGAGTGAAACCGTAACTTAAAGAAGGGGAGAAACTTGGTGTTGTAAGAGAAAGTTTTACCGTTGATGTTGAACTTCCCGTATCTGATAAAGTTTTCCCTTGTCTTACTATTTTTACGTATTTTTTAGGAATATATCCCACTGATTTTGTATAGTCATATTCATATGAATATGTACAGATATTTCCTATAACTCCCATTTCAGTTTGAACTTTATAGAAATCTCCGCTTGAGCCTATTATTACAAGAGGAATTCCCGTAGGTTCTGAAAGTGATTTTGTGGCAAGTTTGTAAAATGCTTTTGAGCTTGTTGAAGGGTTTTGGTATACATAGCATGTACTTGTGGAAATACCTATTGTATATTTTTCATAGTCCTTTGAGCCCAGTAGTTTATTCTGCTGATAAGCTATTCCGCCGATTTTTTCACCATGATATGGGTCTGATGCGTATTTTACATTTACTCCTATTTTTTTATTTCCTGGAGAAGTTCCATAATATCTGAAGTCAGAATCCGCATCAAAATAGCCTCTGCTTAAATGTCTGTATGCGTGTTCTTCGATACATTTTGCAACACTTGAGAAAGAGTAAGCATTGTCTGGATTTGAGTCGTAAGCTGCTATACCGAAAAGATTGTTTCTGTTTATAGCATACCAGCTTGTTCCGTAAGCACTTTCAAGATTTGCAAATGAAAGTTCAAGCAAAGCATTTATTCCATATTTGTTTTGTGCATTTATTAAAGCACTTCCTTGGTTTCTAAGTTTTGAAGATGATGAATAGTTGCTTATTCTGTTGTTTAACTCACTAGCAGTATAGCTTGTTTTACTTCTGTAAGGAAGGTATGTATAGTATGGATAGTATGTTCCTGCTTTTGAACTTGAAGTAAGATAAGCATCTGTATAGAAGTTCACTCCGTCCATACTATAATAATTTGTTCCTTTTTTCATAAAAGAAGGAGCTTTATCCACAACGAAGCTAGAAAGGGAAGTTTGTTCTCCGCTTTCAAAATAATTTGTTCTGCTTGGATTTGTAAGAGTTGATATTGTATGAACCAAATCTCCGCTTGAGTTTACGCTGTAATATCCGTATGAATATTTTTTAGTTGAACTTGAAGCAGATTTATATACTCCTGATATTATGCTTCTTGGTACCAATGTAAGATTTGCGGAAGAAGTATAATTTGTTATACCGCTTATTCCTATTTTACATTTTGACTGTGTTGATGATAAATAAGAAGAAGAGTAGTAATATACTTCATGGTTATTTGAAACATAAGGTTTGCTTCCCGCATAATTTTAATCCATTGTTAAAGTCGCTGAAGAAGTGCTTATATAGGCTCTTCCTGTTTTCATTGCTATTATTTTGTTTGAATTATTCATTATGCACATACCATAAGCTTTTGTTGTGTCACTATTTATATATGAGTTATAATATTCATTCATTTTGTTTAAGGCATCGTTAAAGTCAGAATAACTTTTAAGCTCTTTAAAAGTTACTTTTGAAGCGTATTTATCAGAGCTGTTTGCTTTTGATGCATAAACATATCCCACTTTGAAATATGTTGTTGCTCTCGCTTTTACTCCTTCGTCTTCATTTGTACTTTGAGTAAATTCTTCAGGTGGTGTACTGCCTTTATAATCTTTTTCATTCAAAGCTTCGTTTTGTACAAATTCAGGGATTTCTTCTGTTTGAATATCTTCATTTGCAAAAACAAATGCATTTGAAATAATTAAAAATAATATTATTAAAAATGGAATTAATTTCTTTTTCAGTTTCATTATGTCCTCTAAAATTTTGCGTATTACACAAGATTATACAGTATCATACATTTTATTACAACAAAAAAATACATTTACTTTTAATAAAATAAAAAGTATAATTAAATAATCAAATAATAAAAGAGGATAAAAATGATAACATCTAAAACAAATAAATTAATTAAACTTATAAAAAGTTTAGAAAAGAAAAAATATAGAGATAAGAACAATATGTATATTCTTGAAGGAAGGAAGTTTGTTCTTGATGCAATAAACGGGGGAGGGAATATTAAATATATCATTGCAACCCCTGATTATGTGAAAGACTATAAAGATGCAATAGAAGTAAGCGAGGAAGTTTTTGATTATATTTCAACCACCAAAACACCTCAAGGGGTTCTTGCAGTTTTAGAAATAGAGTATAAAACGTTAGATGATATAAAGGAAAGTGCTAATATATTATACCTTGATAATCTGCAAGACAGCGAAAATGTCGGAGGGCTTATAAGAAGCAGTGTTTGTGCTGATTTTGACGGTGTTATAATAACAAAAACAACCGCTTCTCCTTTTTCTGCAAAGGCAGTAAGAGCCAGTGCAGGAAGTATTTTAAATACAAAAATAATTAAAGATGAAGATTATGTTGTTTTAAATGAATTAAAAGAAAAAGGGTTTGAGATTATCGCTTCTACTTTAAAGGGAAGTGAGAAGAATGATTTTAATAGTAAAAAGAATGTGCTTATTGTAGGGAACGAAGGAAACGGAATAAGTGATGAATGTCTTACATATGCAACTAAAGAAGTAAAGATTCCAATGAGCGGAAAGTGCGAATCTTTAAATGCAAACGTAAGCGGTGCAATACTTATGTATAAAATTTATGGATATTAAAAAAAGACCGAATAATCGGTCTTTTTTATTGTGCTTTTTTATCGAAAGCTTCTTTAACCATTTCTTTAGTAATGGTAATATCTTTCACATCTTCATTGTTTGGAGCTTCGTACATAACATCAAGCATAATATCTTCAAGTATGCTTCTAAGTCCTCTTGCTCCTGTTTCTCTTTTAACTGTTTCGCTGGCAATTAAATCTATTGCATCTTTATCAAAATGAAGATTTACATCATCAAGACTTAATAAGTATTTATATTGTTTGATTAAAGCATTTTTAGGTTTTGTTAGGATATTTATAAGTGCTTCTTCATCAAGTTTTTTAAGAGATGCACTTATAGGAAGTCTTCCTACAAGTTCAGGAATCAAACCGTATTTTACAAAGTCTTGAGGTTGTGCCATGCTTAAAAGTTCATCAGATGATTTATCTTTGCTTCCTTCTATATCATTTCCAAAGCCCATTGAGTGGGTACCGAGTCTTTTTTTGATTACTTCGTCAAGTCCGTCAAAAGCTCCGCCGCAGATAAACAAGATATCTTTTGTATCAATTTGAATGAAATCTTGATGAGGATGTTTTCTTCCTCCTTGAGGAGGTACGTTTGCAACAGTTCCTTCAAGTATTTTAAGAAGTGCTTGTTGAACACCTTCACCGCTTACATCTCTTGTTATTGATGTGTTTTCGCTTTTTCTTGCGATTTTGTCGATTTCATCTATATATATTATACCTTTTTGAGCAAGTTCAATATTATAATCTGCTGCTTGGATAAGTCTAAGTAAGATGTTTTCAACGTCTTCTCCAACGTATCCTGCTTCTGTAAGTGCTGTTGCATCAGCTATTGCAAAAGGAACTTTAAGTATTTTTGCAAGGGTAGATGCAAGAAGAGTTTTACCGCTTCCGGTAGGTCCTGTAAGCAAGATATTGCTTTTTTGAAGTTCAACCTCGTTATCTTCTTTTTGTTTATCAGTAACGTTTATTCTCTTATAGTGATTATAAACTGCAACCGCTAAAGTTTTCTTTGCTTCGTCTTGTCCGATAACATAATCATCAAGTAATTCTTTTATTCTTTTTGGTTTTTCAACTTCATTTAGATTTGGAGTTAGAGTATCTGTAAATTCTTCATCGTCATATAATGTTTCGTTGAACATTTCGCTGCATAAAGCGATACATTCATTACAGATGAAAACTCCAGGTCCGGCTACTAAACTTTTAACTTCAGATTGACTTTTACCGCAAAACGAACAATGGTTTTGGTTTTCGTAATTGTTATTTTCGTCACTCATTATAATAGCCCTCCTTTATTATCTTTTTTCAAAGACCTTATCTATTAAGCCGTATTCCATAGCTTCTTTTGCACTCATAAAGTTATCTCTGTCGGTATCTTTTTCGATTGTTTTTAATGTTTTTCCTGTTTGTTTGCTAAGTATTTTGTTTATGTCTTCTTTAATTTTCAAAAGTCTTCTTGCATGGATTTCAACATCGCTGCTTTGACCTTGGAAACCGCCAAGAGGCTGATGAATCATAACTTCGCTGTTTGGAAGGGCAATTCTTTTTCCCTTTGTTCCGCAAGCAAGCAAGAATGCACCCATTGATGCTGCCATACCGATACATATTGTAGATACATCGCATTTGATGTAATTCATTGTATCATATATAGCCATACCGGCAGTTACACTTCCTCCCGGAGAGTTGATGTAAAGTTGAATGTCTTTTGAGCTGTCTTGAGCTTCCAAAAATAACATTTCTGCAACAACAAGGTTTGCAACCTCGTCGTTTATTTCTCCGGTTAAAAATATAATTCTGTCTTTAAGTAATCTTGAGTAGATATCATAAGAGCGTTCTGCTCTACCTTCATTTTCCACTACCATTGGAATTAATGGCATAAAAAGTACCTCCGTATTGTAGAATTATTTTGCTTCTTCTTCTTTTACCTTGGCATTTTCAATTAGGAAATCAAATAATTTTCTTTGTTTGATGAAGTTGTTGATATAATCTTTTGTTGTATCATCCATTGTTTTTTTGAAGTCTTCAACTTTTTGATTATAAGCTTTTGCAAAGTTTGCGATTTCTTCTTCAACTTCTTCATCTGTTGCTTCAAAGTTTTCAACTTCCATAAGTTTTGTAAGTACCAATTCTTGTTTTACGTCATGTTCAGCTTGTTCTTCGAATAATTTCATGAAATCATCTTCGTTTTTGCCGCCGTTTTGACTTTTCATTACATCATAGTATGTTTTAGGGTCAATTCCGCTTTGCATGATTTGTTGTTCAAATTGAGCTTTTACGTCTTCTGCTTTTCTTTCGATCATGCATTTTGGAATATCAATTTCAGTGTTGTTGCAAACTTCTTCAACGATTGTGTTGATAGCTGCTCCTCTTAAATTGTTTTCTCTTTGTTGTTTGATTGTTGCTTTTAAGTCTTCTTTGTATTCATCAAGAGTATCGAATTCGCTTACGTCAGCTGCGAAATCATCATCAAGTTCAGGAAGTTCTTTTGCTTTTACTTCATGGATTTTTACTTTGAATACACTGTCTTTTCCTGCTAAATCAGGAGCATGGTATTCTTCAGGGAATTTTACGTTAACATCAACTTCTTCACCAGCTTTTTTACCGATAAGTTGATCTTCAAATCCAGGAATGAAAGAGTTGCTTCCAAGAACTAATGGATAGTTTTCGCCTTTTCCTCCTTCAAAAGCTTCATCTCCTACGAAACCTTCAAAGTCGATAACAACTGTATCTCCTTCTTTACTTTCTGTGTCTTCAACGCTTACTAATCTTGCGTTTTGTTCTCTTACTCTGTTAAGTTCGTCTTCAACGTCTTTTTCTGTTACTTCGTATTCGATAGGGTATATTTCGATACCTTTGTATTCGCCAAGTTCAAATTCAGGTTCTAATTCAACTTCAATAGTAAATGTAGCACCTTCTTCTTTGCTTATGCTGTCTAATTTTGTCATTGAAGGCATATTTACTGGTTTTAAATCATGTTCTTTGATAGCTTGTTCGTATTCAGCTGGGAAAGCTTCGTCTAAAGCATCTTCAAAGAATATTCCTTCACCGAATTTTCTTTCAATAATTTGTCTTGGGGCTTTTCCTTTTCTAAAACCGTCAATGCTGAATTTACCTTTGTTTTTTTTGTATGCAGCATCGATAGCTTTGTTAAAATCTTCTGCGGAAACAGTAATTGTAATTGTTGCCACATTGTTTTCTTTTTTATCTAATATTGAACTCATTTATAATTTTACCTCCTAAGTCCCATCTAATCAAAATAGTATTATATCATAAATGACGAGAAATTCAAGGTTTACGAGAGTTTTGTTTGTAATATATGTTTATTTTTTTTGTTTTTTTTATAAATTCATATTACCTTTTGATTTTAGCTATTTCTTTTTCAATTTCTTGTAAAAATTTTTCTTTTACTTTTGAAAAAATTTCCTGTTTTCTCCATGCAAAAACCACTCCTACTTCCATTTTGGGTTTTAGGGGAATAAAAACTAAATTGTTTTCTTTTGTGCCTTGAATTATCTTATCTAAGCAAAGAGCATATCCTATGTCTTCCATAACCATTAAAGATGCATTATATAAAAGATTATATGTTGCTTTTATGTTTAAAGATTCAAAATCACCGGAAATAAAACCGCTGAATTCATTTTTTACTATTTGCTGTGAAGATATTATAAGAGGAAGTTTTTTTAAATCTTCCTTTGTTATATAGTCTTTTTTTGCGATTTCGCTATCTTTTTTTGCTAAAATTCCCCATGTATCATGATAAGGAAGTTTTATGTAGTTATATTTTTTTATGTTTACAGGCTCAATGAAAAGGGCAAAGTCCAAAAGACCTTTATCCAGTTTTTCTCTTATGTCGTTGGAATTTCCGCTGGTTATGTGAAACTTTACGTCATGTTGTTTAGAGAAGTTTTTCATTGCTTTTGCTATCATTCTTACAGAGTATGATTCACCGCAGCCTATATATATCTCTCCCTTTAAATTTTGTCCTAAATATAACATTTCTTCTTTTGTTTTGTTTGTAAGCTCTATTATTTCTTTTGCTCGTTTTTGTAAAATTCTTCCTTCTTCTGTTAATGTTATTTTCCTTCCTCTGATAAAAAGAGTTTTCCCAAGCTCCTCTTCAAGTTCTTTGATTTGTCTTGAAAGAGGAGGTTGGGTCATATTTAAGACTTTTGCGGCAGAAGAGATACTTTCTTCTTTTGCAACGGTTAAAAAATAATTTAGTACTTTTATATCCATTTAAACGCTCCTTTATAAGTATACTTTTAAAGTATATTATCTTATATAATATATATATTTGATATTATAGCATTTAGGATTTATAATTGAAAGAGAAGTAGTTTATTAAAAAGGAGATAACATGGAATTAAAAGATTACTTAAATCATTTAAACGAAGGTAAGGTAGTTAAAGGCGGAAGCGACGTACATTTATATATGCATAAAGTAAGCGATGAGGCAAGAAGAATTACATCACAAATAAATGGAAAGTATCATACAAACGATGAAATAAGAGAATTATTCTCAAAACTTATTGGAAAAGAAGTTGATGAAACATTTGCTTTGTTTCCACCTTTTTATTCTGACTGTGGTAAAAATATAACCGTTGGTAAAAATGTATTTTTCAACTCCGGCTGCTGTCTGCAAGATCAAGGAGGAATTGAGATAGGGGACGGTTCACTTCTTGGGCATAACGTTGTAATAGCAACACTTAATCACGATTTTAATCCAAATAAAAGAAGCGATATGCATCCAAAACCTGTAAAAATTGGTAAAAACGTATGGGTTGGCGCAAATTCTACGATAGTACCGGGAGTAACCATAGGAGACGGAGCAATAGTTGCCGCAGGGGCTGTTGTAACAAAAGATGTTGAAGCAAATTCAATCGTAGGAGGAGTTCCTGCAAAGTTTATTAAATATATTAGTGAAGAATAAAGCACGGTTGTTACCGTGTTTTTTTATTTTTTTTGTTGACAATTTAAGTATTTAAGAATATACTTAAATAAAAAATTTAGGAGAAGTTAATGAAAAGTAAATTTTATGCGGTTGTTTCAAATAATTGCGTGGCCTGCGGTGCTTGTATGAAAGTATGTCCAAGAGAGGCAATAAAAGTAAAAAAAGGAGTAAGAGCTTTTGTTGATGAGTCTTTATGCGTTGGATGCGGGCTTTGTGTCAATACCTGCCCTGCGGGAGTAATCAGCAAAGTAGAAAGGGGAAAAGATGAATAAGAAAAAACATTGGTATGATTATTTATGGATATACACACCTTTATATTTGATTTTAGGTTTATTTAACATATTATTTGCATGGCTTGGAATGATTGAATTTTTAATTCCTCTTTTTATTGCATTATTTGGAGGAAAAGCTTTTTGCAATAAATATTGTGCAAGGGGACAGTTATTTGATATACTTGGTAATAAGTTAAATTTATCAAGAAAAAAAGTTCCTCCAAAACTTTTATCTTCTAATTGGTTTAGATATTCATTTTTATTATTTTTTATGAGTATGTTTGTTTTAATGATAATAAACACCATAAATGTATTTTGGGGAGTTAATGATTTAAAGGAAGTAATAAAAATTTTATGGACTTTTAAGGTTCCTTTTGGATTTTCTTATACTTCGTCTATTTTCCCAGACTTTGTAGCACAGTTTGCATTTGGAATGTATGGAATGATGCTTACATCTTTTATTTTAGGTTTTGTTACTATGTTATTTTTTAGACCTAGAAGCTGGTGTGTGTACTGTCCTATGGGAACAATGACACAGTGCGTTTGTAAAATAAAGGAAGGTGGTTTTAGTGGAATTAAAAGCGCAGAAAGTAAGTGATGTTTTAAAAATAATATCAAATAAAAATCGTCTTCTTATTCTATGCTATTTGGAAGAGGGAGAATTAAGCGTAGGTCAATTAAGCGAAAAAATAGATTCTATTTCCATGGCTGCAATTTCACAGCATTTAAACGCACTTAAACTTGCGGGGATTGTAGAAAGCGAGAAAAAGGGATTAAGTGTTTTTTATCATATAAGTGATATGAGAGTTGTTGAAGTTATGAAAACTTTAAAAGAACTTTATTGTAAATAAAAAAGAAAGTATTTATACTTTCTTTTTTTTTAAACTTCGTTGATGATTTGTACATCTTCCATTTGTTTTTTTATGTATTCGATGTTTACATCTTTTATCCATATATTTCCACTGTCAACTCCCAGTTTATTTTCATCAATATAACAGATAAGCTTTGTTGAGTCTTTGAAATATACATATAAGATTTCGCTGGTGGATTCTTTGTTTCCAAGAATTTGAATTTTATAACTGTCCAAAGATTTTATTATTTTTGTTACTTCGTTGTCGTTTCCGCTTATGGATTTTTTTTCTTCCACAACTGACATGAAAGGCTCGCCTTTATATTTAATGTATTCTATTTTTGTTATTTCTTTACCGGCTATTTGATTATCCATTACGTTAGAGAGCATACTGCTTTTTGCAATCTTTGGAGTTAAAAATAAAATTAAAATGAGTACTATTCCTATAATAATAAAAGGAATATATTTTTTTTTGAAATTTAAGTTGATTTTAGAATTCATTTTACTTTAATTATTTTAAATCCTTTCCTTTATAACCTATTACTTCCATTACAGGTATTACGAACATAAAGCCAAGTCCTTTGGTTTCAATATTGCCAAGGAGTTTCATAACTTCTATTTTTACTTCGTCCAGTTTTTCTTCGCTTTTGATGATTGAAATTATCGTAACGTTCTTAGGTTTGTTTCCGCTTAAAATTTTTCTGATAGAAGTAAATGTATAATCTTCATTATTATAATGCATGTTTACTTTTCCAAGTCCCGTTGAATTAAACAGAGTTCCTCCCACTTCGCATCTGGATAATATTTCATGCACGTCATCCACCAAATACATATCGTTTAAAATGATAAACAGAGCATACATTTTTCTACCTCCACACGTATCATATATAATTTAGTGTAACACAATTTTTTAAAAAAATCTAATAAAAAACAGAGGTTTGGTATTTTTTCTTGTATTTTAAATTTAGTTAGGGTATAATTAGTAAATGATTAGACAATTTCTAAAGATTATTTAAAGAGAGGTTGATATAATGGCAAAAAGCAAGCTTCAAGTATCTAATAAAAGGGTTAATTACGAACAAATTGATACTATTGTGGGAAGTGATATAACTTTTATCGGAGATCTTGCAGCCGGTGGAAACGTAAGATATGAAGGTAACTTAAAAGGTAATGTTAATTTATCCGGTAATATTATTGTCGGAAGAAATGCATTTATTGCAGGTAACATTAATGCCAAAAATGTTCATATAATAGGTACGGTGGAAGGAATTGTTACATGTGAACAATTAAAAATATTATCTACCGGTAAACTAACCGGAGACGTTTATGTTGATAACATCATCATTGATGAAGGTGCTATTTTTATAGGTGCATGCAAAACAAAAGTTGCAGATATGGAAGATGAAACTCAAATAAGCGAAGCAATGGCAAGCGATAAAGATGTAGACTTAGACACAAAAGAATCTGAAGAAGCTTAATTTGTGATAACCTTAATCTAAAGTTTAAATAAATTCTTTATTGAAAAATTTAAACAATTTAATTATTTGGAGGTAAGAAAATGAAAATAACAAAAGAAATGGGAATTATGGATATAGTAAACAAATATCCTCAAGCTGTTTCAGTATTTCAAGCATACGGAATGGGATGTGTAGGATGTATGGCAGCAAGATTTGAAACATTAGAAGAAGGAGCTATGGCTCACGGAATCAACGTTGACGAACTTGTTGATGATTTAAACGAAAATATTTAGTTTTAAAGCCTCTTTTATTAGAGGCTTTTTTTGAGGAGATTTATGGCGAAACATTTGTATGAAAATATATACGAAAAAGCAGATTATGTAAGAGAGAAATATTTTGTTGATACTTATCCCGTAAGTTTTGATAAATTTGATGAAATATTTGAAGATTTACACTATAAAGTGAAATTTTTTGATAATTGCGATAAGTCATGCGTTATCGGAAATATGCTTATTGTAGGCAATACTTCAATGGATGAAGAAGAATTTTTAAGGAAAAATTCTACACTAAGCGATGAGACGAAAAAGAGGAGAGAGGCTTTGGCTCATGAAGCAGGACATTTGTTCTGCCACAGCATAAATCAGCTTGAAAGTCTAGACTTATCCCTTAATAAAGAAGAAGCTCAGGCTGATGCTTTTTCTTTGTATTTTCTAATCCCCGATGATTTGTTTGAGAATTTTTATAAAGAGTCTTATAATTCTTATGGCTCTTTTAATTATTATGAAGCCAGTGATACTTTTGGGGTTACGGTTGAATTTATAAAAAAGAGAAAAAAGTATTTTGAAAAAAGTATGAGACACGAAAAAGAAAGGTTCTTTGATGATTTTTAAAACTTCCTTAATATTTGAGGAAGTTTTTTTGTGACTAAAATGTGACCAAATGTTCTAATATTATTGCAATTTATCTAAAAATATATTATCTTTAACATATACATATGAAGAGGAGAGAAAAATGAACATATCAAAATGGCTATGGCTTATTTCAACTCAAAATATCGGTGCAAAAAGGGCGATTGATTTATATGATTATTTCGGTTCAATTGATGCGGTATATGAAAATGATAATATAAGCGAATATATGAAAATAAAGGGCATAAATATGGATACTGCTACAAGAATGGTTACCGACAAGGATTTGAAGAAATACGATAGAATAATAGATAAAATGTATAATGAAAGCATAAACTATATTACCATGGACGATAAGTATTATCCTTGTGCTTTAATGGATACATATGATTATCCTCCTGTTCTTTTTTATAAAGGAAAGAATCTTTTTATGGAAGATAATCCAATGATTTCAATGGTTGGAACAAGAAGAGCAAGCAATTACGGTATGAATGTCGCAAAGCAGTTTGCAAGAGAATTTTCAAATAACGGTCTTGATGTTGTAAGCGGTATGGCAATAGGAATAGATACATATGCCCATAAAGGAGCCTTAGAGGGAATGGGTGATACCATAGCTGTTTTAGGATGCGGGGTAGATAAAGTTTATCCTAAATCAAACAGGAAGATATATGATGAAATAATAGAAGGAAGAGGTATGGTTGTTAGCGAATATTTGCCAGGAACGGAACCTTTAAGTCATCATTTCCCTGCAAGAAACAGAATAATAAGTGGGCTTTCGCAAGGAACTGTTGTTATAGAAGCATCCTTTAAAAGCGGGTCTTTGATAACTGCAAAATATGCTAACGAACAGGGAAGAGAAGTTTATGCAGTTCCGGGAAATATAACTTCCAGAGTATGCGAAGGCAGTAATGCATTATTAAAAGACGGTGCCAAACTTATTTTAAGCGCAAATGATGTTTTGGAGGATTTATATTATATTTTAAAAAGACCTGTTATGCATAAGGTTACGGAAATTATAAAAGAAGAAGATTATTATGAAGAGGATATTTTGAATAAATATAATTTAACTAAAGACGAAAAGCTTATATGTGAACTTATAAGAGACGGTGATAATACAGCTGACTTAATAAGCAGAAAGCTTTCAAAAGAAATAAACTTTATAAATTCAACCTTGACAATGTTAGAAATAAGAGGTATTGTTATTAGCACAGGCGCAAAGCTTGAGTTAAGATAGGCTTTGCAGTTTATTATTACTTGAAAGGAGCAGTAGATGTCTTATAGATTAGTAATAGTCGAATCACCTGCTAAAGCGAAGACAATACAAAAATATCTTCCAAAGGATTGTAAGGTTGTAGCATCAAAAGGACACGTTATAGACCTTCCAAAATCAAAACTTGGAATTGATATTGAAAATAATTTTGAACCTGAATACAAGACCATAAGAGGTCAGGGGGAAAGACTTAAAAAACTTAAATCTGACGCAAAAAAAGCGGATGAAGTCATTCTCGCAACTGATAACGATAGAGAAGGAGAAGCTATTTCTTGGCATATCGCCAACTATCTTGGTCTTGATTTGAATGATAAAAACAGAATGGAGTTTTTGGAAATTACTCCATCAGCAATAAACAACGCCATTAATCATAAAAGAAAAATAGATATGAACATCGTTGACGCACAACAAGCAAGAAGAGTTCTTGACAGACTTGTGGGATATAAAATAAGCCCTGTACTTTGGAGTAAAGTACTTCGTGGGCTTAGTGCGGGAAGAGTTCAGTCTGTTGCTCTTAGAATGATTGTAGACAGAGAAAATGAAATAAGAAACTTTGTAAGTGAAGAATACTGGATAATGGATAGTATTTTTAACAAAAAAGATACAAAAGAAGAATTTTTCAGTAAGCTTGCTTTAATAAACGGTAAAAAAGCCCAAATAAATAATAAAGAAGAAAGCGATAAAATAATAGAAGAATTAAATAAAAATGCTTTTATTGTAAAAGACGTTAAAAAAGGAGAGAAAAAGAAAAATTCTCCACCTCCTTTTGAAACAAGTTCTCTTCAACAAGACGCAAGCAATAAACTTGGTTTTTCAATTTCTAAAACAATGATGCTTGCTCAACAATTATATGAAGGTGTTGAAGTTGAGGGAATAGGACAAATAGGTCTTATCACTTATCTTAGAACTGATTCTACAAGACTTTCAAAAGAAGCAGTTGATGCGGGAAGTAAGTTTATAAAAGATAAATATGGAGATGAATATCTTGGATATACAGGTCCTAAAGGCAAAAGCAACAGTAAAATTCAAGATGCCCATGAAGCAATTAGACCTACTGATGTAAATTTAACTCCTGAAAAATTAAAAACATCTCTTACTGCTGATCAGTTAAAACTTTATACTTTAGTTTACAACAGATTTTTGGCATCTTTGATGAGCCCTGCTGTTTATGATACTTTAAGGGTTGATATAGAAAACGGAAATTACACATTCCGTTCAACAGGTTCAAGGGTAAAATTCAAAGGTTATCTTGAAGTTTACAGTTATGCTTCAAAGAAAGAAGATGAAAATGAAAGTATACCGCTTCTAGAAAAAGGCGAAGAGGTTTTATTAAAAGAATTAAAACCTGCTCAAAAATTCACACAGCCTCCTGCAAGATATAACGAGGCAAGTCTTGTTAAGGTTTTAAAAGAAGAGGGAATAGGAAGACCTTCTACATATTCTCAAATAATCAATACAATAAAAAACAGAGGATATGTTGAACTTGACCAAAGAAGATTTGTTCCAACAATGATAGGGGAAGCCGTTGATAAACTTTTAAGGGAGAATTTCGAGGATATAGTAGATATAGATTTTACGGCGAACATGGAAAGTAATCTTGATGATATTGAAGAAGGAAGCAAAAAATGGAAAGACGTAATATCTGATTTTTACAAAGGCCTTGAAAAAGAACTTGAACATGTTAAGGAAATTGAAAGAATAAAACTTCCGGAAGAACAAACCGATGAAGTATGCGAAAACTGTGGTAAACCTATGGTTATAAAATACGGTAGATTTGGAAAGTTTATGGCTTGCAGCGGTTATCCGGAATGTAAGACCACAAAGGCTATCGTTAAAGAAATTGATGCTTCTTGCCCAAAATGCGGCGGTCAAATTGTTGAAAGAAAAAGCAAAAAAGGAAGTGTATTTTACGGATGTAAGAACTATCCTAACTGTGATTTTGCTTCTTCACAAAAACCAACGAGAAAACTTTGTCCTAAATGCGGAGAAATTTTATACGAAAGCAAAGGTAAAAAGAAAAGTTTATTTTGCAAAAACAAAGAATGTAAATATAAAGAAGAATTATAAAAAGAGAGGAGACTCTCTTTTTTTTATGTAAAATTTCTATTATAATTAATTTATTTGTTTACACATGAGTAATAAAGGTATATAATATGTTACGTATACAGTAATCATAATAAAAAATACATAAAGGGGATACAATCAATGAAAAAAGCATTATTTAAAACAGGATTTATGTTTATTCTATTTTTTGGATTATTAATATTTCCATTAAGCTCAAATCAAGTAAATGCAAAAGAAGTTGCAAATGGAACAGGATGGAGTCTTGATGATAGCGGAGTTATTACCATAACAGAAGATATTGCTGATAATACTACTTATGAATGGCAAACTCATGCATCAGAAATAAAGGAAGTTGTAATCGCAGATGGAGTAACAAAAGTGCCTTCTAGTGCTTTTTATTCAAATAATGGCGTAAATTACAGTAATTTAACTAAAGTTACATTATCTTCAAGTGTTGAAGAAGTAGGCTTATATGCATTTGCCGATAATCCTTCACTTGTAGATGTTAATCTTAATGATGAGTTAAAATTAATAGGTAACCTTGCTTTTAAAGGAGCCGGATTTACGCAAATTACATTGCCAAGCAATGTAGAACTAAGCTCAGATGCTTTTCAAGGATGTAATGTAACTTCTCTTACAATTCCTGCAGGAACAATTTGGGGTGGCGGAAATGCGCAGTTCTCTCATTGTCATTCTTTAACGGAAGTTGTTTTTGAAGATGGAATTACTGATGTAGGTCAATCAGTTTTTATGGATTGTCCAAACTTAAAATATGTATGGATTCCAAAATCAGTTGAAAAAATAGATTCAGGTGTACTTGCAGTAAAAAATCTATGTATCATAGGTTACAAAGGAAGTGGTGCTGAAGAATACGCTAATTCAGGTACAGCTGAAGTAAATAATATGACATTCCATGCAATTGATGGAGATAGCCATGATTATGCAAATTGGAAAGTAGTAAAAGAAGCTACTTGTGAAGAAGAAGGTTTGAAAGAAGGAGCTTGTTCAATTTGCGGTGCAAAAGGAACAGAAGTAATTCCTGCAAAAGGACATTCTTTTGACAAAGGCGTTATTACAAAAGAACCAACAACAAAAGAAGATGGCATAAAAACTTATACATGCAGTGTATGTAAAAAAACAAAAACAGAAATTATTCCTAAGTTGACAGATGGAGCTGTAAGCGAAGGCTCATCAAATACAGACAAGACTGAAACAAACAATACACAAACTGTTCAAACACCAAAAACAGCAGATACTTCAAATGTAAACATGTGGATTTTAGCAATGAGCTTATCTATTGTTGCTCTTTTAAGTACTGTAATAAAGGTAAAACATAAAAATAGTTAATATGTAAGATGCTATGATTTCATAGCATCTTTTTTTATTAAAAATAAATATTTTAGTTTTATTAAAAATAAAATGGATTTTATAGTATAATATTAAATAATAAAAAACGAAAAGAATCAGAGGAGAAAAATATGAATAATTTTTATTTTCATTTACCTACAAAGGTTTATTTTGGTAAAGGACAGATAAAAAATTTACCTGAAATTTTATCCGGCTTAGGTAAAAAAGCACTTTTGGTTTACGGGGGAGGAAGTATTAAAAGAAGCGGGCTTTATGATGAAGTTTTATCTTTATGTAAACAAAGCGGTACTGAATTATTCGAACTTTCAGGAATTGATCCAAATCCAAGAGTTGAGTCTGTAAGAGAAGGTGCAAAAATTTGTAAAGAAAATGATATTGATGTTGTCTTGGCGGCAGGTGGCGGAAGTACCATAGACTGTGCAAAAATGATTGCTGCCGCAGCAAAAAGCGAAGAAGATGCTTGGGAACTTGTAATACATCAAGATAAAATAAAAGATGCTCTTCCTATCGTTGATATTTTAACTCTTTCTGCAACAGGTTCTGAGATGGACCCATTTGCAGTTATAAGCAATATGAAAGAGAATATGAAAATAGGGGTTACCAGTGAGCTTTTTAAACCTAAAGCATCAATTATGGATCCAAGTTATACATGTTCTGTTCCTAAAAATCAAACAGCTGCCGGAACTGCCGATATAATGTCTCATATTTTTGAAAATTATTTTTCAAACGTAAAAGAAGGCTTTATGCAATCAAGAATGGCAGAAGCATTATTAAAGACTTGTATAAAATACGGTCCTATTGCTTATAATGATCCTGAAAATTATGAAGCAAGAGCAAATCTTATGTGGGCTTCTTCATGGGCAATAAACGGACTTCTTAGCTCAGGAAACGATGTTGAATGGTGTGTTCATCCTATGGAACATGAACTTAGCGCATTTTATGACATAACACATGGTGTAGGACTTGCAATTCTTACTCCAAGATGGATGGAATATGTTTTAAATGAAAATACTCTTGATAAATTTGTTGAATACGGAATAAACGTTTGGGGAATTGCGCCTCATAAGGAAAAAGAAGAAATTGCTAAAGAAGCAATAAAAAATACATATGATTTCTTTAAAGGACTTGATATTCCAATGACTTTAAAAGAAGTTGGAATTGATGAAACTCACTTGGAAGAAATGGCAGAAAAAGTAGGGGAAATAAAAGGAGCTTATAAACCTTTAAATAAGGAAGATATGTTAAATATTTATAAGATGTGTCTATAAAAAAAGAGGAGAAATCCTCTTTTTTATTTTATATAATATTATGTTAAAAATGAATGTAAATTGTTATATCCTTATATAATATTTTTTACTTAAGTTTTTTATTTAATAAAAAAAGGAGCCTTAGCTCCTTTTTAATGTTTTACTATTTTTTCCATAATCCGTGAAGATTACAATGTTCGTAAGCTGCTACGAATTCATCACCGTCAGCAAGGATAAATTCAGCTTTTGGTGCATCACCTGGTTTTAAGTTTTTAACTTGGTGACCAAGTTTTGTTTCAATCCAAATGAATTCGATGAAGTGTTCTTCAAGCATTGGATGTTCAACTTCACCTACTTGTACGCTTACTTTGTTGCCGTCAACTGTTACAGCTGGTACGTGTTTTTCAAAAGCACCGTCTGTTTGACCCGGTTTTAATTCTTCCATTTTTTCTCCGCAGCACATTACAGGTACTCCTTTGTTTACTGCAAATACTACGATGTTTCCACAATGTTTACATTTAAAAAATTTAGCTTCCATTTTTATTCCCATCCTTTTCTTAATTTTTTATTTTTAATAAATGTAGCTATTTATTAATTTCATTTACTATGTTTTCAGCTAATACGTCAAGTTGTTGTACATTTTCATCACTTAATGCAGATTTTATTGTAATATCTCCATCAATGTAGTTGATATTTTTTAATTTTTCAACGATTGCTTTCATTTTCTTTGTTGCCATTGGACCCCATGTTCCGTTTTCAATGAATGCAACGTTTCTGTTTTGAAGATTATGAGCTGCTATTTCATGAAGAAGTGTTTCCATTTTAGGGAAGATTTCGTTGTTGTAAGTTACTGATGCAAATACAATTGTTTTATATTTGAAAGCATCAGATAAGATATATGAAGGATCAGTTTTTGATGCATCGTATACTTTTACATTTTTAACGCCTTTATCAGCGATTTTGTCTGCAAGAGCATTTGCAGCCTTAGCTGTATTTCCGTAAACTGATGCATAAACAACCATTACAGAATTTTCTTCTGCTTCATATGTGCTCCAGTGATTGTATTTGTCTAAAATCATTCCGATATCGTCTTTATCTCTCCAAAGATGTCCGTGAAGAGGGCAAATTAGTTCAATATCAAGTGTTGCAGCTTTTTTAAGTAGAGCTTGAACTTGTGGACCGTATTTACCAACGATGTTTGTGAAATATCTTCTGTTTTCATCAATCCAGCCGTTTTCATAATTTACTTCGTCTGTGTATAAGTTTCCGTCAATTGCTCCAAATGTACCGAAAGCATCTGCTGAGAATAAAATTTTATCTGTTACATCGTATGTTACCATAGCTTCTGGCCAGTGAACCATTGGTGCCATAACGAAAGCAAGAGTATGTTTACCTGTGTTTAAAGTGTCGTTTTCTTTTACGATTAAAGCTTTAGAATCAATATCAAAATCAAAAAATTGTTTAATCATGTTAACTGTTTTTTGGTTGCATACAACTTTTGCTTCAGGGTAGCGGTATACTACTTCGCTAAGCATAGCACAGTGGTCAGGTTCCATATGATTTACAACGATATAATCAAGATTTTTTCCGTCTAAAACTGCTGTTAAATTTTCAATGAAATCTTCTCCTGCTGTTTTGTCAACAGTATCGAATAATACGTTTTTTTCATCAAGTAAAACGTATGAGTTGTAAGAAACTCCGTTTTCAACAGGATAAATGTTTTCGAATAATTCAATTCTTCTGTCGTTTACTCCAATAAAATATAAATCTTCTTTTACTTTTCTGACATTTTTCATAATTTACAAATTTCCTTTCCCTTAACTGTTTAAACATAGTTGTTCTAGTTTTTCCAAATTCAAAATTTCTATATGCTTTTTGCTTACTTTTATTAAATTTTCTTTTTGCATTTTCATTAAGCTTCTGGATAAAGACGGCCTTTTTACTCCGAAGAAATCAGCCATATCCTCTCTTGTCATGTATATTCTTACTTTGTTGTTTCTATCTTTGTTTTCGAGTAAATACAAAGATATTTTTTCTTCCAAAGTCGTTGCTGAGAGAATATGTATTTTTTTCATAAGAGCAAGAGATTTATCTGCCTGAAGATGCATGATGTTTCTTATTAACATTTTATGAAACTTACAGGCTCTTTCGCATACGTTAAAGAAGAAATTCCAAGGAATTATGAGTACTGTTGATTTTTTTGTTGATATTGCATCATAATAATTGTAATCATTAGATTCACCTTGAAACAAATCTCCAAATATTTCTCCGTCATTTATTTCATAAAATATGTTTCTGTTTCCCGACGGATAATCTTTTACTATCATTACTTCGCCTTTTAAGAGAACATATAAGTAATTAGGTTTGTCTTCTTCTTTAAATATGAGTTCATCTTCTGCATACTCTTTAATTTTTGATTTTGAACATATCATCATATCTTCTATTGATTTTATGTCAATATCATAAAATAATTCGGATTTTGCTATTAAACCATAATCCATCTTTTTCTCCCAAATACCATAAAGCATGTTTAATGAATTTTCTATATAATAACAAATTATAGAAATAAATTCCGTAACATTTGTTACGCTTTTATAGATTTTACATTAAAAATTTATTAAAATCAATCAAAATTTTACAAAACTAAAAAAATTTAATAAAATTATAATATAAAGAGGTGTTTATTTTGAATATTAGAATAGAAGAAGGATATTTGTATAAAGAGGAAATAAAGGAACTTTTTAGGGAATATACAAATATGCTTGTGGAAAATGATGAAGAATTTAAAAATTATCTTGAAATTCAAAACTACGATGAAGAGTTACATGATTTAGAGTTAAAATATTCTAAACCATGGGGAAGGCTTTATATTGTTTTTTGTGATGATAAACCTGGCGGGTGCATTGCGCTAAAAAAAATAGATAAGTTAAACTGTGAGATGAAAAGACTTTATGTAAGAAAAGAATACAGAGGTAAGAAAATAAGCGAAAAACTTATAAATAAAATTATCGATGACGCAGTAAATATAGGGTATAAGCATATGTTTTTGGATACTCTGCCTTTTTTAAAAAGTGCTATTCATTTATATAAAAAATTTGGTTTTTATGAGATTGAAAGTTACAATAATTCTCCTATGGATACTTCAATATATATGAAGTTGGATTTAGATAAAAATCAGTTTGCCGAATAAAATTTTTTAATTGTAATTTATAAATTTTATTTATAATGGTAAGTTATCAGTAAATAGTAATTCATTGTTTAGTGATTTTGATATTAATTTAATTAAAAAAAATAAAATAATACTTTCATCGTAAACATCAATACACATTAAAACAAATCAATATTGCATATTCATAAAAATATTGTTATTATTATAGAAAACATTTTGAACAAATAAAAATTGAGGTATAGATATGTCTGAAGATAAAAAAACTATTTTAAGCGGTATACAATCAAGCGGAGAATTTACAATAGGAAATTATTTCGGAGCAATAAAAAACTGGGTTGAACGTCAGGATGATTATAACTGTATGTATTTTATAGCAGATATGCATGCAATAACAGTAAATCAAGTTCCTGCGACTTTAAGAAAGAGATCTTTTGAATGTGCGGCAATGCTTCTTGCAAGCGGTATTGACCCTGAAAAATCTCTTTTATTCATTCAGTCTCATGTTCATCAACATGCAGAACTTGGCTGGATACTTAACTGTTTTACTCATATGGGCGAACTTTCAAGAATGACACAATATAAAGATAAATCAAAAAATCAAGGTGAAAACATAAAAGTAGGACTTTTTGATTATCCTGTTTTAATGGCTGCTGATATACTTTTATATCAAGCGGATCTTGTTCCTGTGGGAGATGATCAAAAACAACATCTTGAACTTACCAGAACAATAGCAAACAGATTTAACAATACATTTTCACCTACTTTCAAAGTTCCCGAAGGTTATTATGGTGAAAGCGGGGCAAGAATAATGTCTCTTCAAGATCCAAGTAAGAAAATGTCTAAATCAGACGAAAACAAAAACGGATTTATTTCAATGATAGACAAAAAAGATGTAATTATGGCAAAATGCAAAAGAGCCGTTACAGATTCTGATATGAATATTATTTACGACAAAGAAAACAAACCTGGAGTTTCAAATCTTCTTGAAATATATTCTTGTGCTACAAACAAAACAATAGAAGAAGCCGTAAAAGATTTTGAAGGAAAGAATTACGCATACTTTAAAACAGCTGTAGGGGAAAGTATCGCAGACAGACTTACTCCTATTCAAGATGAATTTGAAAGACTTTGTAAAGATAAAGCATATGTTAACGAAGTTTTACAAAAAAGCAGTGAACAAGCAAGCTACATTGCAAACAAAACACTTAGAAAAGTTAAAAAGAAAGTTGGATTTTACAGTTTATAAAAAGAGGAGAGATCTCCTCTTTTTTTATTGTATATAAATTATGTATGAGGTTAATTTAGTCTTTTTATGATAAATAAATGATATAAAGGATAAGGTAAATAATAGATTACAGTTTATAATTACTTTGACTATATTTATAAGATATGTTTACAATGTATGTTTGTGAATTTAAAAGAAGATATTTATTTGATATCATGATTTTTTATAAATAAAAAGGTAAATAAAAAATATGTTTTATCATTAAAAACAATAAAGTACATATAGAAATGTATTTATAGAATAAACTTTTTATTAATAAATTTTATATTATAAAAAAAATTAAAAAAACAGTTGACAAAGGTTAAAAATAATGATATCTTATATACAAGTTAGCAATGACTAACAATAAAAATAAAGGTGAAAGAATTATACCCATATTTTTTTAACCGTATGTTAGCAAAGACTAACAATATTTATCTCTTTTATATATGAATCGGATATGTTTCGATTTATAAAAATTTCTTTTCATTACATTATAGAATTCAAGGTGTCGTGACATATATGTTTTAGCCTTCCAATTATTCCCTTCACGACACCATGACTTTCTATAAATGGAGGTTATTATGATTGAAAAATATTTAATTGAACATTGTTCTCCAACACTTGCAAATCTTAAAACGGCAAATTTGTTTTCATTTAAAGTTGGTGACATTAAAACTTTAAAAGAAAGTATAAGGGCATGGAATTATGAGCTTAACGAAAAAGGTATATATTTATCTTTGCTAAATGTGAAAAATAACTTAGCCCTTGTTTATGTATACAGAAGAAAAAAACTTGAAGAAGATTTAAAAAAGGACGGAGTAGGTGAGATATTAAATATTTACGGATATAAAAACACTAATATTGATTATGCAATAAACACATTAAAAGAAAGACTTAAGTTTAGCGATAATTTTCCTCATGAAATAGGTTTGTTTCTTGGTTATCCCCTTGAAGATGTTAAGGGATTTATAGAAAATCTCGGTAAGAATTCAAAATGCTCGGGGTGCTGGAAAGTTTATTCAAACGAGTGTGAAAAAATAAAAATGTTTAACAAGTTCAATAAATGCAAAAAAGTATACTCAATGCTTTTTAACGGCGGCAGGTCAATTTCTAAACTTGCTGTTGGCATTTAAAATAAATATAAGTGAGGTATAAAATATAATGAGTAAAGTAGCAGTTGTATACTGGAGCGGAACAGGTAATACAGAAATGATGGCTCAAATGGTTGAAGCAGGTATTGTTGAAGCAGGCGGTAGTGCAAGTGTGATGACAAGCGCAGAATTTACTTGTGATATGGTAGATGAATTTGATGCTATTGCATTTGGATGTCCTTCAATGGGAAGTGAACAACTTGAAGAAAGCGAATTTGAACCAATGTTTAGAGAAGTAGAAGATAAATTAAGCGGAAAGAAAATTGCTTTATTTGGTTCTTACGGTTGGGGAGATGGCGAATGGATGAGAAACTGGGAAGATGAGTGTTCATCTGACGGTGCCACTATGGCACATGAAAGTGTAATATGCTGTGGAGCTCCTGATGATTCAGCTAATGAAGATTTAAAAGCTCTTGGAAAAGCTCTTGTTTAATTTAACCCCCTAAAATATATAATTACTTAGATGCAGAAACCTTTCTGCATCTTATTTTTGATAACAATATAAAAGTCATTAAATTTAATGTTTTAATATCTTATAAATAAAATATTGTTTTTTTTTATGTGATAATATAAAATATATAGAAAACGTAAATAAAATATATAAATATATAGAAAATCATAAAAACAAAAATATTGGGAGATTTGTATGAGAACACATGAATCCAGAGAAGATTATTTGGAAACTATACTTATTTTAAAGAAAAGACTTGGAAACGTAAGAAGCATAGATATTGCAAACGAGCTTAACTATTCAAGACCAAGTGTTTCAAGAGCGATAAAATTGATGAAAGAAAATGAGTATATAACCGTTGAAGAAAACGGGCTAATAAAGCTTACTGATCTTGGAGAAAAAGTAGCAAAATCTATTTATGAAAGACATACAATAATCGGTAATATGCTTATGAAACTTGGAGTAAGTGAAGAAACAGCATTTGAAGATGCTTGTAGAATAGAGCATGTTATAAGCAAAGAAAGCTTTGAAAAAATAAAAGAACATGCCGGTGATTTCATAAAAGAATAAATGTATATATAAATAAGAAGCAAAGGGTTTTTCTTTGTTTTTTATTTTTTTTGGCAAAAGATTATTTGCAAGTAGTTAAATATTATGTTAAAATAAATTGACTTTAACAGACAAATAGATATTTGTGAAGTTTTTTTAGGAGGTTAATATGATTTATACACAAGAAGTAGAAAACATGTGCGTAGTTAAAAAAGGCGCAAATCATGGCCCTGCACCTATTCCTGAAGAAGGTAAATGGGTTAAATCAAAAGAAATCAAAGATATAAGCGGTCTTACACACGGTGTAGGTTGGTGTGCACCTCAACAAGGAGCTTGTAAACTAACATTAAACATCAAAGACGGTATCATAGAAGAAGCTTTGGTTGAAACACTTGGATGTTCAGGTATGACTCACTCAGCTGCTATGGCAAGTGAAATTTTAATTGGTAAAACTTTACTTGAAGCATTAAACACAGACTTAGTTTGTGATGCTATCAACACAGCTATGAGAGAATTATTCCTACAAATCGTTTACGGAAGAAGCCAATCTGCTTTCTCTGAAGGTGGTCTTGCTATCGGCGCTGGTCTTGAAGATTTAGGTAAAGGACATAGAAGTCAAACAGGTACTTGCTATGCTACAAGCAAAAAAGGACCTAGATACTTAGAATTATCTGAAGGTTACATAACAGAAATCGGTTTAGATAAAAATGATGAAATCATCGGTTACAAATATGTAAATCTTGGCGTTATGATGCAAAACATTAAAAAAGGTGTCGATCCTATGGAAGCTATCGAAAAAGCTAGCGGTAAATACGGTAGATTTGACGATGCAGTAAAAACAATCGACCCAAGAAACGAGTAGGAGGGAGGAAATAAAATGGCATTATTTGAAAGTTACGAAAGAAGAATTAAACAAATCGAAGAAGTTTTAAATAAAGACGGTATCAAATCATTAGAAGAAGCTAAACAAATCTGTGATGATAAAGGTATCGATGTTGCAGGTATCGTAAAAGGAATCCAACCTATTTGTTTTGAAAACGCATGTTGGGCTTACACAGTAGGTGCGGCACTTGCTATTAAAAGAGGAGCTACTACTGCTGTAGAAGCTGCAAAAATTATTGGTGAAGGTTTACAAGCATTCTGTATTCCTGGTTCTGTTGCTGATGACAGAAAAGTAGGTCTTGGTCATGGTAACCTTGCAAGTATGTTACTTTCTGAAGAAACAGAATGTTTCGCTTTCCTTGCAGGTCATGAATCTTTCGCTGCTGCTGAAGGTGCTATCGGTATCGCTAACTCAGCAAACAAAGTTAGAAGCAAAGACTTAAGAGTTATCTTAAACGGTCTTGGTAAAGACGCTGCTCAAATCATTTCAAGAATTAACGGATTTACATATGTTCAAACTCAATTTGATTACTTCACAGGAGAATTAACAATCGTTAACGAAACAGCTTACTCTGATGGCCCAAGAGCTAAAGTAAGATGTTACGGTGCTGACGATGTTAGAGAAGGTGTTGCAATCATGCACAAAGAAGGTGTTGATGTATCTATCACAGGTAACTCAACAAACCCAACAAGATTCCAACATCCAGTTGCAGGTACATACAAAAAAGAATGTATCCAAGAAGGTAAAAAATACTTCTCAGTAGCCAGCGGTGGTGGTACAGGTAGAACACTTCATCCTGATAACATGGCTGCAGGTCCTGCTTCTTATGGTATGACAGATACAATGGGAAGAATGCACTCTGACGCTCAATTCGCCGGTTCTTCATCAGTTCCTGCTCACGTAGAAATGATGGGACTTATCGGTATGGGTAACAACCCTATGGTTGGTGCAACTGTTTCTGTTTCTGTTGCAATCGAAGAAGCTAGTAAATAGTTTTGTTAAAGTAAATTAAAAGATACCTTGTATAAGGTATCTTTTTTTATTTATAAGAGTTTAGATAAAATAAAAATTTGAAAAATAGTGATTTATTTTATGAAAAAATTATATAAAATTTATAAAATCTATTTGTGAAACATAAATAAAATATTATAATTAAATAAATAAAAGTATCTAAATCAAAGGAAATATATGAATTTTTTTAATGAATGTATTTTATGTAAAAAAATCAAAAATTGTAAAAAAAACTTCAAAAAAATTAAAATATGCTTTGATTTAGGCGGTTTGTATGATATAATACTAAACTGCAAGATTTATATTTAGGAGGATAAAATGGAAACAGTATTATTGGTGTTGATAATAGTATCAAGCCTTGGCTTAATTGCAAGTGTAGTATTGCAAGAAGGTTCTACTGCAGGCATGGGTGGTGCTATTTCAGGCGGTGCCGAAGGTTTATTTGGTAAGAAAAAAGCTCATGGTATGCAAGGACTTTTAAATAAGATTACTTTAATATCAGCAGTAGTATTTTTTATATCAATTTTTGTTTTTGACCTTCTAACAAAATAAAACAATATAGTAAAATTAATTTCGGAGGAGAAAAATGAGTGTTGAAACTTTAAAGTTTTTTGCCCCTGTTGCGGGTATTATAGCGCTTCTTTTTGCGTTATATCTTGCTTCTTCGATCAATAAAGTTGATCAAGGAACAGATAGAATGAAAGAAATTTCATCTCACATTCACGAAGGTGCTATGGCTTTCTTAACAAGTGAATACAAATATATCGTTATTTTTGCTGTAGTATTATTCGCTATTTTATTTGGCTTAATAGGTTGGGAAACAGCAGTTTGTTTCTTAATTGGTGCTTTATTCTCAGTTTTAGCTGGTTTCTTTGGTATGCAAGTTGCTACTAAAGCTAATTCAAGAACAGCTGCTTCTGCTAAAGACAAAGGCATGGGTGCTGCGTTAAAAGTTGCTTTTAACGGTGGTAGCGTTATGGGTCTATGTGTTGTAGGTCTTGGTGCTATCGGTGTTAGTATCATATACATGATCTTTGCTGATGTAAACATCATCACAGGTTTTGGTCTTGGTGCTTCTTCTATCGCTTTATTCGGTAGAGTTGGTGGTGGTATCTATACAAAAGCTGCTGACGTTGGAGCTGACCTTGTAGGTAAAGTTGAAGCCGGTATTCCAGAAGATGACCCAAGAAACCCAGCTGTTATCGCTGATAACGTAGGTGATAACGTAGGGGATGTTGCAGGTATGGGTTCTGACTTATTTGAATCATATGTTGGTTCTATTATTTCTGCAATGACTCTTGGTGGACTTTTAATTGGAAGCATGGAAGCTGTTATGTTCCCATTAGCTCTTGCTGCAGTTGGTATCATTTCTTCAATTATCGGTTCTTTATTCGTTAAAGGCGGAGAAAATTCTGATCCACATAAGAGCTTAAATCTTGGTACATATGTAAGCGGTATTCTTGTAATTATCGCTGCTTACTTCTTAACAACTTCTTTACTTAAAGATATTACATACTTCTATGCTATTATTTCAGGTCTTGTTTGTGGTATCTTAATCGGTAAAGTTACAGAAGTTTACACATCTGAAGATTACAAATCAGTTAAGAAAATTGCTAGTCAAAGTGAAACAGGTGCTGCTACAACAATTATTTCTGGTCTTGCTGTTGGTATGATGTCAACTGCTATTCCAATTATCTTAATCGTAGCTGCTATCTTACTTTCTTATATGTTATCAACAGAAGGTTTATATGGTATTGCTCTTGCTGCTGTTGGTATGCTTTCAACTGCAGGTATGACAATTGCCGTTGATGCTTACGGTCCAATCTCTGATAACGCTGGTGGTATCGCTGAAATGGCTGAACTTGATGATTCTGTAAGAGAAATTACAGATAAACTTGATAGTGTAGGTAACACAACTGCTGCTATCGGTAAAGGTTTCGCTATCGGTTCTGCTGCTTTAACAGCTCTTGCTTTATTCGCATCTTACTCAACAGCTGTTGGTATCAAAGCTATTGACTTACTTGATGTAAAAGTTATTGCAGGTTTATTCATCGGTGGTATGCTTCCTTATGTATTCTCAGCAATCACAATGGAAGCTGTTGGTAAAGCTGCTAACCAAATGATTGAAGAAGTTAGAAGACAATTCAGAGAAATTCCTGGTATCATGGAAGGTAAAGCTAAACCAGAATATTCTACATGTGTAGAAATCTCTACAAAAGCTGCATTAAAAGAAATGATCGTTCCTGGTCTTCTTGCAGTAGTAGTTCCATTACTTGTAGGTTACTTCTTAGGTGCTACAGCTCTTGGTGGTCTTCTTGCAGGTGCACTTGTAACAGGTGTATTAATGGCTATCCAAATGGCTAACTCAGGTGGTGCTTGGGATAACGCTAAAAAATATATTGAAGGTGGAGCTCACGGTGGTAAAGGTAGTGAAGCTCACAAAGCTGCAGTAGTTGGGGATACAGTAGGTGACCCATTCAAAGATACTTCAGGTCCTTCATTAAATATCTTAATCAAATTAATGACAATCGTTGCATTAGTATTTGCTCCATTGTTCATGTAATAGAAAATTAAAGCCTCTTTATAGAGGCTTTTTTTTATTGTAATTTTAGATTGTATTTTAATAATATAAATTTAATATATTTTTATTGTAGAAGTAGTGATAAATTAAAGTAAAAATTATATTTAAAATTTATTATTCGATTTAACATATTATAAATGGGAAGTAACAATATTATATATTTATTATTGTGATTTTATTTTAGGGTTAAATCTAATTAATATAATAAAAAAGACTCGAGGGAGTCTTTTTTTATTTATGTATATTCTTTGTAAAAGCAAAGTAAATCCTTTGAAATAAAGGAAAATGCCTTTACTTTTTTTGTTATAATCCATATGTTATTCTAAATCAAATTATATTTAAATAATTATTTGATTTGTTAAATATATAGTTTTAATGAGAAATTTAGATAATAAGTTTTGAACAAAATTAATTTTATAAAAGGGAAAAGCATGGAAAATAACAATAGAAAAGAATTAAAAAATAAAGAAGTATGGTATAAAAGGTGGTATGTAATTTATACCTTTATTTTTTTAGCTTTGTGCTTTGTTATTTTTTTACCATTTTTTATAAGTGGTAAAAGTTTTGTATGGGATACAGGTGGACTAAATACAGGGGACGGATTTGTTCAGCACTTTACATCTGCAGTATACTTTGGGAATTACTTTAGGGATATAATTCTTAATTTATTAAATAATCACGAACTCGTTATTCCAATGTGGGATTTAAGTATCGGAACAGGGTATGATGTTTTAACATCTCTTAATTATTATGCTTTTGGAGATCCCCTTAGCATTTTCTACATATTTACACCGGAAAAATTTACGGGATATATGTATTCTTTTGTTATATTTTTAAGACTTTATTTATCGGGATTATTTTTTTCATTTTTCTGTTTTAATTTTAAAATGAAAAAAACATCTGTGATTATTGGTGCATTATGTTATGTATTCTGCGGGTTTAGTTTATATTGCTCTATTCGTCATCCATTTTTTATAAACCCTATGATATACCTTCCTTTGCTTCTTTTAGGCATTGAAAAAGTATTTAAAGGAGGTAAGCCTTATTTATTTATAATAATGGTTACCATAAGTGCTATAAGCAATTTTTACTTTTTATATATGTTAACCATTTCCGCTATGATTTACGCTTTTATAAGGGTAATGTATATTTACAAAGAAAAAGGTGTATTTTTAAGAAAGCTTATATATTACTTCTTTAAATTTCTTTTTTATTATATTATTGGTATTCTGCTTTCGGCGGTTGTTTTCCTTCCGGTTATAATATCCTTTTTTAACAGCTCAAGGCAGAGTGGTCAGGCTAACAATCTGACACTGGTTTATAATTTAAGCTATTATATTAACGTTATAAAAAATATGTTTTCAGCTAATGATATAGGGCTTTGGGCATTCCTTGGATTTAATATTATAAGTATTATTTGCGGGGGGATTATATATAAAGACAAAAGCAAAAAGGGAAAATATTTAAAAGGTATATTAAGCCTATGTATTATCGCTCTTTTAGTTCCCGTTTTTGGATATATAATGAATGGATTTAGTTTTGTGTCAAACAGATGGACCTTTGTTTTTTCATTTGTCATATCATTTATAAGTGTTTATGTAATGGGAGAATTGAAGAATTTTAAAAATAACATTAAGTTTATAAATGTATTTCTTGGTGTGATTTTGTTTTTAAATATTTCTTTGACAGCTTTATATATATACTTAGGTAAAGATATAAAATATTTTTTATTTAACTATATTTTTATATTTATGGGATTTGTTTTCTTGTTTTTGATTAAAAACAGAAAGTACGGTATAAAAAGAATATATATGGTTTTACTTATTATTGTTCTTATACAAATTCCATTCTCTGCTTATATAAAATATTCGCCTTTTACATTAAATTATCCTAAAGAGTTTAAGTCTTATGATAAGCTAAGCAGTGCCATAAACCAAAAGGAATTTAATTATATAAAAAGCATTGATGAAGAAGAATTATACAGAGTTGACATAAACAACAACAGGTTGAATTATGGACTTATAAATGATATAAACGGTCTTTCTTCTTATTTCAGCGTTCAAAATAATAACAGCGTAAACTATTTCTTTTTAACCGGTCAGGTTGGACAGGCTACATTATCGGGTAATCACGGTTATGACTGCCACCTTATAAGCAATGAACTTAAAGGAGTTAAGTATTTTGTAAGTAAAAATTATAATGCCGATTTGTATAAAGATTACAAGGTTATAAAGGAATATGAAGACAGCAAGGTATATAAAAACGAAAATGCTCTTGGGCTTTTTTCTACTTATGACAGCGTCATGGATGAAAACACCTTTAATTCTTTAAATGAATATGACAGAGAAATGGCAATGCTTCAAAGTGTTTATCTGGATAAAGACAGTATAGTTTCAAATGATAATGTTACTTCTTCTTCAAAGACTTTATTAGATTTAGAAGATCTAATGGAAAATGCACAGTATGACAAAGACAAAATAGAAATTAAAAAGGATAAAATAATAGTGAAGGAAGATGACAGTGACCTTAGTTTTAATATAAACGTAAATAACAGCGAATGTTACCTTGTAATAGATGATTTTAGCCTAAATTTAGACAGTGAAATTAGTAAAGATGCTTCCTTAAAGAAAAAGATAAAAAATATGCTTTCTACTCCTGCAAAATATTCTTACATGAATATAAAAATTGACGGAAGTGAAGAAAGTTCTTTTAGATATTCCATAAAAACATCAGATAATACTTATTACTTTGGTATAGAAGATTATGTATTGAATCTTGGGTATTATAAAAATGGGTTGCACAACATAAAGATTAACTTTGATGAAAAAGGAGAGTATAACTTTTCTGATTTGAAAGTAGTATGTCAGCCTATGGATAATTACGATAAATATGTAAATGAGTTAAAAGAAGATAAGGTAGAAAATTTTACCATAAAAGGAAATACAGTAAGCTTAAATGTAAACACAAAAGAAGATAAAATCGGGGTTTTATCCATACCTTATTCAAAAGGTTGGAAGGCTTATGTGAACGGTAGGGAAGTTGAAGTGTTACAGGCAAACATTGACTCTATGGGGGTTGAACTTCAAAAAGGTGCAAATGAGGTTGTGTTTAAATACTGTACTCCGGGGCTTAAAGTGGGAGCTGTTGTTTCGCTTTTTACTGTTTTGGGGTGTGTGATTTACATATTTATTGATAATACGAAAAGAAAAATATAGTTGATTATTAAAAGTAATTTTTTATAAAAAGTTAAATTTTACTTTATTTTATTGTAATAAAATTACTTTAGAATACTATATAGAAATATATTATAAATAAGTGTATTATAAAGTACTTTATTTTTCATAAATATCATATTTTTATATTTTGATAATCATATTTTATATTAATGTTTATTAAAAATATTACAAAATAAAAAAGTTATATTATAGAGTTTTATATTTGGGTTTAAAAAAATAATAGCAGGTAGCAATAATGAATATTTACAAAAATAAAACAAATAAAATAAATTGGATTAAAAATTGGTATGTTATTTATACTATGTTATTTTTGATTATTTCAATTTTACTTTCAATTCCTTTTGTAAAAAACGGTATAAGTTTAATATGGGATACGTATGGACAAAACGGGGGAGATGGTTTTACTCAGCATTATGCTTCAGTAGTGTACTTTGCAAAATATATAAAAAATATATTCTATACGTTTATTAATACTCATGAACTTATAATTCCAATGTGGGATTTAAAAATTGGAACAGGATACGATATTATTACAACTCTTAATTACTATTCATTTGGAGATCCTTTAAATATATTTTATATTTTTACTCCCGAAAAATATTATCCATATATGTATTCTTTTTTAATTTTATTTAGGCTTTACTTATCAGGATTATTCTTTTGTTTCTTTTGTTTTGAATTTAAACAAAAGAAAGTTCCTGTAATTTTAGGTGCTGTTTGTTATGCCTTTTGTGGTTACGCATTATATTTGCCTTTAAAACATCCTTTTTTTGCTAATCCAATGATATATCTGCCTTTACTTCTTTTAGGTGCTGAAAAAATATTTAGAGGTAAAAGACCTTATTTATTTATAGTAATGGTTATTATAAGTGCAATAAGTAATTTTTACTTTTTCTATATGTTAACAATTGCTGTAGTTATGTACGCATTTGTTAGAGTTCTTTATTTATATAAAGATAAAGGGATATTTCTAAAAAAATTTTGGCATTATTTTATTAAATTTGTTATTTATTATGTTATAGGAATACTTTTAAGTATGGTTATCATGCTTCCTGTTATTTTGGCTTTTATAAATAGTTCCAGAGCAAGTGGACAAGTTGGTAATTTAAGCATATTTTATAATTTAGGATATTATGTATTTTACTTAAGTAACATATTTACTTCCAAAGGAAATAGCAATGGAATGTATTTAGGACTTAATGTAATAACTATTATATCATCTTTATTGATTTTTAAAGATAAGAGCAAATCAGGGAAATATCTTAAAAGGATTCTTTTTATAATTTTTGTCTGCACTATGTTTCCAATATTTGCTTATATAATGAACGGATTTAGCTATATTTCAAACAGATGGTGTTTTATTTTCTTGTTTGTTGTATGCTTTATAAGCGTATATGTTATGCAAGATATAAAGCAAGTTTTTAATAAAAACACAAAATTTGTGTATTTATCTTTATTCGTTATGTTTATTCTAAATATTGGACTTCATAGATTTTTTGTGTATTTAGATAGAACTACAACTTATATAGAGTTTAACTATCTTTTTATTTTAACTGCAGCAATAACGATTTTTATAATTAAAAATAAGAAAGCAAGCATAAAAGCCGTATATATCTTACTTGCATTATTATTTATATTTCAAATATCTTTATCTGGGAATTTAAAAAATGCGGGAAGATATGGAAATTTTATTTCTCAACTAAAGCCGTACGATAAAATAAACAATGAAATCAATATAGATGAATTTGATTTTATAAAAGAATATGATAAATCAGATTATTACAGAGTTGATCAAGAGAAAAGCAGAATGAACTATGGTTTCTTGCAAGGGGTAAACGGTGTATCTTCATTTTTTAGTATAAGAAATAAAAATGTAATGGACTATATTTTAAAGACAGGTATTTTAGGTAATGTCACATACTCAGGTAACCACGGATATGATTATCACATTGCAAGTAATACTCTAAAAGGAGTAAAGTATTTTATTGGAGGAAAAAGTTTTGATTCATACATAAACTTTGAATCGATAAAAGAATGTGAAAAAAACAAAATTTATGAAAACAAAAATTCTTTAGGGTTATTTTATACCTATGATTCTGTTATAAGTGATAAAGAGTTTAATGCCTTAGATGAAAATGACAGAGAATTTGCAATGCTTCAAAGTGTATATTTAACTGATAGTAATTTTATAAAGCCTAAATTTATAAAACCATCTTCAAAAACAATAATGACTTTTGAAGATATATTAAAAAATGCGAAATATGATAAAGATAAAATTGAAATAGATAATAATAAAATTACAGTTAAGGAAAAATATGCCACGGTAAAATTGAATATAGGAAGTATTAATAATAGTGAGTGTTATTTAATCATGAATAATTTTAATGTTGATTTATCAAGAGAAATAGATGAAAAAGCAGATTTAAAGAAAAAGATTAATGCAAGCATGAGTAAAGATGCAACAAATACATATTTAAAAATTACTTCAAAAGAAACGGGCTTTCAAAATAAATATATAGTTATGTCACAAAATAGTGAATATTATTTAGGTAAATTTAATTACATATTTAATTTAGGTTATTTTAAAGATGCTAAAAAGGGTGAAATTAAAATTGTTTTTTCACAAAAAGGAAAGTATAATTTTTCAGATATGAAAATAGTATCTCAGTCTATGGATAATTACGATACATATGTAAATGAGTTAAAAGAAGATAAGGTAGAAAACTTTACCATAAAAGGAAATACAGTAAGTTTAAATGTAAACACAAATGAAGATAAAATCGGGGTTCTATCTATTCCTTATTCAAAAGGTTGGAAAGCTTATGTGAATGGTAAGGAAGTTGAAGTGTTACAGGCAAACATTGACTCTATGGGGGTAGAGTTAAACAAAGGGGAAAATGAGGTTGTGTTTAAATATTGTACTCCTGGGCTTAAAGAGGGGGCATTTATTAGTTTTATAACAGCTTTTAGTTGTTTAATATATATTTTAATAAAAAAGAAAAAAATATTTAAACATTTTTTGTTATATGTGGTTTGTTTTATATTATTTGACAAAATCTTTATAATTGTATAGAATAAATGATATATTTTGCAAATTTTAAATTATAGAAAAAGAGGAAAATATGGATAAGGGTATTATGTCATTGGTTATACCTGCGTATAACGAATCTGAAATATTAGAAAATACAGCGAAAGTTGTTGTAAATATATTAAAAAAAGCAGAGATTCCATTTAAAATTATATTTGTAAATGACGGTTCAAAAGATGATACATGGGAAAAAATAAGAACATTATCAAAAGAGTATGATTGTATAGACGGAGTATGCTTTTCAAGAAACTTTGGTAAAGAGGCAGCTATTTTTGCAGGACTTCAATATGCAAAAGGAGACTGTGTTGCAGTAATGGATGCAGACTTGCAGCATCCACCTGAAACTCTTATTGAGATGTATCAAAAATGGTGTGATGGATATGAAGTAATAGAAGGGATAAAAGCTTCAAGAGGAAAAGAAGGCATTGTTTATAAAATCGGTGCTAAAAGTTTTTATAAGATAATATCAGATGCTACAGGTATAGACATGTCAACATCATCTGACTTTAAGTTGATGGATAGAAAAGTTGTTGATTCAATAATAAGTTTACCTGAAAGACATTTATTTTTTAGAGCCTTATCATCATGGGTAGGATATAAGACAACATATGTAGAATTTGAAGTGCAAGAAAGAGCCGGAGGAGAATCTAAATGGTCTTTTTCTTCTTTAGTAAAATATGCAATTAGAAATATAACAACATTTTCAACAGCTCCTATGCAGATAGTTTCTTTTGCAGGAATAATATTTTGTATTTTAGCAATAGTAATTGCTATTAGAGCCGTATATCAATATTTTGCCGGTATTGCTCTTGGTGGGTTTACAACAGTAATACTTCTTATTTTAATTCTTGGTGCTATAGTTATGTTATCCCTTGGAATAATAGGATATTATATAGCTAAAATTTATGAAGAAGTTAAGGGTAGACCAAGATATATAGTATCAGAAACAGCAAAGGAAGAAGAAAAATAGGAGAAATAAATGATAGAAAAAATTAATAGTTTATATGAAAAATATAAAGAAATTATTTTATATATTATTTTTGGTGGGCTTACAACCCTTGTAAATTTTGTAATATATTTTCTATTTACGAATGTATTATCTATAAATTATCTTATAAGTAATTTAATAGCGTGGATAGGTGCTGTTATTTTTGCGTTTTTTACTAACAAGAAATATGTTTTCAATGCAAATAACACAGAACTTTTTAACTATATTAAAGAATTTGTAATGTTTACTTTATCAAGAGGATTTTCTTTTTTGGTGGAAACCTTTCTTTTATTTTTAGGAGTAGAATTAATTAAACTAAATGATGGATTAGTAAAAATAGCAGTCGCAGTGATTGTTGTTATATTAAATTACTTTTTTACTAAATTTGTGTTTAAAAATAAGGACGAAAAAAAAGAAATTGAAAAAAATACTAGTGTAAAAAAAAAGGAAACTAAAGGTTTAGAAAGTAACGAAGTTTGGTATAAAAAATGGTATGTGATTTATACCGGACTATTTTTTGTTATTTCTTTATTTTTATTTTATGAATTTATATTAGAGGGTAAAAGTTTAGTTTGGTTTGGAGGAATGGGAGATGGAATTTACCAGCATTTTTCAAGTGATGTTTATTTTGGAAACTATTTTAGAGATATAATAATAAATTTCTTTAATACTCATGAACTTGTTATTCCAATGTGGGATTTAACTGTAGGGAACGGATTTGATATTTTTACTACATTAAATTATTATTCGTTTGGCGATCCCCTTAGTTTATTTTATATATTTACACCTGAAAAATATACAGGATATATGTATTCTTTTCTTGTTATTTTTAGACTTTATTTATCGGGATTATTCTTTATTTTATTTTGTTTTAAATTTAATCAAAAGAAGATACCTGCAATACTTGCTGCTTTAGGATATGCTTTTTGTGGGTATGCTTTATATGCTTCAATAAGGCATCCGTTTTTTATTAATCCAATGATATATTTACCTATTATGTTAATTGGAATGGAAAATGTATTAAGAGGTAGGAAACCTTATTTATTTATTTTCATAGTAGCTGTAAATTTAATAAGTAATTTTTATTTCTTATATATGAATACTTTGGCAGCTGTTGTATATGCTTTTGTAAGAGTTCTTTATTTATATAAAGATAAAGGGTTATTCTTAAAGAAACTTTTATATTATGTTGTAAAATTTATTACTTATTATATTATTGCAATACTTTTGAGTGCTGTATTCTTCCTTCCTATTTTTATTGCATTTATAAGTAGTGCTAGAGCAAGTGGGCAGACTGCTAATGTGGATTTATTTTATAATCTATCATATTATGTAAATATATTTAGAAATCTTTATAACGCAAATCCTATTGAGAAATGGCTTAGTTTAGGGTTTAATATAATAATTGTTCTTTGTTCATTGTTTATTTTTATTGATAAAAGTAAACAGGGTAAATATTTAAGAAATATTTTAATTATTGGAATAATATGTGTATTGTTCCCTGTTATAGGATATATGATGAATGGATTTAGTTATGTATCTAACAGGTGGTGTTATATTTTTGCCTTTTTAGTTTGTTTTATTTGTTGTTATATATTAAATGATATTAAATTAAGAATTAATAAACATAAAATATATACATATGGCTGCTTATTATTTTTGTTAATTGTAAATTTTATTTTAGATCAATTATTTATTAAATTAGATAAGAGCAATAAGGTGTTTATATTTAACTATATATTTATATTAATGGGATTTTTATTTGTTTTATGTGCAAATAGAAGAATAGTAAAAGAAAAAGCTGTTTTGTATGCTCTTGTATTAATATTTATTATACAAATTCCTTTAAGTGGCTTTATGAAATATAACAGTTCAATGTCTGATTATATCTCAGAATTTAAAAAGTACAGTGCATTGGATAAAGAAATAAACGCAAAAGAATTTAATGATATTACTAAATTGGATAATGACAATATATACAGAATTGCAAAAAATAAAATACAATATAATTATGGGGCAAGTAATGATGTAAATGGGCTTTCCTCGTTCTATAGTATTCAAAATAAAAGCACCATTGATTATATATTTAATCTTGGAATATTAGGTACTGTTACCTATTCAAGTTATGTCGGATATGATAATCATATAATATCAAATACATTAAAGGGTGTTAAATATCAAATAAATAAAAATACATATAACGTAGATGTGTATAAAGATTATAAAGTAATAAATAAGTATGATGATTTAACTACTTATGAAAATGTAAATGCTTTAGATTTGTTTTATACTTATGACTCTGTTATTGATGAAAATACATTTAATTCATTAAGTGCATATAATAAGGAATATGCAATGTTACAAAGTGTTTACTTAAGTAACAATGATTTTATTAAATCTGATAATGTAAATATGAATTCAAAAACAATATTGGATTTTGAAGATATATTAGAAAATGCTGAGTATGATAAAAATGATATTGAAATCAAGAATGATAAAATTGTTGTAAAGAAGAAAAATGCAAAAATTAAATTGGATTTAGGTGAAGTTAATAACAGTGAATGTTATTTTGTTATTGATGATTTTGATATAGATTTACAAAAAAAGAAAAATAATAAAGGTATAAAACAAAAAATTAAAAATGGTATGTCATCTAGCCCTACAAATTCTTTAATAAAATTTACAATGGATGAATCTAAAAATAGTTCTAAATATACTTTAAGAGCACAAAAAAGCCAATATTATATTGGTAAAAACGATTATGTATTTAATCTTGGATATTATAAAGACGGTAGTCATAGTGTAGAAATATCATTATCGGAAAAGGGTGATTATTATCTTAGTGATATGAAAGTTGTATGTCAGCCTATGGATGATTATGATAAATATGTAAATGAGTTAAAAGAAGACAAGGTAGAAAACTTTACCATAAAAGGAAATACAGTAAGCTTAAATGTAAATACTAAAGAAAATAAAATAGGGGTATTATCAATTCCTTATTCAAAAGGCTGGAAAGCTTATGTAAATGGTAAAGAAGTAGAAGTTCTGCAAGCTAACATTGATTCTATGGGAGTTGAACTTCAAAAAGGGGAAAATGAAGTTGTGTTTAAATATTGTACTCCGGGATTAAAAGAGGGAGCAATAATTACGTTAATTACAGCTTTAGGATGCATAATTTATATTTATATTGATAAAAAGAAAAGAAAAAAGGCTTTATAAAAGCCTTTTTTTAGTTATTTACAATTTTTATCGTTTTTGTTTTGTTGTTTTTGTTCATTTTTGTTGTTACATGATTGTTCGTTTTTATTCATGTTTTGTTTATTGTTTTTGTTTTCTTTTTTCTTAGCCATTTTATTTCTCCTTTGCTTTTTCTATATTAATTTTTCCCCAAAAACAAATATATATATTGGAAATTTTTTCAAATTTTTAGCTGTATATATTTTTTTATAAATTAAATAAAATGTTTTATAAAGAAATAATCATAATTTAAAATAATATTTAGTAATTTTTTGTATGTTTGATATTTTTAAGTAATTATTATATTAAAATCTTATTTAAACATAGAAAAATATTAGTAAAAGGGCAAATGTAGAAGTTTAAAATATTGATAAAATTTTTTTACTATGGTAAAATAAATTAGTTATTATAAAGGTAAATGAGGCAGGTTATGAATAATCTAAATTTAAAAAAACGAAGAGAAAAAGTACTTGAATACATGGACGATAATTCGGCTGCGGTTTTCTTTTCCGGAGAACTTGTAAGAAGTGAAAACGGAAATGATTATGAATTTGAAGTAAACAGAGATTTTTATTACCTTACAAACATTGACGAAGAAGACTGTGTGCTTATTTTAACAAAGAATGATAAGGAAATAAAAGAACAATTATTTATTCCTGAAAACAACGAGTATTCTTCAAAATGGACGGGGATAAAATTATCTATTCCTGAAGTTATGGCACTTAGTGACATGGAAGATATTTTTTATCTTGACGAATTTGAAAAGTATATAAACGAACTTGGCAATGATGAAACTTTAGAGAAGATTTATTTTGCTTTGGATGATACAAATACCAGCGAGAATTATAACTTAAACCTTAGAATGTTTAAACAAATGTATAAAGTATTTGATAACTTGGAATTTTATAATATCAAAAGATGCCTTAATGAACTTAGAGAAGTAAAAAGTGAATACGAGGTAGATTGCATTCATAAAGGGGCAAAGAATTTAAAAAATGCCATAAACATGGCAATGAAGATTACCAAACCCGGTGTGAAAGAAGCTGAAATTGCTGCTACAATTGATTATATCACAAGGAAAAACGGCGATACACTGCCTTTCCCAACAATTGTTGCCAGCGGTAAAAATGCTACTACTCTTCATTACATCAAAGGAAAGGATAAAGTAAAAGACGGAGATCTTGTTCTTCTTGACTGCGGAAGTGCGGTAAATAAATACAGTGCAGACGTAAGCAGAACTTATCCAGTAAACGGGAAATTTACTGATTTCCAAAAGGTTATATACAATATCGTTTTAAATGCGAACAAAACCGTTATTGAAAATGCAAAAGAGGGTGTAACCTTAAAAGAACTTAATGATATTGTAATTGATATTTATGAAGAGGAACTTAAAAAAATAGGTTTGATAGAAGAAAGAGAAGAAGTAAATAATTATTATTATCACTTCGTTTCCCATTTTGTAGGACTTAACTGTCATGATCCATTCGATAAAGATAAACCTCTTAAAGCGGGTAATGTCATTACCGTTGAACCGGGACTTTATTTACAAAAAGAGGGAATTGGAATCCGCATTGAAGATAATATTTTAATAACAAAAGAAGGAAACATTAATTTAACAAAGAATATTATGAAAGAAACGGATGAAATAGAATCATATATGATGTGACAATAGAGTTTTTCATCTAAAGTTGAGGAAGAAAAATGGATGAATTATTGGCTCTTGGGTTATTCCTTTTTGTAGGATTTGCTATAAGTAAAATATGTTCAAAATTAAAACTTCCCGCTGTAACGGGATATTTGCTTGCAGGTTTAATCCTTGGAGTATCATTTATAGATATTCTGCCAAAAGATATCCTTTTGGAACTTGAATTTCTGCAAGATGTAGCCCTTGGCTTTATTGCCTTTAACATAGGGGAAAGTTTTAACTTGGATAAAATAAAAAGCCTTGGCGGAAGCGTTATTTTAATAACGATAGTTCAAGCTACCGTTACTATAATCGCCGTAACCATCGGAGTTTATATTGTAACGGGTGATTTACCGTTATCGATAGTCTTTGGTGCTTTATCTGCTGCCACAGCTCCTGCCGCAACGGTTAATGTTATTAACGAATATAAGGCAAAAGGAAAACTTACAAATACAATTCTTACGGTTGTTGCCCTTGATGATGCCGTATGTTTATTCCTTTTCAGTATTGCATGTGCAGTTTCACAGTCTATGATAAGCGGACATTTTAATATAAATTCTGCTTTACTTGCTCCTTTAAAAGAGATTGTATTATCTTTAATAGTAGGTGGAGTTATAGGGCTTGTGTTCTGCTTTATTGAAAAGAAAGTCAGAAGGGATAAATCTCAAGTGCTTATTGTTGCTTGTGCAAGCGTTCTTTTAGGTTCAGGAATAGGTACATATTTTGAACTTTCTTCAATTCTTGTTTGTATGGCAACAGGAAGTGTGATAGCTAATCTATGCTTTAGATATGACAAAGTCTTTTCTATGACGGAAGAAGCTGTAAACCCGATTTACGTTATATTTTTCGTGCTTGCCGGATACAGTTTGGATTTAAATGTAATAGTAAGTATAGGTGCAATCGGAATAGCCTTTGTAATTTCAAGATTTATTGGTAAAATCCTTGGTGCTTTTCTTGGGTGCGGTATGGCCAGAACCGATAAAGTTACAAGGAATTATCTTGGAATGGGACTTATGCCTATGGCCGGAGTTGGAGTAGGGCTTGCGGTTGCGGCATCAAAAATGATGCCTGAATACAGTACACTGTTTTTAAATATAATTATGGGTGCAACATTTGTTTTTGAAATAGTCGGTCCTATCCTAACGGCACAGGGTCTTAAAAAATCAGGAGATATAAAATAACATACTAACACAGGGAGATAGATATGGAAAAATACTCATTAAACGAACTAAGAAAAATGTTTTTGGAATTTTATGAAAGCAAAGGACATTTAAGACTTGAAAGCTTTTCTCTTGTTCCTCACAACGACAAGAGTCTGCTTTTAATTAACTCTGGAATGGCTCCTTTGAAACCTTATTTTATAGGGGAAGAAGTTCCACCAAGAAAGAGAGTTACAACTTGTCAAAAATGTATCAGAACACCTGATATTGATAACGTAGGTAAAACAGCAAGACACGGTACTTTCTTTGAAATGCTTGGTAATTTCTCTTTTGGAGATTATTTCAAGAAAGAAGCAATTAACTTTGCATGGGAATTTTTAACTGAAAAAATAGGTCTTGATAAAGATAAACTTTATGTTTCTGTTTATGAAGATGATGATGAAGCAGCTCAAATTTGGAAAGAAGATATCGGTTTAACTGATGATAGAATTACAAGACTTGGTAAAGATGATAACTTCTGGGAAATCGGTCTTGGACCATGTGGACCATGTAGTGAAATTTATGTAGACAGGGGGGAAGAATACGGATGTGATTCTCCTGACTGCGGTGTAGGTTGTGACTGCGACAGATACATGGAAGTATGGAACCTTGTATTTACACAATTCGACAAAGACAAAGACGGAAACTACAACAGACTTGAACATCCAAACATCGATACAGGTATGGGGCTTGAAAGACTCGCTGCATACGTTCAAGGCGTTGATAATATTTTTGAAGTTGATACAATCAGATACATCCTTGATTACATTTGTGAAATATCAGGTAAAAAATATGGTGAAAATGAAAAAGACGATATTTCAATAAGAGTAATAACAGATCATATCAGAAGCAGTGTGTTTATGGCAAGTGACGGTATCCTAACTTCAAACGAAGGAAGAGGATATGTTCTTAAAAGAATTTTAAGAAGAGCAATGAGACACGGTAAACTTCTTGGTATCGAAGGACACTTTATGGAAGGCGTTGCAAAGAAAGTAATAGAAATTTCAGGAGATGCTTATCCGGCTTTAAAAGAAAAAGAAACTACAATTTTAAAACTTATAAATATTGAAGAAGAAAAATTCAATGAAACAGTAAAAGAAGGTCTTTCTTTAATTGAAGAATTAATGGAAAACTTAGAAGGCGACACATTAAAAGGTGACGATGCTTTCAAACTTTACGATACTTATGGATTCCCTCTTGAACTTACAATGGAAATCCTTGAAGAAAAGGGAATTAAAGTTGACAAAGAAGGCTTTGAAAAAGCCATGAAAGAACAAAAAGACAAAGCAAGAAGCGCAAGATCAAGTAAAGATATAGTAAGTTATAAAGGGGATTTAACAAACTTTATCGCAAATCTTGAAAGCACAAAATTCATCGGATACGAAGATTTAAACGGAAGCGGAAAAGTTATCGAAATAATCAAAGACGGTGAAATGGTTAAAGAATTAAGCGAAGGTAAAGCTCTTGTTATTTTTGATAAGACTTCATTCTACGCAACAAGCGGTGGTCAAGTAAATGATACAGGTATCATTGAATCAGAAGACTTTAAAGGCGAAGTATTAAACGTAACAAAAAGCGGGGATAAATTCGTTCATGAAGTATTAGTAAAAGAGGGCGTATTAAAAGCAGGAAATGAATATAACTTCAAAGTAAACAGAGCCGACAGACTAAACATACAAAGAAACCACTCTGCAACACATCTTCTTCACAAAGCTTTAAAAGAAGTTTTAGGGGAACATGTAAACCAAGCAGGTTCTTATGTAGACAGTGAAAGACTTAGATTTGACTTCTCTCATTTTGAAAAAATGACAGATGCAGAGTTAAAAGAAGTTGAAAGAAAAGTAAATGAAGAAATATTAAACCAAGACAAAGTTGAATATTTTGAAACAAGCATTGATGAAGCAAGAAAACTTGGTGCTACTGCATTATTCGGTGAAAAATACGGAAGCATTGTAAGAGTTGTAAAAATGGGTGATTACTCAACTGAACTTTGCGGTGGATGTCATGTTAAAAACACAAATGACATAAGTTTATTTAAAATTGTTTCAGAAACTTCAGTTGCAAGCGGGGTAAGAAGAATTGAAGCTATTACCGGTAAAGCTGCAATAGAAGAAAATATGAAAAATTATGATGAACTTCTTACAATAAAAGACAAATTAAGACTTAATAACAATAATATAATTGAAAAAGTAGAAGAACTTATAAATAAAAACAAATCTTTGGAAAAAGAACTTGATAAGTTCAAGAAAGAAGCTAACAAAGATAAGCTAGGAAACATCATTGACAAAGCAGTTGACGTAAATGGCATTAAATGTGTTATGGCAAGAGTTGACGGTCTTGACATGAACGAACTTAGAGATTTTAGCGATAAGATAAAAGACAAAGAAGGTAAGGTTATCGTGTTCCTTGTAAGCGTTAAAGGTGAAAAAGGATTTATGATTTGCTCTGCTGATAAAGAAACTGTAAAAGGCGGATTTAACTGTGGACAATTCATCAAGAAAGTAGCTCAAAGCATCGGAAGCGGTGGCGGCGGAAGACCTGACATGGCTCAAGCCGGACTTAAAGATATCGCTAAAGCTGATATGGCTCTTGATAATGCCAAAGATTTCATTAAAGAAACATTATAATTGTTAATTAATAAATAAAAAACTTGAATAATCGTAATTTATAGGTTAAAATTTATATATAGGTGGTGATATTATGGGAACAAATAACAGTAACAGTAATTTTACTATGCAATTTAGTTTGGAAAACGATCGTTCTAAACTTATCGAAGAGACATTAAAAAAAGTAGAAACAGCATTAGAGGAAAAGGGATATAATCCTGTTAATCAGTTGGTAGGTTATATTATGAGTGGTGACCCAACATATATTACCTCTTATAAAGATGCAAGAAAACTTATCAGACAAGTTGAGAGAGATGAAATTTTGGAATTAATAGTATTAAAATATTTTAATGATTTAAAATAAATACAGTACGTTTGAAAACTAAAGATTTATATAATTAAAACCTACTTATTTAATATAAGTAGGTTTTAGTTGCAAATGGGGAAAAGGAGTATATATTGAATAAAAGAATATTGGCGCTTGATTACGGTGAAGCTCGTATTGGTGTAGCCGTAAGTGATGCACTACATATTACCGCACAAGGTATATGTGTTATAAAAAGAACAAAAAACATAAAAGAGGATATAGAAAAAATAAAAAAACACATCAAGGATTATGACGCAGGGCTTGTTATTTTAGGTAATCCTCTTAATTTGAATGGAGAAAAAGGTACCAGAGCCCAAATCACCGAAGAATTTTATGAAATTTTAAAAAAAGAATTAGATGTGCCCGTTAAACTTTGGGATGAAAGACTTTCAACTAAAGAAGCTGAAAGAGCCCTTGAAGCCGGGGGAGTAAACTGGAGAAAAAAAAGAGAAGTTATTGATATGATGGCAGCACAAATAATTTTATCGTCATATCTTGATTATAATAATAATTTAGGAGGTTTTTAAATGAGCGAAGAAAAAAACACAGAAGTTATCGTTTTAAAAGATGAGGAGGGCAAAGAAATATCTTTCCTTGTTGAAGATGAGTTTGAATTCGAAGACAAATCATATTTAGTTTTATATGAAGAAGATAACGATGAAGATGCATATTTGTTTACAGTTGATGAAGATGAAGACGGAAATTTGGTAGTTATGGAAGTTGTTGACGAAGACGAATTTAACAGAGTAAGTGAATATTATGACAATGAGCTTGAATAGGGGAAGAAATGGCTTTTAGAAAAAATAATTTTGAAGCTACTCCTTTATCAGGAGCTAAAAGAATAGAAAGCAAAGAAAAAAAGCTGCTTTCTTCTTCAAGTAAATATTTAGAGCATAAAGATAACAAAAATAAAATACAGAGGAATAATATTCAACGTAAAGCTACCAAAAATCAAAAGAAAGCTGAGAGTAACGTGTCAAATATAAATGGAAAACTAAAAGTAATACCTCTTGGAGGTCTTGGGGAAATCGGGAAAAACCTTACTGTTTTTGAAACTGAAGAAGATATAATTTTGGTTGACTGCGGGCTTAAATTCCCTGATGAAAATATGTATGGAATAGATATTGTTATTCCTGAATTTACTTATTTAATTGAAAAAAGAAACAAAATAAGAGGTTTGTTTTTAACTCATGGTCACGAAGACCATATAGGTGCAATACCTTATTTATTAAAACAAATCAATATTCCTATATACGGAACAAAGCTTACAATGGGTTTATTAAAAAATAAACTTGTTGAACACAAACTTGACGAAAGCACAAAGCTTCATATAGTAAAAAGAGGTCATACGGTTCATGTAAAAGGCTTCAGCGTGGAATTCGTAACATCAAACCACTCTATTCCAGACAGCTGCGCACTTTATATAACCAGTCCTTACGGAAAAGTATTCCATACGGGAGACTTTAAAGTTGATTATACTCCTGTTGACAATCAACAAATAAACCTTCAAAGAATGGCTGCAATAGGTGCACAAGGTGTTGATTTATTAATCGCAGACAGCACTAATGCCGAAAGAGAAGGTGCTACAAAGTCTGAAGCAAGTGTAGGAAGAACTTTTATGTCTTTATTTAAAGAAGGTATAGATAAGAGAATTATCGTTGCCACTTTTGCCACAAACGTACACAGAGTTCAACAAATATTTGATGCTGCCAAAAAATTCAAAAGAAAAGTTGCCATAAGCGGAAGAAGTATGGTCAATGTTATATCGGTAGCAAAAGAACTTAAATATTTAAAATTTAACGATAACATAATGATTGAGTTAAATGAAGTTGATAATTACCCACCTGAAAGAGTAGTAATATTAACAACAGGTTCTCAAGGTGAGCCTATGGCTGCACTTAGCAGAATGGCAAACGGAGAACATAGACAATTTAAAATTTCAAACGAAGATTTTGTTATTATTTCAGCAACTCCTATTCCAGGAAATGAAAAGACAGTTGCCGAAGTTATTAACAGCTTGTTTGAACTTGGCGCTGAAGTTGTTTATCAAGGAGCGGAAGGAATACACGTTTCCGGACATGCTCAAAAAGAAGAACTTAAACTTATGCATTCCATTATCAAAGCCAAATATTTTATGCCTGCACACGGCGAATACAAAATGCTTTCAAAGCATAAGGAACTTGCTATGGAACTTGGCATGAAAGAAGAAAATATCTTTGTAATGAAAAACGGGGATATTTTGGAAATCGGACCTGAAAAGGCTAAAATCAAGGGAGAAGTTCCAAACGGAATGACTCTTATTGACGGACTTGGCATAGGGGATGTAGGTAACATAGTATTAAAAGACAGAAAGAAATTAAGCGAAGACGGACTATTTATTGTTGTTGTTTCCTTAACAAAAGAAAGAGTAGTAAGCGGACCGGGGATAGTTTCCCGTGGGTTTGTATATATGAGAGAAAGCGAAGAGCTTTTAAACGGAGCAAAGGAAATTGCAAACAAGGTGCTTGATAAATACAAAGACAGATTGTTTGATTATAACAGTATTAAAGCTGATATGAAATATGATCTTGAAAAGTATTTATATGACAGCACAAAGAGAAGACCTATGATTTTACCTATACTTATGTATGTAAGAGTAGATTAGCATTTAAAGGAGGATTTTAGTATGAATGTATATGATAAAGCAAACGAACTTGCAAGAGCTATAAAAGAAAGCGATGAATTCAAAAGATACAAAAGTGCAAGTGAAAAGATTGATAAAAGCGAAGAGCATAAAAAGATGATTAAAGATTTTATGGATATGCAGTATAAATCTTATGTTGCTCAAATGAAAGGTGAACAACCTGACGAAAAAATGATAAGTGAATTTAACTTATTATATTCTACAATGTCAAATATTTCAGACATTAAAGATTTCTTGGAATCTCAAATGTATTTTGCAAGACTTATGGAAGACATTCAAAAGACAATAGCAGATGCAGCTGATACGGGTGTTGAATTTTTAAAAGAAGGTTTGTTGAGCAAATAATCAAATAAAAAAACAGCAAGTTTGGCTTGCTGTTTTTTAGTGGAATAACAAATTTATTAAGGGGCTTAGCCCCTTATAAACCTCATATTTAATTTCCTTAAGGGTTTTCAACCCTTAATAACCCACGATTTTTTTACTCGCATAAAAAAGTTGAATAAAAAGGACGCTTCTAGGCGAAGAGGATTAAACGCTTTTCAATATCTCGCAAAATGCTCCCCGCATTTTACGGATGGAAAAGTTACCCCACCCCCTAAAAATAATCTTGCATTAACTTATCAAACAACACCTGCGTTTCTTCAAGTGATTTCTTTATATTTTCTTTGCTTTCTTCCGTTTGTTTTACAAAATCGGCAAATTGATTTTGTAGTTCTATTAGGATAAATATATTAAAAGATTTTTTAATCTTTCCTTAGATATATTATACATTGACTTTGCTGAACCGCTTGAAATATTTTGTACTTGTTTTCTAAATAAATCATGATTAATTAATTTCTACAAAATATCATTTTATATTTCATCTGATAATAACAATGTGTTCCACGCCCAGATAATCTATATAGTTTACATAAACGCAAGAATTATTGCATTCACTAATCGTAATGGCATTTATATCAACATTATACAAGTTAACTTTACCCGAATTTTTCCATTTAAATAATTATATTTGGCATTATAAGCTATATCTTCTTTATTCACTTGTTGCCCTTTTGAATATGGAGAAATATTTTTTAATTTTACTTTAACCTTCACCTTACTACTCCTAGTCAATTGAGCTTTTACTTCCTTTATGTCTTTTCCCTTTATTTTATTCTAGTAATGGTTTAAAGTTTTATTATTTCTGTATTTATTTTGTTTATAAATGTTTTGTCGTGTTCGATTATCAGCATCGTGGGAAGATATGCGAGTATTAAATTTTCTATTTGCATTCTGGAAAAAACATCAATGTAGTTTAAAGGTTCGTCCCATATATATAAATGTGCCTGTTCGGATAAACTTTTCGCAATTAAAATTTTTTTCTTTTCTCCTTGACTCATTATTTCCAAATTTTTCCCGAAATCCTTTCTTTCAAAATTTAATTTTATTAAATTTGTTTTAAATATGGTTTCGTTTATTTGGTTTTCTTTTATAAAATTATCCAAAGAACCTTTTAAAAAAGACGTATCCTGAGGAATATAAGATATTTTTAAATTTTTTGCTTTATAGAAATCTCCTTCATAACTTATATTTTCGTCGGTTATTAATTTTATTATGCTGCTTTTCCCGCTTCCGTTTTTCCCTTGAAGAATAATTCTGTCTTTGTTGCTTATCTGAAATGTGATGTCTCTTAAAATATCTTTTTTATCATAAAACAGGCTTATGTGGTTTAATCTTATGAAATTGTCGGAATGAAAATAGATAGGGGATATTTTTAAGTCTTCGCTATGTTCAATGTTTTTTAAAAGCGATTTTTTTTCTTCAGCTTTTTTGTTTATTCTTTTATTTATCGATTTTGAGGTTTTCATCATTTTAGCGGATTTATGCCCTATGTATCCTCTGTCTACTTTAAGTCCGGATATGTTTTTTGTGTTGTATTTTGTTTTTTCAACTTTGTTTGCCCAAGAAGAAGTCTGTTTTGCTGCCATTTCCATATGTGATATTTCCTTTTTTAATTTTTCGTTTTTGGATATTTCAAAACTGTCTTCTCTTTCTTTATTTTTCATATACGAATCGAAATTACCTTTTTGTAAATCTATTTTGTTTTTATTTATCGAAAGTATATGGTCGGTTACATTGTTTAATAAATTTCTGTCATGACTTACTATTATATATCCTTTCTTCTTATTTAAATATTTAATAAGTGTTTCCCGCCCGTAAACGTCCAAATGATTTGTAGGTTCGTCTATAAGCAAAAAATTGTTTGGCTTTGTAAAAAGAACGGCAAGCATTAATTTTACCTGTTCTCCTTTACTTAATTCGTTAAAGTTTTTATAAATTATTTCATCTTTTGCAGAAAGCATATTCAGCTCTTTTGATAATTCCCAATATTCAAAGTTTGGGTTAATGTCTTCTATTATTTCGATGGACATTCTGTTTTTATTTTTAATTTCGAACGGGAAATATTCAAATTCGATATTTTTGCTTATCGAGCCTTTATAATCGTATTCGTTCATCAGAAGTTTTAAAAATGTTGTTTTGCCTCTTCCGTTTCTTGCAATAAGTCCGAGTTTCCAAGACGTATCAAGATTTATCGAAAGGTTTTCGAATATGTTTTCATAACTTCCTTCGTGGGAGAAGGTTAAATTTTGTATTTTAATTGTTGACATTTTCATACCTCCTTAAAAAAAACAGACCGCAAGAAAATATTCTTCGGTCTGTTTTGTAATACGACAAGGACTGAATGAAAGAATTATTTTCTTGCTTTTGCATAAAAACAACGCTTAAAATTTGTTTTATGCATATTGATAAATATTAGCAAGAAAAAATAATCATTCTTTCATTATCCTCCTTTTTTCACATAATATAACATTTTAATATTGTATTGTCAATCGGAAATAAAAAAGACACCGTAAGGTGCCTGCTTGTATATCACGGGTAGACGGTTAAATGGATATACAAGTTTTAGGATTAAAAAAAGAAGTATTACTTCTTTTAGAATATTATATATATTTTTTCAATAAAATCAATACAAATATTTATTAAATAAAAAAATTAAAAAAAAGAAAAAAAATGTTGACAAAAAAGTCAATTTACATTATACTATATTTTGCTTGGTCGCATAGCTCAGCTGGGAGAGCACCTGCCTTACAAGCAGGGGGTCATAGGTTCGAGCCCTATTGCGACCACCATTTTATGCGAAAGTGGCTCAGTGGTAGAGCATCGCCTTGCCAAGGCGAGGGTCGCGAGTTCGAATCTCGTCTTTCGCTCCATTATGCCGAAGTGGCGAAATTGGCAGACGCACAGGACTTAAAATCCTGCGATCCTTACCGATCGTACCGGTTCGACTCCGGTCTTCGGCACCACTAAGATTAAAACAGCATTGGGCTGTTTTTTTATTTTATGCGTGTTCCTTTGTATATATATTCCTTTTGGGAATAAATTTTTAAGGAATTGTTTTCGTTGTCTTTTAGAACATATACGTTTTCACCTATTTCCAGCTTATCATATAAATCTTTTGTGACGGATATGTTGATGTTTTCGTTTGTTGTTACGTAGTATATTGTCTTTCTCGTTCCCGATCCGGACGAGTTTATTGTTTCATATTTGTTTGTTATAGGTAAATTTATAATATACCAGTTTTTTTCTTTTTCAAACAAACTTACGTTTGATATCATGAAAAATGCGAATACGAATAATATTATTGTCATGGGGAAAAGATATTTTAGAAAATTTGCGGAATTGTTTGTAAATGATTTTTCCTTTGTTAAATAAATTTTAAAGAAAATCATTATCCCAAAATAATCAATATTATAAATGGAACAAATACCATTATGTTCAGTTCGCCCATATCTTTTTCTATCATTATATTGATTAATTCTTTCATGATTTTATCCTTAATCGGTTTTTATTGTTTGAGCCATTTTTTTAATTCGTTTATTTCATCTTCGTTTTTGTTTGTTTTTAAATATGTTTTTTTCGATTTCTCGATTGCTTTTGAAATTTCATTCGTTAAGTTCGGATATTGATTTAATATTTCCTTTGGAATAAACAATGTTTCGCCTGTGTTTTCTTCTCTTAAAAGATAATTTATTCCGAGTAAGTTATATGCCAAAGAACTGTTTTTACCGTCATCATAAGGAAATATAATTCCTTCATCAATTGTAACGTATTTGTTTTTAAACATAAACCATGGTAATTTTATTAAATTTTCGTTTGAAAACATTTCCTTTACGCCATATTGTGATAGAGTTATTTCATATACTGTGATGTAATTTTTATAATTTTCATTCAAATTTTTTGAACCATGGAGGTAAAACCATTGTTTTACGATATTGCGTCTTGTTACAAAAATTATACAAGGGTTAAATATAAGAGTTGCTCCGTAAGCTGCGAGAACAAGGAAAAGAATAAAATACAGAAAAAACTGCATTGTTGTTTCTGTTATGAATATATAAGCGGAAATTATTGACAAAGGAATAAAAAAAATGCTGCAGAATATTCCAAGTTTTTTAAAATATGATTTGTTTTGTGCCTTGAAAATTTTTTTGAATTTTGTAAAATTGATATCTGCTTTAAATTTAATTTCTTTCATGTTTGTATGCCCTTTCTTCAATTTATATTTTAAATTATAATTAATAAAAGTACCAATTCAATTAAAAACTTATTAATTTATAAAGATTTTACATCAATTTATATATATTTTTATTTTAATGAAAAATAAAACGGTCATTAATTTTTATATTTAATATCGGTTACGATTATTGAACGTGTTCTGTTTTTATTATATAATTTTATACAAAGGAGAAAAGAAAATATGAATTATAACGAAATCAGCATATATACGAAGACAGAGGGAATAGACCTTCTTATATCGTCTTTGTCCGATATGGGAATGGACAGCTTTTTAATAGAAGACAAAAAGGAATTTGAAGAATTTTTGGAAGACAACAGGGAAACATGGGATCTTGTTGATGAAGATTTAAAGAAGAAAAATATCGAAACAAACGTTAAGGTATATATTCTTGAAGATGAAAGTCAAGCAGAAAAAATAGAAGAAATAAAAAATATGTTAAACAGGTTAAAGGCGTCAGATAGTGAAGATATATTTGGCAGTCTTAACATGACTTTTAACGACATTAAAGAAGAGGACTGGGCTAATAACTGGAAGAAATACTTTAAGCCTTTTAATGTAGGTAAAAAGTTACTTATAAAACCTACATGGGAAGAATGCGACAACGAAGAAAACAGAATAATTCTTGAAATCGACCCTGGGGCAAGTTTTGGAACGGGAAGTCATGAAACCACAAAGATGTGTTTAATAGGGCTTGAAGATTACATGAAAGAGGGAGATGAAGTAATAGACGTAGGATGTGGAAGTGGTATACTTTCCATTGCTGCCGCAAAACTTGGCTGTAAGCACGTGACAGGGGTTGACATCGACCCAATGTGTATAGAGACATCATCATACCTTTCAAAGATAAACTCTGTTTCTGATAAGTTTGATGTGTTTATAGGAGATTTGGCAGAAAAGGTAGACGTTCAGGCTGATGTTGTTGTGGCAAATATATTTGCCCACATAATAAAAAGACTTACTCCTGATACTAAGAGAATACTTAAAAAAGGCGGTATATTTATTTCAAGCGGTATAATAAAAGAAACCGTTGATACTGTTATAGACAGTTACAAAGAAAGTGGTTTTGAAATACTTGAAGTAAACAATATGGGGGATTGGTACTGCGTAGTAGGTAAAAGGCTTTAAGCTTGGAGGAAGATTTGAAAGTAGCTTTAATTAACGGTCAAAATCACAAAGGTTCCAGTTACAACACCGGAAAGATTTTGGCTTTAAAACTTACAAGTGAAGAGGATATTTTTGAGATATTCTTACCTAAAGATTTTGATAAATACTGTATGGGATGTAATTCATGTTTTATGAAAAGCGAGAGGTTATGCCCACACTATGAACTTATTCATCCTATTGATGAGATAATGAAAAAGTGCGATGTGCTTATATTTACTACCCCGACTTATGTATTCCATATGAGCGGTCAGCTTAAAGGGTTTTTGGATCATTTTGGTTACAGGTGGATTGTTCATAGACCCGAAGCTATTATGTTTAAAAAGCAGGCTGTTTGTATTTCAACCGCTGCGGGAATGGGAACAAAGAAAGCCGTAAAGGGAATAAAAGACAGTTTATTCTTTTGGGGAATATCTAAGATATATACTCTTGGAATAAATGTATACAGCGTAACTTGGAATGACGTAAGCGAAAAGGTAAAAGAAAAAATAGACAAAAAGACCGATAAAACGGCAAGGAAGATATTAAAAAATGTTGGTAAAACAAAGCCTACAATAAAAACGAAACTTTGGTTTTACGGTGTAAGGATGTTACAGAAAAAGGGCGGTTTAAATAAAGTCGACAATGAATACTGGAACATGAAAGGTTACACCAAAGACAAAAGACCTTGGCTTTAATAAAATATAATAAATATAATAAACGGAGGAGCAAAATGCAAAAATTCGATTACTACACACCGACTAAAGTAATCTTCGGTAAAGGAAGAGAAGCAGAAGTTGGAATGGAAATGAAAAAAGACGGAGCAAAGAAAGCTTATATTGTATATGGTGGGGGAAGCGTAAAAAGAAGCGGACTTCTTGACAGAGTAGAAGAAGCTTTGAAAGCCGAAAGCATCGAATATAAAATGATTGGCGGAGTTAAACCAAACCCAAGATTATCTCTTGCAAGAGAAGGTGTTGAAGACGCAAAGGCTTTCGGCGCTGATTTTATCTTAGCAGTAGGAGGCGGAAGCGTTATTGATACAGCAAAGGGTATTGCACACGGCGTTGCAAATCCAGATGTTGATATTTGGGATTTCTGGGAAGGAAAGAAAAAAGTTGAAAAATCACTTCCTGTAGGTGTTATTTTAACTATTTCTGCAGCAGGTAGCGAAATGAGTAATTCAGCTGTTTTAACAAACGAAGAAACAGGAGTAAAAAGAGGTCTTTCAACAGACTTTAACAGACCAAAATTTGCAATCATGAACCCTGAACTTACATTTACACTTCCTGATTATCAAGTTGGATGCGGTATAGTTGATATTATGATGCATACAATGGACAGATATTTTACAGATTTAAGCGAATGTCAAAACGATTTAACAGACGAAATCGCAGAAGCACTTCTTAGAACAGTTATTAAAAACGGTAAAGTTGCTGCAAAAAATAAAGAAGACTATCATGCAATGAGCGAAATTATGTGGGCAGGTTCATTATCACACAACGGACTTACTGGTCTTGGTGCTCCTATGGACTTTGCTACTCACAGACTTGGTCATTCTCTAAGTGCTAAATTTGATGTTGCTCATGGTGCTTCACTTTCTACAATGTGGCCTCACTGGGCAAATTATGTAAAACACAAAGACCTTGACAGATTTGCAAGATATGCAAAGAATGTTTGGGGTATTACTGAAGGAACAAAAGAAGAGCTTGCCGATAAAGGTATTGAAGCGACAGCAGAATTCTTCCGTTCTATAAATATGCCTACAAACTTTACAGAACTTGGAATCGGTATTCAAGACGAAGAAAGTTTAAGAGAACTTACTGACAGATGTTTCTATGTTAAAGGCACAAAAGTTGGAAAACTTATTCCTTTAACAGAAGAGGATATTTATCCTATTTATGTTAGTGCTAATAAATAATCATTTATATAAGGGGCGTTGCCCCTTAAACCCCATTAAGGGATACTCCCTTAACAACCCTATCTTAAGGGGTGTTACCCCTTAACAACCCCACTCTTTTTTTGCTTGTCCAAAAAAAGAGGTAAAAAGGACACTTCTCGGCGAAGAGCCTTTGACGCACTCCAAAGCTTACTAAAAATACTACCCGTATTTTTAGAGCTGGAGTGCTACCCCGCCCCTGCATTTGATTGTGGGGTGGGGTGTTTTTTGTTTGTTTTTAGAATTTGGGGAAAGCTATTTGCGTAGGCACATTGGAGATTTTTAATGTGCTTGGATTTTATGCGGAAAATACCTAGTTTACCAGTGAAATAGTGCTACCCCGACCTTGCATTTTGATTGTGGGAGAGGATGTCCTTAAACCTATATTTAAGGGTTTTCAACCCTTAACAACCCTATCTTAAGGGGTGTTACCCCTTAACAACCCCACTCTTTTTTTGCTTGTCCAAAAAAAGAGGTAAAAAGGACACTTCTCGGCGAAGAGCCTTTGACGCACTCCAAAGCTTACTAAAAATACTACCCGTATTTTTAGAGCTGGAGTGCTACCCCGCCCCTGCATTTGATTGTGGGGTGGGGTGTTTTTTGTTTGTTTTTAGAATTTGGGGAAAGCTATTTGCGTAGGCACATTGGAGATTTTTAATGTGCTTGGACTTTATGCGGAAAATACCTAATTTAACAGTGAACGAATGCTACCCCGACCTTGCATTTTGATGTGGGGTGGGGTGTTTTTTTATTTCTTTAAATTCTTTTATGAAAGTTTGTGGGACAGTGTGGAGTTATTGAAGTAATATTTATATTTAGATTTGAAATGCCTTGTTTTATGGGGTGTTTTTTGTTTTGTAAAGGAACCTTGACAAAATTGTTGTTTGGAGTATAATATATGTAAAGGAACCTTTACATAGGAGGGTGAAGTTGAAGAATAACGTTGAAAAGTTTAGAAAGGAAATGCGACTTAATCAGGAGAGTTTTGCAAAGGAATTAAAAGTATCAAGGCAGACTATAAGTGCTATTGAAAACGGGAAGTATAATCCCTCTTTGGAACTTGCTTTTGAGATATCTCGTTTTTTCAATAAGACTATAGAAGAAATTTTTATATATGAGGAGGGAAAAAATAATGAAAAATAAATATCAGTACTGGTACATCGGGTATATTATTTCATTTATTTTATTTGTCACATTGATTATGACAGACTTTCCTAAAAGCGTGGATATGGGAATGATGATTTTATTTAGTGCTGTATTTGGTGTTTCTCATTTTCAAATTTGGCATAATAAAATGATAGAAAAAGACATTGATTATAAAAATGAAGTTATGGATGAAAGAAATATATTAATCAAAGAAAAAGCAGGTAATATTGCAAATATGATTACATTGATATTGCTTAGCATTGCAACAGTAGTATTTATTTGTTTAAATTTTGTTTTTCCTGCTATTATTACAGCCATGATTATTTTTATTCAGCCTATTATTCTTATTATTATTAGTAATAGCATTGAAAATAAAATGTAGAAAATCCATAGAGTTTTTACGTATTATTAATAAATTAAACTTTTATATATGAGGTTATGAAAAATGAAAAAGAGTAATTTAATTTATGGTGCTATATTTGTTTTGATTGGAATTTTGTTTATAATGCTTGCGGTATTTAAAGAAAGCAGACTGGGGAGTATCTTTATTGGTCTTGGGGGAGGCTTTTTGTTTAACGGTGTAATTAGCATATTTAGGTATTTTTATTATAGTAATGATAAAAACAAGGAAAAATATTTAAAGAAACTTGAAAATGAAAGAATAGAATTGCATGACGAATTAAAAGAAAGCCTTAGAAATAAAAGCGGAAGATATGCTTATATAATAAATTTGATTATACTTTGTATCAGTGCTTTTGTCTTTGCTTGTTTATCTATGATGGAAATTACAATAAGCATAACAGCGTTTATTATTTACTTGATTGTTTTAATTATTTTAAATTATGTTTTTGGGGTATATATTTATAAAAAATTACTAAACAAATACAAATAAAAAGCAGTGGTTAATATGCCACTGCTTGAATTTTTTCGCTTTCTTCATTTGGTTTGTCTTTTGTAAGGAAGTCGTAGAAGAATACATTTTCAAAGCCTGCTTCTTTTAAAGCTTCGTTTATTGTATTTACTGAGAAAATCCTTTGTTTATGTTCTACCTTACATAGTCTTTCTTTAGTGTTTGATATTATGATTGTAGTATTTAACCAGTTATCTTTTTTACTTCTTCTTACATCAAAGGTTAAACCTTCGTTTTCTAAAATTTCATTTTCCGGTTTATAATATTCGCTTATTATATCAAAAGTAAAACTACCGCCTTTATTTAGATATTTCTTTATGTTTTTAAAGGTCTTTAACAAATCATTTTCGCTTTGAAGATAATTTATGCTGTCGCATACGCTGTAAATAAAATCAAAGGTGATGTCTGAAACAAAGTCTTTCATATCTGCTTTCATAAAACGGAAGTCTTTTTCTTCATAGTAAGCATTTTCGTTTGCTTTTACAAGCATTTCACCGCTTATGTCTATTCCGTAAAAATCACCATTTAAAATATCGCTTAAAAAAAGCATCATATATCCGCTTCCACATCCAATATCTAAAATAGTGTTTGGATTATTTATGGTTGAAAGGTCCTTTATATAATCTGCCCACATTTCATAGTCTGCAAGAGCGATGTAATTATCATAGTATTCACTAAAATTTTTATAGCTGTTATTATTTTTCATTTAATAAATTCTCTCTTATAAAGTTTTCTACGCCGTTATCAAATACACTGTCGGTTATATACATAGCGTGTTTTTTTACCTCATCTGAAGCATTATCCACACAGACCGATACACCTGAATTTTCAAACATTGATACGTCTGTTATGCTGTCTCCAAAAGAAATAATGTTTTCTTTATCTATTTTTAAGTAGTCTTTTAAAAATAAAAGTGCGTTTCCTTTTGTTGACGGACCGAACTCAAAGGTTGTTGTAAATGATTTTGTGTAGTTTAATTTATCATGATTTTCTCCAAGTCTTTTTAGTGTATCATGGGTGTTTTTATCACCGACAAAATCAAATGTGCAAACTCTGGTTAGGGGAATATCAAAAGGCATATCCCTTAATTTATCTATTACGTGAAGTTTAAAACCCTCTACTATATTTTCTATTGGCGAGAAGAAGTTTATATTTTTATTTACAATTTCAGGATTATATTTGCTTTTTGTAATGTATAAATCCTCTCCTGATTCGATTAAATAAATTAAAGTATCCTTATATTTTAATGTATTTAATACGTCTTTTTTTGTTTCTTCTTCGATTAATATTTCCTTTAAGATATGTCTTTTTTGGTTTTCGTAGTCGTATTTTACTAGGCTTGCTCCGTTATCGCATATTATATAATCCGGTTTTAATTTATAAGCGAAGTTAAACGCTTGATAAAAGCCTCTTGCGGTTGCGAATGCAGTTATATAGCCCATATCCTTTAACTCATTAAAAAGACTTACATAATTTTCATCGATACTGAATTCATCTTTTAATAAAGTATGGTCAAGGTCAGTAATAATTAGTTTAATGTTTTTTAATTTTTCTTCCTTTTTCATATTTGTAAATTCCATTAATTTGTTATTAATATAATCGTAGTTTTCCTTTTTATGAGGCAGTAGGCAGTTTGAGCAATCCTTTATTCCGTTTTTTGTATAAGTGAAGTTTCCCATACATTTTTCTTCCATTAAATACAAAGGACAATAGCAGAAAAGACAGTTAAAATTATCCTTATCTTCTGTTTTATGGCAGGGGAAAAATTCACATTTGCTGTTATTTATAAATTTATAATTTTCCATAAAATTAATTTTAAATTAAAAACACCCTTTTTGCAAGGTGGTTTGATATAATATTTTATTGAAAAGAGGTAGTATGAAATATAAGAATATAGTTAAAGGAAAATTTATAGATAGACCAAACAGGTTTATAGCAAATTGTTTGATTGATGATAAGATAGAAAAAGTACATGTAAAAAATACGGGAAGATGCAGGGAGTTGCTTAAAGATAATGCAGATGTTTATCTTGAATATATAGATAGTGAGAGCAGAAAGACAAAGTATGATTTAATAAGCGTATATAAAAATGATGTGCTTTTTAACATGGACAGTCAAATGCCAAACAAGGTATTTAAAGAGGGAGTTTTAAATAAGGTTATTACCCTTGATGAAATGGGGGAAGTAACTTTTATTAAAGGCGAACAGAAATATAAAAATTCAAGGTTTGATTTTTATGTGGAAAGTGAGAATAAAAAGGGGTATGTGGAAGTAAAGGGAGTAACATTGGAAGAAGACAATGTAGCGATGTTTCCAGACGCTCCCACAACGAGAGGGATTAAACATGTATATGAACTTATAGAAGCAAAAAAAGAAGGCTATGAAGCTTATATCTGCTTTATAATTCAGTTTGCAGGGGCAAAGTATTTTACCCCAAATCCAGTGCATAAAGATTTTATCAAAGCTTTAAAACAAGCAAGGGATAATGGAGTAAATATTCTTTGTTATGAATGCAGTGTTATAAAAGATGAAATAAAAGCTAAGAATAAAATTCCTTTTATGCTTAAGTAAGTTTTTATTTTAGTAATATTTTGAATAATTTAAGCTTAAAATTATAAGTAGTGATTTTATTATTTTAATAAGAATAAATATATAAAAATTTAGTTAAATAATTTTATAAGCAGTATACTAAATCATTGTTTAAATTGAAAATAACAATATAGTATACAGATTTTATATAATTTTATATTAGGTTATGTTATGTAATATATTTATCATAAATTGTATATTATGTGAATAAAAAATAGTAAAATATTACATATAATTTTATGTTTTTATATAATATCGTGTAAATGATTAATAAATTTATTTACTAAAAAGGAAAATAAATTTATTTGAAAAAAGTATCTGTTTAGTTTTTAATAACTACATATTTTAAGAAAATTAATTTACGTTAAATAATTATTAAAATTTTATTTAACCTACTTTTATTTATATATTAATATGCTATAATACTAAAAGTAAAATTTATGTTATGGGAGTTTTCATGGTTATACAATTTACTTTTTTAAGTTTTATTTTAATGATAGTATCTTATTTATTAGGATGTATAAATGGTGCTTACATATTTTCCAAAAGTGTTAAAAAAGAAGATATAAGGACTTATGGCAGCGGTAATGCCGGAGCTACTAACGCACTTAGAACATATGGATTTTTCTCAGGGGCGTTGGTTTTTGTAATTGACTTTTTAAAGGGGCTTGTAACAGTACTTTTATGTTATCTGTTTAATCAAAGCTCTCTTGTAATTCTAATCTGTTCTCTTTTATGTGTTGCCGGTCATAACTGGCCTGTATTTATGGGATTCAGAGGAGGAAAGGGAGTTTCTGCAAGTGCGGGAATTCTTGTTATGGTTGATTATAAACTTGCACTTTTGGCAATACTTATTGGTGTGATACTTGCGCTTTTAACAAGAATGGTTTCGGTAGGTTCTTTAACTGCTTTAACACTTAGTGCGGTATTTTTTATAGTATTTAAAGTTGATATTTGTTATATAATTTTAGCTTGTATTTTATGTGTTTTAAGCATATATCAACATAGAAAGAATATAGTAAGAATAATAAACGGTAATGAAAATAAACTTACATTTGGTAAGAAAAATAAATAATTAAATTTGAGGATTGACCTATGAGAGAAAGTTCAAAGAAAAATTTAAAAATAATATGGATAGTCATAGTCGTATTCGGGCTTATAAGCGGAAGTACGTTGGTTTCTTTTGCATTGAAGCACAGCTTATGGCTGCTTCCTTTATGCCCTGTAATAGTCGTTTTAATGTATTATCTTTCATTGTTCTTTAGATATAAATCATATAGTATTTTATATGATAAAAAAGGTTATGACACATCTTTTATTTATATGGATCCTTTCTATATTTTATTTAAAGATCCCGATAAGAAGATTTTTGGAAGAGTGCATAATAAAAATTATTTTTCAATAGGTGAAATTGTTCCTAAATTTAATCTTCCTCAAAACAGGGAAGAGTTTGATAAGCTTAAGGCAGATTTTACTTTCACCGTATTTGAAAGCATAGCGGGTAGTTTTATACTTCTTGTACTTTCTTGTCTTGCAGTATATTTTATCTACGTATATGTTTTCTCTGAAGTACTTTTATTCTTCTTTGATGTTGCACTTATCTTTTTGATTTTGTTTTCATCAACTCAAATTTTATTTACTCTTCTTGAAGGGGAAATTTGCCTTGGTGTTCCAAATGATAAAATAGATACAGGTGAAGTTGACGAAGAAGGAAAACATATAATAAAACACGTTCTAACAGATGAACAATATGATTATCTTTTAGCTTGTAAACTTTTGATATACGGAAGTTATAATGAAAGAAACAAAGGTGTAAAAAGAACTTATCTTTTAAAAATCATATCAGATTATTTAAATAAAGAATTAACCATTGATGATGTTTCAAGAGATGATATTAAAATCGTTGATTATATATTAAGAGAATATCTTGATATGAAAATTACAAGATTAAATTCGGGTATTGAAAAATATATTAACTACTTATATTCTCATTTTGATACCATTGCGGTAGAAAAAACTTCAAGATTTAAAGACGATACAAAATCATATTTAACTATTTGTTCTCATATGGTTATGTATTATATTAAAAAAGGTGATACTTCAAAAGCTAAAGAATTATTTGATAAGTTATCAAATATTAATTTTGATGAAAAGAAAGATAAGGATTTAATTTATCTAAGAAGTAAGAATGCAGCCTTTTTAGGTTTGGATAATTATGATATTGATGAAGTTTTAAAAGAAGATAACATAGTTTATAACGGACTTGATGTATTCTCAAAATTCACTGAAGATTATATTGAGGTTGAAAAAGATTCTAAATTCTTCCTTGAAAGCATGGAAGACAGAGAACAAAGATTAAAAAGAAGAGAAGAAAGAAAAACTTTAAGAGAAGAAAAAGAAGAAAAGAAAAAAAATCATTTCTCTAAAAAAGATAAAAAGGATAAAAAAGACAAAAAACACAAAGATGATGAAAGTTTTGTTAAAGAAGAAGTTTCTTTAGAAAATGAATTTGAATATGAAGAAACAGAAGCAGAAACAAGCGAGATTATAGATGATGTAAAAGAAGAAATAAATGAGGATACAAAACTTAGTGAAGATATTTTAGATGAAAAAGATAATGACACAATAGTAAATATTGAAAATGAAGATTCCTATGAAGTCAGGGAAAGAGATACTAAATATGACACAAAAGCTTTCTGGGATGAAGCAGATGATATGTTAAAAAAGAATTTTTTATCTGATTAAAAAAGAGCTTATGCTCTTTTTTTATTGTTTTTATAAGATTAAAATGATAGTTTTGTATTTTAAATTTATAAATGCTATATATTAAATTTTTGTATATGATTTTTATTGTTAATTAGTTCTATTGGTTTTTATATAAACTTTTTTGGTATATTTCTTTTGGATTAATTTATGTTTTGAATGTTTTATTGTTGTATTTTTTTTAGATTTTATTATTTAATATTCTATAATATTTTGAAAAGTAATTGTTTTGTTGTTATAATATGTAATTATCTTATAATAAAAGGAGGAAATATGGGAGGATATTTGGATATAATAAAAGAGTCTATTTTTGCATTTCCTTTGATTGCTCTTTTGTTTACTCTTCCTTACATAATATATAATTACAACAAATATGGTTCTCTTTGGTCTGTCAGGATAGTTATAATATATTCTTTTATATTATATTTAATGACGGCTTATTTTCTTGTTATTCTGCCTCTACCGTCGTTTTCTGAGGTGGCATCTCTCACAACAAGATCGGCTCAGTTAGTTCCTTTTAATTTTATAAAGGATATTATAAGTCAGTACCATAATATGTCTTTAAGCTATAATAGCCCCATTACCTGTATTGTAAATAATAAAGCATTTTTACAGGTTTTATTTAATCTACTTATGACAGTGCCTTTTGGAATGTATTTAAGATATTATTTTAAATTCAGCTTAAAAAAGACAATTTTATTTTCATTTTTATTATCATTGTTTTTTGAGCTTACACAGTTAAGCGGGCTTTATTTCTTTTATCCGAGAAGTTACAGACTTTTTGATGTTGATGATTTATTCATAAATACCCTTGGGGGTGTTATTGGTTACTTCGTTATAAAACCATTTTATAAGGTTCTGCCGGATAGGGAAGAGATGGATGATGAAAGTTACAAAAGAGGAATTAAGGTTTCTTTTTTAAGAAAACTTATAGCTTTTATTATTGATATGCCTTTTATATGGGGATTATATTATATTGTAAGGCATATAAACATTGATTATGGCATAGATGATTATTATATATTTTCTCTTTCCGTGTTTATGTATTTCTTTGTTTTATGCGTATTCTTAAAGGGCAGAAGCATTGGAAAAGCCTTAATGAAACTTAGGATTGTGGCAGTAGGGAAAGAGGATATAAGAATTTATCAATATTTTATAAGGTATTTTTCTTTGTTTTTCGTATTGTTACTGCTTCCTTATGAAATAAATGAAATTTTAAATAATTGGTTTATAAATACAGATGCTTTTGTATTTTTAAATGCCATTTTAAGCGGAGTATATTTCTTTTATTTCTTCTTTGCCTGTATAATGATAATAATAAGAAGACCTTTGTTTTATGAAAAGCTATCAAAAAGCGAAATAATAAGCACAATAAAAAGAGAAGAACAAGAGGAATAATAAATAATTTTATTAGTTTAAATTGTTATTTATTTAATATTTGCTAGTTATGAAAATGTTAAAAGTGTATTTATATTTTACTAAATTTGAATAAATACATAGATAACATTTTCATGGAAAAAAATGAAAAAAGTAGTTGACATATTAGAAATTAAGTGTATAATAGATAAAGTATCAAGCGTTCCTCAGTAGCTCAATCGGTGGAGCAGTCGGCTGTTAACCGAAAGGTCGTAGGTTCAAGTCCTACCTGGGGAGCCATTTTTTTTTGCCAAAAATATTTTTTATAAAGACTTTGTATAAGTCTTTTTTTTGTTTGTAGACTTATTTTAATTTAAGTTTCTATTTGATTATTTTAAAGGACAGTTTATCAAGAAGAAATTTAATGTTACCTTTTATCTATTATTTTTATTCTAACATTAAAACTAATAAGTTATAGGATAGAGGCATTTTTGTTTTACTTTATATAGTAACATTTTATAGAACCTATATAAAAAATTTAAGAAAGAAGAATATATTTTTTTATATGTCATATAATAAATAAACACATGTTAACCTTTATTTAAAGGGGATACATCTTTATATAAAATTTTATTTGAAATATTTTTAATATAATGCTGGATTTTATAATCAAGTTAGAAAAATTTTTTCTAACTTGATTTTTTAGGCTGTTTTTCTTCATATTTCAATGATTTAATTGATTTAATGTTAGGAAATTGATGTAAGAATAGATGTTTATTATAAAAATAAAAGGATAAATGCCTAACCATATATTCTTATTCTTACTTTTACTCTTGTTATAAAAATAAAAAATAAAAATTAAAAATTTTTGTGGTATAATAAAATTAAAGAAATGGGTAAAATGTTCGTTCTAAGGAGATTTTGTTGTACATTATAAAATATCTACTAAATGCAAAAAAATCTTCACATAAGCGAAAATTTAAACAAATGTTCATATAATAGACCGTAGTAAAAAATATAAAATAGAGAAAAAAGGAAACTAATTTTATAAAAAACGTTAAAATTGTATTGACGATTATAATGCTATTAGTTCCTTGTTTATGACTTGCTTCTTTTGAATAGATCGTAAAAGAAGAAGCATTGCAGTAAGAAAGCATCAAGCAAGCTAAACTTCGGAGAAATATCTTCTTTAAAATCATCACATTCGCATAACTGGACACCACATGATGACACAAAATATAGGACTAAGACTTACACAGTATGTTATTGTAGATTACATAATATGGAGTTTAGCTCTTTTATAGTTACCAATGCTTATTATTTGTGCTATGTATGATGTAGGTTATTCGTGCGGATATAAGGCAGTGAAAAGAATAGGTATCGTATGAAGATATAGATAGACTACTACTATTACAGCTGTAGATATAAAAATATTATAAAGGAGTTGGAATAATTGGAATTTTTGAAAGTTTTGAAACAGAAATTTATAGAAGTTAATACTTCAATAAAGGAGCATTTAAGTGAAAATTATAGGAAACAATTTATAATAAAAAAGATCGTAGGTTGTGTATTGTTATTTTTATTTATGCCACCGATGATATATTTTCTTGAAAAACACTTTTTCCCTATTGTTTTTTTAGGAGCATATATTCCATACTTTGAGATTGAGATTACTTTATTATGGATTGCTCTTTCGTGGAGATTTTGGCACTATGCTTATTGGAATTATCAAGGAAAGTTTTTAGATAGATTTTTTAGTAGTTTGATAATCTTTGGTGGGATAATAACGCTTCCATTGAAGCTGATATTATGTAATACAATAATTCTTCTTTGGATTGCATTAATTGCTCCAATTACAGGAATTATGACTTGGAGAAAAGCTGTTAAATATGAAAAAGTCTTATTTATAAATAATGAAAAAAAAACGATGTTTGGGCATAACCTATCTTTATATTTCAACAAAAGGAGTATTTCGTAATGCTCCTTTTTTAATATATATTTTATTTAATGACTGCGAAAACGATCTATGTTTATTTCAGAGCAAAGTTTAAAAGAGAAGATTTTTAAAATAATTGCATTTTTTTGTTGACATTTTCTCAATAAAGTGTATAATAGATAAAGTACTAAGCGTTCCTCAGTAGCTCAATCGGTGGAGCAGTCGGCTGTTAACCGAAAGGTCGTAGGTTCAAGTCCTACCTGGGGAGCCATTTTTTTTTGCCAAAAATATTTTTTATAAAGACTTTGTATAAGTCTTTTTTTTGTTTGTAGACTTATTTTAATTTAAGTTTCTATTTGATTATTTTAAAGGACAGTTTATCAAGAAGAAATTTAATGTTACCTTTTATCTATTATTTTTATTCTAACATTAAAACTAATAAGTTATAGGATAGAGGCATTTTTGTTTTACTTTATGTAGTAACATTTTATAGAACTTATATAAAAATTTAAAATGAAGAATATAATTTTTTATATTTCAAATAATATATAAAGACATGTTAACCTTTATTTAAAGGGGATACATCTATATATAAAATTGTACCTAAAATATTTTTAATATAATTGCATTTTTTTGTTGACATTTTCTAAATAAAGTGTATAATATATAAAGTACTAAGCGTTCCTCAGTAGCTCAATCGGTGGAGCAGTCGGCTGTTAACCGAAAGGTCGTAGGTTCAAGTCCTACCTGGGGAGCCATTTTTTTTTGCTAAAAATATTATTTTTATAAGGACTCTTTAGAGTCTTTTTTTATTTGTAAAAACTTTTGAAAGATTTATTGTTAATTTAGTTTTCTATTTGATTATTTTAAATGTAAGTTTATAAAGAATAAATTTAATATTATCACTTATCTATTATTTAATTATATTGTTTTTCTTCTAAGCATTAAAACTAATAAATGATAGGATATGGGTATTTTATTTTTGTAAAATGCAAGTATCAATGTTTTATAAAACCTATATAAAAAATTTTAAAATGATAACTTCCATTTATTATGATGTTCTACTCCTACCATTAAGATTGATAAACGGTGGGGTAGAGGTAGCACTGCTTTGTAAAATTGGAGTAGCAATGTTGTATAAAATTTATATTAAAAGATAACTTATATCTATTATGATGTTCCACTCCAAACATTAAAGCTAATAAAGGGCTGGGTAGCTTTTCTGACAGTAAAACTCGGGTAGAGTTTTACGTAGGCATCGAAAAGCGTTATAAGCCATCACGGCGTTTGAGTGAAAGAATTTTGTCCAGTATTTTTTTCTTCGGAAAAATACTGGTCGCTCTTTAGAGCGAAACCCTAAAATGCCACGCCTAGTGGCGCCCTTTTATTCGACTTTTTTAGGCGAGTAAAAAAGTCGTGGGGTTTATAAGGGGCAACGCCCCTTAAGAAAGGGTTGTTAAGGGAGAATCCCTTAAAGGTGTTAGGGGTAACACCCTTAAATAATATTTTTGTTTAAAAAAATAAAATTTTATGTTATACTTATTTTGTTATATAAGGTAGAAATTATGGTAAATTTGGATATAAGATTAAAAGCGGTATATGACATGGTTGGGAAAAGCGAATCGGTTCTTGATGTTGGTTCTGATCATGGATATTTACCCATACAATTATTTAAAAATAATATGATAAAAAGAGCCGTTATAAGCGACGTAAACGAAGGACCTCTTTTAAATGCAAAAGAAAACTTCTCTAAGATGTTTAAAGAAGAAAAAGATGTTACTTTTGTTTTAAGCGACGGCATGAAAAATATAGATACAAATAATATTGAAACCCTTTGTATATGCGGAATGGGCGGAGAGCTTATTATCGATATACTAAATGATGATTTAGAAAAGACAAAAGGTTTTAAAAATATTATTCTTCAGCCTATGAACAGTGTTGATATGGTAAGGAAATATTTATATGATAATTCTTTTACCATTGTTGATGAAGATTTGATAAGAGACAGACATCATTTTTATAATGTTTTAAAGGTTTTACCTAAAAAAGATGATGAAAAATATGAAGATGTGTTCTTTGATTTAGGTTATAAACTATATGAAAAAGGGAATGAAAATTTTCTTGATTTTCTAAATTACAAAATAAAGGTAAATGAGAAAATCGTTGAAAATTGTAAAAATATAAATACTGAAAATGCAAAAGAAGCATTGAATAAAGCGAAAGATTATATAACTTTGCTGGAAAGGGTAAGAGAAAATTATGAAAGTAAAAGATATAATAAAGTACATTAACGTATTCGCAAATGAAAGTTTTCAGTACGAATGGGATAATTCCGGATTTCAACTTGGAAACAGACAAGCTCAGGTAAGGAGAATTTTGCTTGCTCTTGATATTACAAACGAAGTAATAGACGAAGCAATAAGAGAGCATTGTGATATGATAATATCTCATCATCCTTTATTTTTTAGTAAAACAATGAACATTGAACAATCAAGCATTAAAGGGGATATGATATTCAAACTTATTAAAAATAACATCAACGTATATTCTGCTCATACTCCTATGGATGTGTCTACAATCGGGCTAAATATGTTTATGGCTAAAAAACTTGGTTTAAGCGATATTAAACCACTTGAAAGAGTTGTAAGCGATAAATGTGAAGATGATACAAACCTATTTGGTCTTGGTGCTGTTGGTCTTCTTGATTCAAGAACTCCTATGAACATTGACGGTTTACTTAAAAAAGTAAAGAAAGCTTACAATACAAATGTTTTAAGAGTAACAAACAATTACAACACTCTTGGTATATTAAGTAAAGTTGCTTTATGTACCGGTGGTGGTAATGACTTAATAGATAAAGTTAAAGAAAAAAATGCCAAAGTATTTATTACATCTGATACAAAATATCATGAAATGCAAAACTACGTTGATAACGGCATTGTATTAATAGGTGTTGGACACTACAATGCAGAAATATGTTTCCTTGACATAATGTACGAACTTTTAAGACTTAAATTCCGTGAAATCGAAGTTATAAAATCAGAAGAAAAGAACGTGGAAAGTTTTGCATATTTCGTATAGAATATGTTAAAAAACAAGAAGATAACGGCATACATAACAGGGGTATTATATTCCTTTGTTTTTGGCACAACATTTGCTTTTACAAGAGAGGCTTTAACCGTTTTAAAGCCTCTTGATTTACCCGGGGTAAGATTTTTGTTTGCAGCCTTATTTATGACTATACTTTATTTTCTTAAAGTATTTAAGCTTGACTATAAGGAAAAAAACATAAAACTTCTTATTCCTCTTTGCATATGTCAGCCTTTAATGTATTTTATATGTGAGACTTACGGTGTAAGCCTTACAAATTCGGCACTTTCGGGAACGATGATTGCCACTATTCCCGTTGTTATGTGTGTTCTTGCAATATTTATTTTAAAAGAAAAGCCTACTATTAAGCAGTGGGCTTTTGTAGTTCTTTCCGTTCTTGGAGCCATAGCGGTTGTGTTTGGGTCTTATGTTTCTGATGTGGGATTTAATTTTGCGGGATTTTTATTTTTGTTTGGAGCAGTTTTTGCTTCAAGTATGTACGGTATTTTAGCAAGGAAATTATCAAAGGAATTTTCCGTTATGGAGATAACATTTTTCATGATGTGGTTTGCGTGTATATCCTTTGGAATTATATCTTTGATTACAAATCAAGGTTTTAGCGGATATATTCTCGCTTTTTCAAATACTAAAGTTTTACTGTGTATGATGTATCTTGGTTGTATTGCTTCTGTTATAGGATTTTTTGGCAATACTTACACAGTATCTCATCTCGATATAGCATCAGCTTCTGCCTTTTCAAATTTAACTACTGTTGTTTCGGTTCTTATAGGTATATTTGTTATGGCGGAACCTTTTAGCTTAATGCAGATTATTGGTGCTATTGTAATTATAATTGGAGTATTTGGGGTTAATTATTATGGAAATAGGGATTAAGGGGATACCCCTTAAGAACCCCATATTTAAGGGCTGTCTGCCCTTAACAACCCGAAATCAAGGGGCTTTGCCCCTTAAACCCCGTATTTAAGGGTTTTCAACCCTTAACAACCCGACCATATTTTTGCCAAAGCCCAAAAATATGGGAAAAAGGCTTTCACTCATACGCCGTGAAGGCTTATAACGTGGTCGGATTTTCTAAAAATCTCTACCCGAGATTTTTGAAACGACCACTACCGTTACCCCGACAGGTTTGTAAGTGTGGTGGTCATGGTGGTGAAATGTAGGGAGTGGTTTATATATTTTTATATTGTGAATATAATAAAAAAGGGAGCATATAAGCTCCTTTTTTTATAGAATTTCCGTTTTATAAATTGCATTCATTTGGTTTATGAAAGTTTCGCCGTTATTTGTAAATGTGGCACAGAGGTTTTTATCTACTTTTGTTTTAAAGCCTTCTTTATATGCTCCGTAAACCGTATTGAATACGCAAATGTCGGTACATACACCACATACTAACACTTCATCTACTCCGTTGTTTTTTAGCCTTTCGGCTAAATCTGTTTTATAAAAGGCATCGTACTCGCTTTTATCAAGCCATATTACATTATCTTTATTTTTATTTTCCTTATACCAGTCGTTTAAGCTACCATAAAGCTCTTGTCCCCATGTTCCTTTTACGTTATGTTTTGGCCATAGGTTGAAGTGCTTATCATTTTCTTCATGTGCGTCCATCGCAAAAACGATTATTTTATCTTTTTTATCAAATTCTTTTACTTTATTTAAAATGTTATCCACTATATCCTGTGCCGGTTTCCCTGCGGTTAGTCCGCCTTTATCGTGAACAAAGTCGTTACTCATATCTACTACAATTAGTGCGTCCATTGTTTTTCTCCTTTTTTTCTTATTATATCATAAAGTTAAAATTGTTATATTTATATCTTTATATTTAACTTAGATATTTTAAAAGGGGATTTTATGTAATAGGGATAACAAACATTTGGTTTTACATTATATTTTAAATATATTGTTTTATGTTCGATGGTTATTGAGGTGGTTTTGTGGTAAAATTGTTTTAATTAAGGGTTTTAAGGAGAATAAAGTATGTCAAAATTGAATATTGATCAACAAACGGTTAGAGAATTATTTGAAAATAAAAAATCAGATTTTCTTATTCCTGATTATCAAAGACCATATGCATGGAGTGAAGAAGAATGTGGAACTTTATGGGATGATATTTTCCTTTTTGCTTTTCCAAATGAAAATTGTGATGATTTTGATGAAAATAATGATGAATATTTTCTTGGTCCAATTGTAACATTTAAAAATAATAGTGATAAATTAGAAATTATTGATGGACAACAAAGACTTACAACTTTAATGATATTGCTTAGAGCGTTTTATTCTAGATTTGAAAATATAAAAGATAATCGTACAAAGAAGATTTTAGAAGATATTGCAAAATGTATATGGAAAACGGATGAATTTGGGACTCCAAATAAAAATAAACTTAAAATAAATTCAGAAGTTGCGACTGATGATGATAAAGAGGAATTTTTACATATTTTAAAAGAAGGAAGTGTTAATAATAGCCATAAAAGTAAATATGCAACGGTATTTCGTTTTTTTCAAAATAAAATTGATATTTTTGTAAAAGAATATCCGACTTATACTCCATATTTACCAGTTAGAATACTTAATAATTGTATTTTACTTCCTATTGAGGCAGAATCACAGGATACAGCTCTTAGAATTTTTTCTACTTTAAATGATAGGGGGAAACCTTTATCTGATACAGATATTTTTAAAGCACAGTTATATAAATTTTATTCTTTAAGAGATGAAAAGGAAGTATTTATTGATAGATGGAAAAAATTAGAGGAAATATGTGATGATATATTTAGGGTTTCATCAGGATCTCCTATGGATGAACTTTTTACTAGATATATGTATTATGAAAGAGCAAAGCAAGGAAATAAAAATACTACAACAGAAGCTTTAAGAAAGTTTTATGAAAAAGATAAATATGCACTTCTAAAAAAAGAAGAAACTTTAAATAATCTAGAGTCTCTAGCAAATTTTTGGAATGATGTTGAAAATCAAAATGAAAATGTATTTTCACAAAGAATTTTGAAAAAACTATTTGTTTTACATTATGCACCAAATAGTATGTGGACTTATCTTGTATCTGTTTATTTTTTACATTATAAAGATAAAGATTGTATGTTGAATGAAGATAACTTTTATTTATTCTTAGATAAAATTACGGCTTATATTTTAGGGTATGCTTTTGTAAATCCGGGTGTTAATGCATTAAGAACACCTGCTTATCCTGAAATGATAAAAATAGTAAATAATTTACCAGTAGATTTTTCAAAAAATAAGATTGAAAAAAATAGATTGCGAAAAATTATTGAGGATTATAGCTTTACAAATGTAAAACCAATAACAAAATCTATTCTAGCATGGTGGATGTATTACAAAAAAGAACAAGATTTAATCAACCTAGAAACAAGGTTTGAAATAGAGCATATTTATGCAAAAAAAAAGACAAGAAGTTGAAAGTAGCTCGATAGATAAAAAGAAGTTGGATGCGATTGGAAACAAAGCTTTTTTAGAAAAATATGTAAATATAAGAGCTGCAGATTATAGATTTTCCGATAAGAAAAGATATTATAGGGGTTTTACAAGTAATAATGGAAAAGAAAAAAAAGGAACTCAAAATAAAGAATTATTGGATTTAGCTGATATAACTCTTGATTTTAACGAAAATAACATAGATGATAGAACAAATGTAATTATAACAAATTTTATAAAGTATTTGGATGAAAACAATTTATTTGAATAATATTTAATTTTACACAAAGGAGAAAAAATGCAAGGTAATTTTTTTGATGATATAAGAGAAGAACAGGTGAAAAGTAAGGCTCCTTTAGCGGTTAGGATGAGACCTGAGAGTTTAGAGGAGTTTTACGGTCAGGAGCATATTGTATCAAAGGGTAAGTTATTAAACAGAATGATTGAAGCTGACAGAATAAGTTCCATAATACTGTTTGGTCCTGCCGGGTGCGGTAAAACTACCCTTGCGAAGATAATCGCAAATAAGACCAGTTCTTATTTTTATTCTCTTAATGCAGTAACCTGCGGAGTAAAGGATGTAAGGGAGATAATCGAAAAGGCAAAGAATAATCTTGGGTTAGAAAAGAGAAAGAGCATTCTTTTTATAGACGAGATACATCGTTTTAACAAATCACAACAAGATGCACTTCTTCCAAGCGTTGAGGACGGAACGATTATTCTAATTGGTGCTACAACGGAAAATCCTTTCTTTGAAATAAATTCTCCTTTGATTTCACGTTCTACTTTATTTAAGCTTAAGAAGATTGACAAGGACGATGTAAGAAAGATTATAGAAAATGCACTTTCAAACAAAGAAAGAGGACTTGGGAATTATGAAATAAACATAACGAATGAGGCTATGGACTATTTATGCACTATGTGCAGTGGGGACGCAAGGGTATCACTTAACGCATTGGAGCTTGCTTATCTTACAACTCCAAAGGATGAAAAAGGGGTAATAAACATAGACCTTGATGTGATAATAGAATGTATGCAAAAGAAAAAAGTTACATACGACAAAGGGGACAACGAGCACTACGACACAATAAGTGCATTCATAAAAAGCATGAGAGGTTCTGATCCTGACGCAGCGATTTATTATCTTGCAAAGATGATATATGCCGGAGAAGATCCAAAATTTATAGCAAGAAGAATGATTATTTTTGCTTCTGAAGATATAGGAAACGCAAATATAAAAGCTTTGGAACTTGCCGTAAATACCTTTAAGGCTGTTGAAGTTATTGGAATGCCTGAGGCTAGGATAAATCTTGCTCACTGTGTAACTTATCTTGCCTCTTCACCAAAGAGCAATGCTTCATACCTTGCAATAAACAAGGCTTTAGCTGATATAGAAAACGAGCCTAACTATGAAGTCCCTCTTCATATAAGAAATGCAAATTATAAAGGGGAAAAGGAGTTTGGTATTGGTGTTGGATACAAATATCCTCACGATTTCCCAAACGATTATGTAAAGCAAGATTATCTGCCTGAAGAAATAAGGGGAAGAGTTTACTACGAGCCTAAGGAAAACGGAGCAGAGGGGAATTTGAAGAAATATCTTAAAAATTTAAAGGGGTAGGTTAAGGGGCGTTGCCCCTTTAAAATCCCCATATTTAAGGGCTGTCTGCCCTTAACAACCCGATATTAAGGGGTTTCACCCCTTAAGAACCCCACGACTTTTTTACTCGCCTAAAAAAGTCGAATAAAAGGGCGCCACTGGGCGTGGAGCCTTTGACGCTTTTCGATGACTGCGTAAAACTCTGCCCGAGTTTTACTGTCAGAAAAGCTACCCCGACCCGACTTGGTTTGTGGTCAGGTTATAAGTTTGATTGGGAAAATGGAATATTTAATGGGAGCACCCCTTAAGCCCCCCCATATTTAAGGGCTGTCTGCCCTTAACAACCCGATATTAAGGGGTTTCACCCCTTAAGAACCCCACGACTTTTTTACTCGCCTAAAAAAGTCGAATAAAAGGGCGCCACTGGGCGTGGAGCCTTTGACGCTTTTCGATGACTGCGTAAAACTCTACCCGAGTTTTACTGTCAGAAAAGCTACCCCGACCCGACTTGGTTTGTGGTCAGGTTATAAGTTTGATTGGGAAAATGGAATATTTAATGGGAGCACCCCTTAAGCCCCCCCCATATTTAAGGGCTGTCTGCCCTTAACAACCCGATATTAAGGGGGTTCACCCCTTAAGAACCCCACGACTTTTTTACTCGCCTAAAAAAGTCGAATAAAAGGGCGCCACTGGGCGTGGAGCCTTTGACGCTTTTCGATGACTGCGTAAAACTCTACCCGAGTTTTACTGTCAGAAAAGCTACCCCGACCCGACTTGGTTTGTGGTCAGGTTATAAGTTTGATTGGAAATAAAATGGAGTTATTGGGAAAAAGGTTTATAACGTGGTCGTATTTTCTAAAAATCTCCACCCGAGATTTTTGAAACGACCACTACCGCCGCCCCGACCTAATTGGGTTTTGGGGAGTGTGGATTGGTTGATAATAATATAAGTTTGCGATGAGTTGTAGTCTTATGTTTTTTTTGATTAAAAACGGAATTAGGAAATAAATATAAATTATGATTATATTATTTTATGTAGTTTTATGAGTTTTGTCGGAATTTTTTTTAAAAAAGATTTTGTAAAATAAAATGTATCTTAATACTATGTTATTAAAAAAATTTATGTAAAATGAGAATAAAAATTTACTCTTAGAATAAAAAGTATCTATATAAAATAGATACTTTTTTATTTAGTTATAAAGCATAAAACCTATTTGTCTATTGATTATGTTTTAAAAATATAATGAAAAATGTTGGTTTCAATTTAAATTAAAATTAAAATATACTATGTCTTTTTATATGTTATTTTTAATACAATTTTATTATTACAGATATACATTTTATGTTTCTAAAATTTTGTTAAATTTAGGAATAGTTCTCAAATTTATTGAAAAAGATTATTTTTAATGATATAATTTACAAAATATTATCAAATTGAGAATAGTTCTCATTTTTGTAAGGGGCATGTTTATGAATTCACATTATAATACAAAACAAAGAAAGATACTTATTGATTGTTTTGAGAATATGGAGAGAAAACATTTTACGGCAAGTGATGTTTTGGATTATTTGCAAAGTAAAAATTTAGATATAGGAAAATCCACCGTATACCGCCAGCTTGAAAGTATGGTGAACAGTGGAATATTAAATAAATATATTATAGATAGAAATACTCCTGCCTGCTTTGAGTATGAGGGGAGAAGCAAGCATGAAGATATGCTGTTTCACTTAAAATGTGAAAAATGTGGAAAACTTATACATCTGCACTGTAATGAAATAGAAGGGTTTCAAAAACATTTATATGGTAATCATAATTTTAAATTGAATCCTAAGAGAACAGTTTTTTATGGGATTTGTGATGAGTGTGAAAAAAATAATAGATAAAACTTTATTTTTAGGTTTTTAAATATTATCTTATTGAAAAAAATTTAATCATATGAAAGAAATATTTTAATTTAGTAATAAGGAATTTATTTAAAGTTTTAAGATTATTAATTCTTAATAGTAATTTTATTAAGCTTTTTGTTTTAGGTTTACTGTGTTTAGGTGTTGTAAGTTAGGTTATAAGAAAGGCTAAGTAATTAAAAATTTTAAAAAAATAAAAAGTTGCTTAGTTCTAAAGGTATATTTGAAGTTTAAGAAAAAAATTGCTTAGGTTTTAAAGGTATAAGTGTTTATAAGGAAACATAAAAAAACTATTGTGTTTTAGGGGTATATTGTGTTTATGTTGTAAGATAGCTTATAAGAAAGGTTAAGTAAAAATAAAAGGATGAAATTTAAAGGTTTAAAGGTATAAGTGTATATAAGTAAATATTACTAAAATATTTTGCTTTAGGTTTACTGTGTTTAGGTGTTGTAAATTAACTTATAAGAAAGGCTAAGTGACTAAGAATTAAAACAAGGATAGTGCGATACTTGTTTATAACGATAATTACGTAGAATAATAATTGCTTAGAACGATAGTTGCTTATAATAACAGTTACTTAACACAATAAAAATATTATAGGTTAAGTAATTATAAAAAGCTGAGTTAATATGTAAAATCTTTGATAATTAATTTATTTATAACTAAAGAATAAACTTATTTTTTATTGGATTTATTAAGTGTATATAAAATAAATGTATTAAAAAATAAACTTATTTTATATTTGCAAATGACAGTATTTATATGTTTGATTTTGTAAAAATTAATGATTAAAAATTAAGATATTAAAGAAAAGGAGGGAACGGCAATGCTTTATTATACGGATAAATTAAAAAAGATAATAGCTTATATTATAATTTTTATGATGCTTTCTTTTTTGCTGTTTTCTTCGATATTTATAATAAAAAATGCAGATCATGATTGTATCGGAGATGACTGTCCGGTATGTCATTTTATTCATGTATGCGAAAATATATTAAAAAATTTAGACACTGGAAAAACTGCTCAGAGTTTTTCTTTATTTAATATTTTATTTTGTTTCAATTTATTAACATTTGTTTTTTATTCTATTCTTAAGACAACTCCGATTATTGAAAAAGTAAGGCTTGATAATTAAAATAAACCTTTTATATGGGTAGTCAATAAAAGTTAAATGATTACCTGTTATTTTTGTACGAAAAATAAAAAAATAGAAAGAGGTTTATTATGAAAAAAATATTATGTGCTTTATTAGTTTTGGCTATGTCTTTAAGCTGCTTTTTTGGGTGTAGTTTAAAGAGTGATGAAAAAGGAAATGATTCAAAAATTAAGATTGTTACGACTATTTTCCCTGAATACGACTGGGTTATGAATATACTTGGAGATAAAAAAGATAATGCAGAAGTTACTTTATTGCTTGATGATGGAGTGGATTTGCACAGTTATCAGCCTACTGCCGATGACATGTTAAAAATATCAAACTGCGATTTGTTTATATATGTAGGAGGAGAGTCTGATGAGTGGGTTAGTGAGGTTTTAAAGAAAGCTGATAACAAAAATATGAAAGTTATAAATCTGCTTGATGTTTTAGGGGATAAAGCAAAAGAAGAAGAGGTTATTGAAGGAATGCAAAGTGATCATGAGCATGAAGAGGGTGAAGAGCATGAACATGAACCAGACGAACACGTTTGGCTTTCTTTGAATAATGCAAAGGTTCTTGTAAATAAAATAGGTACTACCTTAATGGAAATTGATTCAAAAAATAAAGATGTATTTAGTGATAACACAAAAAATTACATAACAAAGTTAGATGAGTTAAACGAAAAATATCAAGAAACAATAAAAAATGCAAATAAAAAGACTCTTATTTTTGGGGACCGTTTCCCATTTAGATATCTGCTTGATGATTACGGGCTAAAATATTATGCAGCATTTGCAGGATGCAGTGCAGAAACTGAAGCAAGTTTTGAAACGGTTAGTTTTCTATCAAAGAAAACAGATGAACTATCACTAAACTATATTATAACCATAGAAGGTTCTGATGGAAAACTTGCAAAAACCATTATTTCGAACACTAAAAGTAAGAATCAAAAGGTTTTGACCATGGATTCAATGCAGTCTACTACTTCAAAGGATATTAAGTCAGGAAAGACTTATATTGATACAATGGAAAAAAATCTTAAGGTGATTGAAGAAGCCGTAAAATAAGGAGGTCAATATGTCTTTTATAACCATAAAAAATCTTTCAATTGGATATAATACAACCCCCATAAGAGAAAATATAAATTTTAATATAGAAAAGGGAGATTATCTTTGTATTTTCGGAGAAAACGGAAGTGGAAAGACGACTTTATTAAAGACACTTTTAGGTCTTAAAAATCCAATAAAAGGAGATATTATCTTTGGGGATAATCTAAATAGGAATGAAATAGGTTATCTTCCTCAGCTTGATGAAATACAAAAGGATTTCCCGGCATCTGTTTGGGAAGTTGTACTGTCCGGGTGTCAGTCAAATCTTGGCTTTAGCCCTTTCTATTCTAAAGAAAACAAGAAAACGGCAGAAAAGAACATGGAGAAAATGGGAATAAAAAATTTAAAAAGGTGTTGTTTTAGCGAGCTTTCAGGAGGGCAGAGACAGAGGGCTTTATTTGCAAGGGCTCTTTGCGCCGCAGAGAATGTGCTTTTTCTAGATGAACCTGTAACGGGACTTGATCAGGGAGCCTGCAGGGATATGTATGAAATGATTTCAATGTTAAATAAAGAAGGCCTTACCATAGTGAGTATATCTCATGATATTAAAAATTCAATTAAATACTGCAGTAAGGTTTTATATCTTGGTAAAAAAAGTTTATTTTTATCTAAGGATGATTATGTTGATTTAGTATATAAGAGTAAAACGCTTAAAGATGGAGGGGTAAGGAAATGATTGAAAAGTTGATATTTTACCTTGATTATCCATTTGTTGTTTATGCGTTAATAGTGGGGGTGCTTATTGCTCTTTGCTCTTCTCTTTTGGGAGTCATTCTTGTATTAAAAAGATTTTCTTTTATAGGTGATGGACTTTCCCATGTAGCTTTTTCCCTTATAACTGTGGCTTCTGTTTTAAATCTTACTAACGATATGCTTCTTGTTCTTCCGTGTACAATAATATGTGCTGTATTCTTACTAAAGTCCGGAAAGAACACTAAGGTGAAAGGGGATGCAATGATAGCAATGCTTTCTGTTTCTTCTTTAGCATTTGGATATTTAATAATGAATGTATTTTCTACATCTTCAAATTTAAGCGGAGACGTCTGTACAACTCTTTTTGGTTCAACATCAATACTTACTTTATCACATTATGATGTTTTAATGTGTATAGCATTATCGGTAGTTGTGGTATTGTTTTTCATTTTATTCTACAACAAGATATTTGCGGTTACTTTTGATGAGGATTTTTCAAAGGCTGTGGGAGTAAATGCAAACAGATATAATTTAATGATAGCAATAATAATTGCAGTAATAATAGTTCTTGCAATGAATCTTGTAGGTTCGCTTTTAATATCTGCTCTCATTATTTTCCCTGCACTTTGTGCAATGAGGTTATTTAAAAGTTTTAAAGCTGTTACCTTATGTTCTGCTTTTATATCTGTATTTTGTGCATTGTTTGGGATAATAATATCCATCCTTGCAGGCACACCCGTAGGTTCGACTATTGTTGCTGTTGATGTTTTGTTGTTTATAATATGTTATTTTCTTGGAATGATTAAAGGAGGAGTTTAAGATGAAGAAGTTAATTATGATTTTAATGTGCATTATGATATCAGTTTCTTTAATTTCATGCAAAAATGAAGAAGAAGTAAGTCAAAGTACTTCTCAAAATAATTTACAAAACAGTGAAGAAAATATAATAGATGAAAATAAAGAAAAAGAAAAAGAAAAAGATAATGAGATAATAGACTTAACGAAATTATCCTCTACAATGGTTTATTCCGAGGTTTATAATATCATGGTAAACCCCGATGATTATGTAGGTAAAACTTTAATAATGAAAGGACAGTTTACTGTTTATCACGATGAGAAAAAGGATAAAAATTATTATTCATGTATAATTCAAGATGCGACTGCCTGTTGTGCTCAAGGTATTGAGTTTGTTTTGGCAGGGGATTATGAATATCCACAGGATTACCCAAAAGAGGGGGAGGAAATTACCGTTATGGGAGAATTTATCCGATATAGTGAAGGAAAACACGTTTACTGTACTTTGAAAGATGCGAAATTATTATAAGATTATATATGGTTAATTTAAGACTAAAAGGACGGTTTTATGCCGTTCTTTTTTTTTAATTGTTGACCAATTATGATAAAGAAAAAATAATTAAAATATATTTATATGAAAGAAGGGGAAAGTATGAATAAAGTTGTTTATGTTAAGGTTTACTTTAAGCTAAATTACAAAGAAGTTACAGTTAAAGTTCCAACATGTGAAAAAAGAACAAGTATTTTCGGAAATGAAAAAGATGTATATGTAAAAAAGAAATAACTTGTTGAAGACGGAATGTCTGACTTTATTATAGACGGAGAACGTTTTGCAAAAGATACTCAAAGTGAAGTTGAAAAATTGAATGCAGAAAACTATGAAGTTGTATCAATTTCTCCTATTACTTCAGGAAAATGGGTATGTGACTTTAAAGAGGGAGATGTTAGCGGTAATATCAGAGAAGGGGAAGGAATGATAAGAGGTAATTCAGGTTATGGTTACGGTTATGGGTATAGCTTTACCGAAGGTATGATGATTATTGCAAAGAAAGCAAATGATTAATTAATTTGTAAATTATAATATATTTATTATGAAGACAGGGAAATATTTCCCTGTCTTTTTTGTGTTTTGATATTTTATTGTCAAAATTTTGGATTTATTGTAAAATAAAAATAATATAATTTATGCTTTAATTTTATATTAGCATATATACAATGGGGGATATTATGAAATTAAAAAAAATTCATATGTTGCATTATAGACAATTTTTTGATGCAGAAATACATTTTGATGATGATTTAACTGTTTTAGCAGGTGCAAATAATAGTGGAAAAACATCTATTATTGAGCTTTTTAAAATACTTTTTCAAGACAAGTATTTTTCAAAAGATGATATTTCTGTTGGATTTTATAATGAAATAAAAGAAAAGATTATAAATAAAATAAATGAAATATATGATGCAAATAATGAAGTTGACTTTAAACAAAAAATAAAAGAAACTTTTGAACCAAATGGAGAGCCTGTTATTAGCATTAAAATAGAGGTACGATATAATAAAGATGAAAGTATTGCTTTATTTTCAGATTATTTAATGGAGTTAGGTGATAACTACCAAAGTTTCTTTTTTTTATTTAATTATGAAATAGATTATTTAGAGTTAATTAAAGAATTATCTTTAATATCTTCAAAATTATTTGCATTAAAACAAAATATATCTTTGGGAAATAAAAATAATGGTGAATATGAAGATATTTTAATTGATGTTATTTCTAAAGTTTTTAGAACCAATGTATATTTTACAGATAAAAATTATGAGAATAAAAGTAAAATAAATTTAACAGAATTTAGAAAATGTTTTAATTATAATTATTTAAGTGCAACAAGAGTGTTAAATGATGAAAAGACAGATAACCATTTTTCAATAACTAAAGAATTGCTTAATCAATTTAAAAAAAGTGATGATTGGGATGAATTAAAAAAACAAATAATTGAGCACATAAAAAAGAGTCTTAATGAAAGCAAATTAAATGAAAAGGTAAAAGAACATTCTTTAAAAGAAGTTGAAAAATCTTTAGCTGATATAGAAAATTATTTTGATTATAATAAAGGAGAGTTTTTTTTACAAACAGATATTTCTGATGAAATGCTTGTTAAATTTTTATCCGCATCATTACATACTTTTTATCAATTTAAAGATCATATAAAATTAAAAGAATTTTCACAAGGTTTAGGTATAAGCAATTTAATATTTATGTGTTTAAAAATTCAATCATTTGTGGGAAATGTAAAACCGGATTTAGTTAATGTATTTGTTATTGAAGAGCCGGAAGCTCATATGCACCCTCAAATGGAGAGGCATTTAATAAATTTCATAAAGGATTCTTTAATTAAAAAAAATACTCATATACAAGGAATTATTACGACACATTCAAGCGAAATCATAAAGTGTTCTGATTTGGAAAATATAAGAGTTTTAAGACTTGATATTGAAAAAGAATTACAAAGTAATATTTATGATATGAATGTTTTTAGTGAACAATTAAAAGGGAAACATGAAAGAAACTTTTTTTCTTTTTTGTTTTCAGTAAATTACTCCAATTTGATTTTTGCAAATAAAATTATAATGTATGAAGGTGATACAGAAAAATTATATATTGAAAAGCTTTTGTTAAATGATTTTAAAGAATTATCCAATCAATATATATCATTTGTTCAAGTTGGCGGTGCATATTCTCATTTATATAGAAAGTTAGTGTATTTTTTAAGAATAAAAACTTTAATTATTACTGATATTGATTATGATAAAGATAGTTTAACAAAAGAAGAAATATTGGAAAGTAAAACTACAAATGCAGGGTTATATGCGTATTATAAAGATTATAAATTTCTTAGAAAAGTAAAAGAAGAAGTGTTTCTTGAATGTGATAAATGCCAAGGACAAAATGGTTGTTTTAAGGAAAAATCAGATTTTGAAATTTTATTAAGTTTATTAAAAAAGAATTTTTCTTGTCAAAAGATAGAAGAAGTATATTCTTCTGTTTTTGAAAAAAAAGATAATGAAGATAATAAAGATAAATGCGTATCTAATATTTATAAAGAAATAAATGGAAAGTCTTGTGGTTTGATTAAAGTAGTTACTCAAGGAGAAAAAGATGGGTATAGCAGAACTCTTGAAGAAGCAATGCTGTGTAAACTTTTTAAAACTGATGTTTTTGAAAAAAAAGATAGAGAATGCTGGGATAAGATAATTAAAGAAAAAAAACTTGATTTGCGTATTTGTAGAAAAAAAGAGTTTACTGAGTTTACTGTTAGAGATCTTGTAAACTCCAATAGTCGTCGTAAAACAGATTTTATGTATTCTATAGTTTTAAATGATTTACAAAAAGATTCTTTGCCTAATTATATAGAGGAGGGGTTAAATTGGTTGACGACAAAAAATTAAATAATATGTTTTTAATCAATGCTCCAGCAGGAAGCGGTAAAACAACATATATTGAAAATGAAATATTTGACTTAATAGCTAAATTCCCTAATAGGGAAATATTAGCTATAACATTTACAAATAGGGCAAAAGATGAATTAAAAAACAGAGTAGACAATAAAAATGTTACGATTGATACTATTCATTCTTTTTTATCAAATTTTATAAAAATATATTTTTCAAAGAGTGAAGTTTTGAATTTATATTTTGATATATATAATAAAAAAATTAAGGAAGCAATTATTAATGCTACAGAGGAAAGTAAACAAAAATATATTGACAAATATGGTAAGTTTGATTTTGAGACTGTAAAACAAAACATAAAAACAATTTATTATAATGAACAACCTTTTAGTACTTATTATTATGGTGGACTTTCTCATAAGGATATTATTATATTTGCAAGAAAGATGTTTGAAAATTTTCCTAAATTAAAAAAAAGATTAACAGATAAATATTCATATATTTTTATTGATGAATATCAAGATACATTTGATGATGTTTTATGGCTTTTTTATAATTCAGTATTGGAAACTAATACACAACTAATTTTATTAGGAGATAAAATGCAGGAAATTTATGAAAATTATGAAGGTACATTTAACAAAAATTTTGATAAATTTAATAAAGAAAAAAAATTAGAAATAAATTATCGTTGTTCAAAGAAAATAGTTGATGTATTAAATAATTTATATAATGATAAGAAATACAATCAACAGGCGTTTTATGATGAAGGGAATAAACCTATCCTGCTAATAACAAATGACTTTCATGATTCTATTCTTAAATATAAAAATTATATGTGTTTATATCTTTTTAATAAAGAAAGGTTTGAGGAAATAAACGCTAAAGAATTATATGATGCTGTATGTAAAATTAGTGAATATGGTTATTATAAAAAAAATAGTGTAGTAGATGTTTTAACAAAAAATTCTACAGATAATCCTGATAAAATGTTTAGAATTCTTTTTTGTATATGTAAGTTTGCCAAATTGATACAAAATAAATCTTATGGGGATGTTATACAATTTGCAAAGAAAAATAAAGATATATTTGATTATAGTTTGACAGATATTTCATTTCATAATGATAAAATTGTTTTTTATAGAAAAATAATGGAACTAATAGATCAATATGAATCTACAGAAATTAGCATAAAAGAATTTTGTGACTATTTAATAGATGAAAAATTTTGTAACGAAGATTTATTTGACTTTGCTTATAATAATAGCGAGTATGATAATATGTTTGAAGTTCCTTTTTTACAATTCCGTAATTTGAATGAACATCTGGAAAAACCTTTTATTTCTACACAGCATGGGGTAAAAGGAGAAGGATATGATAAAATTTGTTTTATTGCAGAGGAATCAAAAAATAATCCTATTGTATATATGTATGATTTTTTTAGATTATATTGTACGAAAGATATAAATTTAACGGGATTTCAAGAATTTTATTATGATTATAATCAGGAATTGAAAAAAGTAGATTATAAATCTTTAGATAATAAAGATTTATTTGAGCCTAAAAAAGAAGAATGTCTTAAAATGGCAAATGAAATAAAAGAAAAATATGCAAATAATAAGTATTTCTCTTTTTTTGAATTGGGTAAGTACGATAATTTTATAGAACGTAATAACGTAACAAACGGGAAGAAATGTTTTAAAATTAATAAAGTAAAAGGTGCATTATGGGCATATAAATTATTTTATGTTGGATGTTCAAGAGCAAAAAAAGAATTGGTTGTTATAGTAGATTCAAAGAAAATTTCTGATTTCGAAAAAGTGTTTAAGGAAAAAATGAAATCAATAGGATTTGAAATATTGTGCGATAAATAATTCTTCCTTGTTAACTAAAAACTAAACAAAGTGTTTAGACTATTGTAATGTCTTTTATAAAATCTATGAAAACATATTCATAAGATTTTGACGTGTATTATTACATTTGTAATGAAATATTTTTAACAAGATAATTGTAATAATCTTTGAAAAGTTGAAAAAGTCCCTATTTACAGGCATGTATTCAAATGTAAAAAAAATGATGAATTTTTGAAAAAATTTTTAAATTATCCTTTATTTTTTAATTATTATTTATTATAATGGATTAGATGTAAAATATATATAATATAATTTTTAGATAAATTTTTGGGAGGATATATTATATTATGGCTAAAACAATGAAAACAATGGACGGTAATACTGCCGCTGCTTATTGCTCTTATGCATTTACTGAAGTAGCTGGTATTTACCCAATCACACCATCTTCTCCAATGGCTGAATGCGTTGATGAATGGTCAGCTGCTGGAAAGAAAAACTTATTTGGTGAAACTGTTGATGTTATTGAACTTCAATCAGAAGCTGGTGCTGCAGGTGCAGTTCACGGTTCTTTAGCATCAGGTGCTCTAACAAGCACATACACAGCATCACAAGGTTTACTACTTATGATTCCTAACATGTACAAAATCGCTGGTGAATTACTTCCAGGCGTTTTCCATGTATCAGCTAGATGTTTAGCATCTCACGCTCTTAACATTTTCGGGGATCACACAGACGTTATGGCTACAAGACAAACTGGTTTTGCTATGCTTTGCTCTAACTCTGTACAAGAAGTTATGGACCTTGCAAGTGTTGCTCACTTAAGTGCTATTAAAGGTAAAGTTCCTTTCGTACACTTCTTTGATGGTTTCAGAACAAGTCATGAAATTCAAAAAATCGAAGAAATGCCTTATGAAGAATTAGCTAAATTAGTTGATTATGATGCAGTTCAAGAATTTAAAAATCATGCACTAAATCCTGAACATCCTGTAACAAGAGGTACATGTCAAGGACCTGAAATCTTCTTCCAAGCAAGAGAAGCTTCTAACAAATTCTATGAAGCTATCCCTGGTATCGTTGCTGACTACATGAAAGAAATCAGCAAAATCACAGGAAGAGATTACAAACCTTTCAACTACTATGGTGCTGCTGACGCTGAAGACATCATCGTAGCTATGGGTTCTGTTTGTGAAGCTGTTGAAGAAACAGTTGATTACTTAAACGCAAACGGCGAAAAAGTTGGTTTATTAAAAGTTCACTTATATAGACCATGGGCTCCAGAATACATGTTCGAAGTTCTTCCTAAATCAGTTAAGAGAATTGCTGTATTAGACAGAACAAAAGAACCTGGTGCTTCAGGACAACCACTTTACTTAGACATCAAAGATGCTTTCTATGGTAAAGAAAACGCTCCTTTAATCGTTGGTGGTATTTACGGTCTTGGTAGTAAAGATACTACACCATCTCACATTAAAGCAGTTTATGACAACTTAAAAGCTGACGAACCTAAAAATGATTTCACAATCGGTATCGTTGATGACGTTACTAACAAATCATTAGAAGTTAAAGAAGATATTATCACAGTTCCAGAAGGAACAGTTTCTTGTAAATTCTGGGGTCTTGGTTCAGACGGTACTGTAGGTGCTAACAAATCTGCAATCAAAATTATCGGTGATAACACAGATATGTATGCTCAAGGTTACTTCGCATATGACTCTAAAAAATCTGGTGGGGTTACAGTATCTCACTTAAGATTCGGTGAAAAACCAATTAAATCAACATACTTAATCGCTGATGCTGATTTCGTATCTTGTTCTACACAAGCATATGCTGAAAACTATGACTTAGTAAGCGACATTAAACCAGGCGGAGTATTCTTATTAAACACTGTTTGGGATATGGACGACCTTGAAAAACATCTACCAAAAGAAATGAAACAAACTATTGCTAACAACAATATTAGGTTCTACACAATCAACGCTACAAAGATTGCTGAAGAAATCGGTCTTGGTAGAAGAACAAACATGATTATGCAAGCTGCATTCTTCAAATTATCTGAAGTTATGCCTTACGATAAAGCTGAAGCTTTACTTAAAGACTCAGTTAAGAAAACATATGGTAAAAAAGGTGACAAAGTTGTTAACATGAACATCGCTGCTATCGAAAACGGTGTTAGCGAATTAGTTAAAATCGATGTTCCTGAAAGCTGGAAAACAGCTGACAACGAAGCTCCTGCTAAACCTGAAAGAACTGAATTCGTTGAAAAAGTATGTGACGTTATGAACGCTCAAAAAGGTGATACACTTCCTGTATCTGCATTCAACGGTTATGAAGACGGTACATTCCCAGCTGGAACAGCTAAATACGAAAAAAGAGGTGCTGCTGTTAACGTACCTGTATGGGAAGCTGAAAAATGTATCCAATGTAACCAATGTTCATATGTATGTCCACATGCAACAATCAGACCTTTCTTATTAAATGAAGAAGAAAAAGCTAACGCTCCTGAAGGATTTGATACAATCGCTTCTAAAGGTCCTGGAGTTGAAGGTTATGAATACAGAATCCAAGTTTCTTCTTATGACTGCTTAGGTTGTGGTCAATGTGTTGAAACTTGTCCAACAGGTGCAATCAAAATGGTACCTATCGGAGAAGTTCTTGAAGAAGAAGGTAAATGTTGGGATTACGCTATGACTCTTTCTAAGAAAGATATTAACGTAAACAAATTTACTGTAAAAGGTTCTCAATTCGAACAACCATTACTTGAATTCTCAGGCGCTTGTGCAGGTTGTGTTGAAACACCGGTTGCTAAATTAGTTACACAATTATACGGAGATAGAATGTATGTTGCAAATGCTACAGGTTGTTCTTCAATCTGGGGTGCATCAGCTCCTACAACTCCTTACACAACAAACGAAAAAGGACAAGGTCCTGCATGGGCTAACTCATTATTCGAAGATAACGCTGAATTTGGTTTCGGTATGATGCTTGGCGTTAAGAAAATGAGAAAAACAATCGCTCATAAATTAGAAGCATTAATCGCTGACGACGCTGTAAAAGCTGAAGTTAAAGATGCTGCTAAAGCTTGGTTAGAAGTTAAAGACCAAGGTGAAGAAAGCAAAGAAGCCAGTGCTAAATTAGTTGAAGCATTAGAAGCTTGCGGATGTGACAATGAAAATGCTAAATATGTATTAGCAAACAAAGATCAATTAGTTAAAAAATCATTCTGGATTCTTGGTGGAGACGGTTGGTCATACGACATCGGTTACGGCGGACTTGATCATGTACTTGCATCAAACGAAGACGTTAACGTATTAGTATTCGATACAGAAGTTTACTCAAATACAGGTGGTCAATCTTCTAAAGCTACTCCAGCTGCTGCAATCGCTGAATTCGCTGCTTCTGGTAAGAAAACTAAGAAGAAAGATTTAGGTATGATGGCTAAAACATATGGTTATGTATATGTAGCACAAGTTTCAATCGGTGCTGACAAAAACCAATTAATCAAAGCTATCAAAGAAGCTGAAGCTCACAACGGTCCATCTTTAATCATCGCTTACTCTCCATGTATCAACCATGGTATTAACATGACTAAAGCCGGAAGTGAAGCTAAAAAAGCTGTTGAAGTTGGATATTGGCATCTATTCAGATACAACCCAGATCTAATCGCTGAAGGTAAAAATCCATTTATCTTAGACAGCAAAGAACCTAACATGGAAGGATTCATTGACTTCCTTAAAGGTGAAAGAAGATACGCTAACCTTGCAAGACAATATCCTGATAAAGCTGACGAATTATTCGAAAAGAATAAAGAAGATGCTTTAAACAGATACTTAGGTTACAAACAATTAGCTGAACAAGAATAATATATTCTCAAAAATTAAAAGGCACTGCTTATGCAGTGTCTTTTTATTAGGGGTTTCACCCCTAAAACCCGATATTAAGGGGCTTTGCCCCTTAAAAACCCCACGACTTTTTTACTCGCCTAAAAAAGTCGAATAAAATGGCGCCACTGGGCGTGGAGTTTTAGGGTTTCGCTCTAAAGAGCGACCAGTATTTTTCCGAAGCAAAAAAATACTGGACAAAATGCTTTCACTCAAGCGCCGTGAGGGCTTATACGCACTCGGATTTCATGAAAAATCTACCCGATTTTTTTATGAACGAGTGCTACCGCTATCCCTACTAATTTAGCTTTTTATGTAAGGTAGTGGGGCATAGAAGTGAAATAAGGGTTATATTTTGATGATGTTTATGTTAAGTTATAGGGTAGGAGTGAAATAAAGATTTAATTTTTTATATTTCTTATGTAATGAAGTAGTATAGTAAATTTAAGTTTAATTGTTTTTATGTGAGGGAGTGGGGGATTGTGGAGAAATGTAGTTTCTAATTAAAATGTTTATATAATCTATTATTATTAAAAAAAAGACCGGATTTTATACCGGTCTTTTTGTGTCTACAAATATATAACTTTTATCAATTTATTAAATTTTATTATGGATTTATATAACAATTACAAGTTGCTTTTTATATTAATCGGAGTAGTGTTTTAGTTATATATTTGTATTAATACATAGAGTGTTGTTAGATATGTTTTTATTATTTATTAATATAAGTTTTGATATATCATACATTAGAGTTTTATATCGTATTTTTAAGTTTATTATGCTTTTTTATATCCACATTTTGGACATATGCCTTTTTCGTTTAGTGCTATTCCGCAAAGTGGGCAACGTTCGATATTATTTTTAGTTTCAAATTCTTCGCTTGCTGCATTTACACCGCTTGTAAATGTAATTTTTGCAATGTTAAGTTTATCTTTTAATAAATCGTATACGATTTTTATCATTCCTTCAACTGTCAATGTTTCCTTAGTTACAACTAGGCGACATTGTGGATATGCTTTTGCAAGCTCAGTTTCAAATTTAGGTCCTTTCATTTGATTTTGTGGTGAACCGTCTTTTATACCTTGTTTTTCATAAACGTCCAAAACTGCAGGTAAAAGCGGGTCATCTTCTCTTAGAATTAGTGCATGGTCAAAGTTTTTTAAAACTTCCCAAGCTGTTTTTTGGATTTCGTTACAAGGGAAAACCATGTTTACTCCTTCTTCGATTGAATCTTCAACTTCTATTGTTAAAACTCCTGTATGTCCATGAAGATATTGTGCCTCTCCTTTAAAACCGTAAAATCTGTGTGCGTACTGTAAGTCTAATGTTGTAATACTTCTCATTTTTTTACCTCCTTTATATGTTTAAATTTTTTCTCATGGTTTAATCATGAGTTTTATTATTTGTAACACTTTCGCTATGCTTTATATAAATTCTATTTTTTTGTTTTTACCTTAAAAGTTAATATTAGATTTTATTAAATGTTATGTTTATCATTTTTACCCATTAATTTATTTATATAAACATACATCAAAAGTGTTTTTAACGAATATATTTATATATTTTGCTCTTAAATTAGAATGATTCTAATTACAACTTGAATATATAATATTTTTGATTAATTGTCAACGAATTATCGTTTATTTAATTAACTTGTAATATTTGTAATAAAGTTGTAAGTTTTTGTTTTAAATAGAGAGTTATTTCAAAATAGTATTTAAAATGAAAAGTTTGTATAAAAAACTAATAAATATATTAAGTATATTAATTCTTAAAAGTATATTAAGACTTTTTTACAAAAGGAGAATTCATCTTTTATTATGGTATAATTTGGGAAATTGTAAAAGGTGAGTTTAATAAATGAAATGTCTTGATTGTGGATTAGAAATGGAAGAAGGAATTGTAATTGCTTATAGTTTAGCCCTTGGAGTATGGAACGAGTTTATTTCAAAAAAGGAAGCGGAGAAAAAAGGATTTAAAGCCATGTTTAGAAAAACCATTACAATTCCTTTAAAAATGGAAGAGCAAAAAGCATGGCACTGTCCAAATTGTAAAAAGGTTTTAATGTGGGTAGATTCTAAAGAGTAGTAAAATCTGCTCTTTTTTTTATAAAGTTAATTGAATAATATGTAATGAAAACATTAATACATATAAGATAATATTAAATATTGGTATATGATTGTTAGGATGTTATAGATATTGATAATTACAAAATAGTATAAAATTAATAAAATATTTATATTATATTTTATAAAAATAGATTTACTTTATTTTTTTAAGGGGTACAATATATTTATAGAATAGGAGAAAAGTATGAATTTTAATTCTTATGTTGTAGCTTTAATACTTATAATACTTTTTATCTTTGCTCTTTATAAAAGCATAAAAAACAAAGGTAAATGCAGCGGCGGGTGTGAAGGGTGTATGTATAAGGATAGTTGTCATAAAAATAAATAAAAGGGGCTTTGCCCCTTAAAACCCAAATTTAAGGGGTGCTACCCCTTAAGAACCCCGCCATATTTTTGCCGAAGCCCAAAAATATGGAAAAAATGCTTTCACTCAAACGCCGTGAATATCAAGGGGCTTTGCCCCTTAAAAACCCCACTCTTTTTTTGCTTGTCCAAAAAAAGAGGTAAAAAGGACACTTCTCGGCGAAGAGCCTTATAACGCTTTTCGATGACTGCGTAAAACTCTACCCGCGTTTTACTGTCAGAAAAGCTACCCTAAGCCTGACCTGTTTATATGTTTTATTAAAGGGTGGGGGAACAAAGTTGTAAAATTATAGATTTATTTTTATGGTTTTATGTTAGTGTGTGGGAAACTTAAGGGATTCTCCCTTAACAACCCGACCAAATATTTGCTCGCCCAAATATTTGGATAAAAGGACGCCACTGGGCGTGGAGCCTTATAACGCTTTTCGATGACTGGGTAAAACTCTACCCGAGTTTTACTGTCAGAAAAGCTACCCCGAACCGACCTAATTATTCGGTTTTATGTAGTGGGGTGGGACATATAAGTGAAATTTAAGTTTAGTTTTTTAATGTTTCATATTATGTGATGGGGTATGACATGGAAGTGAAATAAAGGTTTAGTTTTTCTTTTTAATGTTAGAGCGTGGACATGGAAGTGAAATAGAGGTTTAGTAGTTTTATGATAATTATATTAGATAGTTTTTTTAGAAAAGTAATTAATTTATTGTTTTTAGTAATGTGTTTTTTTTGAAAATACATTTAAAATTATTTTATTCTAAAATTTTTAATTAAAATCTGTACGTTCTTGTATTTTATTTCACTTATTAATTTGAAATACAGTTAAAAATATTTAAATATACATAAAAAAAGGAAACTTTTGTTTCCTTTTTAAGAGTATTTATGGGGTATATATTTTAACGGGTTAACCGATAAAATCGTTATTTATTAAAAATATTTTTGAAAAAGTCCGTTAGTTTGTTATTATTTTCTTTTTCTTTTTTATATGTTTTAAGGGAATTATTTAAAAACCAATCTTGTGAGTCTATCATTTCCATTCCGAATGGGTCTTTCTTTCTATATGTGTCGTCTGTTTGAAGTACTCTTGCTTTTACGTTATCCCTTAGTATTATTTCAAGTATTTCATCAATTTGATTTCTTATGTTATAGTCAAATATCGGGCAGGCTATTTCAACTCTTTTATCTAAGTTCCTTGTCATGAGGTCCGCAGAAGATATAAACATTCTTTTATCTTCTCCACTTCCGAAAACATAAATTCTAGAATGTTCCAAAAATCTTCCTACAATGCTTGAGATGGAAATATTGTCGGTTTTATTGTATATTCCGGGTCTTATACAGCATATACCTCTTATGATCATTTGAATTTTAACTCCTGCCTTAGATGCTTCTATAAGTTTATATATTACATCAATATCCGTTAGGGAATTGGCTTTCATTATTATTCTTCCATTGATTCCTTTTTCTATCTCTTCATCCATAAATTTAAGTATATTTTGTTTTAGAGAATTTGGAGCAACAAGCAATGTTTCATAGTTACCCTTTAAGTTTCCGATTAGCATATTTTGAAAGAAGTTTGTTGCATCTTTTCCTATATCCTTATTCATTGTTATAAGGCTTAAGTCTGTATACATTGCTGCTGTTTTTTCGTTATAGTTTCCCGTTCCGATTTGAGTAATATATTCAATTGTGTTTTTATCTTTTCTTGTAATAAGGCATATTTTTGAATGGCATTTAAAGCCCTCTTCTCCATATATTACCCTGCATCCTGCTTCGCTTAATCTTTCTGCCCAAAGTATATTATGCTTTTCGTCAAACCTTGCTCTAAGCTCCATTAATACTGTTACTTCTTTTCCGTTTTCAGCGGCTTTTAAAAGCAAATTAGCGACTTTTGAGTCACTTGCAAGACGATATATGGTTATCTTTATTGAAAGCACGTTTGGGTCTTTTCCTGCTTCTTCAAGGAGTGCTAAGAATGGGTCTATTTTTTCAAATGGGAAGAATAGTAAAACGTCTTTATGTCTTATTTGCTCTATTATGCTTTTTTTAGGATTTAAACTTTCCCACTGTCTTGCGTTTAATTTGGGGTAAGTAAGTTCGCTTTTTAACAGAGGTGAAACCATATGTTCTATACCGTATACATATTCAAGTTTAATAGGGTAAAGGCTGTAGAAAATTTGATTTTTTTCTATCTTTAAAAAGCTTCTTAAAATTTCCGTTAGGTTATCGTTATATATACCTTGAATTTCAAGTCTTACTGGTAACAGCCAATCTCTTTTTTTAAGAAGTTTATTCATATGGTCAAGATAATCATGTTCGTTATCTTCAAATTTATCATCATCATAACTTATATCGGCATTTCTTGTAACAGAAATAATATTGCTTGAAACCACTTCATATATATCAAATATTTTATCAATATGTTCCATTATTACGTTTTCTATTCGTATATATCTATTTTTGTTTTCTTTACTAGGTAATATTCTTGGAAGAGATGACGGGATTGGGATTATTCCAAGTACGGTTTTGTCTTTCTTTGTTTTTAATATTGAAGCTATGTATAGTCTTCTGTTTTTAAGATGTGGGATAGGGTGTCTGTTATCTACAATTTGAGGAGACAAAATAGGGTTTATGTAGTATTCAAAGTATTTGTTTATATCCTTTTCTTCTTCTTTTGAAAGTTCATCAAAAGAAAGGTCATAAATGCCTCTTTGTCTTAATTCCATGGATACTGTTCTAAATGCTTCGTCTCTTTTTTCCATTAAAGGAGGTATTGAGTTAAATATTGCTTCAAGCTGTTCTTTGGGACTCCAGCCGGTTTTATTGTCAATTGTATCTTTATTGCTAAGTAGCATTAAATCTACAAGGCTGCCTACTCTTACCATGAAGAATTCATCCAAGTTACTTGTAAAAATGGAAATAAATTTTAGTCTTTCAAGAAGGGGAACGGTTTCGTCCATTGCTTCTTCCAAAACTCTTTGATTAAATCTAAGCCAGCTTAGTTCTCTGTTTTGAGTACAGGTTGTATCTTTTATAATTTTTTCTACTGCATAATCTTTTGACATAGGTACCCCTCTCTTACTCCGTATTTGCTTACTACAATTTCTTTTGCGTTTGTTCTTTTTAGTATTTCATCAACTATTAAAATGCCCGGTATTATTGTATGAACTCTATCGGGACAAGCTTTTATTATGATATTTTTTGCTTTTTGCGGTTTATTTAAAAGTATTTTTTTTATTTCTTCCATTTGTTCTCTTTTTATGATTGTGTTATCCTTATTTAATTTAAAATAAGAATTTGTTAATTTTAATGCTGCTTTTATTGTTCCGCCTACACCACAGATAGTATTAGTTTGTTTAATATCAACATCTTTTAAAATTTTTTGTATTTTGTTTTTTATGTTTCTTTGTTCTTTTTCCGTCGGAAGAAATTCGCTTACATACATTGAATATAGGTTTAGGGAGCCTATTGGAAGACTTTGTGCATAATTTACTTTATCTTTTTCAAAGTCTACAATTTCTGTACTTCCTCCTCCAATATCTATAACAATTCCGCTTTTAGCCTTAACTTTAAGTTTTGCACCTGTAAATCCGTATAAAGCTTCATCTTCTCCGCTTATTACTTCTATTGTTTCACCTGTAAGTTTTTCTATTTCCTCTACCACAAATTCTGTATTTGTTATATTTCTGAAAGATGCGGTTGCGAAAATATGGAAATTTTCTATATTGAAATTATTTACCAGTTCTTTAAATTCGTTTATGACGTTGCTTGCTTCTATTATTCCTTGATTTGACATTTCATCATTTTTCACATAATAAGCAAGTCCTGCCATTACTTTTTTTGTAAAAAGTGTTTTAAAATTATTCTTTGTTCCTTCATAGACGCATAGTCTTATTGAGTTTGCGCCGATGTCAAGTATTGCGTATTTCATTTTTCTCTCCTTTATCCTTAATATTTTATAGAAAAATAATTTCTTTAAATAGCTTTATAATGTATAACTTATGTAAAATTTTGGTAAAAGTATTTTTATATTTCGCTCTAAAGAGCGACCAGTATTTTTCCAAAGCAAAATTAATAATTATGTCATTCGCAATTTTTTCTTAAAAAATCGCTCATGTTGTTTAAAGCTTTCAGCTTAATGAGTTTTATAAGAATAAAACTCATCTGTTTCTTTGAAACAGTAAACAGTCAAAATGCTTTCACTCAAACGCCGTGAGGGCTTATAACGTGGTCGGATTTTCTAAAAATCTCTACCCGAGATTTTTGAAACGACCACTACCGCTGCCCAACCTTATTATTTTCTATATAGTGGGGGACATTATGGTGAAATAGAGGGATAGTTTTTCATGATTTTTTTGAGGGAGTAGGATATTTAAGGGATTCTCCCTTAACAACCCAAATTTAAGGGGTGCTACCCCTTAAGAAACCCTCTTTAAGGGCTGTCTGCCCTTAACAACCCGACCAAATATTTGCTCGCCCAAATATTTGGATAAAAGGGCGCCACTGGGCGTGGAGCCTTATAACGCTTTTCGATGACTACGTAAAACTCTACCCGAGTTTTACTGTCAGAAAAGCTACCCCGAACCGACCTAATTATTTGGTTTTATGTAGAGGGGTGGGACATAGTAGTTAAATGTAGAGGGAGTAGTTTATGATATTTATATAATTGGGTATATTAGAATTTATAGTTTTGTATTTGGTGTTATGTATTTATGGTATAATTTTATAAAGAGTTTGGAGGAATTTTTATGGAAAGAAGTTCGATTATAAAAGATTATTTTATTCTTTTACTTGATAAAAAAGGGAATATGCCTTTATTATATCAAAAGGAATCCAATGCGGGTTTTGTTGCTGCCGGGATTATGGATTTATTATTTTCGGGAATAATAAAGTTAGAAAAAAATGAAATTATCGTTATTAATCCTCTTTACGGGAAATTGACATATCTTTATCCTTTATATGATTATTTAAAAGAAAAGCCAATGAAAATCGAAAAAGCAGTAAATGATTTTTGCACCGGAAACGACTTTAAGGAACTTGTAAGCTGTGTGTCAGAATCTCTTTACAGCGAAAAAAAAGTCGTAAAAACAAAGGGTGGTTTCTTTGGTAAAAAAACTCTTTACATACCAAAAGATGATTATAAAACTTATCTTATAAATAACATTAAAAATGTTATTACAGGTAAGAAAAACATAAATATGGAAGATGTTTATCTTATTTGTGTTTTAGATGAAACGAAAAACTTAACGAAATACTTTTCAAAATATGAAATGGCAGAGTTTAAAGTAAGACTTAAAGAGATTAAGAAAAATGAAGAAAATAAAGAATTAATTGGTGTAATAAACACTATTTCTGATACGATTTCCGCTATTGCAAATGTATCAAGGGGCGTTGCCCCTTAAACCCCACTCTTTTTTTGCTTGTTCCAAAAAAAGAGGTAAAAAAGGACCCTTCTCGGCGAAGTGCCTTATAACGCTTTTCGATGTCTCGCAAAATACTGCCCGTATTTTACGGACAGAAAAGCTACCCCGAGCCGACCTAATTATTCGGTTTTATGTAGAGGGGTGGGAATTTTAAGGGATTCTCCCTTAATAACCCAAATTTAAGGGGTGCTACCCCTTAAGAACCCCGCCATATTTTTGCTAAAGCCCAAAAATATGGGAAAAAGGCTTTCACTCAAGCGCCGTGAGGGCTTATAACGTGGTCGGATTTTCTAAAAATCTCTACCCGAGATTTTTGAAACGACCACTACCGCTGCCCAACCTTATTATTATATTGTGGAGTGGGACATGGGTGTTAAATTGAAGTTATGACTTTGTTTAATATGTTTTATATAATTAATAGAATACAGAATTGAAATGTGGATTTCCTTTTTGACACTTTTTATATGAGGGAGTGGGATATCGTTGTGAAATAGGGATTAAGTGTTTTATCATTTTTATATTAAATAGTTTGAGTGTTATGATGAAATTTAAGTTTATATTATGTTGATATACTGTTTTGTTTTATTTAACTTTTAATATTATTAAAAAAGACTTGTTTTCAAGTCTTTTTTAATTTACTATATGTTCGCTTTCTTTTTCTTTATTCCACAAATACCATGGTGCGAATGCTACAAAAGCAAGGGCAATACATATAAATGTAATTATTGCTACACTTCCAAAGTTACCCGCAAAGGCATTTATTTTGGCAGGGATATAGCACATTATTTCGTTTATGTAGTTCTTTTGGCTTACGAAAGAAAGTAGTCCATTTAATAAAAGCACAAAGAATATAAATACACCGTAATGCACAACGGATTTTATATGTTTTATGTTGTGGTAATCCACAAATGTAAAATAGATAAGTGAAAACACAACGAAGATATTACATATAAAGAACTGGTAAAATCTAAAGTGTGTATATCCATATCCTCCAAAGTCTGCAAAAATAAGATTTATTATTGAAAAGAAGGATATGAAGTAAAACAAATCGTAAAAAATTTGTTTTCTTGAAAAGAACAGTAATATAGAAAGCACCATTGCAATAAATGTAAAATCAAAGGGGATTGCATAAATGATGTTTTGTTCTCCACTTATGGCATATGCCCAGACGATATATATCATCTCAAAGAAAAATGCAAAAAATGCCATAAAAATATAATACCATCTTCCTGAAAAATTTCTTCTTATTGTTCTTCTTCTAAGAAACATAAAAAGACAAATTAGAATACATACCCCTATCCATATAAAATGAAAAAGAGAAAATCTTGTAAATATGTTTGCAGTATTTTCGACGCTTAAAAAATTCATATTTTTCTCCTTAAAGTTCAAGTTGAATGTTTTAAATAATTATAACATATAATATAAAATTAAAAAAATTTTTATTGCAATTTTATTTTATTAGTGTAAACTTAAATAAAAAGGGCATTTTTAGGGAGGTGCGACATGAACAAAAACACTATTTGGCATAATATCGATCCAAAAAGGATTAGTGCCGACGATTTTATTGCTTATATAGAAATTCCAAAGGGAAGTAATGTAAAATATGAACTTGATAAAGAAACAGGTCATATTATTGTTGATAGAATTTTATACACATCAACACATTATCCGGGAAATTACGGTTTTATTCCAAGAACATACGGAGATGACGGAGACCCTCTTGATGTAATAGTTCTTTGCAGCGAAAACATCTATCCTACAAGTTTAATAAGATGTTATCCTATCGGTGTACTTAATATGATAGATGACGGAGAAAACGACGAAAAAATTATAGCTATACCATTTAATGATCCTACTTATAATTTCTGTATGACTTTAAATGATTTACCAAGTCATATATTTGATGAAATACAACATTTCTTCAGCGTTTACAAAACACTTGAACATAAAGAAACTACTGTTGAAAAAGTGCTTGGTGATAAAGAAGCAAAAGAAGTAATAAATAAAGCAATTGAAAATTATAAAGATAAATTTGAAAAATAAACCGTTATACGCGGTTTATTTTTTTATAAAAAATTTTATAATTAAAAATAAAAGGTTATATTAATGATAACGTTTGAAGTAAAATTTAAGAAAAAAATTTAAATTTTTTTTATAATATTTTTTTTAATGTTTATAAAAATAACGTTAAAAATAAGAAAAAAAACAAAAAAAATTTTCTTTAAAATCCTTGTTATAAAAGGGTTTTGAAAGGGGAGAAAAAAAAAGAAAAAAAGTTTTTAAATTTGCTTGACATTTTTAATGTTTTACTGTATTATATCTCTTGTGTTCAGTCGAGGTGTAGCGCAGTTGGTAGCGTACGTGGTTTGGGACCATGGGGCCGGGGGTTCGAGTCCCTTCACCTCGACCATTAATTTTTAAAGGACACTGACAAATTTTCTTTTTTTTATTTATTTATTGGTAAGGGCCTTTAGCTCAGTTGGTTAGAGCATCCGGCTCATAACCGGACGGTCCGGGGTTCGAGTCCCTGAAGGCCCACCATTTTTTAAGAAGTATTGATATCAATACTTTTTTTATTTTGTCAAAAATATTTTATCGGTATTAAAAGGCTTATAAAGCCTTTTTTTATTTTTATGTATTTGTTTCTGTTTTTTTGTAAAAAAGTTGTTGGGAATGGATTTGATGTGGGTATATAAGATATATTTTTATATATTGAAGTGGTGTGAGTTTTAGATTATGGTTTTGATGATTTATATATTGATTATTTATATTTTTAATTTATATAAATATTTTTTAATTTCATAAATAAAAAAAATTCTAACTAACTATACATTTGGTAACATAACATATTTAAAATTCCAGTGAATAAAATAATACTTAAATATTCAATATGTTATTTATATATACATTATAAACTACTTTATTTAATAATATCATAAGTGTTACAAAAAGTATGCATTTAGTCATATTATTTTAATTTTCACAAGGGGAACATATTATGAAAAAATTAAATAATTTAAAGAGCAGAGCATTAAACAAAGTAAAGAAACCTTTTTATAAGAGGTGGTGGTTTGTAGGGATTGTCTTACTTTTAGTTTTGATGTCTTTTGGGATTGAAAATGATTATTCACAATACGGAAATAATATAAATAGTAATGTATCTACAGAAGTGGAAGATAAAAAACAAAGTGACAGTGAAGTTGATATAAAAGAAGATAATAAGGATAAAGAAAAACAGAAATCAGAAGAAGTGAAAGAAATGCCTACAATTAAATCAAGCCAAGCATATGATATAGTTCTTAGTTTGGAAGAAAATGGTATTCCAAAACCTAAAACACAAAGTACAGATGATGGGTACTCTTGGAGCAGTTTTACAAACAATTATTCATATTATATTGTATCAAATAAAAAACATGAGGTTGCTTATGCTGAGTTTATGGTTTTACGAGGAGATGGAGAGGATTATTTAAAATATTGTGCAACATTACCATATAAAAATTCTCAACCAGATAAAGCAAAAAAATGGATAGAAGATAATATTGGTAAGGAAGCAAAAACTATAATTTCAGATGTTGTTTTTGAATTATCAAATGGAAAGTCGGGTCCTATTTTAATAATAAAGTCAAAAGATTATGATAAATATTTAGATTATAAAATAAAAAATGAATTAAATAAAGATTAAAACACCTAATAAAAGGTGTTTTTTTATTAGTTTAATTTTAAATAAAAGTTTTAAAACATTATAAAAATACTAAACTTATATTTTATTAATATGTCCTATTTCATTATATAAACCCCAATTAAACAGTTTGGGGTGGTGGTAGCTTTTCTGTCCGTAAAATACGGGTAGCATTTTGCGAGACATCGAAAAGCGTTTAAGGCACTTCGCATAGAAGTGTCCTTTTTGCCTCTTTTTTTGGACAAGCAAAAAAAGAGTAGGGTTTAAGGGGCAACGCCCCTTTGTCTTTGTTATATAAAACCAAATAATTAGGCAGGCTTAGGGTAGCTTTTTCGCCAGTAAAACTCGGGTAGAGTTTTACGTAGGCGTCAAAAGCGTTAAGGCTCCACGCTTAGTGGCGCCCTTTTATTCGAGTTTTTTAGGCGAGTAAAAAAGTCGTGGGGTTTAAGGGGCAAAGCCCCTTTGTCCTTAGTATAAAACATCACCAATCTTTTTAACGGCATTATTTTTCATTCGGTAATATGTAGACTTTGAAATACATAAATCATCATAAATCTCATAATCCAAATACCTGTCAAAATATTTCTTTACAACTATATCCCTTTCCGCTTCCTTTAACACTTCAAGAGCCATTTCAACTCTCTTAGCTTTAAGAGAGTTTTTCTTTATTTTTTTATTTAAGTAAGCCTTGTCACTTATTAAATCAAGAGCTTCTCTTTGAGTATTATTGCTTATATCACTTTTATCTACCTTAACTCCATCATACTTAACGGCTTGAATATCTGCTTCATAATCTTCTAACATCCTTAGTGTTTCTCTGTCTATGTCAATGCTTTTTTTTATTATCGGATAAGCATATAACAGCCCTTCAACATTTTTAAAATCAAACATAATTTATCAATCTCCCATCATCATTTCTTTTATTAATTCATCACTGTAAGTTTCATATTCTCTATCGGCCTCAATCTCGATTTTAGATGATTTGTTTATGTTTTTGAATTTATCCCGCCTTGACCATGAAAGTATGGTCATATAATGGCTTTTATACTCTCTTCCAGTACTTCCTATATAATAATCAAGGTCTTTTATTTTATTTTTATAATCATTAACATTCATTCTTAATGCGTTATACTCATTATCTGTTAAAAGAACATTGCCGTAATCACCGTATTTTTTCTTTTCTTCTTTTACTTTACTTTCTTTACTTTTATTTACTTTACTTTCCTTTACTTTACTTTGTTCATTTTTGCATGCATTTTCCTCATTGTTGCATACATTTTTATCCTTTTTGTTAGCATTTTTGTCATTTTTGCATGCAATTTTTTTATCGGGCTCCATAAGTTTTTTTAGATTAAGCTCTTTTATTTCTTTTTTGTTAAGCAGGATATAATCCCATTTAACATCGCTTTCTTTGCGCCTTTTTGTAATAGTAAAAAATCTCTTTTGAATTCCTTTGGATGTAAGAATAGAAAAATTATCGTACATATCTTTTGAGAAAATATCCCTTTCGATGCACTTTTCAACTATCCTTTTAAGCCTTTTTATATCAATGTTTATTTTAGAAGAAAAAAGCATTTCCACTTCATTATCCCAAAGGGTAAAATAACCACTTCCGCCGTAAATCTTTTGATAGAGTTTTATTAAAACGGCAAAACCCGTAAGTCCAAATTCTGCTTCAATTAAATTTACTTTGTCTTCCAAATGCACATCCAACGGAAAATAATTTACACCTTCCATATCCCAACTCCTTTAAATTTTTTCTTTAACTATATTTTACAATGTTTTACGCAAAAAAAATTAACGGCTTTTTTCAAATTTTTTAAATTTATTTAAAGAAATATTTAAGGGATTTTCCCTTAACAACCCTTACTTAAGGACTGTCTGCCCTTAACAACCCGACCATATTTTTGCCAAAGCCCAAAAATATGGAAAAAAACGCTTTCACTCAGTCGCCGTGAATGCTTATAACGCACTCGGATTTCATGAAAAATCTACCCGATTTTTCTATGAACGAGTGCTACCGCTACCCCTGCCTAATTATTTGGTTTTATGTAGTGGGGTGGGATATGGTCGTTTAGTGTGAGATAGTATTTTAATGATGTTTATGTAAGGTAGGGAGTCATTGTTGTGAAATGTAGGGATAGTTTTTCGTGTTTTTATGTAATGTGGTGGAAACTTAAGAGATTCTATCTTAATAACTCGACATTAAAGGAGGGAACCCCTTAAACCCTATTTTTAAGGGCTGTCTGCCCTTAACAACCCGACCATATTTTTGCCAAAGCCCAAAAATATGGAAAAAAACGCTTTCACTCAGTCGCCGTGAATGCTTATAACGCACTCGGATTTCATGAAAAATCTACCCGATTTTTCTATGAACGAGTGCTACCGCTACCCCTGCCTAATTATTTGGTTTTATGTAGTGGGGTGGGATATGGTCGTTTAATGTGAGATAGTATTTTAATGATGTTTATGTAAGGTAGGGAGTCATTGTTGTGAAATGTAGGGATAGTTTTTCGTGTTTTTATGTAATGTGGTGGAAACTTAAGAGATTCTATCTTAATAACTCGACATTAAAGGAGGGAACCCCTTAAACCCTATTGTTAAGGACTGTCTGCCCTTAACAACCCGACCATATTTTTGCCAAAGCCCAAAAATATGGAAAAAACGCTTTCACTCAATCGCCGTGAAGGCTTATAACGCACTCGGATTTCATGAAAAATCTCTACCCGAGATTTTTGAAACGACCACTACCGCCTCCTTAAACCTATTTAGTTTGTGATTTCCTGTTAGGTGGGGAATATTCAATTTTTTTCTTAAAGAACTAATCAAGTTTTGTTAAAATATTTGGATAAAAAGACATCACTGGGCGAAGTGCCTTAACGCTTTTGACGCCTACGTAAAACTCTACCCGAGTTTTACTGGCGGAAAAGCTACCACGAGCCTAACTAATTATTTGGTTTTGTGTAGTGGGGTGGGATATGGTTGTGAAATGTAGTAGTAGTTTTTTAATGATTTTATGTAAGATAGTGGAAGATAGAAGTGAAATATGGGGTTATTGTTTTAATTATTTCATGTAAGGAATAGGAACATTGTAATTAAATATAAAATTAGTGTTTTAATGTTTTTTTGTAAGATAGATAAACATAGAAGTGAAATATGGGGTTATGTTTTTATGATATTTATGTAAGAACATAAAACATAATTACTAAGAAATACACGATTTTTAAACAATAAAAATATCTAATCAAACTTATATAATGAAGAATGTAAAATATTTAATTGAAATTATAAAAATCTTGAAAAAATAATGTGTTTTTTGATAAAATAACAATGCATTGAATTTCAAAATATTTTAATTAAATAATTTTATAAATTTAGTTGGAGGAAGAGGTTTTGGTTAAGAAGATTTTTGCGGTATTGGTTTCATGCCTTATTGTTTTAGGTGGACTAAATTTAAACAGTTCTTTTGTTAAGGCTGATGATTTAAATTGGAGTGATGATAGTATTCGTGCATCTGCTTATACAAGTAAAGATGAGGATGCTAAGACAATAGAAATTACAAGTGCTGAGGAACTTGGACTTCTTGCTTATGAAGTAAATAATGGTATTACATATGAAGGATGGACTATAACCCTAAAAAATGATATTGATTTATCCGGACATAACTGGGAACCTATCGGACACTGGAATGGAGTTAATCTTGAATATAATAATGAGAACTTATTTAGAGGTACTTTTGACGGAGATAATCATACCATAAGCAATATGAATATAAATATAGAAAGTATTACTAACGGCAATAAAGCTGTTGGATTTTTTGGTGGTGTGTTAAAAGGATGTGTAAAAAATCTAAAGTTTGAAAATAGTAATGTTGAAATAGGAAATTCTTCTGATTCTATATGTGTCGGAACAGTTGCAGGATTTTTTGCAGGAAGTGAAGTTTCAAATATAACAGTAGATAATTCTATTATTAAAGGAAATGGAAGTAGTTCTGTATTTGTTGGAGGATTATGTGGTAGTTTATATAGTAGTACATCATTATCATATAATTCTAATATCAGCAATATTATAGTTTCAAACATTACCTTGTCTGCAAACACTAATGATTGGAAATATAGAGGCGGTATGATCGGTTATATAAATGAATTTAATTCAGTTATAAATAACTGTTATTCAAGTAATATTACATTTATGGAAGAAGCCGCTCAAGATAAACATGATTATTCAGGTGGATTAATTGGATATGAAAATGGGGGGACAAAACAATATTGTTATTCTGATAAATTGGATATTGTAGGTGGACAAGGTCCTTATCCCGGAACTATCGCTAATTCAAGCAAAGTTATTGACGGAAAACTTGAAACACCTGTTACAATAGATGGTAAGACTTATGATTCCCTTGTAGGAGCTATGAATGCTTGGGTAGAACAAGCTGGTGGTGATTTTATAACATGGGATTGTGATTCTTTTGGTGTAAGTCATGATTTAGAAGCTGTTTATGTTGATAATACATATCATAAATTATCATGTACGAATTGTTCTTATAGCACAGATGAAAAACATACTCTTACTTTAGAAAACAAGAAAGAAGCAACTTGCACTGCTGAAGGATACACCGGAGATGAAGTATGCAGCGTATGCAATGAAGTTGTTAAAAATGGCAGTGTTATAGAAAAAACAGCTCACAACTATGTTGACGGAAAATGCAGTGTATGCGGTGCCGTTGATCCAAATTATAACCCGAATCCAGATGAAGGAACTTCAGATGATTCTTCTCAAAATGCTTCAAATGTGAATACTCCTGGGACTGGAGATAGTTCAAATATGGTGATGTGGGTAGTAATACTTATTGTATGTGTTGTCGTTATTGGTGGAAGTATCGTTTATATGAAAAAGAAAAAATAAAAATTATAAATAAAAAGCCTTAAGGATGCTTAGGGCTTTCTTTATATCAATCTTTCAAAGTATTTAATAGAATTTTATTGCATCTATCAAAATATTTTATATACATTTTTTGCTTTTTACTTTGGTGTATTATTGTTTCATCCTTATATATTAGTTCATTAATTTTTAGTTGATTAGATAATTCATTTATACTATCTTGAATACTTTTTTGTATATTTTTTACCATAGCGATGTTATTTTGTTTTTTTACTAAGATTAGACTGCAATAAGTTAAAAATTTTGCACATTCGCTTAATACCAAATCTTTTGAGGAAATTGAGTTTAATGTAGAAAATGTAGTTATTCCTCCACTTAACGAACCTATAAATACACCGCCTCCTGTAAGTATTGTCGTTCCTCCTGCCATTCCTAAACCTCCTGCGGCAAGAGAACCACCACCGATAAATGCCAAACTTGCATTTGTTAAGGCTGCTCCAGATAAATTAGCAAAAGATGATCCAGCTATTAAAACTGCAATTTGAGGTGAAAAGTAATAAATAACTCCTCCTGTTGCTATTCCTAGTACTGCTGTTATACCTGCTCCTGTGATTATTTTTTTTGTTTTATTATCTAACTTTCCAATATTTTTATTATATTCTTTTAATATTGCTTTGTAATCTTCATAAGATATAATCATTTGACATTTGCAAAATTCTTCTTCTTCAAAATTACTTTTATATTTTATTACTTTATTCCATTTTTCTTCTTTTGATTTTATTGGATAATAAGGAATAAACAAAGATAATTCCATTGTAATAAGATAAAGCCAGCCAATATCAATACTTTTTCCAACTTCATTTGATATTTGATTATAAGTTTCGTCTTTGTTTAGTAAAACTAATTCATTTTTATAATTTTCATTAATATCTTTTTCCCATAGTTGAAGCCATTTTTGTTTTATTTTTCTTTCTACATCATCTTTTGTTGTATTTATATCATATTGAACTTTTTGTTTTTTTAGAGAAAAGAGTATTTGCATTTGTTTTTCATTTAATGAAAAGTAATCATATATTTTAAAATCAAACGTTTCTTTTAAAAGTACATCTTGTCTTTGTTTATATATTTTGTATGTTTCTTTTAGATCTTTTAATATATATATTCCTTCACTAAGAAGTGCAAAAGTAAAACGTCCTACTCCAACATAATTTATATTTAAAAGGAAATGTCTTGTAAAATTGTTTTTTCCTTTATATGCTGCTTTTACTGCAGCTGTTGCAGTTGAAACCGTAAAGAAAACACCAGAGGAAATAGTAATCATATGTGTTAAGTTTCTGTTGTTTATAGGCAGAAAAGTTTTAGGGTCTAATTTTTTTAAATCTTTTAGTGATTTAATATTGTTTATTTTAATTTGTATATAAAGTCTTTTTATAAAATAAAATCCTCTTACTATACATTCATTAATAATTACCGGTATGGCTTGATTTGATATTTGAAAAGCAATTCCCATTTCGGTTCTAAGGTCAAATTTAATTATATCGTCTTTAGATTTATGTTCAAAATATGTTCCATTAAATAATTTAGATATAAATTTTGAAAATTCTATTTCATCGTCTTTATATTTAATTTTTATTTCATGTATTAAAGGCAGAGTTGATACTTCTTTTAGAAAAGATAAAATCGGTCCCGGAATTCCTGTTCCTTCTCCCGGTGTATTACTTGAGCCTGCCATATCACTTATTAAATGGAATGCCCATTTTATAGTTGCATAGTATATTTTTTCATATATATTTTTACCTATATATTTTGTATCTGTAATTTCTTTAAAAATAAATTTACCATCTGGGTCTGTTCCAAAGCTATATTTAAAAAACTGTTCGATAATTGAGAAAATAAGTCCGGTAATTGTAGGGTGGTGCGTAAAATCTCTTAAGTGATGTTGTCTGCCTCCACCATATATATTAGTATGGCTGTCAGATGCAAATGGATAAGCTTTTTCTAAAGTTCTTATTGCTCCGGCGATATCATCTTTATCACCTTTAAAGCCATTAAACTTAGCTATTTTAATAACGATATCTATTGCTTTTTCTTTTCCCATAGTTTGAGCATTATCTAAAGAAAATTCTTTACAAATAAAGGCACTTATTCCACCTGAAAAAAGACCACTTGCGGCAGATAGTATATAATCTGTTTTGGTAAGGTTATCTATATATTCTAAAAATTCACTATCAATATAATCATTTTCGGTTTTGTCTTTTAAATTAAAATTTTCATTAAAATTTGGATTTGTTTCATCTTGAATGCTATATTCATAGTTAAAATCATTTTCTTTTTCAGGAATAACAATTTCATATGAAAAAGGCATTATAAAATCGTTGTTTTGCTTTGTTATTAAAGTATTCATTTTTTTCTCCTCATTTTATCGTTAATTAAATTATAAGTTAGTATTTTAAAATAAACAACAAATTTTATTATGGTAATAAGCATTAGATTTATAATTGGTAAATATTTCCTTACCTCAAAAATAATAAAGAAAAAATCGTAGATAGGTTTTTAAAAATATGTTAAATTTAGAATATAAATTTGGGAGTATGTTGGTACGTAAATATACTTTTAATATGGTATTATAGTAAATGAATAAGTGAGGTAATGTGTGATGATAAGGAATTTAGAAACTAACATATTTAAAATTTTAGGGGTGGAAAGTAAAGAAATCGTTATGAGTCGATTTTTTGCAAACTGTATAAAAAAAGATATACGTTTTCTTGATATGATTGCAAAAGAGGCTTATGAAGATTATGAAGAAATAGCGGGTAATGAAGAATTGGATTTAGAGGGGATAAAGGTCGAGGTTGAAAAGGAACTTAATAAAAAAAATAAGGCAGATATATTTATAACGGTAAAAAAAAAAGATGGAAGTAAGTATGCTGTCTACTGTATTGAAAACAAAGTCTATTCCTTAGAGGGAAACAATCAGACAGGCAGATATTTAGATTGCATAGAAAACGAAGACGAAGACAAAAACGATTATAAAGATTATGAGCATAAATATTATATTTATCTTACAGCAGATAAGTCATTTTATGAACTCACAAGTGATAAATTTAAAAGAGTTTATTATTGGCAGCTTAAAAAAATGGGTGATTCACCTTTGGAAGAAGATTTTTTTGATTTATTTGGTAAAAAGAATGCAGAAGAAGTGGAGAAAGAACACGAAAAAATATTTTCTTCAAATACCATTGAAAATTATATTGAATATTTACTAAAAATGATAAACGGATATTATCCAACTTTTATTCAAAATGATGAAAACATTTATGCCTGTTTGGGTAATTACTATAAGAAAAAATTCTGTCAGATTTCACTTCGTGATTTAAAATTTAAAAGTGATTTAATATTGAAAAAAAAGGATGATAATGGCAGTAATAAATACAAAGAAAACAATGAAGAAAAATTAGAATTTAACATACATTTGGAAGTAGAAGAAGGCAAAACTTTTTTACATTTTGAAACTTATCCTTATTTTTCAAAGAGAACAATAAAATCAAAATATGCTAATGGTGAAAATTTATATAAAAAATATCAAGATATAAGAAAAAAAATTAAAAATAGTAAAGTTATTGAATCTTTAATAGACATAATAAATAATTCTTTAAAGGAAGAAATAATAAAATTTTTAGTAAATGAAAAAAACAAGTTATCAGATGAGGTAATAATAAAATTACTGGATAATGATATAAAGGAATTATCAAATGCAGATTTGAAAAGGGAAATTACAGATAATATAAAATGTAAAATAGAAGATACAACTCTTACATTGGTAAAATTTAGTACAGAAAATAATAAGTTAAACTATAAATTATATTTTTACTTTTTGATTTATGTTATAAACTACATAAAGTCAAAAAAAGAAGAAATAAATAAAATAATTCAGGAAACAGAGCTTTAGGCTCTGTTTTTATATTAGGAGGAAAAAATGGAGAAGAAAAAGGAACTTACAAAAAGACAAAAGGCTTTTGCCGATGAATATTTAATATCATTAAACGGATATAATGCAGCATTAAAGGCAGGTTACAGCAAGGAATGTGCAGGGAGTATTGCATCGAGAAATCTTAAAAACCCCCTTATAAAAGAATATATGAACTCGGTTTTAAATAAGACAAAGTCAGATGATGTGGCAGATATAAAGGAAGTAATGGAATATTTAACATCGGTTATGAGAAGGGAAGAGATGGAAGATGTTGTAGTGACTTACAAAGAGGAAAAAGTTGATTATAGGGAAGTTGAGCCCGGGGAATTTAAGCAGGTAAAAGAAAAGACAGAAACACCTAAAGTAGTTCAAATTCCAACAAAGCTTAGTTATGCCATGAAGGCTGCGGAGTTACTTGGAAAGAGATACGGAGTATTTAAAGACGAAGAGGATAAGGAAGTAAATAAGACTATTAAGGTTACGCTGACGGATTAAAGGTTAGTAAGGGGCTTTGCCCCTTAAACCCCTTACTTAAGGGCTGTCTGCCCTTAACAACCCGTATTTAAGGGGTGTTACCCCTTAAGAACCCCACGACTTTTTTACTCGCCTAAAAAAGTCGAATAAAAGGGCGCCACTAGGCGTGGGGTTTTAGGGTTTCGCTCTAAAGAGCGACCAGTATTTTTCCGAAGCAAAAAATACTGGATAAAATGCTTTCACTCATACGCCGTGAGGGCTTATAACGCACTCGGATTTCATGAAAAATCTACCCGATTTTTCCATGAACGAGTGCTACCGCTGCCCCGAGCTGTTTAGGTTATAGTTTTTTTTATAGGGGTGAGATAAATGGATAAATAAAGGTGTTGTGTTTTTATTTGTCCTATAGATGTAAAAAAGACACTTCTCGGTGAAGTGCCTTATAACGCATTCAAAAGCTTACTAAAAATACTACCCGTATTTTTAGTGCTGGAATGCTACCCCAACCTGCCTTATTATCTGCTTTTATTTAGAAGGGGTAGGACATTGTTGTTAAATGGGAGTTTAGGGTTTGAATGGATTTTATGAAAATTTGCAAGTCATGGTGGTAAAATATAAAGTTAATGGTTTCATTACTTTATGTAATGCTGTGGAATATGGTATGTAAATTAAGATTATGGATTTTGATGTGGTTTATTGTTAGTTTATTTAATATTTTTTTGAAATGATACTTATTACTATAAAAGTAATTATTTTAGTTTTATTTATTGATGAAATAGCAAGTATTATAACTTAAGATTTATCATGACAGTTTTTTGTTGTTAGAATATGATTCATAATATTGGTTTTAGGCAGTAGAATATGATTTAAGTTTGTAATTAAGTTTGATAATATAATTTTATTTTAGGAGTGTTTTGCTCTTTTTTTATTGCTAGGTTTTATAAAAAAATTAAGTATTTAAGGAGGTAAAAATTTTGAAAGATACGTAAAAATGAAGTTTATTTTAGAAATATAGAAATCAAATTTATTTAAAAATGATAAAAAAGGAGGGAAAAATGAGAAATAAATATATTGATGAAATATTAAAAAAATCGGCTGGAACAATTAGTAATTCTATAAAAACAATAAATAAAGAAAGCCTTGAAAAGGCAAGAAGAAATAATAATTGGAATGTAAATAATAAGGCATATAAAAGTGCAAACAATGTTGCAGGTGCACTTAAATCAGGAGTTAAGAGTGCTTTTAATAATAAAAATTTTAGTAATGGTAATTCTGGTTCAAGTATTAATACGAAAGACTATGCAAATTCTGATTTTAAAAATAGTGGTTTAAATAAGGGAAGTACTCAATTTAAAGATAATAATATTAAACCATTTAACCAAATGGGTTTTGAAAATTATTATAATATACAAAAACAAAAAGAACAAAAGGAACAAAAACAAAAAGAAGCGATAAATAAAAGTGTAGCAGATATTTATAAACAAAGTTATAATTATATAAATAAAGGATTACAAAATAGTGCTAAAATATTAAAACAAAAGAGTGCTCCTATATATTCAAAAAGCGGTTTAAATGGTAATATGTATAATTCGACAAATAATGACAAAAAAGTCAATACTGACAGCATAGTATATAAAGGGGATAAAAATTTAAAATCCAAAGTCTATACTCAAAATTCAAATGTAAATAAGGATTTTATGACTTATCAAAATACATATACTCAAAATAAAAAATTGGGAATGGATTTTATAAATCAAAATAATAATAAAACTTATATAACCTCTTATGACCCAAAAACCATAAGGGAGCCGGAAGAAAAGAAAAACCAAGAATTACAAAACTTAATTTTAAAAAACAGTGGTTTGAATATGGGTGGTAAAAAAGATTTACATAGTTTAAAGAATCCTACGTTAAGAACCCATATGAGCTTTGATGAATTTCAAAGTAGAAATAAAAATAAGCAGAAAGCAGATTATTCTTCTGTTATTAATAATGCAAAGCCTATGAACAGCACCAAAACTTATGCCGAGATTAATAGTGCCCCTAGAAGACCGGGGGATCTTACAAAAAGGTTTTCGACAGATATATACAATGAAAAAGTATTTGAGCCTTATATACAAAAGAAAAGGGCAGAAGAAGAAATTCAAAAACAAAATAGAGAAAACCTTTATGATAATTTTGATAAAGTTGTACAGTCGGCAAAAGGTGCTCCAAGATATGGAGATTTTAGCAAAAAACAGTATTATGGTGAGGCTGGAGGTGCCATAGATGATTATATAAGCCGTAAAGTTAGCGAGGAAACAAAGGAATTATTGAAAGAAGAATATGGAGAGCCAGGTGCTGTAAATATTATGCTTGAAAAAAAAGGAGCTGAAAACTTAGATTTTAGTAATATAGAAGCATTAAAGAAAAATCCTGTTTTAAAAGATGTTGATATTTCTCTTATGCAGAGTATGACAGAAGAAGAAAGAAAAATGCTTTATGTTGCAATGAGTGATCATATGGCAGAGGATAAAACTGGATATAATGATGTAATGAAAGCTAAGATTCCTTATGCAATGGCTCTTGTTGTTTCTGACAGGATAGAGCAAGAGACTCTTGACGATATTGCCACGTATGGTAATGATTATCTTATAAAAATAACTATAGAGGAATCTTTATATAGAAATTTTGAAGGTGGGTTTCAAACGGGGCGAGTTATGGGCACGAATTTTAATCCCTTTTATAAAAGAGGGCAAAGTGCTGCTTTGGAACGTTTAAAACATGAGGGAACAGAAGAACAAAAAATCATTATATATGGTTTTGAAGGAGTAGCAGATACTATAACAGATTCTTGTATAGATGCAGGTAATACATCTTTTCCATTAATTGGAAAGTTTGAAGCTTATAATATTGCTTGGGGAAAATCTTATAGCCATTCTTTGAATTATGATTATTATGATTTAGATATATCTATAAAAGAAGCACAAGATAAAGCTTTTTATGATGCAAATAAAAGTTTAGCATTAGGAATGATGCCTGATATTGCTGATGCATGGGTTAAATATAATATTTCTGATAATTTGCTTACATATTTAAATCAAATTGATTATATGGATATGAAGACTATTTTTAAACAGTATGGAATAGATATTGGTAAAGATACTTTATGGTCTACAGTTGTAAATGCTAATAATAAAATAAATGAATATATGGCAAATGAAGAAAAAGATAATAAAAAATAATTATTATGATATAATTAAGCTATAAAAATTTCGAGGGAATATTATGAAAAAATTTTTAGTGAAAACAGCTTTTAATTTGTTTTTTATATTTTTAATTGCATTGGTAGTTTTAAATAATCCAAATATAATAGAGGATTTATTTTTTGGAGGGGATATAGATGCAAGTTATTGTAAAAGTATAAAAGTAAATGCAAAGGAAATGTACTGGAATTTTGGAGATGAAGTAGAATATCCTGAGCTTAACGAGTCAAGAGAGATTTTAAAGAGATTGTTTGGTGAGAATTGGCTGGAAATAGGACATGAAAACATAACAATAGAGCCTACTTTAAATAAACATGATATTAATGACCATGAGCCTGGAGAAGATTTTGAAAATGGAGAAGTAACTTTAAAGATATATGCTTACAATTATGGAAAAGTATATAAAAATGCAAAAGAGAAAACCGATAAGCAGATAAGAGAAAGAAACATAAAAAACAAAAAAGAAAAGAATGATTTGTTAAATAAGAATTTAAAAGAAGAATACAGAAATGTAATGGAAAATGATAAAATTACAGAAAATGTAGTATATAAAAATATGTCAGATAAATCTTCAAGCAGAGGGATTGGAGCAAATATGACCGTAGTACCTCTTAAGAAGCAAAATGGTAATATGGATTTATATAGTGCACTAACAGGCGGGTTAGTATATGAGATAGAAAAAAATCCATGTGATTATCTTATAGTAAGTGATGAGTTTAAATATTATGAAGAATTAAAGGGACTTATTGAAGATGTTAAAACCGATATAGTAAAAGGAGATATGCCGAGTGATTACGAAGAAGCAAGGGAGGTTATGTCTGTTTTAGTGGATCCTGAAGACGAAACTAAGGAAGAAGAAGATATTGAAATTATAATGGAAAATGTAGGTTTTAGTATAGAAGAAGTTAATAGGGATAAGAAAAAGATAAAACTTATATTTGATAGTCCTGATTTTGAGTATATTTATAATCAGGCAATTATAATGACTGAAATTGATATTGATAATGAAAATGATTTAAATGAAAAAGAAAAAGGAAAAATCTTTACTGAGAAACTTAACGAAATGTATATAAAATTCTACAAAAGCAATAGAGTGAATCCAAAGAAAAAAACGACAATAACTTATGAAACCTATTATGACGAAAATGGAGAATGTCACTATAAACTTAATATAGATAATTATTTTTATAGTTATTTCTTTGGGAATTTGGAAAAGGCTGTTGGAAGTGAAGCTGATTATATGATAATAAAGTAAATTTCGCTCTAAAGAGCGACCAGTATTTTTCCGAAGCAAAAAATACTGGATAAAATGCTTTCACTCATACGCCATGAAGGCTTATAACGCACTCGGATTTCATGAAAAATCTACCCGATTTTTCTATGAACGAGTGCTACCGCTACCCCGAGCTGTTTAGGTTATAGTTTTTTTATAGGGGTGGGATAAATGGATAAATAAATGGGTTGTGTTTTTATTTGTCCTATAGATGTAAAAAAGACACTTCTTGGCGAAGTGCTTTATAACGCATTCCGAAGCTTACTAAAAATACTACCCGTATTTTTAGTGCTGGAATGCTACCCCTCCTCACCTAATTTAGTGTTGTATGTAAGTGGGTGGGACATTTTTTATCCAAATATTTGGATAAAAGGAAACCACTGGGCGTGGAGCCTTTGACGCACTCGGATTTCATGAAAAATCTACCCGATTTTTCTATGAACGAGTGCTGCCGCTGCCCCGAGCTGTTTAGGTTATAGTTTTTTTATAGGGGTGGGATAAATGGATAAATAAATGGGTTGTGTTTTTATTTGTCCTATAGATGTAAAAAAGACACTTCTGGGCGAAGTGCCTTATAACGCATTCCAAAGCTTACTAAAAATACTACCCGTATTTTTAGTGCTGGAATGCTACCCCGACCTGCCTTATTATCTGCTTTTATTTAGAAGGGGTAGGACATTGTTGTTAAATGGGAGTTTAGGGTTTGAATGGTTTATGTTAGTTTGTAGGTCATGGAGGTTAAATGTTAGGTTAGGGGTTTCGTGATTTTTATGTAAGTGGATTGGATATTATAACATGTAGATTTCTGCTAGAGTTCTTTTGTTATACAGAATATTTATAAATGCGTAATCATCTTTTAAGTATTGCTTAGAAGGTGATTTTTTATGTTATAATAAAGTCATGAAATAATCGAGGGAATATTATGAAAAAATTTTTAATGAAAACAGCTTTTAATTTGTTTTTTATATTTTTAATTGCATTGGTAGTTTTAAATAATCCAAATATAATAGAGGATTTATTTTTTGGAGGGGATATAGACGCAAGTTATTGTAAAAGTATAAAAGTAAATGCAAAGGAAATGTACTGGAATTTTGGAGATGAAGTAGAATATCCTGAGCTTAACGAGTCAAGAGAGATTTTAAAGAGATTGTTTGGTGAGAATTGGCTGGAAATAGGACATGAAAACATAACAATAGAGCCTACTTTAAATAAACATGATATTAATGACCATGAGCCTGGAGAAGATTTTGAAAATGGAGAAGTAACTTTAAAGATATATGCTTACAATTATGGAAAAGTATATAAAAATGCAAAAGAGAAAACCGATAAGCAGATAAAAGAAAAAAACATAAAAAACAAAAAAGAAAAGAATGATTTGTTAAATAAGAATTTAAAAGAAGAATACAGAAATGTAATGGAAAAAGATAGAATTACAGAAAATGTAGTATATAAAAATATGTCAGATAAATCTTCAAGCAGAGGGATTGGAGCAAATATGACCGTAGTACCTCTTAAGAAGCAAAATGGTAATATGGATTTATATAGTGCACTAACAGGCGGGTTAGCATATGAGATAGAAAAAAATCCATGTGATTATCTTATAGTAAGTGATGAGTTTAAATATTATGAAGAATTAAAGGGACTTATTGAAGATGTTAAAACCGATATAGTAAAAGGAGATATGCCGAGTGATTACGAGGCATCAAGGGAGGTTATGTCCACTTTTGCAGATCCTACGGGTGATAAAGAGAAAGATATTGAAGTTGCTTTTAGGAGTGTAGGCTTTAGTATAGAGAAAATAGATAGGGATAAGAAAAAAATAAAACTTATATTTGACAGTCCTGATTATGAAAAAATTTATAATAGAGCCCTTGAAGAAACCATAAAAGATATTGAAAGTGAAGAAAAATATCTTACGGAAGGAGAAAAGGGAGAAATATTTACTGAAAATCTTTATAGAAACTATGTAGATATGTCTACAAAAACCAGAGTAGACCCAAAGAAAAAAACGACAATAACTTATGAAACCTATTATGACGAAAATGGAGAATGTCACTATAAACTTAATATAGATAATTATTTTTATAGTTATTTCTTTGGGAATTTGGAAAAGGCTGTTGGAAGTGAAGCTGATTATATGATTTTTGAAAGAGAAAAGCCACCAGAGAAAAAGAAGGGACCTGATATTGTAAAAGAAATGATGGAAGAAGAGGAGAATAATAAATAAGGGGCATCCTCATATTTAAGGGGTGTTACCCCTTAAGAACCCCACTCTTTTTTTGCTTGTCCAAAAAAAGAGGAAAAAAGGACACTTCTGGGCGTGGAGTTTTAGGGTTTCGCTCTAAAGAGCGACCAGTATTTTTCCGAAGCAAAAAATACTGGATAAAATGCTTTCACTCATACGCCGTGAGGGCTTATAACGCATTCCGAAGCTTACTAAAAATACTACCCGTATTTTTAGTGCTGGAATGCTACCCCGAGCCCATATAATTTAGCGTTGTATGTAAGTGGGTGGGACATTTTTTATCCAAATATTTGGATAAAAGGAAACCACTGGGCGTGGAGCCTTTGACGCACTCGGATTTCATGAAAAATCTACAAGGTTTTCTATGAACGAGTGCTGCCGCTGCCCCGAGCTAAACATTTAGTTAGTGGTGTTTATTTTAGGGTGTGGGACATGGTAGAAAAATGTAGGTTGTGTTTTTATTTGTCCTATAGATGTAAAAAGGACACTTCTGGGCGAAGTGCCTTATAACGCATTCCGAAGCTTACTAAAAATACTACCCGTATTTTTAGTGCTGGAATGCTACCCCGAGCCCATATAATTTAGCGTTGTATGTAAGTGGGTGGGACATTTTTTATCCAAATATTTGGATAAAAGGAAACCACTGGGCGTGGAGCCTTTGACGCTTTTCGATGTCTCGCAAAATGCTACCCGCATTTTACGGACAGAAAAGCTACCCCGACCTGCCTTATTATCTGCTTTTATTTAGAATGGGGTAGGACATTGTTGTTAAATGGGAGTTTAGGGTTTGAATGGATTGTATGTAAGTTTGTAGGTCATGGTGGTTGTTAAATGTTAGGTTAGGGGTTTTTTAGTGTTTTATTGTTACTATATTTAAGAATTTTGTAAAATGATACTTATGACTACAAAAGTATTTATGCGAGTTTTATTTATTGCTGAAATAGTACATATTTTATAATTTACTATATTAGTTTTAAAGCTAAAATATGATTTGAGTTTGTATTTTAGTTTAATAATACATTTTAATTTTAGGAGCGTTATGCTCCTTTTTTATTACTCATTTTAAATTTTGTTTACAAAGAGCTTTTTGCTCTTTTTTTATTTTATTTTAAGGAGGTAAGGTATGTAGAAAAATTTTGAAACAGATTTTAAACATAACAAAAAAAGGAGGAAGAAAATGAATTTAATTATTATATGTTTAATTATTTACGGATTTATTAGCATGGCTATGGTGCTTTTTGCTTATAATCTAGGTTTAAAAAGTGTTAGTGAAAAGAAAGAAGAAAAGAGAAACAGTATTAAGCCTTTTTTAAAAACAAGCAAGGTAAAGATGACAAAGGAAGAAAAAGAAGCTTTTAACAAAATGAATATTGCACTTAGCAATATTGAAAATTATGACGGTACAAGCAGGGGGCAGAAGAAAGTTTAATATAAGGGGCTTTGCCCCTTAAGAACCCCACGACTTTTTTACTCGCCTAAAAAAGTCGAATAAAAGGGCGCCACTAGGCGTGGGGCCTTTTACGCTTTTCGATGACTGCGTAAAACTCTGCCCGAGTTTTACTGTCAGAAAAGCTACCGCTACCCCGAGCTGTTTATGTGAGGTGGGGGATATTTTCGTGAAATGTAAGGTTAAGGATTTTTCAAAATCTCTACCCGAGATTTTTGAAACGACCACTACCGCCACCCCGACTAATTTAACTATGTTAGGGGGATATATTTAAGGGATACTCCCTTAACAACCCATATTTAAGGGGTGTTACCCCTTAAGAACCCCACGACTTTTTTACTCGCCTAAAAAAGTCGAATAAAAGGGCGCCACTAGGCGTGGCGTTTTAGGGTTTCGCTCTAAAGAGCGACCAGTATTTTTCCAAAGAAAAAATACTGGACAAAATTCTTTCACTCAAACGCCGTGAATACAAAGGGGCTTTGCCCCTTAAACCCCATATTTAAGGGGTTTTACCCCTTAAGAACCCCACTCTTTTTTTGCTTGTCCATTCGCAATTTTTTTTAAAAATCGCTCATGTTGTTTAAAGCTTTCAGCTTCCTGAGTTTTTATAAAAACTCAGCTGTTTCTTTGAAACAGTAAACAGTCACAATAAGAGGTAAAAAGGACACTTCTAGGCGAAGTGCCTTATAACGCTTTTCGATGACTACGTAAAACTCTGCCCGAGTTTTACTGTCAGAAAAGCTACCGTTACCCCAATATGTTTGAGGTGTTTGTATAAAAGATAAATAAAGGCGTTGTATTTTTTATGTAAGATATTTGAACATTAATTTGAAATGTTGGTTATGGCTTTTGATGTATTAGATGTAAGGGGGATATGGATGGAGATTAGAAATATTATAACAGGTAAAAAAAGAGTGTGTAGATTAAAAATATAACAGAAGTTTAGCAGTTTATTGAAATTACAAAAAATAAGAGATTAATACTAAGAATAAAAAATAAAGGAGAATAAATTATGTATGAAAATGAGAATTACAAAAAGACAGGCGAATGGGCCTTATATGAAAAAGGAAAGGATTTTTTAAGCAAGAAAAATGTATATGAAGAAACAGACAAGGTTTATCGTTTTTACAACGGAGATCAGTGGAAAGGTGTTGAAAGCGGAGTTATTTCTCCTATAACTTACAACATAATTAAACCGATTGTTAAATACAAAACGGGGGTAATAAACGGTAACGGATACGGTGTTGTATTTTCACCCAACAACTTTGAAGATGCGAGATTTCAAGTGAAGATGTCTGATCTTTGCTCTAAATTAAACGAATATACTTCGATTCTTTGGGAGAACAAGAAAATTAACGCAATTTCAAGGGATATATTAAAAGATGCCTGCATTAACTCAGAGGGTATACTTTATTTAAACTATGATGTAGAGGAAAATGAGATTGTTCCGGAAGTTGTAAACAAGACAAATATTTATTATGAAAATGAAAACAACTCCGATATTAACGATCAAGAGTACATATTAATTACAACAAGACAGAGTGTTGCCAGTGTAAAAAGGCTTGCAAGAAAAAACAAAGAGCTTGGTCTTAACAAATTAACGGAAGATGACATTCAAAAGATAATGAGTGATAACAAAACAAAAGAACAAGCCGGGGATTATGCAAAAGAAGAATTACACAACATGGTTCTTGTAATAAGTAAATTCTTCAAAAAAGACGGTCACATTTGGTTTAAGAAATCCACCGAAAATGCAGTTATTGAAGAAGAGAGAGATTTAGGACTTAAGAAGTATCCTATTGCTCATTTTGTTTGGGAGGAATTAAAAGGAAGTGCCAGAGGAATGGGTGAAGTAATAAACCTTATACCAAACCAAATCGAGATTAACAAGACAGCTACAAGAAGGTCTCTTGCGGTAATGATGGGGGCTTATCCGAAACTTGTTGTTGACAGCAAGAAAATCAGTAACCCTGACAGTATTACAAAAGTAGGCAGCGCAATATTTACCGACAATCAAACTGTTGATGATGTAAGAAAAGTAGCGGGATACTTAAATCCTGCTACCATGAGTCCTGACAGTAAGTCACTTCAAGATGAGCTTATACAAAATACAAAAGACCTTGCAGGTGCCGGAGATTCTGTTACAGGGGATGTTAACCCAGAAAGAGCCAGTGGTCAAGCTATTTTGGCGGTTCAACAAAACAGTGAACAAAACTTAACGGAACAACTAATCAGATTTAAAGATTTCCTTGAAGATGTTGCAGGGATAATTTTCGAGATGTGGCAGGTATACACACCAAAAGAGGGAAAAAGAATAATAATAAAGAAACCTTTAAGTGAAGTTAAAAACGAAGAAAAGAGAAATAATTTTATTGTTGGAAGAGATGACGACATAGAGAACATGGAAGAAAACGAAAAGGACCAAAAGGGAGAAGACAAAGAAATATATGTAAGCAGAATTATTGACAAAGAGACAATAGAAAAATTAAAAGTAAGCATTAAAATAGATATTTCTCCAAACACTCCTTTTGATAAATACGCAAGAGAAACAGCTCTTGGAAATATGCTTAACAGCGGTCATATAACCTTTGAAGAGTATGCGAAAAATCTTCCTGTTGACAGTGTTATACCAAAAGAAGCATTAATGAACATAGTAAAAGAAAGGAAGAAAGAAGAAGACAAGATAATGAAAATTCAACAAAAGGGAGAACAAGAAAAAGCCATGATGGATACTTCTGTTATGGATAAAGATGAAAGTATGGCTGATTCACCTCAAGGTTTGTCTTCTTCTGCCCTAAACTCTGCACTTTTAAAGGCTGCAAGTTTAAAGGGAATGGGTAGTAATGGTATGGATAACATGAACAAACTTGGCAGTATGGGGAACATAAATGCAAATACAGGAAGTAAACAGCCAAGAAGAAGTTTAAATTTATCACCTGATAAAATACATCTGAATAATTAATAATAATTAAGGGGCTTTGCCCCTTATAAACCCCTAATTTAAGAGATACTCCCTTAAAAACCCTTATTTTAAGGGGTTTCACCCCTTAAGAACCCCACTCTTTTTTTGCTTGTCCAAAAAAAGAGGTAAAAAGGACACTTCTGGGCGAAGTGCCTTATAACGCTTTTCAATGACTGCGTAAAACTCTACCCGAGTTTTACTGTCAGAAAAGCTACCCCGAGCCGAACGGTTTAGATTATGTTTTATAGAGGGGTGGGACATGGTGGTTAAAATCTGGTTATGGTTTTTAATGTTTTTATTTAAGAATGTAGGGCATGGTAGTGAAAGGTGAGTTTAAGAGTTTCATAGTTTTATTTTAGGGGGTGGGGTATATTTAAGGGATACTCCCTTAAGAACCCTTATTTTAAGGGATAGTCCCTTAAGAACCCCACTCTTTTTTTGCTTGTCCAAAAAAAGAGGTAAAAAGGACACTTCTGGGAGAAGTGCCTTATAACGCTTTTCAATGACTGTGTAAAACTCTACCCGAGTTTTACTGTCAGAAAAGCTACCCCGACCTAAGCTGTTTAGGTTGTGATTTTTTATAGTGATATGGAACATTATAGTAAAATGTTAGGTTAAGAGTTTCATAGTTTTATTTTAGGGGGTGGGGTATATTTAAGGGATACTCCCTTAAGAACCCTTATTTTAAGGGCTGTCTGCCCTTAACAACCCGACCATATTTTTGCCGAAGCCCAAAAATATGGGAAAAAGGCTTTCACTCAAGTGCCGTGAAGGCTTATAACGCTTTTCGATGACTGCGTAAAACTCTACCCGAGTTTTACTGTCAGAAAAGCTACCCCGAGCCTAACCAATTTGGCATTTTATGTAGGGTAATAGAACATGGTGGTTAAATAAACGGTTATGCGTTTTATGGTTTTGATTTAAAAGAGTTGGATATGGTGGTAAAAAGTAGACTATAGATTTTTAGGGTTTCGCTCTAAAGAGCGACCAGTATTTTTCCAAAGAAAAACTATTAATTATGTCATTCGCAATTTTTTCTTAAAAAATCGCTCATGTTGTTTAAAGCTTTCAGCTTTCTGAGTTTTTATAAAAACTCAGCTGTTTCTTTGAAACAGTAAACAGTCAAATTACTTTCACTCAATCACCGTGAGGGCTTATAACGCTTTTCGATGACTACGTAAAACTCTACCCGAGTTTTACTGTCAGAAAAGCTACCCCGAGCCTAACCAATTTGGCATTTTATGTAGGGTAATAGAACATGGTGGTTAAAAATAGAGGAATGTGTTTTTATAGGTTTAATGTTAGGGGTTGGGGCATTGAAGATAAAAGCAGGTTACGATTTTTAATGTGTTTTAAGTTGTGAGATATGGTGTTAAATGCGATGGTGGATATTTTGAAAGAGTGGTGGATTGTTTCATTTGAATTTTACAATTATTCATTTGGAGCATACATTTTAAAATATTACAAAAAATAAAAAATTAATTAAATTTTCGACACATTTCGTGTCTTTTTTTATTTAAGGAGGAGTAAAATGAGTAACAAAAAAGATAAATATAAGATAAATTATAGCACATATGTATCAGGAGGGAGAGCCATGGGGAATAGTGGCTCGGCTATTAGAGGAGGATTAAGCTCTGCGTTTTCAAGAGTAAAATCAACATCAAATAAAGAAAATACATCTTCAAATAAAAGTTCTTCCGGTGGTGTTTCGGGGTTAATTAAAAGCAGTGTTGGTTCTACAGTGACTTCAAATAAAAGTTCAAACAGTTACGATAGTTCTTCTAAAAGTAACACAAACCTTGATTATAATGTAAAGAAATATATGGGACAGAGAGGTGGAACTTTTGGGGATAAATCATATACGAAAATAGGAGATGATTTTTATTTAAAGGCAAATCCATATTCCGGTATTGATATGAAAAAGAATAATAAGCCTAAACTTCTAAAGGAAAATCAATATAACGTATCGGAAGAAAACAGAGAAAAGATAAACAAGGGAAGAGTAGAAAGTTACATAAAAGGCATAAATCCTTATAGCGCACCGCCGAAAAACATAAGAGACGCAAAAGCGAAGGAAAGCGTGGAAAGTCTTATGAACAGCATACAGAAGAGGAAGAATGAAGCAATAAATAAAGGGAATTCGTTATTGAAAACTTCAACATTAGAAAAACAAAGAGATAATATGAACAGAATAAAAAACGTTCCTTTAAATGTTAGCAATATAAAAGCAGATAAATTAGGGTATGGATTTAAAGAGAATAATACAACAGATACAAATAAATTAACATTAAATAATAACATAAATTCAATAATAAAACCTATGAATAATAAAAGTATGCAAAATAAGAATTTGTTAAGTATAAAGGAAATATCTAAAAATGTAAATAATTATGGTTTTAATCAAGATAATAAAAAAAATATTCTCAGTAGCAAAAATAGTCATGTAAATGAAAGTAACGATAATAGTTCAATAATGTTAGAAAATGAAAAAATGAAAAATTCTTCTCCTTTTCTACAAAATAAATCTGGATTTAATGAAAAAACAAAAAGTATAAATAAAGTTTATGATAATGCTAATAAAGTTCGTAAAGCAACTGAAAGAATTAATAATATTTCGGATTTAACAATTAAAAATATTAACAATAAAATTAACAAACAAAATGAAGAAATATATAAGCAAAAAGAACTTGAAAAACAAAAAAATAAAAAGGTAGCCAATGTAGGTGACTTTAGACAGTATATCGAGAATATAGGAAAGTTAAATAAAAATCCAGTTTATGGAAGTAAAATGTCGATAAATGATGTAAATTTATTAAATAAAAAATATGATGATTTTATAAAAGCAACACCATATGAGGCCCAAAAATATAAAGATTCATTATGGGCGGCATTTAAAATTAAAACTTTATATGATTATTATAATAGAAAAAAATACCAAAAAGATCATACAACGACAGCAATTCCAAAGTCAACGATAGATAGCATTATGAATAATGCTGTTGATTATGGTAACTATAAAGATGCAATTCCTGATGATATTATTGGAAAAAATAAAATAGAAAAAATTGATAATATGAGTGATAAACAAAAAGCAATGATAGTTGAAAAATTTGAGAAAAAATATGGGGGAGAAAATATTGAAAAAAATCTAAAAAAATATGGAGGTGAAAACTTAGCATTTGATAATCCTTTAGCATTAAGTACTAATCCTGCATTTAGAAACCAGAGTGTAGAAAAAATTCAAAATATGTCTATATATGAAAGAAAAATTGCATTTATTATTTCAAGAGAAAATGGACAAAAGGCTGCAGATATTTTTATGAATTATTTAAGTTCTAAGATATCACCAAGAAATAATTTACAAGCAATGGATTTAACAGAAAATAGTTTAGCTTCATTATATGGATTTGCAACAGTTGATGATATGAATGGTAGAATAGATAATTATAAAACGAAAACAAGATCTATTTTTGGTATGGATAATCCTGAATATAATGATTCATTGAATTATGCAGTATCTAATAAAAAGAAAAACGGTACCGCTTTAGAAAAGTTAGCAATAAAAGCTGCGGAAGAACAAAATGATTTAATATTAAAATTTTTATATAAAGTATTTGGTTTTTAATATATCGTATAAAATATAACTAAATAAAAATTAATTTAGAAGAATCGATGAAAGAAAATCCTTGTGAATTTTTTGAAGAATAGAAAAGACACCGAGGGGTGTCTTTTCTATTGTGTTATGTTTAAATAATATCGATATAGCTTATATTAAAGAATAATGTGTTATAATTAAATCAATAGTTGTATTGTAGGGGTTTTTATGAAAAAAGAAAGAACAAAAGAACCATTAAAAAATAAAAAATATATTTATTATATATATTTTATTATAATAATTGCATTGGTAGTCTTATTTCCCTTGTATAAGAATTCGGCAAAAGGGGATTTGCGTGGAAAATGTTATGAATATTTAACATTAGAGGATGGCAGCACTAAGGAATATAGAATGTTATTAGAAATAATGTATCCAAATCCAACATATGGAATTCAATACGTAAATAGCAAAGTTGATTATGATATTGTTGAGAAAACTAAAGAAATTGAAAAAAAGAAAGTTAAAGACCTATATTTAGGATTAAAAGAAATTGAAAAAGAATATGATAAAGTGAAAATAAAGGTTACTTCATATAATTATGCTGATGCATATAAAAATGCGGTTATGGCAACAAATAAGTATATAGAACAAAATAAAAACATAAGTAAAGAAGAAATACAAAAATACTTTGCAAAGCAACTTTAATATGAAGGTAGTAAAATAATAGACAATAAAGAAAAGACTGTAATGTATGTATACAAGAAAGAAGAAGCCGTATCATATGATAGTAGTAGAGGTGGTCATGTTGCTTTTGAAATAATGGAATTACCGGGGCAAAAAGATAACCTTGATTTCTTAAACGCAATGCTTGGTGGACTTGTTGAAGAAATGGACAGGACGAAGCTGCCTGAGGGGGTTGACCTTGAAGAGACTTTGCAGTTAATGGGGGTAGAATAGATAAATAGATTAAGAATAAAAAGACACCGAGGGGTGTCTTTTTTTGTTAAAAAAATATTTATTTAAGGAGGGATAAAATGAGTAACAAAAAAGATAAATATAAGATAAATTATAGTACATATGTATCAGGAGGGAGAGCCATGGGGAATAGTGGCTCGGCTATTAGAGGAGGTTTAAGCTCTGCGTTTTCAAGAGTAAAATCAACATCAAATAAAGAAAATACATCTTCAAATAAAAGTTCTTCCGGTGGTGTTTCGGGGTTAATTAAAAGCAGTGTTGGTTCTACAGTGACTTCAAATAAAAGTTCAAACAGTTACGACAGTTCTTCTAAAAGTAACAATAACCTTGATTATAATGTAAAGAAATATATGGGGCAGAGAGGTGGAACTTTTGGGGATAAATCATATACGAAAATAGGAGATGATTTTTACTTAAAGGCAAATCCATATTCCGGTATTGATATGAAGAAGAACAATAAGCCAACACTTTTAAAGGAAAATCAATATAACATTTCAGAAGAAAACAGAGAAAAGATAAACAAAGGGAAAATAGAAAGTTACATAAAAGGCATAAATCCTTATAGCGCACCGCCGAAAAACATAAGAGACGCAAAAGCGAAGGAAAGCGTGGAAAGTCTTATGAACAGCATACAAAAGAGAAAGAATAATGTTTTTAAAAATCAAAGTGAAGATAATGAAAGGGGTATTACAGAAAGAGGAATATCTCAGGTAACAAGTAATATTAAACCTTATGGAATGGACCAAAGAAGTGCTGTAAATACAAAGAATAATAGTTTATATCAAGCTTATCCAGGTTACGGAAGCAGAGTGACAAGTGAGGATATACAAAGAATAAATTATAATGCAAACAATTTTGTAAAACAAAGAGATGAAAAAGCTGTATTAAGAAAACAGATGCAGGCAAATAAAGAAAAGGTGAGTAATACAGTAAATTCTGTAATGTCTAATTATTATAAACCATACAATGAAGCAAACAATGTAAAAATAAATGGAGGATACCCAGCTTATGGAAGCATGGTAACAAATGAAGATATACAAAGGATAAATGCAAACTCTAAAGCTTTTGTTGATAGAAACAAATCAGATTTCCAAGCAGGGCAAGCTATAAAAGCTCAGAAAGAAGCAGCAAAAAAAGCTGAACAAGAGAAAAAAGCAAATGCAAAGCCAATTGAAAATGTAAGTGATGTTTCAAAATATGTAATGGATAATTACTATAAACCATATAATGAAGCAAACCATGTAAACATAAATACAGGATATCCATCTAATGGAAGCAGAGTAACAAACGCAGATATTCAAAAAATAAATGCAAATACTCAAACATTTGTTAATAGAAATAAAGCAGATTTCTTAGCAGGGCAAGTTCTAAAAGCTCAGAAAGAGGCAGAAAAAAAAGCAGCACAAGAGAAAAAAGCAAACGCAAAGCCAGTGGACAATTTAAGTGATGTTGCAAATTATTATTATGTACAAAATGGAAATTTTGACAAGGATAAATTTAATCAACAAATGACTGATTATAAAAGTTATTTAACAGAAAAAGAAAATTTAAAGAAACAAAATAAAACAAAAGAAGCAGAAGAGTTAGAAAAACAAAATGAAGCTAATGTTAATGATCTTTTGTATTCAAATAACAGTGTTCCAGGACAACCAACAAGTGGGAACTTCACACAAGAACATTTAGGAAAAGCTGTGCCTGAATATAAAGATTTAACAACAAAAGAAAACGAAGCAGTTTCAATAGAACAAGAGTATTCGTCTGATCCTGATAGAGAAAAATATATAAAAGCAGGAGAGAATACAGCATCAGATAATACTAATGCAGGATATAGATATGATACTAATCCTTTAAAAGCATATAGGGATGACAGCTGGTATTTAAAAAGAGATATTGATCAAGATACAAGATATAAAAAGGGATTAGATTATATGAATCAAGAAGAAATAGATACTGCAAATTATATACTTGGAAAGTATGGTGCAAAGGCACAAGCTAAGTATTTAGAAAATATTGCTTTTAGAATGGAAGAAAGACGAGCAAAAGAAGTATATAATAGGTTAGAAAATTCCGGACCTTTACAAAAAGGTTGGCATGCACTTGCAAATGGATTTATGAGTAAAGGAAAAGATACAATTCAAGGAATAGTAAATATGGGAGCAAATAAAAACTCTTTTACACCTTCAGGTTATGAAATGGCGGTAGATAAAGCCAGAGATAACGCAAGCGGATTTGAGAAATTATATTTAAATGGTTTGAATGATTTAGGTGAGTATAGTTTTGATTATATAGTTAATCCTTTTAACAAAGTAAAAAAAGGAAAAACGATATTGACAAAAGGTGCAAGTATTGCAAGGAAATTGGATTATGCAAATGAAGGTAAAAAAGCTGAAAAAGTGATAAATACATTAAAAAAAGTGGATAATGATATTATAAGTTTTGAAGATATGTATAATATTACAGGAAATACTTTTCATGTTAGTGCAAAAGGGAAGAAAAAAGCTGAAAGAGAAGCTTTTAACAATGGTGAAGTTATAAGCAAAGATAAAGCTATTTCCGAAGGGAAAAAATATGCAGGTACGGACTTAGTGGCAAGTATTATTACAAAAGGAGGGTAATATCCAGTAAAAAAAGTTATTAAGAAAAGTAAATTAGATGATATTGTTAAATCACTAAATTTAAATAAAAATGTAGAGAAAGAATTAAAAGATTTAACAAAAGATAAATTAAATAATATAGTAAAAGATAAATTAAAAAAATCTATGCTTTATAAATATAGTGACCCTGATATTCATTATAAAAAAGATAAAGATGTTGATATAAAATAATTTAATGTGATAAAATTTATTTAGGTGAAAAATATGGAAGAAAATAGTAATAAAAATAAACGAAAAGAAATTATAAACACAACAATTTTTCTTATTTTGATTTTTATAGGTTTGGTTGTATGGTATTTATTTTTTTCAGGATATCATAATCCAAATAAAGGTGTAGAAAAGAGTTTAAAAAATAGTTGTGTAGAAAATTTGTCAAATGAAGAAGGAAATGAATATGCACAAGAATACAGAATGATAATGGAGTTGATGTTTTCATCAAAAAACAGTAAGCTTGCTTTTTCTGCTCAGAAAAGCAGGCTAAAATATATAGATAAAAATACTGACTATAAAATCGTAGGAGAAAAAGAAGTATATAATCCCCCAAAAAGTATTTTAAATAGAAAAGATATAGATAAAGATATCTATACATATGTTAAATTAAAAATTAAAGTTATTGCACCTAATTATGCGTTAGCATATAAAAATTCAGTGGATGCAACAAATAAATATATAAAAGATAATAAAGAAGCTACAAAAGAAGAAATAGAAATGTATTTTGCTAATCGTCTTAAAATTGAAGGTGAAAAAGTAGTTACAGAAGATAAATCAGTTAATTATATATATAAAGCAAGAGGAGAAATAGACTCAAGTGTTTCTCCTGATATATTATCATCTATAACTTATTATGCAGGATTACTACCAGACCAAGAAAATAATTTGGATTTAGTAAACGCAATGCTTGGCGGTCTAGTTGAAGAAATGGACAGGACGAAGCTGCCTGAGGGGGTTGACCTTGAAGAGACTTTGCAGTTAATGAGGATAGAATAGATTAAGAATAAAAAGACACCGAGGGGTGTCTTTTTTGTATTAAAAAAAGGAAACCTATATTATGATTATGTGTATAAATTTTGTGATATAATTATAATAAATTTAGTGATAAAATTGAGGAACATTATTATGTCTAAAAAAGAGAAGAAGAGTATTTTTCAAGAATTAGCAATATGTATACCAATATTATTAATCTTTGCATCAGTTATTCTTATTAATATTTATGATAATTCTGTAACAGGAGATTTAAGTAATAAATGTTATGAATATTTAACGGCAGAGGACGGAAGTGGAGAAGATTATAAAAGTATATTGCAGATGATGTATCCAAAACCAACATATGGAATTAAATATGTAAATAAGAAAGTCGATTATGATATAGTTGAAAAGACAAAAGCAAAAGAAAAAAAGAAGATTGAAGATTTATATTTAGGTACAAAAGAGATTGAAAAAGAATATGACAAAGTAAAAATAAAAGTGACTTCATATAATTATGCTCTTGCCTATAAAAATGCAGTAAAAGCAACAAATAAATATATAGAAGAGAATAAAAACGCAAGTAAAAAAGAAATTGAAAAATACTTTGCAACCCGCCTTGAATATGAGGGAGGGAAAATAATAGACAATAAAGAAAAAACCGTTATGTATGTTTATAAGAAAGAAGATTCTGTTATTTATAATAACAGTAGAGGGGGGCATGTTTCTTTTGAAATAGTTGAACTTCCGGGGCAAAAAGATAACCTTGATTTCTTAAACGCAATGCTTGGCGGACTTGTAGAAGAAATGGATAGGACGAAGTTGCCTGAAGGGGTTGATCTTGAAGAAACAATGGAATTAATGGGGATAGAATAGATTAAGAATAAAAAGACACCGAGGGGTGTCTTTTTTGTTTTAAAACACATTTGAAAAATTTACTGCCAATATTATATAATTATCTTGAGGAGAATGATATGAAAGAAAAGATAAAAGAAATACTTATAATTATTGGTGAAAAAATTTCTTTTCCAATTATTTTAATTATATTTTTTCTATTTTTGTTTATGCTTTCAAGTATAATAGATTTTATATTCAACAGTGAATTTAAAATGGAAAGAAGGTTAGATAGCTTTGGGTATGAGATTTTATTTAATGAAAGGGATACATATGCAAAAGAAATAGATATTATTGAATTAATGTGTCCTGATAAAAGCTATGATGTAACTGTTATATTTAATAAGCCAGTGTATAAACATATAAAAGATTGGCAGTTTAAATATAAAAATCCGGAATATGAAGATGATAAAACAGGATTTGCAAGTGAATATAATTATGATACGAAAGTAATGTTTGAAGTAACATCATATGATTATTCTTTTGCATATAAAAATGCAGTAAAAGTTACAAATAAATATATTGAAGAAAATGAAAATGCAGGTAAAGAAGAAATAGAAAAATACTTTGCAAACCGCCTTGAATATGAATGGAAATATATAAAAAAGAACAATATAAAAAAATCAATTTATATTTACAGAATGAGTTATTTTTACAATATCGTAAGAGGAGGTTATGCAGTAGGAGTATCATTATTACCTTATCAAAATAACAATGACGATTTGGCAAATGCTGTTTTTGGCGGACTTGTTGAAGAAATGGACAGGACGAAGCTACCTAAGGGGGTTGACCTTGAAGAGACATTGCAGTTAATGGGGGTAGAATAGATTAATAGATTAAGAATAAAAAGACACCGAGGGGTGTCTTTTTTGTTGTTATGTTTAAATAATATCAATATAGCTTATATTAAAGAATAATGTGTTATAATTAAATTAATAGTTATATTGTAGGTGATTTTATGAAAAAAAAGGGAATATTGTATTCATTAGCTATGTATACACCAATATTTTTAATTCTTGTAGTAATTTTATTTCTAAATTTTTATGACAATTCTGTACAAGGGGATTTAAGTAGAAAATTTGATGAATATATAAATGCAGAAGATAATAGCGCGAAAGATTATAAAATGGTTTTAGAGATAATGTATTCAAAACCAACATATGGTATTAAATATGTAAATAAAAAAATAGATTATGAAATTGTTGAAAAAAAAGAAGAAACAGAAAAAAAGGTTGAGTATACTATTATAGGTGCTGACGAATATGAGAATACATACTACAAAGTAAAGATAAAAGTAACTTCATATAATTATGCTGATGCCTATAAAAATGCGGTTATGGCAACAAATAAGTATATAGAACAAAATAAAAACATAAGTAAAGAAGAAATACAAAAATACTTTGGTAAGCGACTTGAATATGAGGGTAGGAAAATAATAGACAATAAAGATAAGACTGTAATGTATGTATACAAAAAACAGGACGATATTAGATATAGTAGTAGTAGAGGGAGTCAATTTATGGATAAAATAATGGAATTACCAGGGCAAAAAGATAATCTTGATTTCTTAAACGCAATGCTTGGCGGTTTAGTTGAAGAAATGGACAGGACGAAGCTACCTAAGGGGGTTGACCTTGAAGAGACTTTGCAGTTAATGGGGGTAGAATAGATTAATAGATTAAGAATAAAAAGACACCGAGGGGTGTCTTTTTTTGTTTGTGAAAATGAATATTAAGAATTTTTATTGTGTAACTAATAAATATTATATTATAGAATTTGAATATATAAAATATTATTATATTGTGTTATATTTAGATATAAAGTAGGTTAAATTGATATATAAAATATTTATTAAAATAAATTTATAAATTTAAAGGGAAAATTGATGAGTTACAAAAGCAATAAAAAATTAAAAAAAGCAATAAAAATTATACTTTTTTTTATTGTTGCCATAGTATTATTTGTTATTTTAAATCCAAGCGAAGAGGAATATCTTATAAACGATTTGAATAAAAAAAGCAGTATCTATTTAGAAGAATGTAATAATGTTAATGATAATTATTTAAAAATATTAAAGATAATGTATCCAAATGAAGAGGATATAGAAAAGTTCATTAAGAATAATATTACATATACAATTACAGATAGAGAAGTTATTGATAGTAATTCTATGGATATATCTTATATGTCATTTTATGTAAAAGTTAGTATAAATGTAAAAAGCTATAATTATGCAAACGCATATAAGAATGCAGTTTTAAAAACAAATGAATTTATAAATAAAAATAATTCTTTAAACCGTGAAGCAATACAAAAATATTTTTATGAACAGTTAGAAAAAGAAGGACAGCTAATTATAAAAAACAAACAGATGACTACAAATATTGTATATAGATGTAGTAAGGAACATGAGGTTGGCGGTTCGAGAATGGAAATAAAAACTTATATTATTTATCCTCTTCCTGAGCAAAAGAACAATATGGACTTAGTAAACGCAATGCTTGGCGGACTTGTTGAAGAAATGGACAGGACGAAGCTGCCTGAGGGGGTTGACCTTGAAGAGATAATTATACATAAAGAATGATAATAGTATAATAAAATATATAATGATAAAGAAAGGAATATGTTATGTATAATAAAAGTCAATATAATTTTAATAAAATAAAAACAATAATTTTTAATATATGTTTTTTTATTATATTAATCTTATTATTATTATTTTTCTATATGTATGATAAAATTCCTACAAATGATTTAAAAAATAAGTGCTATGAGTATTTAACCTCAAAAGATGAAGATGTAGTTGAATATAAAAATATGATTATGTTGATGTATCCAAAAGAGGTATATGTAATAAAAAAAGTAAATAAAAACATTGAATATAATATTATTGAGGAAGAAGAATGTTTTGAATTAATAAATCAAGGAAGTATATTAGAGCAAAAAAATAGATATTTTAAAGTAAAAATAAAGGTTACTTCTTATAATTATGCTGAAGCTTATAAAAATGCGGTTATGGCAACAAATAAGTATATAGAACAAAATAAAAACATAAGTAAAGAAGAAATACAAAAATACTTTGCAAAGCAACTTGAACATGAAGGTAATAAAATAATAGACAATAAAGAAAAAACTGTAATGTATGTATACAAAAAGCAGGATGATGTTGATATTGGCAGAGGTGACTATAGTGTTGTTATTAGCAAACTACCAGAACAAAAAGATAACCTTGATTTCTTAAATGTAATGCTTGGCGGACTTGTAGAAGAAATGGACAGGACGAAGCTGCCTGATGGGGTTGATCTTGAAGAGACAATGAAGTTAATGGGGATAGAATAGATAAATAGATTAAGAATAGAAAAGACACCGAGGGGTGTCTTTTTTTATAAATTAATAATAAAGGAGGAGATGTTTATTTTGAAAGATAAAAAAAGAAAGGACAGTATAGAAAAATTAAAAGAAGAAATCAGAAACAGTGAACTTGAAAATATGGAAAGTCCATTTAAAGAAAAAGTAAATGATGAGTGTTACAGTATTGAAATATCTAAAAAGGTATTTAACGAGGTTTATATACCATATTTGGATAATGATGACAGGTTACTTATATTCTACGGTGGAGCGGGGAGTGGAAAGAGTGTTTTTGTTGTTCAAAGATATATTTATAAGATTCTGAAAAACAATCTTTGCAATATACTTGTTGTAAGAAAGACCGGAAACACAAACAGAACTTCCACCTTTGCACTTTTTAAACAGATAATAAACAAGTGGAACCTTAGGGATTTATTTTTGATAAACAAAAGCGATTTTACAATTACCTGTAAGGTGAATTTAAACCAGATTATATTTAAAGGACTTGATGATGTAGAAAAGATAAAATCAACAACCTTTGAAAGTGGTGAATTAACGGATGTATGGATAGAAGAAGCCAGTGAGGCAGAGGAAGACGACTACAAACAGCTTAATGTTCGTTTAAGGGGTGGTAAAACAAAGAAGCAGATAGTAATGAGTTTAAATCCCATAGACATAAACCACTGGATTAAGACTTCTCTTATAGATACCGGAAGAGCAACTTATCTTCATACTACCTATAAAGACAATCATTTTATAGATGATGAATACAAAAAGGAACTCGAAAGCTACAAGGATACGGATATATATTATTACAATGTGTACTGTCTTGGAATGTGGGGCGTTTTGGGGGATAGTGTATTCGATGTATCCATAGTAACAAGGCAGTTAAAGAAGAATATAAAACCCATAAAGACAGGTTATTTTAAATATGATTATGACGGAAAAGAAATAAAAAACATAGAATTTATAGAAGATGGAAATGGCTTTATAAACATTTACGAAGATGTGGATAAAAGCTCTTTTTATGTTCTTGGAGGAGATACGGCAGGAGAAGGCAGCGATAATTTTACGGCACACGTAATAGATAATATTACCGGAAATCAAGTTGCTGTTTTAAAAAACAAGTTTGATGAAGATTTATATGCAAGGCAGGTTTACTGTCTTGGAAAGTATTATAATGATGCGCTTATAGGGATTGAAACAAACTTTTCAACCTATCCAAACAAGGAACTTGAAAGGCTTGATTATCCTAAACTTTATGTAAGGAAAAGGGAAGATACATATACTGGAAGAATGATAAGTTCCTTTGGTTTTGTAACAACAAGGATAACAAGACCGATAATAATAGCAAATCTAATAAAGATAGTGCGTGAAGAGGGAGAAAAAATAGTTGATAAGGCTACTTTAGAAGAGATGCTTTCGTTTGTAAGGAATGAAAAAGGAAGACCTGAGGCGGCAGCCAATGCTCATGATGATTTGGTTATGGGGCTTGCTATTACTTATCACATAAGAGAACAACAGGAAATGGTTAAAAAGAAAATAGTTAAACCGAGAACTTTCCACTTTAAAGCCGAAATGCCCGGTAAAAGCGGCGGTGATTTTGGTGGGGAAATCAAGGTTATATAAGGGGCTTTGCCCATTAAACCCCTTATTTAAGGGCTGTCTGCCCTTAACAACCCTATATTAAGGGGTTTTACCCCTTAAAAACCCCACGACTTTTTTACTCGCCTAAAAAAGTCGAATAAAAGGGCGCCACTCGCCGTGGGGGCTTTAACGCATCGGGATTTCATGGAAAATCTACCCGATTTTCTCATGAACCGATGCTACCGCCGTCCCGCCTATTTATTGACTTTATGTTATGAAAAAGAGCATGGTAATAAAATGGAATGTTTCGCTTTTTATGGTTTGTTATTTATAGTTTGGGAAAATGTAGTAGCATTAATATTATATATTTTAATATTAAATAATACGTAATAAATTTTATTATATTGTAATTTATTTTAGAAATAATACTATATAAGTAAAAATATATTATGAATTAAGAAAAATATTGAATATTTTGTAATAAATTTTAAACAAGAATATCCTAACAAAATAATTATAAATATAGTTTAAAAATATGGGAATATGTTGGGATTAAAACTTTGAAAAGTTATGTTATTATATATTATGGAAAAATAAATAAAATGTTTTGAGGGTAATTTCATTTTATCTTAAAACTTTAAAGGCACTTAAAAAAGTGTCTTTTTTTTTATGGGTGGTTTTGGGTGGGAATGCTTAAAGTGTCAAGTCTTCATAAGACTATAAATTATGCGCCTTACCTGCGTTAAAGGTAAAAGTCCGGACAAAAGAAAAGGAGGAAATGATATGGAAGAAAATTACGAAGGACAATCATTTTCACAAGATGATTTAAATCAAGAAGATTACTATGATAGTTATGACGATTCATATGGTTACGATTCATCTGAGTATGATGAGGGCTTAAGTACCGAAAAAGAATATTATGATGACGAGCGGGAACAAGAGGAAGATACTTATTTTGATGAAGAGCCATATGAAGATTACGAAGAAGATTATGAACAAAAAGCTGATGAGTTTTCTGATATGGAAAACTTTATGGATGAAGAGATCACACATTCTAACAACGACACTTTAAGCCAGACAAAGCTTGGAAATTATTATGCTGATGAAATCATATCTTTAGGAGATGAAGATATGAACGAAGTATTAAATGAACTTCTACATTCAAATAATTTGGATACTACATCGGAAGTTCTTTTAAACAGGCTTTCAAGTGAGTTATCCCTTAGAACAAATGAAAATGAACTTAGAAATATTGGTAAAGATCCAAGCGTACTTAGAAGTGATGATTTTATAAACTTTGCCAAATATTTCAGAGATGATGTTCCATTAATGGATGTCTACAATGTTTATGAAAGCCGTGTGCTTAATAATGAAAAAAACACTTATTCTCCTGCGGGAAGTCTTAAAGATAATAAAAAGCCCGGAGGTATTAAGGATTATTACACTGCCGATGAAGTGGACGATTTTACGGTTGAGGACTTTAAGAGAAATCCGAAGTTACTTGATATTGTGAATAGGTCTATTGAGAGATGGTAAGTTTAAGGTTTCGCTCTAAAGAGCGACCAGTATTTTTCCTAAGCAAAAAATACTGGACAAAATGCTTTCACTCAAACGCCGTGAAGGCTTATAACGTGGTCGAATTTTCTAAAAATCTCTACCCGAGATTTTTGAAACGACCACTACCGCCACCCCGACCGGTTTAGTTATAGGTTTTATGTTAAATGATGTTTATGTTAAAGGGTGGGACAATGTAATAAAATCAAATTTATACTTTGAATAATTTTTAGGTGAGTGTGTTGGACATGGTGATGAAATGGGGAGTTTCACTTTGAATGTGTTTTATGTAGGGAGTGGGACATGGTGATGAAATGGGAAGTTTCACTTTGAATGTGTTTTATGTAGGGTGTGGGGCATGGTGATGAAATGGGGAGTTTCACTTTGAATTAGGTTTATTTAGGGAGTTTGGTGTGGGGATGAAATGCAGGTTTTGTGTTTCATGGTTTTTTAGTTGAGGGTAAATTTTATTATATCAAAGTTACTTTTCCATAAACGAGGTTAGGTGTGGGATGAAGGTATGAGGAGTTAAGTTTAAGAAAAGTAAAAATTTAAAACATAAATTATTAAAAACAATTAAGATATATTTGATAAATACAGGATAAAGAGAAATCATGGGAGGGAAAGGGAAAATGTTTATCAAAATATCTAAAAATGAGGGAAGTAACATAAGTTACTTCTTTTTTAATAAAAGAAAGAGAGGAAAATATGAGTTATAACAATTTTAAAGCGACAGTATGGAGTGCAAACATACTAAGAGATTTGGAAAAAATGGCAGTACTAGACAAAGACTGTTGTCATGATTTTGATGGAGACATTAAACAAGCAGGAAAGGTAAAAATTCTGGGAGTTGCAAGACCAACAATCGGAGATTATGACGGAAGCGACATTCACGATCCTGAAGATGTAAAAGATACAAGCATTTATCTAGACATCGACAAGGCAAAATATTTCAACTTTGGAGTTGATGACATTGACAAAGCACAATCAAGAAAGGGCTTAATGTCATCTCTTAGAGCTGAAGCAACAGCAGGGCTAACTGAAGCATATGAATATGACATTGCCTTAGAAGCAAAAAATGCAGGTAAATTTTCAGCGTCAACAGCTGTATCAACAGAAGATGATATGAAAAAATTAGTAGACAAAGGTCTTGTATGGTTAAGAGATAACGGAGTTCCTATGACACAAAGAGTAGTAATCGAGCTAACTCCATGGGCTTATGATATCTTTGAAAACAAGATTATTGAACTAAAAACAAGAAACGACAAACTAATCGAAGAAGGTATTCTTGGTAAATACAAAAATGCTTACGTAAAAATGAGTAACAACTTATACAACGACGGAAAAGATGATTACTTAATGATTAGAACAAACAGAGCCATTGCAGCAGGAAAACAGATTGATAATGTTGAACCATTCAGACCTGAAAAGAGATTTATGGACGCTGTAAAAGGGTTACTTGTTTATGGAACAAAAACAGTAAGACCAAAAGAATTATATACAATAAAAGCTCACGAAGCAGAGTAAGAAGGGAGAATAAAATATGTCAGTAACAAATATTGAAAGAATAAAAATAAAAAGAAACACTCCTGGAGAATATCCTGAGTTAACACCAATTGACACAACAGACGGAGCGTTAATCGATTTTGACGGATGCGATGATAAAACACTTATGATTTTTTCAGCGTCTTCAGAAGGTGCAAAAGTAAAAGTACACTGTGGCAATGGTATTCAAGGAGTAGAAGCGGCAGAATTTGAGTTTGATATTCCAAACGGAGAAATGAGAACACTTGTAATCGAAAGCGGTAAATACAAAGACGTAAAAGTAAACAAAGGAAAAGTTAAAGTTACTGTAACAGGAACTGTTTCTATTGGGGTAATAGAGTTACCTTAAGGGGAGTCCCCCCTTAAAACCCCCAAACTTAAGGGTTTTCAACCCTTAACAACCCGACCATATTTTTGCCGAAGCCCAAAAATATGGAAAAAAGGCTTTCACTCAAACGCCATGAGGGCTTAAACGCATTCCAAAGCTTACTAAAAATACTACCCGTATTTTTAGAGCTGGAATGCTACCCCTCCCATTTAACTATAACCCCAAACCAAAATTAATGGGAATATGGTTAAATACTACTCTGACCAATAATAAGGTAGGGTGGTGGTAGTGGTCGTTTCAAAAATCTCGGGCAGAGATTTTTAGAAAATCCGACCACGTTATAAGCCTCCACGGCGAGTGGCGCCCTTTTATTCGACTTTTTTAGGCGTGTAAAAAAGTCGTGGGGTTTTTAAGGGGCAAAGCCCCTTAGAGAGAAAGGAGGTAAATAATGAGTATAAGAAGTATAAAAGAGATAAAAAGATATATTCTTGCGATAATTGAAGAATACTCTACAAATGATTTATATACTTCCGATGATGAAGATATAAACAAAAGACTTATTCCTCTTATAAACATTCATTATCAAATGTTATTTAATCAAAGCGAAAATATAAAAGCAAAGAAAATCGAAGTTAAAATTGATAATGAAATGTCAAGAGATGAATATAAGCCCTATTCTCTTGGTTCACTTTGTGCCAAGTTTCTTGGAATAAGGGTAATAAAGTCAGATTATAAAGATATAGATTATTATTTCTTAAATAAAAAGTTATATATTAAAAATAATTACGAAGGACTTATTGAAGCACAGTATAAGCCTTACTGCGAAGATTTAAGCGAAATACCAAATGAGAAGCTGGATGAAACGGAACTTGACCTTGATGTAAATTCGGTTATTGTTCTTTGTTATCATGTTGCAAGTGATGTTTTAAAAACGGATGTTGGAGCAGATTATACAGCCTTTGACCAAAAAGCAGCAAAAGTTATATCGGCTCTTGATATAACGAAAAACGGTGTGATGGGAATAGTAAGACCCGTAAAAATTTACGGCGGAGGTTTATAATGGCTAAAGCAGAAACCATAAAAAGAACCTATAAGAACATAAAAGGAGTGGATTTTTCAAGGGAGGCAAGAAACGTTAGCGACAATCGCTCTCCAATGATGGTAAATATGTGGAAAGATTATCTTGATGATTCTCAGTGTGTGGTTACAAGAGAAGGTTATAAGTTAATCGCCGATTTTTCTTCCTTAATAGATAATGATTTAAACAAGAGAATATACGGTATACATATCTATACGACTCTTTCGGATAATCTTGCATTAGTGCATATAGGAAAATTTTTATATCTATATAAAGAGTTTCCTAGTCAAATAAATTTAGAAAACACTGTTTTACTTTCGGATAAAATGAACGAATGTAAGTCAATGAGTTTTATGTATAACGAAAAATTATACATAAATGACGGATTAACTTATTACAGATTTGACGGAGAAAAACTTATTGAAGTAGCTAATAAAGAAAGGATAAACGAACAGGTTCTTAAAATTGACAGTGAAAATTCTGAAAGTAGTTTTGATATTCCTTTCATCCCTACAACTTCAATTTCAAGACTTCCGGACGGAGGGGGAGAAAGTTATCAAGGAGTAAATGTTCTTACGGGCTTTAGAAAAAATTCTTTTAGCGGAGATAATAAAACAAAAATTTATGCTCTTGATACTACGGACCTTACAAATAGCGATATTAAATATCTAAAGGTATGGATAAATGATACTTATATTGATTTAAAAAACGGAACAAGTCTTACCTATGATGTGAAAGATTCTGAAAGTGGTGAAGTAACTACAAAGACCGATACATTTAAATTAGCAGAAGACGGAATTGACATAAAAAAAGGAACAATAACCTTTAATGTAGCCCCTCCAATGGCTGCAACTCTCGGTCAGGATAATGTAGTGATAATGTTTTATAAAGAAGTGGACGGGTACGCTGACAGAATAAACAATTGTAAAATTAATGCGGTTTTTGATAACAGAGTATTTTTCAGCGGTAGTAAAACATATAAAAATGGACTTTTTTACAGCGAACTAAACGACCCTGAATACATCTCTGACCTTAATTATTATCAGGATGGAAGTGATAATGAAGATATAACTTCTATTACAGTTGCAGGTAATGTTCTTTGGGTATTTAAGGAATCAAAAGAGGGCGGCAATAATTTGTTTTATCATAAGCCTGACACAGAGCAGATAACAATAACAAATACTTTAGGTAAATCGGAAACAAAATACTATAAAACTTATCCCGTAAAACAGGGCAAAAGCAGTTTTGGAAGTTTTGGATGCAGCATTAACTTTAAAGATGACGTATGTTTTTTAACAAAAGAAGGAATGTATGGGCTTAAATATTCAGACTTAAACAGCGATATTTATGCTTCGGACTTTGTATGCGAAAGGTCCAGCCTTGTTAATCCTAAAATGACAAATGAAGATAAATACCTTGATGCATCTATGGATATATACAAAGGGTATTTATGTATTCTTATAAACGGAAATATGTATCTTGCAGACAGCAGAAAGACTTTTGAAGTAAATAAAGGTTATGAGTATGAGTGGTTTTATTTTGAAGGGCTTAGAGTATTTGATGAACAAAGAAACGAATATAAGGGTATATATCTAAAATCTTTTGACAATAAACTTTATTTTGCAACTGACGGAGGGCATATATGTGTATTTGATGAAACATTGTATAAGGACAACGAAGAAAATATGGAAAACTATATTTTATTAAAATCCGATAATTTTTCAGATATAAACCATTTAAAGACAACTTCCAAAAGAGGTGGAATAGCAAAGTTTAAAGTAATGGGAAATTCCAGTGTGGGTATATATATAAGAACCAACAAAAGCAAAGAATATAAATATATAACAACATATAAAAATGCCGGATTTTCATTTATAGATTTAGATTTTAGGACAGTAAGTTTTTTAATAGATCAAGATAACAACTATGGTGTAATAAAAACGAAACAAAAGAAATTTAACGAACTTCAAATAAAACTAAAAGGTGAAACAATTGACAAAAAAGAATCGAGACCTTTCGGATTTTTCTCTTTCACATTGGAAGGTTACAAAGGAAACTATATTAAAAGGTAGGTGAATGGTTGATGGATAAACTGATTGGATTTGATGAAGATGTAAGAAATATAGAGCCTCTTGGAGATACACCGATGATTTCCGGTGAGGAGTTAAGACAGGCTTTTGATAAAGCTGGTGTAGACATAAAAGAGTATTTAAACTCAGTTTTACTTCCTAAAGTAAATGATGAAATTATAAAAGGAATTGATGAAAATACTTCGGCTATTGATAAAATAAGCAATAATTTGGTTAATATAAATGATTCAGCAGAAAAAAGTTATCCTAAAATATACTTAGGTGAAAGTGCTGCTTTCCCTTTAAAGACCTCCCCAAAAATTATTTTTTCAAAGACTGTTCCTACAACTTCAAACTACGGAGCTAATCTTCCAATTGGTTCTATTGTGTTTATATATTAGAGGTAAAATATGGCAAGCAGCGGAAAAGTAACTGGAAAATATTCTAACAATAATGACGTTTATATATCTTTGGAATGGTCAGTAAAAAGTCAAGATAAAGAAGCAAATAAAACTGTAATACACTGTGAATTATGGCTGAGGGGAAGTGATAGTTACAGACACTGGAACTTTTATGACCATATAAGCTATATAACAGTAGACGGAGTAAAGAAAACAAATACTAAAACGAATTTTGATACTTACAAAAATCCATGTAAACTTATGAGTGCTGATTTTACTATAAAACACAGCTCAAACGGTGCAGGGGATTTTAGTGTAAGTGCTAAGCATTATAGCGGTGTTGCAATTGGGACGGCGACAATTAGTTCAAAAAACTTTACTCTTCCTTCAATAAAGAGAATATCGGTTTTAAACTCATTAAGTATAGTAAATGAATATAAGGGGATTAAGGCGAGTTATACAAAATATAATTCTTCTTTTAGTGATACATTAGTTATAAAATGCAAGACATTTACAAAGAGCGTAAGTAATTATAAAAGCGGGAATACCGTATCTTTTACAAGCAGTGAACTTGCTAAACTTGAAGATATTTTAGGGGAAGATAAGACTATAACATTTACTTGTTATTTAAAGACTTACAGCGGTTCAACTTTTATTGGAAATAGTAATTCTCTATCTAAAAGCGGAACTCTTACTTTTAATCAGGGACCTAAAGTATATATAAAAGTGAGTTCTTCTAATATAGCGAAAGTTAAAAGTGTTTACATAAAACCCTCATCAATTTACAAGGTTAAAAGTTCGTATTTAAAAACTTCATCAAGCAGTATAGTAAAAAGTTAATATAAAAAGGAGGTAAATTATGGCAAGCAATCCATATAGTGGTTTAAGTTCGTATGCGAATAAGTATTATAAAAATACTAATGATGCTGTAAATAATTATTATAATTCGGCAAAAACAAACATAACGAATGATACTAATCAACAAGTAAAAGAATATCAGCAAAAGAAAGTACAAGCAGACAAAGATGCATTCCGTGATGCAAGAGCTGCAAATGCTGATTACTTAAAAAGCATTAATCCCTATGGATACAATGCAGAAAAACAGGCAAGCGCCGGTCTTGGCGGAAGCGGTTTTTCCGAAAGCAGTAAAAGTGCAAACTTTACAACCGCACAAAACAGAATATCACAGGCAAGAACAACGGCAGAACAGGCAAAAATGAATTTTGACAATCAAATTGCTCAAGCATATAATACAAAAAACTCTAAACTTGCAGAACTTGCATATAATACTATGAATACAAGAAATAAAGCTTTAGATACTCTGCTTAGTAAAAAACTAAGTATTGCTTCAGGATTAAAAGATTGGTATTTGGGAAAAGGAAATTTGGATTTAAACAGAGAAGAATTCAAATTCAGAAAATCCCAAGCATAATAAGGAGGCATTATGCAGATAAAATATTCAAACAGCGGATATTTATTTTTTAAAGTAAGCGAAAAAAGCATTTTAGATTTAAGCATTATATCTAAGGTGCTTTTTTCTTTTGGGAAAGGTTCAAGACAGTTAATAAAAGAATATCCGGGAGAAGTAACGTATTTTGAAAAAGAAAGAGGATTTCTTGTTCCTTTCACGCAAGAAGACATGACGAGATTTAGAGAAGGTGATGATGTGGAATATGATGTGAAGTTTATTTATAAAACAGGAGACAGTTATTCTACAAGTATGGGCAATTTTGAAGTTGGGGAAGTTGTAAACAAAAATACTTATAACGTATAGAAAGGAGAAAATATGGCAGCAGAAATTACTGTTGATATTCCTATATTAAAGGGAGAAAAAGGCGACAAGGGTGATACGGGAAGTTTTGATTATACTCACCTTGAAGAGATAGTAGATGAACATCTTAACAATAGGTTTGAAGATGTAAATGCTAATCTTGAATTAAAGGTTGATAAAGAAGTAGGAAAAAGCCTTGTTGATGACGAATATATAGAAAAGTTAAACAATCTTGAAACGCTCGATAAAACCGTTATAGAAAAGTTTAATGATAAAGTTGAACAAAAGGACTTTGAAGATAATTTGGTACAAATGGAAAGTCAATTGCAAAACTATATTGACGGTAAGCTTGTTACTTCAGGAAGTGGTGATATGCTAAAGCGTATATATGATACTGATGGTGACGGCATAGTTGATAAGGCAGAGAATGCCAATAATGCTGATAAGGTAAACAACTTAACAGTTGAAACAGCCGTACCACCTGATGCAGTATTTACCGACACGACTTATGAAACTGTTACAACGGAAACTGATGGACTTATGAGCTTTTACGATAAAGTAAAACTTAATGGGATTCAAAGTGGAGCTAATTATGTAGAAGTAGTTGATAATCTTGAGAGTGATATGTCTGATAAGGCTTTAAGTTCTGTACAGGGAAAAGTTTTAAATGAAAATATTAATGTTTTAGAATCAAAAGTAAAAAATTTGGAAGATATAAAAAGAGTTCAGCTTTTTAAAGGTAGCATATCAAAAGGAATAATTAATTTATCAGATAATGTTACTAACTATAGATTTTTAATGATAGGGTTTAATAAAGCTGAAAGTATCATTCCTTATGCAAGCTGGGCAGTTGTTCCTGTTTTGTATAAAATAACAGGATATCAAAGTTTTACAAGTTTTTTAAAAAGTGGAGATGAAGAAACAAGGTCTATAACTTCATATCTTGGGACAATAGCATATATATCAGAAAATCAACTGGAAGTAAAAGACGAAATTACGAACTTATATCATATTGGTAATGCAGGGCATAGTGGAACATTTGTATATGAAATTAAAGAAATATGGGGAATAAAATAACAAATAATTAAATGATTATAAAAAATATATTATGTAAAGGAGGAATAAAATGGCAATAGAACTAATTGTCGAAACTCCTATACTTAAAGGAGAAAAAGGCGACAAAGGAGATACGGGAAGTTTTGATTATACTTACCTTGAAGAAATAGTAGACGAACATCTTGATAACAGATTTTCTGATGTAGATGCTAATCTAGATTTAAAAGTTGATAAAGAAATAGGAAAAAGCCTTGTTGATGATGAATACATTGAAAAACTTGATAAACTTGAAACACTTGATAAAACAGTTGTAGAAAAGTTTAATGATAAAGTTGAACAAAAGGACTTTGAAGATAATTTGATACAAATGGAAGGTCAGTTGCAAAACTATATTGATGAACAACTTGTTACTGCCGGAAGTGGTGATATGTTAAAAAGTGTGTATGATACAGACAGTGATGGTGTTGTAGATATTGCACAAAATGCAAATAATGCTGATACAGTAAACAACTTAACCGTTGAAACAGCAGTACCACCTGATGCGGTGTTTACCGATACGACTTATGAAACTGTGACAACAGAAATAAACGGACTTATGAGTTCTGTTGATAAAATTAAATTAAATGGAATTGAAAATGGAGCTAATAATACAGAAATTATTAATAATCTTACAAGTACGGAAATAGATAAAGCATTAAGTGCTGCACAAGGGAAAAATATCAATGATACTATTACAAGTGTAAAAGAAGAAGTTTTAAATATTCAAAATAATATCACAGAGCTAAAAAAAATTAAAAGAACATTACTTTTTCAAGGAGCTATAAAAACAGGCGACATCACGTTAACTGACAATATGTATAATTATAGATTTTTATATATTAAAGTTAGCTCTGGTACAACAGGCTTTACGTACGGCGGGGGAATGTACACAATAATAGACCCGACACTAAATAATTCCAACAATAAAACGCAAGCATTTGTTGGCTACGAAGTACCTGAAAATGACGATCCAAATACAGTAATCACATACAGCGGTCAGTTTGTCAATAAAAATGAAACTACATTGACTGTGTTTAGCCAAATTGGAAACGTAACACATAAATCAGGTTCAAATCATACTGGTGGCACTAAATATTATGTTCGAGAAATTTTTGGAATAAGGTAGGTGGATAGAATGAAGATAAGTTTAGATGAAAATAAATATATTGTTGCTTATGCAACTGTAGGTGATGTTGAAAACAGTATTGAAGCTAATTTGAGTGTTGAAGATTTTAATAATTTACCATGTTTTTTATATAAATTTGAAAATGGAATATTGACACTTGATGAAGAAAAGAAAAAGCAGTGGGAAGACTCTCAAGTTGAACCCGAACCAGAGCCAAGCGAAAACGATTATGTAACATACGATGAACTGGCAAAGGCTATTAAAGAGGGGGTAAACAGTTATGGAATCTAAAGAATATGTATTAAGCAAAATGCGAGAAGTTGGATTAAATTCAGCAACATTATTTCAAGAGAAAGCACCGGAAATGAACGGGACACAAATAATTGATAAAGAAGAAAGTATCCCCGATTTTAATCCCGAATTACATCAATATTTAAACTGGTTAAAAGGTCAGTGCGTAAGGGATAATGGACAGGTTTGGCAACTTATACAACCATATGACAGTACTACTTACAAAGACCACCCCGAAAATTTAAGGGCACAGTGGAGTTTATGTCATACAAAAGATCCGTTAAAAGCAAAACCATATGTTGCACCTATGGGGCAAAGTGGTATGTATATGATTGATGAGTGTTGTATTGCTTCTAATGGAAAAGTTTATAAGTCAAAAGTTGATAATAATGTTTGGGAGCCGACAGGGTATCCAACAGGTTGGGAAGAAGTAACACTTTAAGGGATTCTCCCTTAACAACCCTTATTTAAGGGGTATTACCCCTTAAGAACCCCACTCTTTTTTTGCTTGTCCAAAAAAAGAGGTAAAAAGGACACTTCTTGGCGAAGTGCCTTTAACGCTTTTGACGCCTACGTAAAACTCTACCCGAGTTTTACTGGCGGAAAAGCTATCGCTGTCCCGACCTAATTATTTTGTTTTATTGTATGGGGTGGGACATTGTTGTTAAATGTAGGTTTTTATTAAATGATTTTTATGTTAGGTTGTGGGGCATCATAATGAAATTAAGGTTTTACTTTGAATAGATTTATGTCAGGGAATGGAATATTGTTTTGAAATTAAAATCAATACTTTCAATGGGTTTGTAAAAGGTGGTTAAAATAGAGGATGGTTAGGTTATAGATACTAATTAAAAAATCGCTTAAAAAGGGCTTAATATAAGTCCTTTTTTTTATTATGAAAATTTAAAAAGGAGTGATTTTATGAGATGACAGAAGGACAAATAACAATAATTATTGCTCTTATAGGACTGATTATAACCGTGATAATAAATATAAGCAGATTTGCAGGAGCGGTTACAAAAATAGAAACATCTTTAAATCATTTGAATGATGTATTAAAGGAATTAAAGGAAGAATTTAAAGACAGTAGAGAAGAAATGGCAATGAAGAGAAAAAGGCTTTGGGAGCATAATGAAAAGCAAGACAAGATACTTGATGAACATGAATTAAGAATAATAAAACTTGAAAATAAGGAGGGACATTAGTGTTAAGCGTAAAAAATTATCAATCTAATTTAAAATACTATTATGGATTTTATACCGGAAGTGTTGACGGAAAAGTCGGAAGTAAAACGACTTCTGCAGTAAAAAGTTATCAAAAATTTAAAGGATTAACACAAGACGGAATTTACGGAAGTAAGACTGATAGTGCATTAATTTCAGATATAAAAAATTTACAAACCTTACTTAATAAAAATGGAGCAAAACTTACAGTAGACGGAATAATTGGAAATGCGACCGTTTCGGCAATTAAGTCATTCCAAAAGAAGAAAGGTTTATCTCAGGACGGTATTGCGGGAAGTAATACTATTAAGGCTTTGAAGAATACATCTTCTTCAAGTTCTTCATCTTCAAAAGTAAATTGGAATAAAGTTAAGTATTTTAAAAAATCAGAGTTTAAATGTCAGTGCGGGGGAAAATATTGTAACGGATATCCAGCTGAAATGAGCCCAAAACTTATTAATATTTTGGAAGAATTAAGAATTTACTTTGGCAAACCTATAACTATCACTTCTGGGCTTAGATGTAAAAAACATAATGCGGCTGTTGGCGGTGTATCAAACTCTATGCACCAATACGGAAAAGCAGTAGATATTTATATTGCAGGAGTTGATAAGGCGAAAATAAAATCAAAAGCTTATTCTTTGGGGGCAGCTTACAGCTATTATGGTACTTCGAACATGGGTAATGCTGTTCATATTAATGTGTAATTTATAAGGGGCGTTGCCCCTAATCCCATATTTAAGGGCTGTCTGCCCTTAACAACCCGACATTCAAGGGGCTTTGCCCCTTAAGAACTCCACCAAATATTTGCTCGCCCAAATATTTGGATAAAAGGGCGCCACTCGCCGTGGAGGCTTAGACGCATCGGGATTTCATGGAAAATCTACCCGATTTTCTCATGAACCGATGCTACCGCCACCCAACCTAATTATTTTGTTTTATTGTATGGGGGACATTGTTGTGAAATGATAATAATTATTTTGAATGAGTTTTATTTAGTATGGTGGAACATCATAGTGAAATTTAGGTTTTGTTTTTAATGGTTTTACATAAGGAGTGGGACATGGCAACAAAATTAAATTTATACTTTTAATGCTTTTTATTTTAGGGTGTTGGACAGGGTAGTGAAATTAAAATAATTACTTTGAATGGGTTTTATGTTAGGGAGTGGGGCATGGTGAAGAGATAAAGATATATAACTAAGATTTACTAAACTTCACCTATTATCATCATGACAGCGTATGGAGAGGTTTAAAGTTAGTTTTAAAGTTTAATATGAATTATAAAATATAACAGGAGGTAATAATGAAAAATATTGATTTAAAAAATGTTTCAAGCGGAACTATTGCAAGGACGCTTTTTTTATTTGTAAGTTTGGTAAACAGTGCTCTTGGTATGTTTGGTTTTACATCTTTGGATATTGACGAAAACACAATTTATACAGTTGTAACGGGAGTAACTACAATTGTTTCAGCTGTTCTTGCATTTTGGAAAAACAACTCTTTTACAAAAGAGGCTATTGAAGCTGATAAGTATAGAGAAAATCTTTTAACAGATGAAAAAATTGAAGAAACTTCAAAAGAAGAGATTGAACTTGAAGAGGTTAAATAAAAAGGGGGCTTTTGCCCCCTTTAAATTGCTGTTATTGTCATTTTTACTTTGCCGTCTTTTATTGTATATAAAAAGTTTGATTTTTCATTTTTAATATTTTTTTCAAAATATTTATTTTTATATTCTGTCGGGTTAATATTATATAGTTCTTCCCATAGCATATCGTAATCATAATCTAAAAGTTCATCATTTTCATATAGTGTAAGATAAACAAGATTTACATATGCACAAAATACAATATCATTTTTTTGTATTTCTTCATTTGATAAATTTGACATATCATATTCGATGATAATTTCTTCTATTTTATTTGAAGAATATACATTTGTTTTAAAATATACCGGATTTTTAGTATCAGAAACTTCTTTTGTATAGTCTGACTCATTGTTTATTGTTTCTTTTGTGGGATTTAAGTAATATACTTTTTCTTCATCAAAATATGTATATAAATAATCTGAACTAAAACTGTAATTTATTGAGTTTTGTTCATCTATTGAAGAAATAAGATTAGTATTATTTATTGAAAATATTCCATTTTTTGTTTTTATACTGATTTCTTTTGTAAAAAATAAAAAAAGAATTATTGATATTAAAGAGCATGCTATAATTGATGCAATAATTTTTGCTTTCTTTTTAGATTTATTATTTGTTTGTGAATTATCTTTTTTTACCGTAATTTTATTGTCTTCTTTTTTTATTTTAATTTCATTTTTATTTTCTTGTACTGTTTGGTTTTTATCCTCTTTATCTTTTTTTTCTGATTTGCTTTTGTTTTCATTATCTTCTTGTACTGATTGGTTTTTATTCTTTGTATCTTCTTTATTTTCTTTATCTTTCAATAAATCTTTTACGTATATTTCGCCTCTAATGGAATCATTAATATTAATTTGTTCCTTTGGTTTTTCATCTTTAGAAGTTTTTACATATATTTCATTATTTATAGGATTACTAATGCTTATTTGTTCTTTTTGCTGTTCTTCTTTAATTTCTTTTACTTCTTCGTTATTTCCTAAATTATAAAAATCTGTACTATTAATATGTTTTTTATTTTTTATATTTTCTTTTAGTTCATTTACGGATTCATTGTATTTTTCTTCGTAGTATTTATCGTCTTTTATAACCAAATCATCTAAGTCAATTTTTAATTCATCTTCTATACTATCATAATCGTTTCTAAAGTAATTTTTTTCTTCGCGAATGATTTTTCTTGGAAGTCTTTTCATTTTCTATATTTCCTTTTATTGTTCTATTGGTAAAATATTTAATGTGACATTTCCTTTTTTGTCATATTCAAGAATATATTTTGCATTGTCGGTTTTTATTTCATTTTTACCTGTTTTTATTTCATTATTGTAGTCTTTAAGTTTTATATCATTATATAGTTTCGACATATTAATATAATAATCATTGTCTAAATTGTTATATCCTGATAATAAAATATAAAGAAATTTATAAAATTCGTTAAAGTATTCTTCGTTAGTTAAGAGAGATGAATAATTCCAGTCATAATTTAGATAATTATATGTCATTTGTATTTTTGTGATATTATTATCATTATTTACATAAACTTTTAAAATTAAAGGGGATTTTTTGCTTTTTGTTAGAATTTTTCTGTAATATGTATTACCATTTTCATTTAATTCTTTCATAGCATTCATGCTTATATTGCTTATTCCACCTTCATTGTCTATTATATACTCCATGCTTGTAGCAAAATCTTCAATTTTAAATTCAAAATAATTACTGTTTGAATAAACTCCTGAGTAAGACATATCACTGCCATTGGAAAATGTTTTGTTTTCTGAATAATAATTTTCACTTGAAGCATTAATGTTACTACTATTAAATGTAATAACGAAAATAAAAAATAAAATAAAACAAATTGCTAAAATTAAAATATGTGTTCTCTTTTTTAGTATCTTTTCTTTCATAATTTTCACCCTGATAATAGTTTATACATTTTATGCATTTTAGTCAATAATTTAATTACTATATAGTAGCTTTAGCATACATAAAAAATGTAGATGATATAAAAAAAATATGTTAAAATACAAATATAAATAATAAATAAGGGAGAAAAGGGAAATGGCAAAGAAAATATTATCTGCACCGGCGTTTATTGTTGGTTTATTGTTAGTTTTAGCTCAATTTATGGGGAAATATTTTGTTGAATTAATTTATATAGATATATATTATACAAAAGGTCCTGTTTTTTTTGTTAATATAATGGAGTTTTTTGACTTTTATATTCTTTTATGGATTGGAGCATTACTTATGATTGTAAGTGCAATTTTTACTGTAAAGAATAATAAAAGTAGTAAAATTAATAAATTAAGTAAAGAGAATGAAGAACAAAATATTGTTGAAAAAAATACTGATTTAAATGCTCAAAGTGGGGAACTTGACTTAAATAAAGTAAGACAAGAGAGAAATATAGAAAAAGAAGCTTTAAGTAAGTCAGTTGATTTAAGCAGCGAAAGCGGAGAAGTTGATTTAAACAAATTAAGAGAAAATCAATTTATTAATGAAAGTGATGCTAAAAATGAAACTCAAAAAAACAAAAATAAAAGTGATAAAAAATTTAGAGCATTAATAGCCGGTCTTGTTATTATAGTTTTTGCATGTGGAATGTTTATGAATAGTTACTACAAGAATTCAATTTCATATTATCAAAAACATGGAGTTCCTATTCAAGACGGAAAAATTCAAATTGATAAAGATGATTTTATTGCAATTATTAATCATAACATTACAATGATTGATAATAAATGGGGAGATTATGAAATACCTAATCTAAAAGATTTTTCCATAGAAGATGCAAGCACTGCGGGAGAGGGCTACCATTTTTATCACTGCACAGTAAAAATGGATAAAGAACCTGATATTAATATTGTATTTCTTTTAGATGCAGAAAATAAGATAGAATATATTAATATTGGTTATAACTGGATAGAAGTAAAACCAAAAGATGAAGATGATATAGCAAATCAGCTTTATGACAGGGATAGTACGATGGCTGCTTATTGTAATATAATTTACGGAAGCTTATCGGGTTTTTATAGCCATGATGTAGAATATTATGACAATATAATAGCTGAATTATATGACCTTGAGTATGATAATAATTTTGTCGCTGAAAATGAATATAAAGGCGATAATGCTGTAATAACATGGAGTTATACTGAGCAAAGGCAATCTATGATTGAAATTGATAAGTTAGTAGAAAATATGTATTAAAAAAATTATACACTTAATTGTTTTTGGTTATAAAATGAGGGAGGGAAATATAATATGAAAAAATTTAAAAGTATTATTTTATTAATTTTAGTTTTTACGTTTGCTTTGATAGGTTTTGGGTGTTCAAATTCAAATGAACAAACAAATTCACCTAAAGGTGTTGCAGTTACCTTGCTTGAGGGGTATAAAAATTTTGACCTTACAATGTTAGACGATGTATTAAATATAGACTATTCTATAGAAGAAGAATTTAATAAGATGATAGAACAAGGGGTATTAAACAGCACTGACGTTTATGCACGTACTACAAAAAATATGCAATATAAAATTATAGATGTAGAAGAAAAAGGTGATACAGCAGTGGTAAAGGCTGAGATAACAAATGAAAATATTGGCGAAGTAGTTGCATATGCAGTGGTAAAAGGCGCAAAAGAACAAGCAAATAATTCTTCAATGACGGATGAAGAAACAAAGCAATATATTGAGGATTGTTTTTTTGAATCATTAGAAACTTTTAAACCTGATGTTTATACTGAAGAAATTGAGCTTAATCTTGTAAAAGTAGATGGAAAATGGAAAATAGAGCCTCTTAGCGATGAAGATCAAAACATTATTATGGGAAAAATATATGAGGGAATCATAAATATGATGGAAGAATATGGTATATATTAAATATATTGTTGATTTTTCATAATTAAAAAAATTAATAAAATGTAATGAAAACAAATCATTTTTTGTTATATAAAAAGTAAACTGTATGAAAAAATTTCATAAATTTACTAAATATTCTTGACAATTAAAAACAATAAGTGTATTATATCAAACAAGAATACAAAGGAGAAGATTAAAATGAAAGGTTTAAGAGAACTAAATAGCTTTAAATTTTATAACTATTTTAGCTTTGCAAACTTTTATTTCTTTGCAGGTTCTTTTTCACGTACAGATAAGCCTTTTAGTGAGTATAATCTTTAAATGTATTTAAAAAACGCAAAGTAAAGAATTTGGGGAACTCATTAAAAGGAGTTCCCTTTTTTATTTTACAAAACTAAAAAATTAACTTAAAGGAGAAAATCAAAATGATAGTAGTATTACAACCCAACTCAGACAAACTTGAAGTAGCCAAATTGGTTGCTCAAATCGAAAGCAAAAATTTAAAAATCCAACCAATCGAAGGAGAAGAACTTACTGTACTTGGTTTAGTAGGTGATACATCTGTTTTAGATGCAAAAACACTTGAAGCAAACTCAATCGTAAGAAGAGTTTTACATGTTGAAGAACCTTACAAAAAAGCAAACAGAATGTTCCACCCAAACGACAGCGAAATTAAAGTTGGAAACCAAGTTATAGGAGGAGAAAAACTTGCAATTATCGCAGGACCTTGTTCAGTTGAAACAAGAGAACAAATTACACAAGTTGCAAAAGATGTAAAAGCTTCAGGTGCAAATTTCTTAAGAGGCGGTGCTTTCAAACCAAGAACTTCCCCATACGCTTTCCAAGGTCTAGGATACGATGGACTTGAACTTTTAAAAGAAGCAAGAAAAGAAACAGGACTTCCAATCGTTACTGAATTAATGTCTACAAACGACCTTGAAAAATTTGTTGAAGACGTTGATGTAATCCAAATCGGTGCAAGAAATATGCAAAACTTCGATTTATTAAAAGAACTTGGTAAAATCAGAAAACCTATTCTTTTAAAAAGAGGTTTAAGTGCAACAATCGAAGAACTTTTAATGTCAGCTGAATACATTATGGCAGGTGGAAACGAAAATGTTATCCTTTGTGAAAGAGGTATTAGAACATTTGAAACATACACAAGAAATACTCTTGATTTAAGCGCAATTCCGGCAATCAAAAAATTAAGTCACTTACCAATTATCATTGACCCATCACACGCAACAGGTAAATGGTGGATGGTTGAATCTTTAGCTAAAGCAGCAATCGTTGCAGGTGCAGACGGACTTATTATCGAAGTTCATAACGACCCATTAAACGCTTTATGTGACGGACAACAATCTCTAAAACCTGAAGCATTCGACGATTTAATGACAGATTTAAGAAAACTTGCTCCAATCGTTGGAAGAACTCTATAAGGAAAAAATTATGGCTAAGAAAATTCATGTAAATCTTAATGAAAAATCTTACGATATTATTATTAAAGAAGATATTTTAAAATCATTATCAGAAGAAATAAAAAAAGTATATAAGGGAGAAAAATTATTTATAATAACCGACGATATAGTTGCAAGATTTTATCTTGATAAAGTTATAAATAACCTTAAAGACGGCGGTTTTAGTGTTGATTATATTATTCTTCCAAACGGAGAGAAAACAAAATCCATAGAATCTCTTGAACCTATATATAATGCTCTTATTGATTTTAACATGACTAGAAAAGACATGATTATAACTTTGGGGGGCGGAGTTATAGGTGACCTTGGCGGTTTTGTTGCATCTACATTTCTAAGAGGAGTTGGTTTTATTCAAATTCCTACAACTCTTTTATCTCAAGTAGATAGTTCTGTTGGTGGAAAAGTTGCAATAGACCTTAAAAAAGGCAAAAACTTGGTTGGAAGTTTTCATCAACCAAAGCTTGTGCTTATTGATACAAATGTTTTAACAACTTTGTCCCTTAGAAACATAAAAGACGGTTTGGCTGAGGTAATAAAATACGGTCTTATATTTGATAAAGATTTCTTTGAATTTTTATCTAATCTTAAAACAAAAGAAGATATACTTAATAATATAGAACATATAGTATACACAAGCTGTAATTTAAAGAGAATTGTAGTTGAAGAAGATGAAAAAGACACAGGGGAGAGAATGAAGCTTAATTTTGGTCATACTATTGCTCATGGAATAGAAGCTCACTTTAACTATGAAAAATATACTCATGGTGAAGCTGTGGCAATAGGGATGTATGAAATAACAAAACACAGTGAAAAACTTGGTCTTACATCTAAAGGCGTAAGCGATAAAATAAAAGATATTTTAATTAACTTTTATATGGAATACGATATCGGGGCTATAAATAATGACAGTATTCTTTCTCATATTTCTTCCGACAAGAAAAACGAAGGAAAAGTTTTAAACGTAATTCTTTTAAATGAAATAGGAAAATGTTATATACATAAGACAAATACACAATTTTTTAAGGATGAGTAAATGGACAATATTTTAATTAAACCAAGAAAATTATCAGGGGAAGTAGTTGTTCCTCCTTCAAAAAGCATGGCTCACAGGGCAATTATATGTGCTGCTCTTTCAAAGGGTAAGTCTATAATAGATAATATAGACTTATCCGATGATATAATAGCAACCATAAACGCAGCAAGAAGCATGGGAGCAAAAATAGAAATAGATAATAGAAAAGTAGCGGTAGAGGGGATTTTATCATCTCCAAATAATGAAGATTTTATAGTGGACTGTAACGAATCAGGCTCTACTTTAAGATTTTTCGTTCCAATAACAATGCTTCTTAATCAAAAAAAGACTTTTATCGGTAAAGGAAACTTAGGCAAAAGACCTCTTAATGTTTTTTACGAAATATTTGACAAACAAGGAATAAAATATTCTTATAAAAAAGATATTTTGGATTTGCAAGTAGAGGGAAAATTAAAGCCTGATACGTTTTATGTAAGAGGAGACATAAGCTCTCAGTTTATAACTGGACTTCTTTTTGCTCTTCCTCTTTTAGGTGATGATAGTAAAATTGTAATAACTTCAAAACTTGAATCAAAAAGCTATTTGGATTTAACTCTTTCAATGCTTGATAAGTTCGGTATAGAAATTGAAAATAAGGACTATAAAGAATTTATAATAAAAGGAAACCAGGAATATAAGGCAATGGATTATACCGTTGAAGGAGACTATTCTCAGGCAGCATTCTTCCTTAGTGCGAACTATATTGGCAATGATATAGACATAAAAGGTCTTGATGAAAATTCTCTTCAAGGTGATAAAGAAATATTAAAATGGCTTGAAGTACTTAAAAATGATGAAAACAAAGTGATTGACGCAACAAACTGCCCTGATATTATTCCTATCCTTACGGTGTGTGCAGCTTTAACTAAAGGAAAAACAGAAATCATAAATGCAGGAAGACTTAGAATAAAGGAATGTGACAGATTAACTGCAATTTCAACTCAGTTAAATAAACTTGGTGCTGATATTATAGAACATGAAGAAAGCCTTACAATAAACGGTGTTGATTCTTTAAATGGAGGGTGTGTGGATTCTTTTAAAGACCATAGAATTTCAATGAGTCTTGCCATTGCATCAAGCAGATGTAAAGATGATATCATAATAAAAGATTATATGTGTGTTAAAAAATCTTATCCGCATTTTTATGAAGACTTTAAGAAACTTGGAGGAGAAATAAATGAGTGCGACATTTGGAAATAAATTTAAAGTAACTATATTCGGGCAGTCTCACAGCGAAGCAATCGGTGTTGTTATTGACGGAATTCCAGCAGGAGTAACCCTTGATTTTGATAAAATAGATTTTGAACTTAAAAGAAGACAAGGGGGCGATAAATTTTCAACTCCAAGAAAAGAAGCCGATACTCCAAAGATAATAAGCGGTTATTTTGATAATAAAACAGCAGGTTCTCCTCTTTGTGCAATATTTGAAAACAGCAATACAAGAAGTAAAGATTATAGCGAGCTTAAAGTAAAAATGAGACCTTCTCATGCTGATTATCCCGCATATGTAAAACATCACGGAAGCAATGATTACAGAGGAGGAGGAAACTTCTCCGGCAGACTTACTCTTCCTTTAACCTTTGCAGGTGCAATTGCAAAACAGCTTTTGGAAAAAGAAGGGGTATATATAGGTGCACATATAAAAAAGATAAACAAATTCGAAGATTTGAGTTTCGATTACACCAATATTAACAAAGATATTCTACTTGGATTGAAAAACGAATCATTCCCACTTCTTGATAAAACAAGGCAAAAAGAGATGGAAGATGTAATTTTAAATGTAAAAAATGAAAAAAATAGCATTGGAGGAATAGTAGAATGTGGTATAATAGGTTATCCGGCAGGTATTGGTTCTCCGTTTTTTGATAGTATTGAATCAAGAATGTCCCATATTCTATTTTCCATTCCAGCCGTTAAAGGCGTTGAATTTGGCGAAGGTTTCGCTTTTGCTGATATGCTTGGAAGTGAAGCAAACGATGAATATTATTATGATGAAAATGGCAATGTAAAAACTTTCACAAATAACAACGGCGGAGTTCTTGGAGGAATATCAAACGGACAGCCTATATGCTTTAGTGTTGTAATAAAACCAACTGCAAGCATCGCAAGAAAACAAAGAACCATAAATGTCGAAACAAAAGAAAATACAAGTTTGGAAATAGTGGGAAGGCACGATCCCGTTATTGTAAAAAGAGCTGTTCCTGTAATAGAAGCAGCAAGTGCAATTTGTTTATATGATTTTTTGTTATGTGATTAGGAGTTATGTATGAAAAGTTTGGAAGAATCAAGAAGAAGAATTGACGAAATAGATAAAGAGTTAGTTAAACTTTTTGAAGAAAGAATGAATACTGTCGTAGACGTGGCGAAGTATAAAAAAGAAAATAATATCGAAGTATTAAATACCAAAAGAGAAGCACAAGTAGTTGAAAATGCAATAAACAATCTTAAAAATAAAGATTATTCAGAAGAGATTGCCGACTTTTTCAATCATATTATGGATATAAGTAAGAATTTTCAAAGAAAAGCAATTGCCGATAAGGCAATAAACATAATAAAAGAAAAATATACTATTGATTTGGTTGAAAGTGCTAATAAGATAGGTTACATAGATAAAATAAATCATTTGTCAATAGATGCAATGAATTTATATTTTAACAAAGACCTTGAAGTAATTAAATTTGAAGAATACGAAAATATTTTAAAAGCTGTTTCAAACGGGGAAATAGACTTTGCCTTTTTAGCTTTAGATAATGCCGGAGACGGGCATATCGCAAAAATGTATTCTCTTCTTGAGACTTATGATAATGTTTATATAAAAGATAAGTTTATTGTTGATGATAGTTTAAACGTAATAAACAAAAATAAATCTGATAAACTTGAAGATTTAAACAAATTTATAATTCTTGGTAAAGATAAATATTTCTGCAAAGATTGTACTAAAGTAGATTTACTTGTTAAAATCGACAATAAATCGAAATCATTAAGTCATTTAATAAGATACTTTGCAAATTATAATATCCACATTAATAAAATAGATTCAAAAGAAACAAATATATACAGAAAAGAATTTACGATTTACATTAATTTTGACGGCAGTTTACAAGATAGCAATGTTTTAAAAATGTTATACGGACTTGACGGTGATTTGCCATATATAAGAATTCTTGGAACATATAAAGGATAGATATGAAAAAATTTGGTTTAATTGGTGAAAAATTACCTCATAGTTTTTCAAAAATTTTGCATAATACGGCTTTTGATGTATTAAATTTAAACTATGAGTATGAGCTTTATGAAATAGATGTTGATACGGCACAAAATATAAAAGATTTTATGAAAAAAAATAATCTTGACGGAATAAACGTAACTATTCCTTATAAAAGAACCGTTATGGATGGTTTGGATTTTATAAGCGAAGAGGCTGAAAAAATCGGTGCCGTTAATACAATAAAAAATGTTAACGGAAAACTTTACGGATATAATACCGATTATTATGGCTTTATGTATCAGCTTAACGTGAACAATGTAGAAATAAATAATAGTAGGGTTGTAATACTAGGCAGCGGCGGCGCAAGCAAGGCCGTTATTTCTTGCGTTAAGGATTTAGGTGCAAAAGAAGTTTATTTGGTAAGTCGTAACAAAAGCGACAAACAATCTAAAAATGACGTTAATTTAATCGACTATGAAGATTTAAAAGAAATAAAAGCTCAGGTAATAATAAATACAACACCTGTTGGAATGTATCCTAAAGTTGATTTTTCTCCTGTTAATGAAGATATAATCAAAAACTTTGATTACGTAATTGATGTTGTTTATAATCCGCTAAAAACAAAGTTTATGGAAATAGGCGAAAACTTAGATAAGAAAACTTGCGGCGGAATTGAAATGCTTATTATGCAAGGTTTAAAATCTGAAGAAATATGGAATGACTTTGTAATTTCAAAAGAAGATACAAATAAGATTATATCCAAACTTAAAAAGGAAATATAAAAATGCAAAAGAATATTTTATTAATCGGTATGCCGGGCTGTGGTAAAAGCAGTATAGGTAAGGAACTGGCAAAAGAGCTTGGTTTAACTTTTATAGATATGGATAATTACATTGAAGAAAAGACAAACAAAAAAATCAGTGAAATATTTAAAGACGGTGAAGAAAGTTTTAGAGATATAGAAACCTTTTATTCAAAAGAGCTTTCAAAATTAAACTCCACTCTTATTTCTTCAGGAGGCGGAATAGTCACAAGGAAAGAAAACATTGATTATTTTAAACAAACAAGCATAATAGTATTTATAAACAGAAGTGTTGAAAATATATTAAAATCCAAAAATCTCGGTAAAGACAGACCACTTCTAAAAAATAACGAAGAACATATTTATAATTTGTATAATAACAGAATTGGTTTATATAAAAAATACTGTGATATTGAAGTAAGCAATAACGGTTATTTTAAAAACTGTATAGAAAACATAATTAAAGAATTAAATAAAAAGAACGTTTTATAGCGTTCTTTTTTTGTTTTTTTGTTATAGAAAACGTATTGCAATTACAATAATAAATGATATACTAATAATTGTATTAATGTATGTAATTTATACTATATGTTGTAGAATATTTTACATAAGAAAGGTGAACTATATGGATAATTTAAGTGTAAACAATATTTTCAAAAGACGTTTTACCAAAAGACTAGAAGAAGATAACAGCATTACGGTTTATGATTTATTTGAATATAAAACCGTAGATGTAGAGATTTTTGATTATAAAACACAAAAAAACATTTTTGAAATGCATGATTTGGAATTCCCTGAATTTTATTCAAAAAATGCATGTAATATCATAGCATCAAAATATTTTAGAAAAGCAGGGGTAGGAAAAGATAACGGACACGAAACAAGCATAAAGCAAGTAGTGGATAGAATGGTAGGATTTTGGGCAGATGCTCTTGTTGATGAAGGGCTTATAACAACTCAAAATCAATATAATATTTTTTATGATGAAGTAGCTTATGCTCTTTTAAATCAAATGTGGGCTCCAAACTCTCCACAATGGTTTAACACAGGAATAAAGAGAAACTATGGCATAAGCGGTGAAAGTGACAATATGTTCTACTTTGACCCTGAAAGCAGAAGTGTAAAGAAGAGTAAAGACAGATACACAAGAACACAAGCATCAGCCTGCTTTATTCTTTCTATAAAAGATACATTGCTTGGTGATAATTCTATTTCTGAACAATACGTTACAGAAACAAAGTTATTTAAAGGCGGTTCAGGGGTAGGAACTAACTTTTCTAATTTAAGAGCAGTAAACGAAAAACTTTCAAGCGGCGGAAAATCTTCTGGTATGATGAGCTTTTTAAAAGGTTTTGACAGAAATGCCGGAGCAATAAAAAGCGGTGGAACAACAAGAAGAGCCGCAAAAATGGTTATAGCCGATATTGACCATCCTGAAATTGAAGATTTTATTTCATGGAAAGCAAGAGAAGAAGACAAAGTAAGAGCTCTTGGCAAAATGGGATATGATACTTCAATGGACGGTGAAGCATATCAAACAGTAAGCGGACAAAATGGAAATAACTCTGTAAGACTAAATAGAGAATTTATGGAAAAAGTCTTAAACTTAAGAGAAAATCCTGATGCTACTTTTGAACTTAAAGGAAGAGTTGATGAAGAAGTAAATAAGGAAGTTAAAGTAAAAGACTTATGGGATTTAATTTGTAAATCAGCATGGAACTGTGCAGACCCTGCGGTTCAATTTGATGATGTTTTCAATGCTTGGCATACTTGCCCTGCAGGTGAAGACGGAAACGTAGGTGCAAAATACAACAGAATAAACGCAACAAACCCATGCAGTGAATATGCTTTCCTTGATAATACTGCTTGTAACCTTGCGTCAATCAATATTTACAGATTCTATAACGAAGAAGAAGGAATCTTTAAATTAAATGATTATATTCATTTGATTTCTTTAATACAACTTGTTCTTGAAGCATCAATTCATTGGGGACAATTCCCAACTGAAGAAATAGCAAGAAAGAGTTATATGTTTAGAACAACAGGTCTTGGACTTGCAAATATGGCTTCTCTTCTTATGGTATTCGGTTACCCATACGACAGCGACGAAGGAAGAAACTTAACTGCAGCATTATGCTCTATTATGACCGCACAATCTTATCTTGTTTCTGCTTTAATGGCAAGAAGTGTCGGACCATTTGAAAAATTTGATATTAATGCTGAGTATGTGTTAAGAGTACTTAGAAACTCTGCAAGATGTTCTCTTGCTTTAGATGATAATTTTGAAGGGCTTGATTATGTTCCTTTAAAACTTGATGAAGATGTAATTTCTGAAATGGGACTTGAAGAAGTTTTAAATGCAAGCAGAATTTTATGGACAAAAGCTCTTGAACATGCCGAAGCATATGGAATCAGAAATGCTCAAACAACTGTTATTGCTCCAACAGGAACAATTTCATTTGCCATGGACTGCGGTGCAACATCACTTGAGCCTTTCTATTCAAACGTTGTTTATAAATCCCTTTCAGGCGGGGGAACAATGGAACTTGTAAATCCAATATTAGAAGTTGCACTTAGAAATTTAGGATATAAAGAAGAAGAAATAAAAGATATTAAAGATTATCTTCTTGAAAAAGATGAAATAGGAAGCTTTATGCACTATTCATTAAATGATGCACCACACTTAAGAGAAGAGGATAAGAAAATATTTGAAACTGCAAACGAGATTTCTCCAAGCGGACATGTTTTAATGGTAGCGGCAGTAACACCTCTTATAAGTGGTTCTGTATCAAAAACAGTAAACATGCCTTCTAACGCAACTTATGAAGACATAAGCGATATATATAAACTTTCTTATATGTCAGGGGTTAAAGCTATTTCTGTTTACAGAGATGGTTCAAAGGCATCTCAACCTCTTAATACATCAATAAAAAGTGAAAGCGATTCTTTGGAAGACCTTACATATCAAGGACTTCTTGATTATGCAAAACACTGTAAGAGAGGAACACTTCACAGAATTAAACCTGACGGAATGAGAAGAAGCAGAACTCATGCTGCTAAGATAGGTGATATTGAATTATATGTAACAATAGGATTCTACCAAGACGGAAGAATGTCTGAAATATTTGTTTCAACAGACAAAGAAGGAACAGTAGTAAAAGGACTGCTTGCTTCTCTTTCAAAATCAATATCTAATATGCTTCAATACAACATTCCTGCAAAGGAAATTTCAAGACTTTTAAGAGGTCAACAATTTGAACCAAGTGGATTTGTATCAAGACATCCATACATTAAAAATGCTTCAAGTATTGCTGATTTGTTAAGTAAGATAATAGATATAGAACTTGGGGATTTTACAAGAGTTGAAGTAAAACCGGAAAAGCCACAAGAAGAAGAAATAAACGACAGCATAAGCAATAAAATAATAAAAGAAGAAAGACAAGAAAAAGAACAGCTTAGCTATGAACAAATAAAAGACGACCCAAACACAACAAGAGTGTATGGAGAGGTTTGTCCGGTTTGTTCATCAAACAGACTTTTTAGAAACGGAACATGTAAAGTATGTGCAGACTGCGGTTCAACAACAGGTTGCAGCTAAAATTTTTTAAATATGCTTTATAAATTAAATAAAAAATGATAAAATAAATTACCCCCTTTTTTAAGGGGGTAATTTGTAATTATTTTACGGAGGCAAAATGTCTGAAACAGTTAAACAGCTTAATATAAACGGTAAAGAAATTACCCTTATAGGTACGGCACACGTATCAAGAGAAAGTGCCATTCAAGTTGAAGAAATGATAAGAGAAATAAAGCCCGACAATGTCTGTATAGAACTTGACGAAGGCAGGTATTCTTCAATTAAAAATAACGAAAGATGGCAGGATACGGACATCGTAAATGTAATCAAGGAAAAGAAAACGACTCTTCTTTTAATAAACCTTATTTTAAGTTCTTATCAAAAAAGAATTGCCGAAAGTTTTGATATTAACTCAGGGCAGGAAATGATAAATGCAATAAATACTGCCGAAGAAATAGGAGCAAAGCTTACTTTAGCAGATAGAGATATTAAGACAACTTTTCTTAGAATATTCAGGAAGATGTCTTTTATGGAAAAGATGAAACTTCTGTACGGTCTTATTATGAGTTTTTTTGAAGATGAAGAATTAAGCGAAGAGGATCTTGAAAATATAAAACAAGGGGATTATATAGAAAATGCTTTGCTTGATATAAGCACATCATTTCCGGATTTAAAAAAATACCTTGTAGATGAACGTGACATATATCTTTCTCAAAAGATAAAAAACGCAAAAGGTGAAAAAATAGTTGCCGTTGTAGGTGCGGCTCATTTAAACGGAATAATAAAAAATATACAAGAAGATATAGATTTAAAGGAAATAGAAGAAATACCAAAACCCGGAAAAACGGGAAAAGTTATAGGATTTGGAATTCCGGCATTTATTATCTTAATGATAATATTCAGCTTCTTTAAAAGCGCTGATACGGGATTTTCTCAAATAATAAGTTGGATACTTTTTAATGGAACATTAAGCGCTCTTGGCGTAGTCCTTGCTTTTGGAAGTATTCCAGCCATTATAACGGCATTTTTAGCTGCTCCAATAACTTCCCTTAATCCGCTTCTTGCGGCAGGGTGGTTTGCAGGGCTTGTGGAAGCATATATAAGAAAACCAAAAGTTTCAGATTTTGAAAACTTAAGTTCTGATTTAGAGAGTTTAAAAGGACTTTGGAAAAACAGAATAACAAAAATACTTTTGGTTGTTACCTTTGCTAATCTTGGAAGTACAATAGGAACGATTATTGCAGGGGCTGACATATTTAAAAGTTTTCTTCAAATTTTTTAAGGAGTGATAACATGAATATAGCAGTAGTGGGACTTGGGCTTATAGGAGCCTCTTTTGCAAAAGCAGTAAAGAAATATACGACAAATAAAGTTTTCGGTTATGATATAGACTCCGAAACGTTGGTTAAGGCAAAAAGGGACGGAGCAATTGACGATATTATTTTAATTGATGATATGAAAGAAATGGATATGGTTGTAATAGCTCTTCATCCTGTTAATACTATTAACCTTGCTTTTAAAGTAATGGAAACAATGAAAGAACATTCTACCCTTATGGACTTATGCGGGGTTAAAGAACAAATAGTAAATAAAATTGAACCTGAAGCATTAAAGAGAAATATAGATTATGTTGGAGCTCATCCTATGGCAGGAAGAGAACTTTGGGGATACGATGCGGCTGTTTCAGATTTATTTAAAGGGGCAAGTTTTATTGTTACCGTAACGGAAAATACAAATAAAGATAAGATAAATATTATAAAACAGCTTGTTAAACAAATGAAGTTTAAAGAATGTGTTTTATCAACTCCAAGAGAACACGATAAGATAATCGCTTTTACATCTCAGCTTGCACACGTTGTTTCAAACGCATATGTAAAAAGCCCTTCAATTTTGGAAGAGAAAGGCTTTTCTGCGGGAAGTTTTCTTGATTTAACAAGAGTTGCAAAGTTAAACGAATATATGTGGAGCGAACTTTTTATCATGAATAAAGATGCCCTTTTATTCGAGGTTGAAAATATAATAGAAAAATTAGAAGAATATAAAGAAGCTCTTGAAAGTGAAGACATGGATAAAATGGAACAGCTTTTAAGAGAAGGAAGAATTTTAAAAGAAAAAAGCAACGAATATCACATTAAAAAATGTTAGGGATGTTGACTTTTTCCCTTTCGTAGATATTGTTTATATAAAATTTAAGAGAATTTAAAGAGGCCAATAATTCATTGTCGGCTTCTTTTTTTATATATCCTTCACATTCCTTTATCTTTACCTCTACGTTATCAATTTCTTCGTGATTTATTATAAGAAACCATACTTTTTTACTTTCTATTGTTTGTTCTTTTAACTCATTAAAACTTTTCTCTACATTTTCATCATCATTTTTGTTTAAGTAATAAACTATCTCGTCAATATTGTTTTCAAGTTTTATTGATGACTCTTTTATAAAGTTATAACAGTAAACATTTATCCCAAGAAGTGTAATCAAAAGTGCCGCCGCAAAACAAAAAGATCTCATTTTAAACTATCCTTTCTTATTATATATAACTGATTTTGGTATACATATGCCCAAAAGACATCTTTATCATTTATGATATTTTTTTTCCTAAGTTCCTTATCAAGTCTTTCATCGGTATAATTTGCAAGGGGAAGACTTTTACTCAGTCTTTTACCATACTTAATGAGACTTATTGGAAGTGAACCGTCTTGTTTTAAGGCAAAACTTGGGTTTCCGTTGGCTTCTAAAATTAAATAGGAAACCTCGTTTAAGTCGAGAATATCATTGTTTCTTAATTGTTCACACAAATCATCAATGCCTATTAACATTTTTGACATTTGCTTTTGCATTATCTTCCCATTGTATATTAGATATTCAGGCTTTCCACATATAAAAGTCCTTATTCTTTCGTTTTTAAATGTTAAAAGAGATATACAGGTTTGAAGAAATATTAAAACTATCAAGGGAATTATTCCGTTTAAAAGGGGGATATTAACGTCGCCGATAGGTTCAGTTACAATATCCGCTATCATTATTGTTATTACAAGTTCAAAAGGCTGATATTCGCTTATCTGTCTTTTTCCTAAAAATCTTATGGCGAATAAAACCAAAAAATATATAAGTGCAACACGAATAAAACAAATTAACATAATTAAAACCTTTCTTTTTTTTTAATTTTAGTATATGATATAATTGTATTTTTATAACATGGAGAGAATAAATATGAATAGTTTTTTGGATTATTTGACTAAAATAATAAATATAATAAATCCTGTTTTATTATTCATGGTACTTGTTTCGGTAATATCATTTTTAGGGTATTTAAAAATAAAAATAGAAGAATATTTTAAGGATATAAAATCAATATCAAATAGCTTAGAGAGAATTGCCGATAGTGAATACAATAAAAGAAACGGATATTATTAATAAAAATTGACGAATTTTTGATAAAAAATTGTCGAGTTTTATAATGTTAAAAAAATAAAAATATTTTGTGATATAATTAGTAGAAATCGGAGGAAATATGTCAAAGAATAAAAAACAAGACGGAAAGAGCTGGGCTATAAAAATTACGTTTTTAACATTCTTTTTATCTATGGCATTTAACGTAATAAGTGAGTCTCTTGTGGGGAATGCAGGCTTGGTTGGCGCACTCTTTGTGCTTTTCGCAATAATATTGATAGGTATAATATGCGATATGGTTGGAACTGCGGTAACGACAGAGGGGGTTGCACCTTTTAATGCAATGGCGGCAAATAAAGTTAAAGGAGCAAGGAAGGCTGTTGACCTTGTTAAAAAAGCTTCTCAGGTTTCAAATATATGTAATGACGTTATCGGAGATATATGCGGTATCATAAGTGGGGCTACGGTTGCAATAATTATAGTTAAAATCGCTAGCATATATAATTTAAAAGAAACCGTTGTAATAAGCGTTGTTTTAAATGGTGTTGTCGCTGCTTTGACAGTTGGGGGAAAAGCCTTTGGAAAACATATTTCAATGAACAATTCCACCGAGATAGTAAGAAAAGCGGCGGTTTTTGTGGAATTTTTCTCTATTAAAAGGAGGATAAAAAAATGAAAACCAAAGAAAGATTAGATGTTTTGCTTTTTGAAAGCGGAATGGCAGAAAGCAGAGAAAAAGCAAAAAGACTTATAATGGCAGGTCTTGTTTTCGTAAATGACCAAAGAGTCGATAAAGCGGGAACAAAGGTGGATATTTATTCAAATATTATTATAAAAGGAAATGATAATCCCTTTGTAAGCAGAGGCGGTTTCAAACTTGATAAAGCAATCAAAGTTTTTGATGTTGATGTTAAAGATAAAATTTGTATGGATGTAGGAGCATCAAGCGGAGGCTTTACAGACTGTCTGCTTCAAAACGGAGCAAAAAAAGTATACAGCATAGACGTCGGATACGGACAGTTTGCCTATAAATTAAGACAAGATGAAAGAGTTGTTTGTCTTGAAAAAACGAATTTCAGAAATATGGAATTTGATAAAGTTGGGGAAATGATTGACATTGCAGTTATGGACGTATCATTTATTTCAATTTTAAAACTTGCAGATAATCTGCTTAATTTCTTAAAAGACGACGGAGTATATATATGTCTTATAAAACCACAGTTTGAAGCGGGAAGAGAACTTGTTGGAAATGGAATAATAAAAGATAAAAACATTCATAAAAAAGTTGTTAAAGATGTGATTTTGGGGCTTAAAGAAAAGGGATTATATGTTGAAAAACTTGATTTTTCACCTATAAAAGGACCTAAAGGCAACAGAGAATTTATTGCATATGTAACAAAAAATGAAGAAAACCTTATAGATATTGATAATATAGTAGATGAATGTGTTGAAAATGCGCATAAGGAGATTGACTGACATTATGGAAAAATATGTAGGCATAATAACAAATTATAAAAAAGACAGATACATGGATTTCACAAGACAAATAGTTCATTATCTGTATGAAAAAAATGTACATATGTATCTTGAAGAACCATTGAAAAATCCCGAATATGACAGCTTTTCAATATTAAACGAAGAAAACATAAAAAAAGTTTCCTTTATTATAATAATCGGAGGAGACGGAACAATTTTAAAAGCCTTATCTCAAATAGGAGAATACGAAAAACCAATTCTTGGAATTAACTTTGGAAAAGTCGGTTTTCTTGCAAATGTAGAAAGAAACGAATGGAAAGAATGTATAGACAAGGCTTTAAATGGTGATTACACACTAGATAAAAGAATGCTTCTTGATGTGTATGACAAAGATAACAACAAACTTGGTTTTGCCTTAAACGATGCAGTGCTTTTTAGAAAAAATCACTACGGAGTTGCAGAATATAAGGTGTTTATAAACGATGAAGTTTTTGCCGACTATCTTGCTGACGGTGTAATAATATCAGGACCTACAGGTTCAACAGCTTATAACCTTTCAAGCGGGGGACCTGTTGTAAACCCAAACTGCGATTTGTTTATAATAAATCCTATTTGTGCTCATACTTTAAATTCAACAAGCATTATCGTTAATTCAAATGATGTTGTAAAAATAAGGTTTAACCCTAAAATAACTAGTGTTTACATAGATAGTGTTGAACCAGATATAAAAGGAAATGAAATATTAGTAAAGAAAAGTGCTCTTAAAGCCAATTTCATAAGATTTGATGATTATAATTTCTATTCTTTACTTGTAAACAAGATAAAAAACCCAATAGTAGAAGGAGAATTTGTTCATGAAGATTGACAGACATTCAAAAATACTTGAAATATTAAACAAATACGAAGTTGAAACACAAGAAGACTTAACAAAATACTTAAAAGAAGCGGGAATAAACGTAACGCAGGCAACAGTTTCAAGAGATATCAGACAAATGAAACTTATAAAGGTAATGACAAAAAGCGGTAAATATAAATATGCTGCATATTCAAATCAAAGTTCAAATTTAGATGATAGAATCGTAAGTGTTTTTAGAGAAGCTGTTTTAACAATTGATTATGCAAACAACTTTGTATGCCTTCATACAATAACAGGAATGGCTCAAGCTGCAGGTGTTGCAATTGATGCTTTAAAATTAAATGAAATTGTAGGAACGGTTGCGGGAGATGATACACTTTTCATACTTGTAAGAAGTGAAGATGACGCAAAAGAATTGGTTAAAAAGTTTGAATCTCTTTTAAAGAAAGGAAAATAAAATGCTTTTATCGCTTAATATAAACAATTATGCAATTATAGATAATTTAAGTATTGAATTTGATGAAGGTTTAAACATAATAACAGGTGAAACAGGGGCTGGAAAGTCCATAATTATTGGTGCTTTATCGCTGGTTCTTGGGGAACATGCAAAAACGGAAAACATAAGAACGGGAAAAGATAAAGCCGTTATTCAGGCTTTATTTACGGTTGAAGAAAATAACCATGAATTAAAGGAAGTTCTTGATGATTTATCTATTGACTATAGCGATCAAACACTTATTTTAACAAGGGAGATTTCATTAAAAGGAAGAAATATTTGTAAGATAAATTCAACCTTGGTTAATGTATCAACTCTAAAGGAAGTTGGAACTCATCTTATTGATATTCACGGACAACATGAACATCAAAAACTCCTAAACCAAAATACTCATTTAAGTTTTCTTGATTCATATGGACAAAATAAAATAAAAGATGATTTAAGAAATGTTTCTTTATCTTATGATGAATATAAAAAGGCTTTAAAAGAACTTACTGAACTTGAAAAAAAATCAAAGGAAAACAGTGATAATTTAGATAATTTTAAAAGACAATTTGAAGAAATAAATGAAGTAGAACTTGAAATCGGAGAAGATGAAGAGCTTGAAAAAAGAGAAAAAATTCTTCTAAATTCACAAAATATATATTCAGATATAGACAGTGCATACTCTCTTTTATATAAATCAGACAGTAACGTTTTGTCAAATTTAACCTTGGCGAACGAATCTTTTTCAAAGGTTCTTGATTATGATGAAAGCGTAAAAGAAAATGTAGAAATGCTAAACGAGGCAAATACATTAATAGAAGAGGTAGTGTTTTTCTTAAGGGATTACAGAGATAATATTTCATTTAACCCCGAAGAATTAAACGATATAGAAAGTAAATTAAATAAGATAAATTATCTTAAAAAGAAATATGGAGTAACAATAGAAGAAATTTTAGAATATAAAAAGGAACTACAAAATAATATCGAGCTTATAGATAACTATGAAGATACTCTAAATTCTCTTAAAAAAGACGTGGATAAAAAGAAAAAAGAATATTTAAAACACGCAAAAACCTTAAGAGAAAAAAGAAAAAAAATTGCAGATGAGTTCTGCAAAAAAATAACCGAAAATCTTCAGCTTCTTTCAATGAAAGGAACGGTTTTTGCTTGTGAATTTAAAGACCTTGAAAAAAATGAAAACTATACTAAAAAAGGAATTGATGATATAGCTTTCATGATTTCAACAAATAAAGGAGAAAGTTTAAAACCACTGAATAAAATAGCATCAGGCGGTGAAATTTCAAGAGTAATGTTATCATTTAAGAGAATTTTATCGGAAAATGATAATATTGATTGTTTGATATTTGATGAAATAGATACGGGAATAAGCGGACAAACTGCTTTAATCGTAGGAAAACAAATGTGGGAACTTTCAAAAAACCACCAAATTCTTGCAATAACGCATCTTCCTCAAATTGCTTCAATGGCAGATACGAATTATTTCATTAAAAAAGAAGTAAAAGATGATAAGACATTTACATCTTTTACAAAACTTAATGAGGAAGAAAAAGTAGAGGAACTTGTAAGAATAATAAGTGGTGAAAACACCAGTGAAAATGCAATTATGTATGCAAAAGACATGATTGAAAATGCTGACAAATTAAAAAATCAATAATCACTTTTGTGCTTCGTTTATATTTTTTGTAATATTGGGAACAATAAATCAAAAAAACAAACGAGGTACTAAGTGTGAATATATTTTCAAGAAAAAAATTACTTTTAGGATTTTTAACTATAATTTTTATATTTTCAGTTTACCTATCTTACTTAAATATAAATACTAAAGAGATTGCTGTGTTATCCTCTCAGACGACCAGTGTTTCTTTAGATTTACCAAAAAACTGTAAAATTGAAAATGAAAGCGAAGATTTAAAAGTAAATGGGACGACTTCTTCAAAAAGTGATGTTGAAGATAATAAAATAGAAGTTTATTCATCTTCGGCTGGCGAATATAAACTAAAGGCAAAACTTTTTGGAATCATACCAATAAATAACTATAACATAAACGTTATACCAAACACAAAGCTTTATCCGTCAGGACAGCTTGTTGGGGTTAGTATGAATACCAAAGGAGCCATTGCCGTTCAGTTTCAATCCTTTATAGATATTAGTGGTAATGAAGTTTGTCCTGCAAAAGATGCAGGGATAAAAACAGGGGATATAATAGTCGAAATAGGAGGTAGTAAAGTTTATAATGCCGATGAAGTTATCGAGCAGTTAAACAAAATCGACCATAAGGAAATTGAAGTTGTAATAAAAAGAGAAAATGTTGAGCAGACAGTAACAGTAAAACCCGTAAAATCAAAAGACGATAATAAATATAAAATAGGCTTATGGGTAAGAGACAGCGTTGCAGGAATAGGAACACTTACTTGTTACAATGATAAGTTAAATAGATTCGTTGCTTTGGGGCATAGCATAAATGATGTTGATACAGGAATAATAATGCCCGTAAAAAACGGAGATTTGATTGAAAGCGAACTTATAAGCATTGTAAAAGGAAAAAGAAACAATCCCGGAGAGCTTAGAGGAGTTTTAAAAGCAGATAACAAAGACATAATCGGTTCAATTGAACTTAATAATGATTTTGGAATTTACGGTGATGTTACAAAGAAAGTTACTTCTTCATCTTCTCCAATGGAAATTGCCCTTCAAGATAAAATAAAAGAAGGCGATGCGAAGATTCTTACTACTATCGATAATAACGAACCAAGACTTTTCGACATAAAAATTAAAAAGACCTATAAACAAACCAAGAAAAACACCAAAAGTATGTTAATCGAGGTTACCGATAAAGAACTTCTTTCAAAAACAGGCGGTATTGTACAAGGAATGAGCGGTAGTCCCATAATTCAAAACGGAAAAATCGTCGGAGCCGTTACCCATGTATTTGTAACAGACCCAACCAAAGGATATGGAATTTATATTGAATGGCTTTTAGAAGATTTGTTGACCAAGCAAAATTAGACAAACTTTGCATTAAAATTGTAGTAATCTTTAAAAGAAATTAAAATAAAACAAAATAATATTAAATCGGGAGGAAAAATTATGGTATATAAAGTTGCAATTGCAGATGATAACGAAAAATTTGCTTTGGCTGTAAAAGACCATTTTGAAGGAAGAGAAAATTTTAATGTAGTGGGAGTAGTAGGAAACGGCAGCGACCTTTTGGACGTTGTAAAAAACGAAAAGCCGGATATTTTACTTTTGGATACAATAATGCCAATGCTTGACGGTATCGGTGTACTTGAAAAATTAAACAAAAGTGATATGGGTAACTACGATCCTCATGTTGTTATGATGTCAGCTGTAGGAGGAGAATCCTTTACAAGACAAACAGTAAATTTAGGAGCTGACTATTATTTCTTAAAACCTTTTAATTTTGATGAATTAACGAGAGAGATAGATGCATATTTTTCTCCCGATATGAACGAAGAAACAAAGGAAGAAAAAGAAAAGAAAGATAAAGATTATCAAGTTATGGTAACATCAATACTTCATGAAGTAGGTGTTCCTGCTCATATAAAAGGATATATTTATTTAAGAGAAGCAATAAAACTTGTTATTGATAATGTTGAATTACTTGGAGGAATAACAAAAACTTTATATCCTATGATTGCAGAAAAATACGGTACAACACCAAGCAGAGTTGAAAGAGCAATAAGACATGCAATAGAAGTTGCTTGGAATAGAGGAAGAGTTGAGACAATAGATAAAATATTTGGTTATACAATAGACCAAAATAAAGGTAAACCTACCAATTCGGAATTTATTGCAATGGTTGCCGATAAAATGAGACTTGATATTGGACAGTATGCTTAAAAGACGTGCAAAAGGCACGTCTTTTTTTATGAAAATCAAAGAGATAATGATGTTTTGTATCTTTTTTGTTGATTTAAGTACGTTTTTATATTAAAATGTTGATAAAGGGAGGTATGAAATATGGAAAAAGTATATCAATACAGCAAACTTTACAAATATTTTAAAGAAAAAATAGAAAACGGATATTATAAGCCGGGAGACTTAATACCTCCGGAACCTGAAATAGAAAAGATGTTTGGTGTAAGCAGAACTACCGTAAGAAAAGCTGTTGACCTACTTTCAAGAGAAGGATTTTTAAAAGCTCAACAAGGTAAAGGAACGGTTGTAACAGACAATAAAACAATGCAAAGTTTAAATCATGTAACGTCTGTTTCTGAAACATTACGACATAAAGGTTATGAAGTTAAACCTAAAAATATATTTATAGATTCCGTTGCTGCGGATGATTTTATTAGTGAAAAACTTGGAATAGAAAACGGAACTGTAATAATAAGAATTCAAAGAATACAGCTTGCAAACAATATTCCAATAGCAATAGTAAAAAATTATTTAAGAAAAGAAGATGTACCGGATATCATTAAAAAGCAAGATGAAATCACATCTTTATATGCATTCCTTGAAAGGGAATATGGAATAAACTTTGATTCTGCAACAGAATTAATTTCTGCAAAGAACGCAACTTTTGAAGAAAGCCAAATGCTTGATGTTGCGGTTGGAACAGCTTTAATCGAACTTAAAAGAACATGTTATATGGGACAAAAACCTATATGTATAGACCATTCAAAAATCGTTGGAAGTAAATATGAACTTGAAATAGAAATGGTTGGTAGAGAAAAATAAAAAGAAACGCATGGCGTTTCTTTTTATTTTTAATTAACAAAATATTTAGTGTATTATATTAATTAGTATTACAGGATTATTTATAATTTAATTATAATATTACATATATTAGTATAATATTAAATAATATCAATTAAAATATAATATATCTAAGTAGTTTTAAAATATAAATTCTTGATTTTCTTTTGTGATTTCATGAATATTTACATTTTTATATTTTTCTTCTATTTCTTTTAAATCGTCAATATATCTTAAATCTTCTCTAAAATGCATAGGGAAAACATCTTTTGTTTTAATTTCTTTTAAGAAGAAGTTAATGGCAAGTGTTGAGTTTTCATTTAATCTTCTATCCACCGGAATAAATGCATAATCAATAACTTCATTTTGTAAATATTCTTTTAACTTCATTATTTCATCTTGATAGTCTTTAGCTTCTTTTTCCTGTGTTTTTTTATCATCATTTTCCCAGTGCCACCAGTTTAAATCTCCGCTGTGGAATAATATTTTTCCTTCTGCTTTTATTAAAAAACTTACTCCAAGGTCTGTTGAACCAAATGTTTTTATTTTTATTCCATTTGTATCTATTTCATCATAAGGCTTTATAAATATAATATTATCTTTTTTCCTTACTTTTATATCATCACTTAAAACACATAATCCTTCTTTTAGAATAAAATCGTTAAAGTGATCCATATGAGAATGAGTAGCAAAGCAAATTACTTTTTTATCTTTACTTTCAATTTTTATTTTGTTCATGGAATCAATTACAAAAATATAATCATCAAGTTCAATTAAAAATCCGCTGTTATATAAATATTTTACTTTCATTTTTTAACCTCCGCTTCACCAAATTATATCAAACAAGGGTTTAATTATAAAGGTAAATATGATAATATATAATTTAAGTTTAAAAATATTTTTATTAAATCGGAGGAAGATATGAAAGCAATTATCACAGTAATCGGGAAAGATAAAACAGGGATTATTTATAATGTTTCAAAAGTACTAAACGACTATGATGTAAACATTGAAGATATTTCTCAAACAGTTATGCAAGATTATTTTACAATGTTAATGCTTGTTAAAATAAACGAAAATAAAGCTTCTTTTAAAACAATTAAGGAAGAACTTGATAAATTATCTGAAGAAATTGGTTTATCAATAAGAATTCAAAAAGAAGAAATATTTGATACAATGCATAAAATTTAAGGAGTAAAACAATGATTATACAAAAAAAAGATGTAATGGATACAATCAAGATGCTTGATACCGAAAATTTGGATATCAGAACAACTACTCTTGGTATTTCTTTGCTTGATTGTTTTGACAGAAACTATAAAGTTGCAACAAATAAAATTTACGATAAAATAACAACAATTGCAAAAGACTTGGTAAAAACTGCGGATACTGTTGCCGATGAATATGGTATTCCAATTGTAAACAAAAGAATTTCCGTAACTCCAATAGCTCTTGCTTGTGCAAACAGCGTTGAAGAGTGGGTTGAGTATGCAAAAGCACTTGACAATGCAGCAAAAGAAGTTGGCGTTGATATTATCGGTGGGTATTCTGCTCTTGTTCAAAAAGGATGTACAACAAGCGACGTTTCATTCCTTGAATCAATTCCATATGCCCTAACAGAAACAACAAATATGTGTTCAAGCGTAAACCTTGGAAGTACAAAATCAGGAATAAACTTTAATGCTGTTAAGAAAATGGGTCCTATAATTAAAAAGACTGCATACATGACAAGAGATAATAACTCATTCGGTTGTGCAAAATTTGTAGTATTTGCAAATGCCGTTGAAGATAATCCATTTATGGCAGGAGCTTTTCATGGTGTAGGAGAAGCTGAAAAAGTTATAAACGTCGGTGTAAGCGGTCCTGGTGTTGTTAAAACTGCACTTGAAGGAATGAAAGGTGCAACAGTTGACGAAATTGCTGAAACAATAAAAAGAACAGCATTTAAAATAACAAGAGCCGGTTCTTTAATAGGACACGAAGTAAGCAGAAGACTTGATGTTCCTTTCGGAATTTTAGACTTATCTCTTGCCCCAACACCTGCAATAGGAGACAGTGTTGCTGAAATTCTTGAAGTAATGGGACTTGAAAGATGCGGTGCTCACGGAAGTACAGCTGCTCTTGCAATGCTTACAGACGCAGTTAAAAAAGGCGGTATCATGGCATCAAGTCACGTTGGAGGATTAAGCGGAGCTTTTATTCCTGTAAGTGAAGACAACAGAATGATTGCTGCAGTTGAAGACGGCTGCTTACATTTTGATAAACTTGAAGCAATGACAAGCGTTTGCTCTGTTGGACTTGACATGATTGCAATTCCATGGGAAACACCTGAAGATACAATTTCAGCTATGATTGCCGATGAAGCTGCAATTGGTGTAATAAACAATAAAACAACTGCTGTAAGAGTTGTTCCTGTATATGGTAAGAAAGTCGGCGATAAAGTTGACTGGGGCGGACTTTTCGGAAGTGCACCTATTATGGAAGTAAACAGCTTTAGCAGTTCTGATTTCATTCAAAGAGGCGGAAGAATTCCATCTCCTGTACATTCATTCAAAAACTAAAGAAGGGAAAAGTATGAGACCTACATTAAAGATTAATTTAAACAAAATATACGATAATGCAATAACCGTTAAAGAAACTCTTGGAAAATACGGTGTAGACGTAACAGCTGTTACGAAGCTTCATTCCTGCAATGAAAGAATAGTTAAAACATTAATGGAAGCAGGAATAAAGAAGTTTGGGGATTCAAGAATAGAAAATCTTGAAAATATTAAGGATTTAGATGCTGAAAAATGGCTTATAAGACTTCCAAGCATTTCAATGGCAGATGAAGTTGTAAAATACAGCGATGTATCCTTAAACAGTGAATATGATACGGTAAAAGCATTAAACGAGGCTGCAAAATATCAAAACAAAACTCACGATATATTATTAATGTTTGATGTGGGCGATTTAAGGGAAGGATATTTTGAAGAAAAAGACATCGTTGAAAATGCTAAAAAAATGAAAAATCTTTCCAATATTAATATAAAGGGTATAGCTACAAACTTAACCTGTTACGGGGGAGTTTTGCCTGATGAAAAAAATCTAACTCATCTTGTGAATGTAAACAAACTTCTTGAAAGTGAGTTAAACCAAAAGCTTGAAGTGGTTTCAGGCGGAAATTCAACAAGCTATACTTTATTTAGAGAAGATAACCCTATTGAAGGAATAACCAATATAAGAGTCGGTGATACGATTTATTTTGGTAGAGACTGTACTTACAGAAGCCATATTGACGGTATGATAAAAGACGCTTTCATATTAAAAGCCGAGATAATAGAAATAAAAAATAAACCTTCAATTCCAATAGGCAAAAGAGGTTTTTCTGCCTTAAATTCAAAACCTGAATTTGTTGATGAAGGTATAAGAAAAAGAGCGATTTTATCTGTAGGAAAACAGGATATAGACCTTGATATGTTTCCTCTTGATACAAATACAAAAATCCTTGGAGGAAGCAGCGATCATTTAATTATAGATATCACAGACAGTAAAAATGATTATAAAATCGGTGATACATTTGAACTTTTTATGTATTATACGGCTACACTTAGAGCCTTTACTTCAAAATATGTTGTTAAGGAGTTTATAGACTAAATGGAAGAAATATATTTGGATAACGCCGCCACAACCATGTGTTATAAAGAAGCGGCAAAAGAAATAGAAAAATATCTTTTATATGACTATGCAAATGCATCAGCCGTTCATAAAAAAGGGTTTGAAGCCGGTAAAATATTAAAAGAAACAAAAGACAACTTACTTGATTTTTTAAACATAAAAGAAAATAGAAGAGTCATTTTTACATCCGGTGCAACGGAAAGTGTAAATATGGCCATTAAAGGAACAATAGGAAAAATCAAACATCCCGAAAATATCAATATTATTACAACCAATATCGAACATCCTTGTGTTACAAATGTATTTCATTATTATGAAGATTTGAATGTAAAAACAAAATATGTTCCAGTTGATAAAAATGGTGTAATAAATTTAGAAGAATTAGTAAACAGTATTGATAAGAATACAAAACTTGTAAGCATAATTTACGTAAACAACGAATTTGGCGTTGTTCAGGATGTTGAAAAAATAATAAAAAAAGTAAAAGAAAAAAACGAAAATGTTCTTGTTCACATAGACGCAACTCAAGCTGTTGGAAAAGTTGATTTAAAACTAAAAGATGCTGATATGATTTCCTTAAGTGCTCATAAATTCCATGGTCCAAAAGGAATAGGAGCTTTAGTATTAAAGGAAAACATAACTCTTCTTCCACTTCTTCACGGAGGTGGGCAACAGGAAAGTTACAGAAGCGGAACAATAAACACTCCTTTAATTGCAGGCTTAAACGAAGCAGTTAAAATTACAAATAAAAACTTTGAAGAAAATAAAAAGATTTTTAAGGATTTGTTTTTATATACGGTAAGTAAACTATCTTCTGAGATTAAAGATTATCATATTAATACTCCTTATGAAAAAGCCGATATTTCTTATCATATTTTAAATGTAAGTTTTAAAGGTATAAAAGGAGAAGTACTTCTTCATATGCTTGAAGAAGATAATATTTATGTTTCCGTTTCAAGTGCTTGTTCTTCAAGAAACACAACAGTAAATAGCATATTAAAGGCAATAGACGTTGATGATGATTTAATAAACGGAACTATAAGAATAAGTTTTAGTGAATTTAATACAAAAGAACAAATTGATGTTTTTATTACAAAATTAAAAGAAAACATAGAAAGATTACATCTTTTAAATAAAATGAGTAGGTAGAAAATATATGAATAAAATAATAATGGTAAAATATGGAGAAATAAGCCTAAAAGGTCTTAACAGAAAATTCTTTATAGATTTACTTCAAAAAAATATTAGACTTTCTCTAAGAAAATTTGAGAATGTAAAACTGCATACAATTCAAAGCAGAATTATAGTAAGCGGATATAATGAAACTGATGAAGAGGCCATTATAGAAAGGCTTAAGAAAGTATTTGGGATTGTATATCTTACAAAGTGCTACGAACTTGAAAAGGATATGAACAAAATCAAAGAAGTAGCTCTTAAAGTAATGAAAGAGGGGAATTACAAAACTTTTAAAGTAGAAACAAAAAGAAGCGATAAAAAATTCCCTATGAAATCTCCTGAAATAAGTAAAGATGTAGGGGCTTATGTACTTATCAATACAGATGATTTAAAGGTTGACGTAAAAAATCCTGATACAATTTTAAAAGTTGAAATAAGAGAAAATGCATATGTTTATGCAGGAGATATAAGATGTAATGCTGGACTTCCTGTAAACAGCAGCGGAGTAGGCGGACTTCTTTTATCAGGTGGACTTGATTCTCCTGTTGCAGGATACTTAATGAATAAAAGAGGAATGAAAGTTGTAGGACTTCATTTTCACAGCTATCCATTTACAAGCATGGATGCAAAAGAAAAGGTTAAAGACCTTGCAGAAGTTTTAAGCGATTATAACATGGGTATAACTCTTGTAAATGTTTCTCTTACAAAAATTCAAGAAGCAATTATAAAAAACTGTGAAGGCGAATATTTAACCGTAATTCTTAGAAGATATATGATTAAAATTGCCAACAGATTAAAAGATAAATTCGATTTAAAAGCTCTTATAACAGGTGAAAGCCTTGGACAAGTTGCATCTCAAACTATTGAAGGAATTTCTTGTACAAATGCTTGCTCTAAGTTACCTATTTTAAGACCATTAATTGCTTTTGATAAAACTGAAATAGTGGATATATCAAGAAAAATCGGTGCTTATGACATTTCAATAAGACCATATGAAGACTGCTGTACAATATTCGTTCCAAAACATCCTATAATTAAACCTAAACTTGAAAGAGTTTTGGAAGAAGAAGTAAAACTTGATATTGATGATTTGGTAGATGAAGCAGTTGAAAATATCGAAATTATTAAATTATAAAATTAAAACTGAATAAACGACAAATTAAGGCTTATTTTTTAAATTATTTGGAGTAATATATAAAAAAACCGTTTAAGGAGTTAAGTTTTGAAATATACTATTACACAAGCATCAAATATTTTAAATTGTAAGCCTTATTTATTAAGATTTTATGAAGATGAGTTCGGGCTTGAAATTCCAAGAAGTTCAAACAACAGAAGATATTATACAACAAGGGAAATAGATATTTTTCGTTACATAGAATCTCTTAAAGACGAGGGAAAGAAAAACAAAGAAATTAAAGAAACTTTATCGGAAAGCAAAAATAAAATTATTTTTGAAGAGATTGAAGAAGAAAAACCGAAAGAAGAAGAAAATAACATAACCTGCCTTATAAAGACGATAAATTCTCTAAGAGAAGAAATAGAAGAATTAAAAAAACAGGATAACTTCAAACAAAGAGATGAACTTATTACAGAAAACGCAAGGCTTAAAATGAAATTAAAAGAAAAGACTTATGAAAATTCAATTTTAAAAGAAAAATATAATGCCTTAAAACAATCAAGAAAAAGAAGCCTTTTTAAATTTGAATAAACAAGGAATAACTTTCCAGTGTATTTTAAAATATTACGTCCATAATATAAGTATAACACTTATAAATGGAGGTGAAACAAATGACTAAAAAAGAAGCTAGAAAAGGCTTAGACCAATTTAAAAAACAAGTTGCCAGTGAACTTAGCATTAATCTTAAAGAAGGATATAATGGTAATTTAACTAGCAAAGAAGCCGGTTCAATCGGTGGTGAAATGGTTAAAAGAATGGTTGAATCTTACGAAAACTCTATGAAATAGTAAGACTTAATCATTTTGATTAATATAAAAAGGAAACGGTTTTCCGTTTCCTTTTTTAATTTAGTGAATTATTTGTATATGTTTTAAATATGTATTTTTAATAAGATTAAATTCATGTTTTATTTATTTGTAATTTTAATAAATTCTTTTCTTAATGAATATGTTATATAAAATATCTATAAAAATACTCTTTATAAAAGTTTAAATGTATTTAAAAAGATTAAAAACTATTGACAAAAAGGGGCTTTATACATATACTGGTATTAAGTGGTTATATGTGGTTATAGCACATATTATATAAGGAGGCGTTAATATGGCTTATGTATCAATGAAAAAAATGTTAAACGACGCAAGAGAAGGCTCTTACGCAATAGGAGCGTTTAACATAGTAAATTACTTAACGGCAAAGGCTGTGGTAAGTGCCGCAGAAGATTTGAACGTACCTGTTATTTTACAAACTTCGGTAAAAACAGTAAAACAATTTGGAATTGAAGAATTTATTTCTTTCTTAAGACCTATATGTGAAATGGCAAAGGTCGATGTTGCCATTCATTTGGATCACTGCACAGACATTGAATATGCGAAAAAATGTATAGATGCAGGCTGGAGTTCTATTATGTTTGACGGTTCTAAAACACCTCTTAAAAAGAACATAGAAGATACTTTGATTGTTAAAGATTACATAGCAGGTAGAGATATTACTCTTGAAGGCGAAGTAGGAAGTATTGTAGGTGTTGAAGATGATATAGTCGTTCATGCAAACGATGCTGCTTATGCAAATAAAGAAGACTGCGAAAAATACTTAAAAGAAACCGGTGTAGATTTCCTTGCTCCTGCAGTTGGCACGGCTCACGGGGTATATAAAGGAGAAATAAGATTAAACTACGATTTATTTAAAGAAATTGATTCCATTTCACCTGTACCTTTGGTTCTTCACGGTGGAACAGGCTTAAGCGATGAAATGTTCAATACTTTAATTGATTTAAGAGCAAGTAAGGTAAATATTTCAACAGCAATAAAAATCGCTTATTGCGACAGTATGTATGAATACTCTTCTACTCATAGGGATGAACATAATCCTTTAACATTGGACGATTATGTATATAAGAAAATTTATGACCTTGCATACAAACACATCAATTTCTTTACACTTAGAAAGGGGAGCGTAAACAATGAGTGATTATAATTTTAAACCTAATTATTTATGTGATATGCATTGTCACACTACACGTTCGGATGGACTTTGCACACCAAAAGAACTTATTGATTTGGCAGCAAAATCAGGAATGAAAGTTTTAACTATTTCTGACCATGATATGCTTCCTCCAAAAACAGTAGAAGTAGACGGAAAAGAAGTTGACAGTGTAGAATATGCAAAAAATAAAGGTGTACATTTATTAAAAGCCTGTGAATTTTCATGTGATACTGATGTTGATGATGTTCACATGGTTGCATATGGCTGTGATTTTGAAGATAAAAAAATTAAGGAAGTAATGGAAGATATAGCAAACAGCAAAATAGAAAGCTATAAGGATTTCTTAAAAAGATTAAATGAGTGCGGATATGAAATATCTCTTGATGAAGTTTTAAATTACGGAGGACAACAAAGGAGCGAAAAAGAACTTCAAAAGAAACTTATTTTTAACTTAATGGCAGACAAAGGATATACAAAAACATGGTCTGACGCAAAGAAACTTTCTAAAAAAGATGAAAGATTAAATGTTAGAAGAAGAAAACCAAATCCTGTAGATATAATAAAAATAGTTCATGATGCAGGCGGTATAATAGTTCTTGCACATCCTTACTTAATAGCCGATAAAGTGGTTTTAGATGGAAAAGAAGTATCAAGAAGCGAATATATAGAAAATCTTATTAAAAACGGTTTAGACGGCGTAGAGGCAAGTTATACCTATGATAAAACAAGCTACACCGGAAACATGAAAAAAGAAGATATAATAAACGAAGTAAGAAATACATATAAAGATAAAGTAAAAATAATCTCAGGCGGGTCTGATTTCCACGGAGACCATAAAAAAGATTCTGACAATCCAAGATTTATAGGTGAATGCGGAATTGATTATGATTATTTCATTAACAACGAATTACTAAAAAAACTTATATAAACAAAAGGAGAATAAAATGGCAGTAGATTTTAGTAAACTAACCAAAAAAGATGTGGGTAAGCTTTTTGATTATGCGAGCCTTGCAAAAGATTTAACGGAAGAAAAAGTAAGAATGGGATGTAGAGAAGCAATTAAATATAATTGTAAGGCATTTTGCTTTTCTTCTTCATACTGGACAAAAGTAGTTGCAGAAGAACTACAAGGAACAGACTTACTTGTAGGCGCTGGAATAGGTTTCCCTCTTGGACAGCAAACAAGCGCCGTAAAAGCTTTTGAAACAGAAGAAGCTGTAAAAATGGGAGCTACCGTTCTTGATAACTGCATGAACGTGGGGGCAATGAAAGATAAAAAATATGATGAAATAAAACAAGAATTTAAAGATTACGTTAATGCGGCAGGCGGAGTGCTTACAAAAATGATAATAGAATGTTGTATGCTTACTGATGAGGAAATAAAAATAGCCTGTGAACTTTGTGCTGAAACAGGAATTGATTATGTTAAATCATCTACAGGACACTACGCAGGACCCACTCTTGAACAAACAGTATTAATGAGAGACTGCTTAAAAGGAACAAATACAAAATTAAAAGTTTCAGGAGTAAAAGCTCCAAAACCTCAAAATGCTTATGCATACTTAATGGCAGGTGCAGAACTTATAGGAACACAAGATGCTCCAATGATTATAGATGCTCTTGATTTAATGAGGGAAGTTGGTATTGTGCCAAAATATGAAGGTTAGATAATAAAATCCTTTCAATAAAAACTTTTTAAGTTTTAACACGGTAAATTTTTACCGTGTTTTTTTATATTTTTTATTTATATGCAAAAGATAAACAGAAAGGAGGTTATTATGTTAAACAAACAAAAGATAGCTATAATCGGTCTTGGCATGGTTGGTTCAAGTATTGCATTTTCCTTAATGCAGGAAGGAATTTTTTCCGAAATTGTCTTAATTGATAAAGACAGAAAAAAAGCAAAGGGAGAGGCTATGGATTTAAGTCATGGGATACCTTTTTGTGAAAGTATTAATATTTATGAAGGGGACTATGATGATATAAAGGATTGTTATGTAGTTATTATAACAGCAGGAGCAAATCAAGAAAAAGGGGAAACAAGACTTGACTTGATAGATAAGAATTTAAAAATATATAAGTCCATTATTCCAAATATTACAAAGACAAGTTTTGAAGGAATACTTCTTGTTGTTTCAAATCCCGTTGATATTTTAACTTATGTTACTCTAAAACTATCCGGATACGATAAAAAAAGAGTAATAGGAAGCGGAACGGTTCTCGACAGTGCAAGATTTCAGTATATGCTGGGAAGACACTTAAATGTTGACAGTAAAAGTATCCATGCATTTATTATAGGAGAACATGGAGACAGTGAACTTGCTGTATGGGATAGTTCAGATATAGGAGGAATGAAAATAAATAACTTCTGTGAACTTAGAGGACATTTTAATCATGAACAAGCAATGAACGAAATATTTAGCGGTGTAAAAAACAGTGCATATGAGATAATTGAAAGAAAAGGTGCTACTTATTATGGTATTGCAATGGCCGTGAAAAGAATATGTACTGCTCTTGTAAAAGATGAACATTCCATTCTTCCTGTTTCAAGCTATATTGACGGTGAGTATGGTTTAAATGATATATGTATAAGTATTCCAAGTATAGTTTGTATGAAAGGGATTGATAAAGTTTTGGAAATTCCTCTAAGCAAAAGGGAAGATGAAAATTTATTTAATTCTGCATCTAAACTTAAAGATGTTTTAGAAAGTCTTAAATTGTAAGAAATCTTTTGTAAAAAAATAAAGGGGATAACCCTTTATTTTTTATAGTGTTCAATTGCTTCATCTACATCAAAAGTCATTTTTCCGTCATCAAAAACGAAGAAAGGAACTCCTATTGTACTTCTTTGTCTTACCTTTGCAAATTCGTTAAGATTATCTCTTAGTTTTAAAAATTCTTTCATTGAAGTTGTATCTTCAGTTATTTCAATAAGTTCATAATTAATGTTTTTTTCTTTTAAAAGTTTTTTTGCATTTATACAATCTATACAACTGTTCATACCATACATTTTAAAACTCATATTTAATACCTTCTTTCTGTTTTATATTATGTCATAAATTAAAATGTGATATTATTTAAAAACAAAATGTTTTTGTCCGTTATAACTTACTACATATAAACACATATCAACTATAATTTTTGCAAAATATACGTTTATTCCAAGATACATATTTACGCCCTTTGTAAGTATTCCGCTAAGTCCTGCAACAATAAATACCAAAACATAGTATTTAAACATTGTTTTGCCAACGTGACCGTCATTTTTAAAAACGAACTTTCTGTTTAAAGTATAATTAAACAGGGAAGAAATAAGCCTTGCAATGTATGTTGCGGTTATTGTGGGTATACCGATAAAAGTAAATAGGCAAAAACTTAAATAATCCAAAATCCCCGAAGATGTAGAAGATAGAATATATTTTATAATTCTTTTATATACCCTGAAAGAATCCCTTAAAGTATCGTAGTGAGAAGATTCGTTGTCGTTTATGTATACAACGCTTATTGGCTCTTGAATAACCTCAATATGTCTATTCTTAAGCTCAAGCAAGATATTCATTTCAAATTCATATCTTTCGCCTTCAATGTCTATTATTTTTTTAAGCATTTCAACACTAAATCCTCTAAGACCTGTTTGTGTGTCTACTATTTCATCTCCGTTATTTAAAAATTTGAAAATCTTTCTTGTTACTGTATTTCCAAATAAACTTCTAAGAGGTGTTGTTTTGTCGAAATGTCTAACGCCCAAAATAAGTTTGTCGGGATTTTCATCGAGTATTTTTTCGATATTCAAAATATCTTTTGGTAAATGCTGTCCGTCTGCATCTGCGGTAACAGCGCTTAAATTATGTTTAATACAATATTCAAATCCCGTTTTTAAGGCTCTTCCTTTACCTTTATTTTCTTCGTGAACAAGAACTGTACATCCCAAATCCTCGACTTGTTTAAAAATATCCTCAAATTCTTTTCCGCTTCCGTCATTTATAATGAGAATTTTCTCATCATGTTCAATTAATTCTTTTACAACTCCGATAAGTTTTTTATCGGGTTTGTAGGCAGGAATAAGAATAACAGGATTTATGTTTTTGTACTTCATAAATTCCCTACCTTTTAATATATGTCTTTTTTATATTTTACCAAAAAAACATAAAAAAATAAATGATAAAAAAAATTATAATTATTCTAAAAATTTTGATATAATATTTTAGTATTTAAAAAAGGGAGGTTTATAATGAACAATCAAAAAAACGGGGCAATATATATCGTTATGGCTGCTTTTTTATGGAGTTTAAACGGTGTACTTATAAAATACATTCCATGGGATGCAATGGCAATAAGCGGGGTTAGAGCATTTTTATCTACAATTACTTTAATTTTAATTAAAGGAAGCATGAATTTTAAAATAAATAAACACGTTATATGCGCCAGTATATCATATATTACAATGGGCATTTTATTTGTGTATGCAACAAAACTCACCACTGCCGCAAATGCAATAATACTTCAGTACACGGCTCCTATATTCGTTATAATTTTATCAATTATTTTCTTCAAAAGTTTCCCTACAAAAAAACAGGTGTTTACCGTTATACTTGCATTTATAGGTGTAATAATATTCTTTATGGAAAAAGTAGGTTCAGGAGCAATGCTTGGAAACATTCTTGCAATTCTTGCAGGGATCGGGTATTCAGGAGTATTTATTTTTAATTCATACGAAGATTCAAATACTTTAGATGCGACAATTTTAGGTAATGGTTTAATATTTTTAATTTCAGTACCGACATTACTTCAAAATAATCAGCCGGCTCTTGATATGGCAGGTGTGTTTGGAATAATTATTCTTGGTATATTCCAAATGGGTGTATCTTATGCTTTATTCTCAAAAGGAATAGAAAGAACGGAAAGCGTAGATGCTTCCTTAATTTCAATGTTAGAAGCAATATTAAATCCAATTTGGGTTGCTCTTGTAATAGGGGAAATCCCAAGTATAACAACTTTTATAGGTGGTGCACTTGTTTTAATAGCGGTTATGTATAATATTTTAAATGGCAAAAATGATAATTCAGGACTTGAAAATCAAGGTCAATGATGATATAATACATAAGGTATTTTGCCGATGTGGTGAAATTGGCAGACGCAACGGACTCAAAATCCGTCGATAGCAATATCGTGTGGGTTCGAATCCCACCATCGGCACCATTTAATGATAATCCGAACTCGGTTTCAATCGGGATAGCTTCGGATTTTTAGTATATATTGAGTGCTAAAGCAAAATCGGTGGTATCACTTATGATATCGCCAATTTTTTACTCAAAAATAAGGGTAGATTTTTATAAAAAGTTCCACTATAATACAAGATATAGGCAAGAGGTAAGGTATGAGTAGTATAATTGGTGAAGTATCAATACCTGCTGACGATCAAGGATTTGTTTTAATGCAATGTCCTCTATGCGGGGAATTTTTTAAAATAAAGCCAGAGGATTATTATGCAGAAGATGTTATTGAAATTTGGTGTCCAAGTTGTGGTTTAAAAGCGGAAAATTATTTTACCGATGACGTGATAGAGCTTGCTTTAAAAAAGACAAAGAATTACGCAAATGATTTAATATATAACGAGATGAAAAAGTTGGAGAAGAAATTTAAAAGTTCATTTACATCGTTTAAGGTAGGTAAAAATCCGAAGCATGAAGAAGAATATCCTATTAAGTATGGAATAGAAGCTTTAGAAGTTGAGGAATATCTTTGTTGCAAGAGGGAAGCAAAAATCAAACCAATTTATAAAATGTGCGGGAGTTATTGCCCGTTTTGTGGGGTAAGGTATGAAGAATATTGATAAAAAACAGTTGAAAATAATTTCCATGGAATTTAGAACAATTGCTAACCGTTTGATTACATGCAATCATCAAACGGGAATGGCTTTATTGAAAAAATTTATGGCTTATATTGACGAAAACGAAATTATATCAGAGTATATAAAACAATATGTTAATACAGACGATTTTCAGCCAGTTGAAAGAGGGACTTGCTTTTCATCAATGGGCGATACAAAACAAGAGGAAATTTCTTATACATATCAGTATTTGAAATATGCTGTAGAGAATTATCACAACTTTTACCATGATATGGCTTTTCGTTATGCAAGAGAAGCGAATCATGCTGTAAAAGAATTTTGTAATCGAATAGTACTTCCTTTTGTCAACTATATTGAGGGGTATCTTACGGAAATAGGCATTCAGATGGGATATGATGAAGATAAAAAATTTATGATTAATGTAAATGGTGGCGTGGCACAGGTAAATGTAGCAAATGATAACGCAACAGTTCATGCAACTCAAAACAATGGTATTGATATTTCTCAATTAGAAAACATTATCTCTGATATTATGAAATACATGCCTACTAATATTACAGAAGAAGAACAGGAACAAATAAGTGACAGTGTTGAAGTAATCCGAGCTGAGGTACAAAGTGCAAGTCCTAGAAAAGGGTTCATTAAAACAGCGCTGAAAGGATTACAAGCTATCAATGGGTCTGCACAATTCGGAGCAGCTATTGCTACATTAGTTCAATTTCTTGGAACAGTTTTATAATTAGATTATTGTTAAAAGCGGCGGTATTATTAATGATACCGTCGCTTTTGTCATATGCTCATTTTCTTTTCTGTTTCCTTTGTCTTCTGTCCTGCTACTTTTCCAGAAGTGTGACCAAAAATTCGAGTGACACTTTGTCAACAAGTGGGAGCGTAGGACGAGGGACGGAGGTTTTCATATACATGAAAAAGTTAGGAGATATAATGAGTATGCAGAACGCGACGATATTATGATTTTAGGTATTTATATTGATTGGGCTTTATCAGTGAAAACAGATAAACATCCCAAATTTCAGCACATGATTAAGGACAACGCAAAGGGCTTATTTGATGTCGTTCTGGTATGGGAGTTAGACTGTTTTGCCCAATAATGTTATGACAAGCGTAAGATATATAAATGTTTTGAAGAAGAACGGTGTCAAGGTTATTTTCGCAAACTTGATGTAACAAATCGGGAACAGCGGCAAAGTCTGATTGATAGTTTTGTAAATGCGGTATATCTTTATGAGGATAAGATAATCCTTACTTTCAACTATAAGGACGGTTCCAAGAATATTACACTGGCAGATGGTGAGGGCGGCGGATTTATCCGTACTCGGTGCACCAGCTTAGATATATTACTGTAAAGCCTAAATGGTTTTACAGTTTTTTTATTTTATAAATATTTATTCAAATATTTCAAAGTGCGGTATTTAATTAAACTTATTTTTAATATTTCAGTAAATTATTTTTTGTTTATAAATATTCTTTTCAACTTAAAAATTTTCAATGCAAAATTATTTGAATAATAAAATTTATATAAACATTAAAGTTTGATATTTTAAATAATTTGATAATATGATATTATTTTGTAGCTTTATATTTAGGATATAAATAGTTTTAAAGGAGAGCTTAATATATGAAAGATTGTCATGTACATACTAATCTGTCTCATGATGGAATATCTACATTCAAAGAGTACATCGAAACTTCTAAAGAAAAAAATGTTGATGAAATAACTTTCACTGAACATTGGGATGATTATACAGGTTTAGATACAAAATTAACAATGTTAGATGTGTCAGAATATAGAAAAGAATATTTAAAATATAAAGATGATTCTATATTAAAAACAAATTTTGGCATTGAAATAGGATTACAGCCAGATATTGTAGATAAAGTTGAAACAATGGTAAAGCAATATCCTTTTGATTTTGTTATAGGCTCATCTCATATTACTTGTAAAAAAGATATGGCAATGGATAAAAGTTTTTTTAGTGGTTTATCCAGAAAAGAAGCTTATTTAAAATATTTTGAAGAAGTTCTTGAAAATATAAAATTATATAATGAATTTGATGTTTATGGTCATATTGATTATGTAGTAAGATATGGGGGATATTCTAAAAAGAAAATAGACTATGAAGAATTTAGTGAAGTATTAGACGAAATATTACTATTACTAATAAGAAAAGATAAAGGAATAGAAGTTAATACTTCAGGGCTTAGATATAACCTAGGTAACCCTCATCCAAATTTTGATATAATCAGAAGATATAAACATTTAGGGGGAAAGATAATTACAGTAGGTTCAGATGCTCATAAGGCTGATGATATTGCTAATAATTTTAGTATTGTATTTGATATCCTTGAAGATATCGGCTTTAAAGAAATTGCATTTTATCATAATAGAAAACCTGATTTCTATAAAATTAGGTCTTTAAGATAATAATTATATAAATTGATTTGTCTTTTATTAAAATATTTAATTGTATATTTTGGGAGAAATTATAAAAAATAATTTAATATTATACATTTTTACTATATAATAATATTATAATACAAATGCTAAAGGATGTGATTATTTTGGGGTTATTATCTAAAGAACAGTGTACTATATGTGGTAAAAAATTAAAATGCAAAAAATTAAATAATTATTCTTTTATTTGTAGTAACTGCATTTCATTAACAGGTTTGGATCTTGAAACACTAAAAAATTTTTCTAATGTACAAATTATTGAGAGAATTAATCATGTAAAAATAGCAGAAAAGTTAAATCAAGAAAAAATTTCAAACTTTGTACCAACAAAAAAGTTTGAAAATTATATATGGTTCGATGATACAAATAAGTGGTTTGCAATACCATCTGGAACAATAAAATATAATATAAATAATTCACATATTTTTTCATATGATGAAATAATAAATTATGAAGTCATCGAAGATGGAACAACTGTATCTACAGGAGGTCTTGGAAAAGCAATTGTTGGAGGAGCATTATTTGGTATCGCTGGAGCAATTGCAGGTGGAACTTCAAAGAAAAATAAGCAAGTTTGTACAAAACTTGATATTAAAATCACTACAAAAGATTTAGAAAATCCAGTTGCCATTATAAATGTTATTTCTACAGAATTAAAGAAAAGTGGAATATTATATGATGCTGCTTATAAAAGTACTCAACAAATTTTATCTAAACTTCAACTTATATTAAATGAATTTGAAGAAAATAATATTTCAGATTCAAATTTATCTATAGCAGATGAAATAAAAAAATATAAAGAGCTACTTGATATTAATGCTATTTCACAAGATGAATTTGATAAAATAAAAAGTAAATTATTAAACTTGTAGGATAAGTAATAATAAATTAACATAAATTATTATATTAATTTAAAAAAAAGGACTGCCAAGCAGTCCTTTTTTATTCACTTCTAAGGGCAAGAACAGGATCTTCTTTTGCCGCTTTTTTAGATGGAATTATTCCGCCTATTAATGTTAAAACAATACTTAAAATTATAAGAATTATTGCTGCGCTAATAGGTAGGGAAGCTTTTACATTTGCTCCGTCGGAAAGAATATATATAAGTTTATTTATAGGTATAAGCGCAAGTAATGAGATTCCAACACCCAAAACTCCCGCAAGAGCACCTATTATAATGGTTTCTGCATTAAATACCTGCGAAATATTTCTCTTTGAGGCTCCCATTGCTCTTAATATACCAATCTCTTTTTTCCTTTCAAGTACACTTATATAAGTTATTACACCAATCATAATGGAAGAAACAACAAGTGAAATGGATACAAAGGCTATAAGAACATAACTTACGGTGTCAACTATGTTTGTAACTGAACTCATTAGCGTTCCTACCATATCCGTAAATGAAATTACTTTATCTTCATTGCCTTCTTTTTCCATTCTTTCGTTATATTCGTTTAGTAAATTTGTTATTGATTTATTTCCTTCAAAATCTTTTGGATATATATCAATACCGCTTGGTTCATTAGGATTTGCATAGTTTAATTTCTTCAAGTTATTTTCATAAGTAACGCTTTCTTTTGAAAGAAGGGAAGTAAACAGTTCCGAAAGTTCCTCTTCACTCATGTTCATTTTGAAAGCTCCCGCAAAAGTTGAAGGGTCGATACTTATGGCATTTGAAATTGACTTGCTAAACTCTTCCATGCTTATTGCCATTTGTGCTTGCATAGATGCACTCATTTGTCCCATAGCACTTTGCATATATTGATTCATAATAGCATTTATTTGACCTTCAATATTTTGTGATTGCATTATCTGAGTCAAATTAGAAATAATAATTTGTTTTGCAATATCTGAATTTAAGTAATCATTAATTGATTGATTTAAATCCTCAGAGCTTACAAGTTCATTATCTTCAACATATTTCGTATATCCACCTAATACTTCATTAAATATGCTTTGCATTTTTTCTTGAGAAATAGAACCATTTGCTTGAATCTCTTCACTTATTCTTTGGTTTATTAAATTATTTACTTCTTCAGAACTTAAATACTCGCTAAATTGTTGATTTATTTTATTTGCATTATCATTAGGGTTGTTTTTTAAATATTCTTGATATCCTTTTATCAGTTCATCAACCAGTTTTTGAGTGTCTTCTTGTGTAATAGTAAAATTAATTTGATTTAAAATATCATTTAAATTTAAAGAAGGAAGATTGTTAGAATTCATCATTCCATTCATATCACCAAAATCAAATTTAATTTTAGATTCATCTATTTTAAAAGCAGACTGTAATGCATTTGTATCAACTTGCATTAGTGAGTTCATATCAAAAGCATTATCATTTCCTTCATCATCAAAACTTTTACCTGTAAATACGTTTATATCAGGATTTTCAAGTTGTTGTTTTACTATCTCGCTGTTTTTTGCATTATCCATGACATGAGTTGTAAGGCTTTGTGGGTAACATATTCCCATTGATAACATCATGCTTGATGCATCTTCTTTAGGTTGTACTACTCCAACGATTTTTAAGTCTTCACCGTTTTTTACGACCTTTTTCATGTATTCTGTATTATCGGTTTTATCACGCCATAGGTTATAATTTGAATCATATTCATAACAGTCGCTGTTATCAACAAGTTTAAATGTTTTTCCGATTATATCGTCATATGAGTATTCACCGAGATTTTCAGGAACAGTTACGTTTTTATCATTTGAAAAATCTTTTACCCATTCATCAAGTTCGTCATAATCCCTAAGTCCCAAAGTATAAAGTAAAAAGTCGCTCATTCCACCATTTGATGATAAAACAAGTACACATTCATTGTAATTTTCTGGCCATTTTCCAGCTTTTACATCGTATTGATTAATATATAAATTTTCATCACTTGGCATTTGGAAAAATACGTTTGTACTCATCATGCTTGACATAAAAGAGTTGTTTGAAGTTCCGGAGCCTATACCAAGACTTGTAAATGTTATATCAGGATTAACCTGTCTTATTTCATCATCTTTTTGTAAATATATCTTAGGAGAAACATCGTATTTGTATTCTATATTTTTTGCATAGTTATCAATAGGACATTCATCGCTTTCTAAATATGTTTTTAGTGATTTTAAATCGTTTGAGCCAATAGTTGAAAACATATTTGTAAGCTGTTTGTTTATTTTTATTTCTGAATCTTTTTGTTCGTTATTTGTATTTTGTATATTAATCATTGAAGTTAAATCAAAACCCGAACTTTGTATTTGTAAAGGGTATTCAGATAATGTATCTTCTTCTATTGATTTAATATAAGAGTTTACGCCGTTTGATAGGGAAAGAATTAAGGCAATTCCTATTATTCCAATAGAACCTGCAAATGACGTAAGAATGGTTCTTCCTTTTTTTGTCTTTAAGTTGTTAAAACTTAAAGAAAGAGAAGTTAAAAAAGACATTGCCGTTTTCCCGAATTTTTTATAAACAGATTCAACCTGGTTTTCTTCATTAATTTCAAAAGGGTCAGAATCTGAACGTATTTTACCGTCTCTTAAATTTACAATACGTGTCGCATATCTTTCGGCAAGTTCCGGGTTATGGGTTACCATTACAACTAAACGGTCTTTTGCAACTTCTTTTAATAAATCCATAACTTGTATACTTGTTTCACTGTCAAGGGCTCCCGTAGGTTCGTCCGCAAGAACAATATCAGGGTTATTTACAAGAGCCCTTGCTATTGCTACTCTTTGCATCTGTCCGCCTGATAACTGATTTGGCTTTTTGTGCATTTGTTCTTTTAAACCTACTTGTTCAAGGGCTTTTATTGCTCTTTCTCTTCTTTCTGATTTGTCTATACCCGAAATAGTAAGAGCAAGTTCAACATTTGAAAGTATCGTTTGATGTGGTATTAGATTATAACTTTGAAATACGAATCCTATTGTATGGTTACGATAAGAATCCCAATCCCTGTCTTTGTATTCTTTTGTTGATATTTCATTTATTATCAAATCTCCGCTGTCATATCTATCAAGCCCTCCGATAATATTCAAAAGTGTCGTCTTACCGGAACCGCTTGGGCCTAAAATTGCAACGAATTCATTGTCTCTTAAATTCAAACTTACGTCATCTAATGCTTTTTGAACTAAACTTCCGGTTTTATATTGTTTGCTTATATTTTTTATTTGAAGCACAACTAAACCTCCAAAATTTTATAATATGCCGTAATTTCTTAATCTGTTTTAGCATTTGATATATGATGTAATTTTAACATATTTGAAAATAAGTTTATATAGTTTTAATTAAATATTAATTATCATTTTTTTAAAAAAAGATAGAAGTATTTTTTACTATAAATAAAGTTGTGTTTTAAATTAAATAATAATTAAGAATTAATTAATGTTCTATGTAATATTGTCGATTTATGATACAATATTAAAATGTAAGGAGAATAATATATGGAAAAGATATGTCCAAAGTGTAAAAGCAAACATATTGAAGAAATGATATACGGTCTTATGTATTTTGAAGCTTGTGAAGCAATGGGGAAAGATGAAGGTTTTTACGGCGGATGTTTTGAAGATGAAAAAACAAGACCTGATTACATATGCCTTGACTGCGGACATAAATGGAAATAAATATCATATATTAAAAGATTACAATGAATATGGAAAAAGACCTGAACAGGACGTTTATAAGCACTGTTAACGTTCCTGCAGATACAAAAAATTATTTTATAGAACAAACAAAAGAATTTAAAGAAGCAATTATGATGTATGGATGTGCAATAAGAGAAGTTAAAACTAAACTTGAAGTTTTAAATGACGAACTTGCACTTAAAAGAGCTAACAGCCCAATAGAATTTATTAAGTCAAGAATTAAAAAACCTGAAAGCATAGCCGCAAAACTAAAAAAAGAAGGATATGAAGTATCCGTGGAATCAGCTATGGAACATCTAAATGATATTGCGGGAATAAGAATAGTTTGTTCTTTTATTGATGATATATATGCACTTGCAAAAATGATTGCAAAACAAGATGATATCACGGTTATAGCCGTAAAGGATTATATTAACAACCCTAAGGAAAACGGATATAGATCTTATCATATGATTGTCGAAATACCCGTGTTCTTTTCTGATAAAAAACAAAATTTAAGAGTTGAAATACAAATTAGAACAATAGCAATGGACTTTTGGGCAAGTTTGGAACATCAGCTTAAATACAAAAAAAATATAGAAGAAGAGGAAAAAATCATAAGTGAATTAAAAGAATGTGCAACCCTTATTTCTTATACAGATATAAAAATGCAGGAAATAAGAGATAAAATTCATTTGGAAAACGAAGCATAATGCTTTTATTGACATATTTTTTATCTTGTGGTAGCATAGTTTTATAAATAAAATATACAGGGGAGCTTTTTGCTGAGAGGAATTTATTCGACCCTTAAACCTGATTTGGATAATGCCAACGTAGGAAGAAATAATAAGTAAATTTTAACGAGAATCCTAATTGGTTTCTCGTTTTTTTATATTAGGAGGAATGAAATGTTAAAAGAAATTTTGGAAAACGTAAAAAACAATACACCACTTGTACATAACATTACAAACTACGTAACTGTAAATGACTGTGCAAATATACTGCTTGCCTGTGGAGGTTCTCCGATAATGGCGGATGATGAAGGAGAAGTAGAAGAAATAACAAGTATTTGCAGCGGTTTAAATATAAACATAGGAACTTTAAATAAAAATACAATTCCTTCAATGTTACTTGCAGGGAAAAAAGCAAATGAACTTTCTCATCCTATTATTCTTGACCCTGTAGGAGCAGGTGCTTCAACTCTTAGAACAAATACAGCAAAGGAACTTTTGAATAACGTTAAATTTTCTGTAATAAAAGGTAATATTTCCGAAATTAAAACTCTTATGGCAGGAAGCGGTTCAACAAAAGGAGTTGATGCCGATATAGCTGATAAAGTAACTGAAGAAAACATTGATGATGTAATAAAATCTTTAAAAGAATTTTCAAAACAAACAGGTGCTGTAATAATAGTTACGGGAGAAATTGATATTGTAACTAATGATAAAGATGCTTATATAATAAAAAACGGACATGCTGTAATGTCTTCAATAACAGGAACAGGCTGTATGCTTTCAGCTATGACTTGTGCTTATATATGTGCAAATACTGACAATATGTTAAAAGCCTGCCTTGCAAGCGTATGTTTAATGGGATATGCAGGCGAAAAAGCATATGAAAAAATGGTTGAAACAAAAGCCGGTAACTCATCATTTAGAAATTATTTAATTGATGCTATTTACAATATGTCAGGTGAAGAACTTGATAAGGGGGCAAAATATGAACACAGATAAAAAAGATATGCTTTTATATGCCGTAACGGACAGAATGTGGAGCAAAGAAAAAGGATTAAAGGGGCAAATCAAAGAAGCTTTAGAGGGAGGAATAACTTTTTTACAGCTTAGAGAAAAAGAATTAAGTTATGAAGAATTCTTAAAAGAAGCATTAGAAATAAAAGATATGGTAAAAGAGTATAATATTCCTTTTGTAATCAATGATAACGTAGATGTTGCAATAAAATGTGATGCAGACGGAGTACATGTAGGTCAAAGCGACATGAAAGCTACGGACGTTAGAAGTAAAATAGGAAAAGATAAAATCCTAGGCGTTTCTGCTCATACTCTCGAAGAGGCTATAGAAGCAGAAAAAATGGGAGCTGACTATCTTGGAGTTGGAGCGGTATTTTCAACTTCAACAAAGTTAGATGCCGATGATGTATCTTTTGAAACACTAAAAGAAATATGCGACAGTGTAAATATTCCCGTTGTTGCAATAGGGGGAATAAGTAAAGATAATATTTTAAAATTAAAAGGAAGTCATGTTGACGGAGTTGCAGTTGTATCTGCAATCTTTGCAAGCAAAAATATAACTGAAGATACAAAAGAACTTTTAAATTTATCTAAGGAAATGGTAAAAGGAGAATAATATGAAAAAGGTTTTAACAATCGCGGGTTCTGATTCAAGTGGAGGAGCCGGAATACAAGCCGATATAAAAACAATAACAGCTCATAAACTTTATGCGATGAGTGCAATAACGGCTCTAACAGCACAAAACACAACAGGAGTTTACGGTGTTTTAGATGCAGATGCAGACTTTGTAAAAAATCAAATTGATTGCATTTTTACTGATATACGACCTGACAGTTTGAAAATTGGTATGGTTTCAAACAGCGATATAATCAATGCCATAGCAGATAAACTAATTGAATATAAAGCAGAAAATATTGTTGTTGATCCTGTAATGGTTGCAACAAGCGGAAGTAAGCTTATAAGTGATGAAGCAAAAGATACTTTAATAAACAGACTTCTTCCACTTGGAACAATAATCACTCCTAATATTCCTGAAGCTGAAGTTTTATCGGGAAGAAAAATAAAAAGCGATGAAGATATGATTAATGCCGCAAAAGAAATCTCTAAAAATATTGACAGTGCAATTCTTATAAAAGGCGGTCATTATGATAAAAACGCAAATGATCTTTTATATGATAATGGAGAAATTTTCTGGTTTAAGGGGGATAGAGTAGATACTAATAATACTCACGGAACAGGATGTACTCTTTCTTCTGCAATTGCTTGTAATCTTGCAATGGGCTATTCTAAAGAAGAAAGCATTAAAAATGCAAAGGATTATATAACAGGAGCCCTAAAGGCAGGGTTAGATCTTGGAAGGGGAAGTGGACCTTTAAATCATATGTATAATTTATAAAATATAAACCTGTAAATATTTATATTTGCAGGTTTTTTATTATTTTAAGCATATAATTTATGTGGAGGAAATAACGTAAATTAAAATAATTCTAAAAAACTTGTTTGCATATGTTAACAAAAAGCAATTTATATGATAGAATGGATTAAATAAAAGAAGGGAGATGGAATATGAATAAAAAAGTCTTAAGAATAATAGTACCGATTTTAATTGTTTTAGTAATCGGTGGAATATATATATTTAAAAATATTGAAGAAAGCAAAAAGGTAGATGATAACATAAATATAACAAGTCTTAATATGGATGAACTTAAAAAACAAAATCTTCCAATCGTTCTAAATTTTTCAAGTTCAACCTGTCCTCCATGCAGAGAAATGGAACCTACAATACATAATCTTGCAAAAGAGTATCAAGGAAAAATTATCATTAAAACAATTAATTTAGATGCTGATGTCAGCGGTATAGAAGATTTTCCAATAAGAGTTACTCCGACTATTTTCTTTTTTGATAAAAACGGAAAACCTTATTCACCAACACAAACTCCAACAGTAGAGCTTGTAAAGTATACATCTAAAGATACTAATGAACATTTATTTACCGCAAGAGAGGGAATATTAAGCGAAGAAGAGTTCAGATCAATATTTAAAGATTTGGGAGTAGAATAATATGAATCAACTAATAGAAAGTTTATCAAACATAATAGCTTCAAGCTCTGTTTTTGCTCCATTATTTGCTTTTTTAGCTGGGATACTTGTTTCCTTTACACCATGTTCTTTATCCTCAATACCATTGATAGTAGGTTATGTAGGGTTAAACAGCAAAAAAGAAACGAAAAATCTATTTTTATTAAGTGTAGTATTTGCTCTTGGAACAGCACTTACATTTACGCTTTTTGGCGTAGTTTCAGCACTGATAGGCAACATACTTTCTCTTTCAGGTAAATGGTTTTATATATTCCTTGGAATAATAATGGTTTTAATGGCTCTTCAAACATTAGAACTTTATAATTTTATACCCTCAACAAACTTGGTTGCAAAAAACGGTAAAACGGGATATATAGGAGCATTTATATGCGGTATACTTGCAGGTGTTTTTTCTTCTCCCTGCTCAACTCCCGCTTTGGTTGTTATTTTAAGTTTTGTTGCATCAAAGGGAAGTTTATTAATGGGAATAATAATGTTATTTTGTTATTCTGTGGGACACGGTATATTAACAGTTCTTGTAGGTACCGGCATTGGATTTACAAAAAATTTGAACAAAAGCGAAAAATATGCAAAAGTACAGTTTGTAGTAAAAATCCTACTTTCAATTTTAATGCTTCTTATAGCTTTCTATATGTTTTATTTAGGCTTTTAAAGACACGTTATGTGTCTTTTTTATTTAAAATATTTGTAAAATTAAAGTAAATACTTTATGCTTTTTAACAATAATTAAGTTAAATTTTATATAATAGAAAGGCAAATTATATAAGATTAAAGACAGCAAAAAAATATTAAAAGTTTTGTTTTGGAATGTAAAAAACTTTAAAAATTTTCATATTTAATATATAATTAATTTTCAAAATACATTTTAGAAAGGCATAATATGAAATATTTTTATCAATTTTTAATTATTTGTTTGATAACTTTTGTAAGTGAGCTGTTAAATTATATAATACCGCTTCCGATTCCAAGCAGTATATACGGTCTTGTAATAATGCTGATACTTCTAAAATCAAATATACTTAAATTAAGTTATATAAAAGACGTTGGCAGTTTTTTACTGGATACAATGCCTATAATGTTCGTTCCTATAGGAGTAGAAATAGTTACGTTATTTGCGGTTTTAAAGGAATTTTTGTTTCCTATGACAATAATCGTTTTTGTAACTACAATTATTGTTATGGTTGTAACGGCGCATGTTTCACAATTTGTAATAAATAAAGATAAGGAGAATGTGAATAATGGAAATAATTAAAAATTCTCTTTATTTTGCAGTTTTGATAACAATACTTGGGTATTTTATAGGGGATATAATAAGAAAAAAAACAAAGTTAAATGTTTTTAATCCTATACTTATTGGCATTATTTTTGTAAGTATTATATTAAGTGTTTTTAAAATTGACTATGATGTTTATTATGAGGGCGCAAAATATATAAGCTACTTCCTAACCCCTGCGACAATATGTCTTGCAATACCTTTATACGAAGAATTTGAAACACTTAAACACAATTTTAAAGCAATTATAATAGGGATAACTGCAGGAGTACTCTCAAGTCTTGGAAGTATTTTATTGTTTTCATACTTGTTTGCTTTGACTCATGAGCAATATGTTACTCTTCTTCCAAAGTCAATTACTACGGCAATAGGAATGACTGTAAGTGAACAATTCGGAGGAATTGCTTCAATAACGGTTGCCGTAATAATAATAACCGGAATACTTGGGAATTTAATGGGAGAATATATCTTAAAAATATTTAAGATTAAGCACCCTATATCTAAAGGGCTTGCTATAGGAACAGCTGCTCATGCGGTAGGAACAGCCAAGGCTCTTGAAATGGGAGAAGTTGAAGGTGCTATGAGCGGACTTTCCGTAGCCGTATCGGGACTTATAACTGTGGTTCTTGCGGGAGCATTCGTAAATTTTTTATAAAAGAGGTTTAACATTGAAAGTAATAATTTCACCTGCAAAGAAAATGAAAATAGCATATGATGAAAAAAAGGAAATTACAACTCCTGTATTTTTTAATAAGGCAAAACAGCTTGCAAAAATAATAAAGAAGTTTTCGCCTATGGAAATAGAAAGTATTATGAAAGTAAATCCAAAAATAGCAATGGAAACTTTTGTTTACTATAATGATTTCTTTGATTTTAAGCATGAAATACCTGCAATATTATCTTATAACGGTCTTCAATATACACATATAAAAGCAGAAGAATTTAAGGAAGAAGATTATGAGTTTGTAAACTCTACCATTAGGGTAATAAGCGGTTTATACGGCATATTAAAACCTTATGACGGTATTTGTCCCTATAGACTTGAAATGCAGTGTAAACTTGATATAGACGGTAAAAATTTATATAAATTCTGGGCAGACAGTATTTATAAGGAATTATATAAGGATAATGAAGAAGTAATCAATCTTGCCTCAAAGGAATATTCAAAAGTAATTACATCGTATTTAAAATATGAAGATAAATTTATCACAGTTGATTTTAAGAGTTTTCATAAAGGGAAAATTAGGACTATTGCAACTGAAGCTAAAATGCTAAGAGGGGAAATGGTAAGGTATATAGTTGATAAAAAGATAAATAATAGTGATAAATTAAAAGAATTTTGCTATAATGGATATGGTTTCAGTGAAGAATATTCAAATGAAAATAATTTTGTTTTCTTCAAAATTTAAGGAGGGAATATTATGTTAGAACAAGGTATAAAAGCACCTGATTTTACACTTAACGATAAAGACGGAAAAGAAGTAAGTTTATCTGATTTTTTAGGAAAGAAAGTGGTTCTTTATTTCTATCCAAGGGATAATACTCCTGGATGTACAAAACAAGCCTGTGGATTTAGAGACAACTACGATAAATACAAAGATAACGACATTGTTGTAATCGGAATAAGCAAAGACAGTGAAAAGTCTCATTCTAATTTTATAAATAAACATGATTTACCTTTTATTCTTCTTTCAGACCCTGAACTTAAAGCAATTCAGTCTTATGATGTGTGGAAAGAAAAGAATATGTACGGTAAAAAAAGCATGGGTGTAGTAAGAACTACTTATATTATCGATGAACAAGGAAATATAGAAAAAGTTTATGGTAAAGTTAAAGCTGCAACAAATGCTGAAGATGTTCTTATGGATCTTGGCATAATGTAAAAAAGGACTGTTAGGTCCTTTTTTTATTTTATTTCCATATATGTTTCATAGTAATCGTACTTTTTACCCTCGAAATCTGTCATTAAATACTTTGCTATCATTTCTCCGGTTTCATAGCCCATATCAGTTAATTTTTTAATATGAAAATCTAAATTTGTATTTAGGTTATAATAATCTTGTTTTAAGATAAATTTTACATATTTCTTGTTTTTGTCTTCTTTTTCCTGCCAAAGAATTTTATCTTCTTTGTTTATACTATTTAATATAAAACCATATTTCATTTCTTCGTTCTTTTCTTTATAAAACACAAAGTTTTCAGGAGAGTTTATATATTTTGAAAGAATTTTTTTGTTATTTATATCAAAGTTCACGATATATTTTATATTTTCTATTTTATCTGCTTTTTGATAAGGGTTATTTATAAGTTCATAATAAATTTGTATTTGATTAATTCTTTTTTCAATTAATGTTTTTGTATATTTTAGTTCGTTAATGCTTTTATCTATGTTTTCTTTGTTTTTGATTAAAACTTTTTCTATTTCATTAACATTTTGATTTTCCATTTTTTTTATTTCTTTTATAGAAATATTTAGTTTTCTGTATAAAGCTATGTCGAGGATTTCAAATATTGATGAAACATCAAACTCCCTATAATCATTTTCTTTATTTCTTTTTAAGTTTATCAGCCCTTCGCTTTCCCAGTATCTTAGAGTTGATCTTGGTATATTTAGAATTTTGGAAATCAGCCCTATATTATATTTGTTTTCCATTTTATTACCTCAAGATTAATTTTATCTATATTATATATATTTTACTCTTGACATTCAAGTTACTTGAAGGTTTATAATGTTCAAAGTGAAATTATAAGGAGGAATGAATAATGAATAATAATATAGCAAAAGAATTTAATCTTATATCTTTAATTAAGTTTAGTTTTCCCACTATTATTATGATGCTGTTCATGTCTCTTTACACAATAGTTGACGGAGTATTTATATCAAGAATAGTAGGGGTTAACGGACTAAGTGCAATTAACATAATAGAACCTCTTTTAAATTTATTTTTCGGGGTTGGAATTATGTTCGGTACCGGAGGAAGTGCCATAATAGCAAAAAAGATAGGGCAGAAAAAAGACGAAGAAGCAAATGGAGATTTATCTCTTATTGTAATTACAATTGTTGTAATAAGCATGATAATGTCTATATTTTCTGTATTATTTTTAAATAAAATAATAAATTTTTTAGGTGCAAGTGAAATATTATTTGGATATTGCCATGATTATTTGAGCATATATTTAAGATTTGCTCCGCTTTTAATGCTTCAACTTGTATTTAGCAGCCTTTTTGTAACTGCCGGAAAGCCAAACTTAGGACTATTTTTTACTGTTCTTGCAGGAATAACAAACATAATACTTGATTATGTGTTTATGGTTCCTTTAAATATGGGAATAAAAGGTGCTGCTTGGGGAACGGTTATTGGATATATGATTCCTACAACATCGGGATTAATATTTTTTATAATAAACAAAAAAGGACTTCATTTCTCAAAGATAGATAAAAACCCTAAAGTAATAACTGAAGCTATGTTTAACGGTGCATCAGAAATGGTTGGACATATTTCAATGTGTATTACAAACTGGATGTTTAATATATCATTAATGAAAATGCTTGGAGAAAACGGAGTTGCCGCAATATCACTGCTTCTTTATGCGCAGTTCTTGTTTAATTCAATGTATATGGGATTTTCAAGCGGGGTTGCTCCGATATTTAGTTATAACTTTGGAAGCGAAAACAAAAAACAGCTTCAAAAAGCCTTTAAAAACAGTATTAGAATAATTTTGGTATCTGTAATATGTATATTTATTCTATCATTGTTATTCTCATCTAAGGTTGTAACTATATTTATACCTGTAAACAGCGAAGTTTATCCAATAGCAACAAGAGCATATTTGTTATTCTCCATAACATTCTTGTTTTCAGGATTTAACATTTTTGCCTCTGCAATGTTTACAGCTCTTTCAAACGGTAAGGTTTCAGCGATAATATCATTTATGAGAACATTCGTTTTTATATCAGGTGCAATTATGCTTCTTCCTTTGTTTATGGGAGTTGACGGAATGTGGCTTGCAATACCGACAGCAGAGATACTTGCATTAATGGTTTCCTTGTTCTTCATAATTAAAGAAAAAAACAGATATAATTATATTTAATATTTAAAGGGGTAGAAATTAATCTATCCCTTTTTATTTGTGATATAATATTAAAATAGTTTATATTTTGGAGGAAAGTATGGCAATAGATTTAGTAAAAGAATATTTTGATAAATTTAATATGAAAGATAAAGTTATGGAGTTTGAAACTTCAAGCGCAACAGTAGAGCTTGCTGCAAAAGCACTTGGAACAACAGGAGCAAGAATTGCAAAAACTCTTTCTTTTTATGATAAAAATGAAGAAGAAGGAGGATGTATTCTTGTTGTTGCTGCAGGAGATGCAAAAATTGACAATAAAAAATTTAAAGGAAAATTTTTACAAAAAGCAAAAATGTTATCAATGGAAGATGTGGAAAAATATACAAATCATAAAATAGGAGGTGTATGTCCTTTTGCAAACCCAAAAAGCGTAAAAACTTATCTTGATGAATCTTTAAAAAGATTTGATACGGTGTATCCCGCTTGCGGAAGTGCAAATTCTGCAATAGAACTTAACATGAAAGATTTGTTTAAATATTCAAATGCTTTGGAATGGGTTGATGTATGTAAGGACTGGGAATAATTATATGGATTTTAAACTTGAAAAATGGGATATAAAATATCTTGAAGATGTTGTTAAACATGCAAACAACAGGCATATATCAAATAATTTGAGAGATGTTTTTCCTTATCCTTATACAAAGGAAAATGCTGAATTTTTCATAAAAGACTGTATTAATAATGATATTAACAATATATTAAAAGCCATAACGGTAAACGGAAAAGCAGTGGGAAGCATATCCGTTATAAAACTAAATGATGTAAATAGAAAAACTGCAGAAATAGGATACTGGATAGGGGAAGAATTCCAAAATAAAGGAATAATGAAAAAAGCTGTAAAAATGGTTATAAAAGAAGCTTTTGAAAGAATGGATATAGTAAGAATTGAAGCAGAAATATTTGAAACAAACATTCCATCAAGAAAAGTTCTCCAAAATAACGGCTTTAAATTAGAAGGCAGAAAAGAAAAAAGCATATTTAAAAATGGTAAAATAATGGACAGCTTGATGTATTCCATCGTAAAATAATCAGATTTGTTTTTTATAGAGTAAAATAAAAGAAAATTAAAAGATATTTCATTTTGAAATGTCTTTTTTTAGATATTGTTAATATATGTTTAGTTATTGTTAATAGTATTGTTTTTTTTATGATGATATAATATGAAAAATTATGATAAAAAAAGGGAAAAAATGAAATTAAAAAATATTATAAATATTATATTATTAATACTCATGATTATTTTTGGCGTTTTTAATATTTTCGAAATAATTATGCCTCAAAATTTAAGTTTGCTTTTAATGCAATTTTTCTTTTTTACTTTAGTTTTAGTTAAAAGTTTCGAATTTAAAAACAAAGGAGATAAAAAAGGATTTTTCTTTTTTTTATCTATTTCAATAATATGTTTAACGTTAAACTTTATAAGTATTGTTACTTAAAATAAATTAAATTTATTTTAAATTTATTATTGTAAAACCATTTTTTTACCGTTATAATATATACGAACAAAAGTTCTGTATGGTGATTCAAATGAAAATAAACGAAATTAAATGTAAAACGGCAATAAACAAACTTTCAAAATCAAGGCTTCCGTACAGTTTGGATTTAAATATTTACAGAGGATGTTCTCATAAATGCAGTTATTGCTATGCTCTTTATTCAAATAGTTACTTAGGTTCAACTGACTTCTTTAATGAAATATTTGTAAAGAAGAATATTATTGAAGTATTGGAAAAGGAACTTAGAAAGAAAAAAGACGATAAAATCATAAATATGGGAAGTGTAACGGATGCATATCAGCCTTTGGAAGAAAAATATGGATTAATGAGAGAAGTACTAAAACTTATGATTAAATATAATCAGCCAATTATAATTTCCACAAAGTCCGATTTGATTTTAAGAGATATTGATTTAATCGAAAAGCTTTCAAGGAAAACGTATGTGAATATTGCTTCCACAATAACAGTAATGGACGAAAGAATTAGAAAATTAATCGAGCCTTATTCTAAAAGCAGTATTCAAAGGATAAATATGTTAAAAGAAATAGAAAAGACAAATGCAAATACTGCTATTCATATGATGCCAATTATTCCATATATTACAGATAGTATAGAAAATATAGATAAAATTTTTTATTTAGGAAAACAAATAAACATAGATTATATTTTAACCGGACCTTTAAACTTAAGAGGGCAGACGAGAAGTTATTTTCTTAATTTTATTAAAAAAAATTTTAGTGAAGAATATAAAAAAATAGAGAAGCTTTATGAAAGTTCCTCTATTTTAAATAAAGAATATTTAACAAATCTTAATAGAAAGATATATTCTATAAGAAAGAAATATAATATTAGTTCAAATTATATGAAAAAAATAAATGAACATTATAATAATATAGAACAGCTTAGTCTGTTTTAATTATTTTTCTTTTATTCTAAATATAAAATAAAATATAAGTGCTATTACTCCTATTCCAAGAAAGGTTGATTTAACCGTTTCAAATAAATTAGGAAGAGTAATAAACTTTTGTAATATTCCTATAACAAGTTCAAGTAAAATGAATATAAATGCCGTATTAATGGCAATTCTGCTTTTCTCCATACTTTTTCCTTTCCTGTCAATTTGTTTTATAATTGACACTTAAACACGTTTAGAATGTACTGAATTATTTTTGTTTTCTTTGAGCGATGAAGCCATTCATCATAAGTAATTTCATCGCAGTCTTTCATAATATCATCAATCTGTGTTTTTATATCTTTAATGAAAGGTTTGTCTGTTATAAAAACTCCGTTTTCATATTGAATATAAAAACTTCTGAAATTCATGTTTATTGTGCTTATTATTCCTGCAAAATCATTTAAGATAATTTTACTGTGCAAATATCCTTTATTGTATTCGTAAATTCTTACACCGTTTTTTAAAAGTCTTCCAAAGTTAAATTCACTTAAATATTTGTTTGTTTTCTTATCGAAATGTTTTGGTGTAACAATTCTTATATCTACACCGCTTTTACCGCATAAACAAAGTACGTCTATCATTTCATCGTCTAAATTTAAGCAAGGTGTTGTTATATATAAAGTATTTTTTGCTGTATTTATAAGATATTTATACATATCTTCCGCAAATTGAACATAATTTGAAGGTCCATCTGCAAAAGGCTGGCATATTATATCATTTCTTATATAATGACTTGGTCTGTATTTTTCTATATCACTTATTTTATGGTCAGTTGTATTCCACATTCCTATAAATACTAATGTAAAACTCCAAGTTGCATCTCCTGTAATTTTAAGAGAACAGTCTTTATAGCTTTCATGTAAGATGTTATTCCAATTATTATCTTTTATGTCGATTCCGCCTGTATAAGATATGTTTCCGTCAATTATAATTATCTTTTGATGAAGTCTATAATTATAATATTGTTTTGATGCATTTTTGTGTATTGCATTGAATATGGTAACTTCTATACCTTGTTCTTCAAGACGTTTTTTTACGTTTGCGGGGATTTTTAAAATTGACCCTACATCATCATACATTATCTTTACTTCAACGCCTTCACTTGCTTTTTGTTTTAAAATATTAAATATTTTATCAAACAAGTCACCTTTTGAAAGAGTAAACACGCTTATAAAGATAAACTTCCCGGCATTTTTTATATCTTTAACTATATTTTCAAAGGTTTCTTCTCCGGAATAATAAAAGTCAAGTGAATTGTTTTTATAAGGAGGGAAGGAGTAGTTTGTAAGATATGAAGATAAGCGTTGTGAATCATCATCTTCTATTTCACTTAAAACTTTTCCGTCCATATTTTGATAAGAATTTACCTTATCAATTTCATCCTGCATTTTAGTATGTTTTCTTATATGTGAATGAGATTTTCCCCATAAATCATACATAATATGTCCAACGATTGGAAGAAGCAGAACTATACCAATCCATAACATTTTATATGCGGAGTTTCTTTCATCGGCCATTAAATGAATTAAAACCAAAATACTAAATATTTCAATTATTACATAGGCAAAAATAGCATGTTTTTTTAATAAATACGTAAAAATAAACATACAAAAAATTTGAATAATAAATAATAATATTATAAAAAATATTCTTAAAAAAGTATGAACACGACCTAAATGTTTTTCTTTCATAAAACTACCTTTCAATATAAAAAGTCCGATATAAAATATTTTAATATCGGACTAAATTTTATTTAATTAATTTATCACTTGAAGAAGATACTGCAATTGCACCGCTTTTTATACAGTCGATAACTTCTTCTTTATATTCTATTAAACCACCCGATATTATAGGTATATTAACTTTTTCTTTTATTTTTCTTATTGCTTTTGGAGCAATCCCCGGTAATATTTCAACAACATCCGGTTTTACTTCTTTTATAAGTTTTGAACAAGATGAAATTGTAGGGGAGTCAATAACAAAAACTCTAAGTATGCTTATTAAGTTAAGTGATTTTGCTTTATTTATTATTGATTTTTTTGTTGTAAGTATTCCATCGGGTTTTGTAAGTTTATAAATGTATTCCAGTGCCAAAGGTGAAGATGAAAAGCCCGGTATTAAATCAACATGTATAAAAACAAGTTTTCCGGCTTTCTTTATTTTTCTTACCTGTTCTATTAAATGATTCATATCTATATGAATTATAAATACTGCTTCTGCTTTGCTTTTTATGGCTCTGTCAACTTCTTCTTCTGTTCTAACAGATGCAATAATAGGATTTCTCTTTAGTGCTTCAAAAAAATTATTGTTCATATGTACATTATCCTCCAAATTCCTGATATATTATATCATTAAGAACAAAAAAAATAAACCCAATATAACTTTAAATTATATCGGGTTTTTAATGGATTTAACATTTTATTATTATTTATTAATTATCTCTTGTTACAACAAGGTCAACACCTGTACCGCAGATATCTTTTTTAGCAATATCTCCGATTTTAACAGGGGATTTTAAAGTAATACTGTTTATTTCGTCCATTACTTCAAATATTTTTGCTTTTGGAACAGTTCCGTTTGTTCTTACGCTTGTTACAGCGTCTTTCCCTCCTTCAACTTTTACTGTTGAAGTTATAACTCTTTTAGGTTCTACAACTTCTTCTCTTGCGTATTTATCTCCTCTTGGACAGAAGTTGCCTTCTACTGAAAATACTTCTTTTCCTTCGTATTCAACTGTTAAACTACAACCTCTTGGACAGCATATACAAGTTAATTCTCTTTTCATTATTCTGCCTCCTCAATTTCAAATGTAAGTTCGCCTTTTTGGTCTTTGATTAAATCTTTTTTAATTGTTATGTTAATCATTTCACCAGGTAAGAATTTAAGCTCTTTCTTTCTGTATATTTCTTCACCGTTTAGTTTTACAACAACAAATCCTGTTGGAACAACCCTGTTTACTCTCATAAACATTGATACATCTTCATCTAAGTTTGTTGTTGAAATATTTTGAGGAATAGTGTAAGAGATAGGAAGAACCGCTTTTGTTTTTAAGTCTTCTTTTATTGTATCGCCGTTTTTAATATAGTCGGCTGCACCTTTTCCTGCAATAAATCCTTCTGTTGAAACGAAGTCAACCATATCATGAACTTGTAAAACATTACCACAGGCAAATACACCAGGTATACTTGTTTGTCTGTTTTGAGATACGAATGGTCCTCTTACTTTAGGGTCAATTTCAATTCCTGCCATGTTAGAAAGTTCATTTTCAGGAATTAAACCAACTGATAATAAAAGTGTATCACAAGGAATTGTTTCTTCTGTTCCAGGAATTGGTTGTCTGTTTTCGTCAACTTTTGCAACGACAACAGCTTCTAGTCTTTCGTTTCCTTTGATGTCAACAACAGTATGAGCAAGTTTCAAAGGAATATTAAAGTCATCAAGACATTGAACGATGTTTCTTTGTAGACCGTTAGAGTAAGGCATTAACTCAAGAACACATTTTACTTTTGCACCTTCTAATGTCATTCTTCTTGCCATAATTAATCCGATATCACCTGAACCTAAGATAACAACTTCTTTACCAACCATATAACCTTCCATGTTGATAAATCTTTGAGCTGTACCGGCAGTCATAACACCGCTTGGTCTTGCTCCAGGAGTGTTTAAGGCTCCTCTTGTTCTTTCTCTGCATCCTGTTGCAAGAATAACAGCTGTAGGTTTTATTGTTTGATATCCCATTTCTTTATTAAGAAAATGAATTGTTTTATCTTCTTCAAGTTTAATAACCATAGTGTCAAGCATTACATCAACACCAAGTTCTTCAACTGTTTTTATATCTCTTCCCGCATATTCCGGACCTGCTAATTCTTCTTTGAATCTGTGAAGTCCAAAACCGTTATGTATACATTGGTTTAAGATACCGCCAAGTCTTACGTCCCTTTCAAGAATAAGTATATCTTTAACTCCGTTTTCTTTTGCGGCAATCGCACTGCTTAGTCCCGCAGGACCTCCGCCAATAATAACTAAATCGTAATTTTTCATATTAGTTTTTGCCTCCCTTTCCAAGCTTTCCTGTTAGGATATAAGACTCTTTACCTTTTTTAGTAACATCTTCGTAGTTCATTCCGTATTCTCTCTTAATGATTTCCATTACTCTTGGAGAACAGAATCCGCCTTGACATCTTCCCATGCCGGCTCTCATTCTTCTCTTAACACCATCAAGAGTTGTTACTTTAATACCTCTGTGTAATACATCAACGATTTGACCTTCTGTAATTGTTTCGCATCTGCAGATTACTCTTGCAAATCTTGGGTCTTTTTTAATTAATTCGTTTATTTCATCTTGTGACATTTTTGCCATGTCAACATATCCTCTTCTATTAGGATTAAAGTCTTTGTTTTCTTCTAAACTTAGTCCTGCTTCTTTTAATATATCAACAAGCATTTCTGCTATTGCATAAGAAACAGTAAATCCAGGAGACTGAATTGCTGCGGCATTGATAAAGCCTTTTGTTGAGCTTTCTTCGATTATGAAGTCTTGAGAGTCTGTTACGGCTCTTAGCCCTGCAAATTGTGTAATAACTTTGCTTTTATCAAGTTTATTTATAAGGAATCTATCTGTTTGTTTCCAAACTTCATCTAAAGTTTTTGCATCTGTTGAAACATCTTCTTTATCATCAACATATTCTGCATTTGGTCCTACAAGTACGTTTCCGTCATGTGATCTTGTAAGAGCAATACCTTTTGAATGAGCTTTTGGAGTAGGGAATATAACCGGGTGAACTTTATCAGATTCACATGAATCAAGTAACATATATTCGCCTTTTCTTGGTGTGATTTTAAAGTTTGTTTCACAAATCATGCTTGAAATTTTATCAGCATAAACACCTGCTGCATTGATAACGTATTTTGCTTTGTATTCATTATCTTTTGTTTTTACTGTGAATACATTATCTTCTTTTGTTATGTCTATTACTTCTTCGTTAAAGAAAAATTCTACACCGTTATCAATAGCATTTTCAGCTAATGCAACACAGTATTGGAATGGCATTGCAATACCTGCTGTTTTACAGTATAGGGCAGCTTTAACTTCGTTTGAAATATTAGGTTCTATTTCATGAATTCTATCAATATCGATTATTTCTGTTTCTACACCGTTTTTATTTCCGTTTTCTTGAAGTTTTTTAAGTGTTTCAATATCTTCATCATCAAAAGCTAAAACAAGTGAACCGCATCTTGTATGACCAAAGTGAAGTTCATTATCAAGAATTGTAAAAAGTTCGTTTCCTCTTTTTGATAATTTAGCTTTAAGTGTTCCGTATGTAGCGTCATAACCACCATGAATCATACCGGAATTTGCTTTTGATGTCCCACAAGAAACATCTTCTCTTCTTTCAAGTACTGCTATGTCTAAATTGTACTTGGAAAGTTCTCTTGCTGCTGAACAGCCTACAACACCTGCACCGATAACCAGTACATCATAAATTTCTTTCATTACTTCCTCCTTATAAATACAAAAAAACAACATAAAACACCTACGAATATAAGTGTAATATGTTGCGGTTTCTCTATCATTCTCTTCCGCTATTTAATTGTACATTTTTTATTTTTGTATATTATATATCTTTTCGTAAATAATTTCAATAGTTTTATGTTACTTTTGTAAACTTTTTTTATTTTATATGGAAATTGTCATGGTTTAATTATATCGTTAAACCTATATAAAAAGGGAATTCTATACATATTTTACTATATATTTTTCATTTAATAATTACTATTTATAATGATTATAAGTTTACCTCTATATTAATTCATATAAAAATTATCTATTTAAAATAGAATATATATTTATAATTTAAACACAAAAAGCACCTATGAAACATCATAATGTTTATACTATATAACATTAAATTTACTTTACAAAACGCTGAAATAATGGTAAAATAATGATGTTATTAAGATTTAAAAAGGAGAAACGAACATGGGAAAATACGGTGAAAGAGCGAAAAAATTTCATGATGAAAAATATAACTGCTGCCAGTCTGTAGTTTTGGCATTTAGCGATGAAATTGGAATAGAAAAAGACAAGCTTGCAAAACTTGTAGCAAATATGGGCGGTGGATTTGGATATGCAGGAGAAGTATGCGGTGCTGTTTCAGGTATGGCAATAGTTTCAGGATACTTCGGCAACTGGGATATTCCAAGTGACCAAGAAAGCAAAAAAGAAAGTTATGACACTATAAAAGAACTTGTTGAAGAATTTAGAGAAAGACACAATTTTTCAAGATGTCCCGAACTTTTGGAACAAAGACACAACGGTGGAACGACTTGTCTTGAACTAATCGGAATAGCAGCAGACATGGTTGCTGAAAAAATGGGGCTTGAATAAAGGAGAAGAAATGAACGCTTTAAAAGATAAAGTAATAATCGTAACAGGAGCAACAGGCGGAATAGGAAGTGTTATAGTAAGAGAAATGGTAAATAACGGTGCGAAGGTTCTGCTTTGTGATATAAACGAAGAAGCTCTTGTAAAACTAAGTGATGAACTTGGGGAAAATGTAAAATATTATGTAGGGGACTTATGCGATAAAAAGGTATGTGAAAGTATAGCAGCATACTGTAAAAAAGAGTTTGGAAAGCTTGATACATTAATAAACAGCGCAGGAGTTGCATTGAGAAAACCTCTTTTAGAAGTTACAAAAGAAGAATTTATGAAGTTATACGAAATCAACGTATATTCAAATCTTGCAATGACACAAGCCTGCTATGAAATGTTAAAAGAATCGGAAAATGCCGATATTATTTCAATAGTTTCATCTTCAGGTGTTTATCCTCATTATCATCAAGGTGCGTACTGCTCTACAAAATTTGCTCAAAAAGCATTAAACGGTGTTTTAAATATAGAGTTATTTGAAGATGACATAAGAGTACATAATTTATACCCTTCTGCCGTTGAAACACCAATGGCAAAAATTGCAAGAGGGGATTTAAAAGAAAATATGTCTTGTAAACCAGAAGAAATTGCAGAAATTATTACTTTTGTATTATCACATAGAAACAATTCTGTTCTTGACGATATAGTTATAAGACGTTATACAAAACGTCCGGATGAAATGTAAAAAGGTATATATTAAAAATGGAAGAGTTTGATAAAAAAGCAATAGAATTTGGTGCTGTAACGGCAAAAATGATTGACCCTGAAACTGTGGTAACTGCCCCATGGACTTTAAATAAATGTAAATACGGTTGTAAGAATTATAATAAAAGACAATGCTGTCCTCCAATTGCACCAACATATAAAGAAACAAGAGAACTTTTAGAAGTTTATAAAGATGTTTTGCTTATACAATGTTTGGATCCATACGATGTAAACAAAGTAATAAGAAAAATGCTTGATTATCTTGGTAAAAACGGATATTATAAAGCATTGGGATTTGGTGCGAAAAAATGCGAAATATGCAGGGATGAATATAACGAAGAATGTACTTTCCCAAATTGTAAGCATGCAGATAAAGTAATACCGCAAATGGACGGAAGCGGTATAGATGTTATACAAACGGTGATTAACAACGGATACGAAGAACATGGCGTAAAAGGATGGGGAAGAAAAGACGGTTTTAAAGTTCTTCCTCGTGAAGATGGAGGAAAGAACTGGAGTGAATCCAAAATAAACTTCTATGGTTTAATAATGATTGAATAAAAAAGGAGGATACCCTCCTTTTTTATATATTATAAATATGATATTATACAATATATTTTAATATTAAATAAAAAGGATATATAAATTATGGAACAATTAATTAAAAAAGCAGTTGAGTTTGGCTCACTAAATGCAAAAATTAAAGATACAAACTCAGTGGTAATTCTTTATGATGCAAAAGAAAAATGCAAAGAGGGGTGTCCTTTTTATGATAAAAAGCAAGGCTGTCCGCCCTCTTCTCCTCAATATAAGGAAATAGAAAATATATTAAAAGAATATAAAAAATGTATGCTTATTCAGTGTGAAAATATGGATAAAGTTGATAATGTTCTTAGGGAAATAAAAAAATACTTAAAGGAAGAAGATAAAGAGTGCTTTATTTTTGGAGCTAAGGTATGTAATGTATGTGAAGAATTTTATAATGAAAAATGCACTTATCCGGATTGTAAACATAAAGGAGAGGTTATACCTCAAATGTCGGGATGTGGAATAGACGCTTTAAAAACAGCTTTAAACATGGGGTATAGTGAAAATGATTTTGTTATACAAAAAAACGATTATAAAAATGAAGATATAAAATTTTATGGAATGGTCGTATTTTAAAAGAGGCTTAGCCTCTTTTTTATTTTAAATTAAGTTGTAAAAAAAATTTAATCGTATATAATAAGCATAGTAAAACATATGGGGAGAATAAAATGTATTATACATATATGTTAAGATGTGAAGATAATTCAATCTATACGGGTATTACAACAGATGTAAAAAGAAGAATGAAAGAGCATTTTGAAAGAGGAGAAAAATGTGCCAAGTATACTCTAAAACATCATGCAAAAAAACTGGAAGCCGTATGGGAAAGTGAAAACAGAGTTCTTTCTTCTAAACTTGAATACAGAATAAAAAGACTAAGTAAAATAGAAAAAGAAAATTTAATCAAAACCCCGAATAAGTTTAACATATATTTTAAAGATACATTAACCATAGATGAATATAAATATATAGATATAAAAAATTTAGATAAAGAGAGGAAAAAATAATGAAATTTGTAACATGGAATGTAAACGGGCTTAGAGCTTGTGTAAATAAAGGATTTATGGACTTTTTTAATGAAATTGATGCAGATATCTTTGCAGTACAGGAAACAAAACTTCAAGAAGGACAAATTGAACTTGAAATGGAAAACCACCATGATTACTGGGACTACGCTGAAAAGAAAGGGTATTCCGGGACTGCGTGCTTTGCTAAAAATGAACCTATAAGTGTAAAATACGGTCTTGATGATGAAAAATTTTCTAAAGAGGGAAGAGTTGTAACTCTTGAATATGATAATTTTTATTTTGTAAATGTATATACTCCAAATTCACAAAACGAATTAAAAAGACTTGATTACAGAATGGAATGGGAAGATTATTTTACAGACTACTTATGCGAACTTGATAAGAAAAAACCTGTTATTTTATGTGGGGACTTAAATGTTGCCCATACTGAAATTGACCTTAAAAACCCTAAAACAAATAAGAAAAATGCAGGATTTACAATTGAAGAAAGAGATAAAATGACAGCTTTACTATCTAAAGGTTTTGTTGATTCATACAGATACCTTTATCCTGACACTACGGGAGTATATACATGGTGGTCATATCGTTTTAATGCAAGAAAGAATAATGCCGGATGGAGAATTGACTACTTTATAGTAAGCGATAGAATAAAAGATAAAATAAATGACGTAAAAATATATTCTGACGTAATGGGTTCTGACCATTGTCCTGTTTTAATTGATATTGATTTATAAATGGAAGTAAAAAATATTACAAGAGATGATATAAATAAACTTGCTAATATTTTAACTAAAAATGAGATAAAAGAACTTACCTATAACCTTAAAAATGAAGATAATAATTTACGTTATAATTCATTTTTGATATTAAGACAAAGAAGCAAAATAAAAGAAGATGTGTATTGCTATTTTGATGTGTTTAAAGAAATGCTTTATAGTGAAAACTTATATCATAAACATATTGCAATTTACCTTATTGCACAAAACGCAAAATATTCAAAGAAATATAAAGATAATAAATTTAGTTTTCTTCTAAAGGGATACTTAAATTGTATAGATATTAAAAACTATATCCTTTCAAGGCACACTATCCAAAGCATTAAAATTTGGATAGATTATTATCCGGAATATGCAAAAAGAATAGCTTATTATCTAATGAATATAAACGTAAACTCATATAGAAAAAGCGGAAGAGAACTTATTTTATTCGATATAAAACAGACTTTAAAAAAGATAAACCAAATAATAGAAGATGATAAAATAAAAAGTTATATTTTAAGTTAATAAAAATAAATATATTCATATGTCAACCAATATTATAATTAATGTTGACATATGAATTTTTGTTTTATAATATATTTATGGGTGAAAAACATGAATAAAGATAAAATACTTGAAATATTAAAAGTGAAAAGCGGAGAAATTGTTTCAGGGGGCTTTATAGCAAATAAACTTAACATATCGAGAAATGCCGTTTGGAAGAATATTAACCTGCTTAAAAACGAAGGTTATGATATATCTTCCATAAAAAACAGAGGATATATGCTAAATAGCGATATAAGTTATTTAAACAAAGAAGAAATAGAAAAATTTCTAAATACCATTTTAATAGGAAGAGAACTTGAAATAGTTGAAAGAATAGATTCTACTCTTAACTATTTTAAAAATATGGAAAATAGTGAAAAAAGAGAAGGAAGAACCATAATAGCAAATGAGCAGACTTTAGGCAGAGGAAGAAGAGGAAGAAGTTTCTTTTCCCCAAAAAATTCAAATGCTTTTATAAGTGTTTTGTTAAAACCAAAATTCAGCGTAAGTGACATAAATTTAATTACTATAATATGTGGTTTAAGTGTAGTGGAAGCTGTTAAGGAAATATGCGATATTGACTGCGACATTAAGTGGGTAAATGATGTTTATATAAACGGAAAAAAGATTTGCGGAATTTTAACAGAGGGAATTTTAAGCGTTGAAAACGGAAGTATAGACAGTGTGATTATAGGTGTTGGAATAAATATAAACCGTCCAAAAGATACACCCGTTCCAAAAAAAATAGAAGATATAGTTGGGTTTGTAAATGACTTTACGGGAAGAAAAGAAAACAGAAATAAGTTTATAGCAAAGTTTTTAAATGCCTTTGAAAAAAGATATATTAATTTTGACAAAAAAGCTTTATATTTGGAATATAAAGAAAAAATGTTATACTTAAACGAGGAAGTAACTTGTTTTATCGGAAATGAAACAATTCAAGGAACCCTTATTGATTTAAACAAAGATTTTTCTATTAAGATAAAAACAAACGAGGGTGAAATAAGAAACTTTAACAGCGGTGAAATAAGTTTAAGAAAAAAAGGAATAAATATGTAAGGAGTAATTATGGACAGTAAAATTTCATTTAGATTTGCAAAAAAAGAAGATACAGGCTTAATTCTTGATTTTATTAAGAAGCTTGCGGAATATGAAAAACTTCTTGACGAAGTAGTGGCAACAGAAGAAAAACTTGAAGAATGGATTTTTGAAAAAGAAAAAGCAGAAGTTATATTTCCCTTATATGATGGAAAAGAAGTAGGATTTGCTTTGTTCTTCCATAATTTTTCAACATTCCTTGGAAGAAGCGGTATATACCTTGAAGATTTATTTGTACTTGAAGAATACAGAAAAAAAGGTCTTGGAAAAGCAACGTTAAAACAACTTGCTAAAATTACAGTCGAAAGAGGCTGCGGAAGACTTGAATGGTCTTGTCTTGATTGGAACAAGCCAAGCATAGATTTTTATTTGTCTCTAAAAGCTGTGCCAATGGAAGGATGGAGCGTTTATCGTTTAACTGGAGAAAGTCTAAAATCTCTTGCAAAATAAAATTAATTTAACATAAAACAGCACTTAAAAACAATTAAGTGCTGTTTTTATTTTCTTGTTACAATAAAGAATTTTAATGTGATAAAGAATAAATAATAAATTAAAATTTTGATTTTATTATATTCTTTTATAACAAATTCATATAATTTCATTATGACAAAATCATTTATCCAAAGAATGTAAAATGTTTTTCGAGGTGGGATATATGAGTTTTAAAAAGAAATATTTATTTGTAATTTTTACTTATGTACTTGCATATTTATTTTTTAGGAGAGTAAAGAATCCTTCTTTGAATTACATATGTACCCTTTATTATAAAGATAGATTTGTTTCATGTAAAGGTTTTTTAGATACGGGAAATCTCGTTAAGAATTCGAAGGGAAAAGACGTAATAATAATAGACAAAGACATTATTAATAATCTTTTAAATTTGAATTTATCTTTTAAAACAATGAATTATAACGATTATTTTAATACATATAATAACCTTCCTTTCGATTTAAAACAAAGACTTTCTTATACATTTTTAAATTATCAAAGAGAAAAAATCATTTTACCTATCTTAAATTTAGACAAAATCATTATAGAAAAAAAGGATTTTAAAAAGACAATTTATAATCCATGTGTTGGAGTATTAGATATTAATGAGTCTCTGGCTCTTCTTCCGTTATCAATATTAAAATAAACAGGGGGCTTTATGTTTAAATTATTTACTTTATTTAAAAAAAACAAAAAGAATAAATTATTTTATATTTCGGGTTCTTATATGTTACCTCCTCCTTTAACAAAGGAAGAAGAAGCAAGAATTTTAGATGAACTTCAAAAGGGGGAAAATAATGCTGCAAAAACAATTTTGATAGAGAGAAATTTAAGGTTAGTAGTATATATAGCAAAAAAATTCGATACATCTTCAACAGGGGTGGAAGATTTAATTTCAATCGGAACAATAGGACTTATAAAAGCAGTTAAAACATTTAAAGTAGAAAAGAACATAAAACTTGCAACTTACGCATCAAAATGCATAGAAAACGAAATATTAATGCATCTTAGAAAAGTAAACAGAATAAAAGGCGAAATATCTCTTGATGAACCTTTAAACGTAGATTATGACGGAAACGAGCTTTTACTTTCAGATATACTGGGAACAGCAACAGACCCCGTAAAAGATAAAATAGACAGAGATGTTAACAAGGAAATTATGCTTGAAGCAGTTAATAATTTAAAAGAAAGCGAAAAAGAAATCATAAATTATCGCTTTGGCTTAAACGGAAAAGAGAAGAAAACTCAAAAAGAACTTGCAAATATGCTAAATATTTCTCAGTCTTATATTTCAAGACTGGAAAAAAGAATAATATCTAATTTAAAAAAGGAAGTGAGAAAGATGTGTACATAAGAAGGTTTATACCTTCTTTTTTTAATAAATAACCTAACTTTGAATAAAAGGTATTTATTTTATTTTAAAATAATGTTATTATTTATCTTAGAATATTTAAGAATAAAATTCTAACAAATATACACTTTTTATATTTCTTAATACTAAGAAATTTTTTTATTACAATTTTAAAATATTATTCTTAATAATTTTATAATCTGCCTTTTTAAGATAAGGTAAAAATATTTAAGGAGTATTATTTTGAATTTAGAGGATATTATAAGCGGTTACGATTATGAGCTAACCGGGGGGAAAAATATAGAAAACATAAAAATTGACAATATAGAATTTGACTCAAGAAAGTGCAGAAAAAACACTTTATTTGTTGCAATAAAAGGTTACGAAACCGACGGACATAAATACATAAAAAGTGCAATAGACCTTGGAGCAACAGTAGTTTGTCACAGTGAAGAACTTGATAAATATGAGGAAAACATAGTATATATAAAATGCAAAAATACAAGAAATGCACTTGCATATTTTGCAAATAAATTTACTTCTTTTCCAAGCAAGGAACTTAAGTTAATCGGAATAAGCGGTACAAACGGTAAAACGTCTTTTTGTGATATGGCGGGAACATTATTTGAAAATTTAGGTTTTAAAAGTGATTATATAGGAACTTTGGGAAGAAAAAATACAAAACTTAAAGGTCAAATAATAAGAACAACGCCTGAAATCACAGAACTTACAAAAGACTTCAGAGAAATGGTAAATAATAAAGTAGATTATTGTTTTATGGAAGTTTCGTCCCATGGTCTTGTTTTGGACAGGGTAAGCTATTTGAATTTTTACATAGGTGTATTTTCAAACTTATCTCAAGATCATTTGGATTTTCATAAAACAATGGAAAATTATTATCAGGCAAAGAAAAAACTTTATTATATGGTTGATAAATTCAGTATTATAAATACAGACGATAAATACGGTAATAGACTTTATAATGAGTTAAAAGAAGATAAAGTAAACGTAATTTCCTTTGGCATGAATGAAGACTGTGATTATAAAATAGTAATAAACGATTTAAGTTTGGAAAAATCCGATTTTACTTTGGTAAATAAAGATAAAGAATATAGATTTGAAACTTACAGTATCGGAAAGTTTAATATATATAATATTACACCGGCGATAATAATTGCCCTTTTGGAAGGTTTTTCTTATGAAGAAATAAAAAATGCAATTAAGAAATATCACGGTACAAACGGCAGAGTTGAAAAAATCCATAAAGACATATTTATAGATTATGCTCATACTCCGGACGCAATGGAAAATGTTTTAAAACTCGTTAAAGAAGTAAGCAGTAAAAAAATTACTCTTGTGTTTGGATGTGGAGGAAACAGAGATCATGGGAAAAGACCTATGATGGGAAGTATCGGTGAAAAATATGCTGATAATATAGTCTTAACAATGGACAATCCAAGAAAAGAAAACAACGACGATATAATAAACGATATTCTAAAAGGAATAGAAAACAAAGACAAAGTTAAAGTTATAAATGATAGAAAAGACGCTATAAATGAAGTTGTAAAACATAAATTAACAGATGAAAACGAAATTGTACTTATTCTTGGAAAAGGACATGAAACTTATCAAGAAATAGGGGATAAAAAGATATTTTTCTCTGACAGAGATGAAATTTTAAATGCATTAAAAAATTAATTTACAAATTACATATTTTAGATGGGAATAACAATGGAAAGAAAAAAAATATATATAGTTCTTACAAGCACAAGAACAATGTTAGCAAGAGCAATAAGATTATGTGCAAAAGAAACTTACAACCATGTTTCAATATCTTTGGATAAAGAACTCAATGAAATGTATTGTTTCGGTAGAAGAAGTCCAAGAAATCCTTTTATAGCAGGATTTATAAAAGAAGATTGGGATAAGGGATTCTATGCTGTATATAAAAATATACCTTGTCTTGTTTATGAATGTGAAGTAGACGATGAGGTTTATAATAACATAAAAGGGATAATTGAATATTTTTATTCAAATAAGTTTTCATATAAATTTAATATAATCGGACTTGTGGGAAATGGAATAGGGCTTGACATACAAAGAAAAAACAGATATTACTGTGCTGAATTTCTATCCTATCTTTTTGAAGAAAGTGGATTTTATTCATTTAACGAAGCCCATACAAGAAGACGTCCAATGGATTATAAAGAATTTTTAAATAGCAAATTAATATACAATGGTTATATAAGTGAATATAAACATAAATGCGAACAATTAATTTAGTATAAAGGATATAAAATATGAAATTGATTTTGGCCGTTCTTGCAGGAATTATTTTTATAGTTTTAGTATTTTTGTACGCAAGAGGAATTACACAAAAGTATAATAAAAGAATAGATTCTATTGCAAGACATTATGGATACAGAAATTATAAACATATGGCAAAAGAAGCAGAAAAAAAAGAACAAAGAATTTTAAGACAAAGAAGAATAGAGCAGAAATTTAAAAGGGAGGAGTGGTTAAGAAGACATGGAAGGTAAAATAAATTTTTCGGCATCTTCACCTGTTATGCCAAAAGAAGTAATAGAAAGAATAAATAAAAATATTGTTAACTTCAAAAACAGCGGGTTTTCAGCCTTAGAACTTAACTATAAAAATCCTCTTTTTATTGACTTAATAAATGAAACACGTGAAATACTTAAAAAACTTCTTCATCTAAATGATAATATGGAAATATTATTTATAAACGGAGGAGGCAGTATGCATTTTGACATGGTTCCTCTAAATTTTACAAATGAAGATGATACGGTAAGCATAATAAACAGTGATTTATGGACAAACAATGCAGTAACAGAAGCAAGAAAATATGCTAATGTAGATGAAATAAATCTAATAAACCATAAAGGTTCGCTTCCAAAAATCACATTAGATGATATAGATAAAAACAGTAAATATTTGTTTATGTGTACAAACAATACTTCATCAGGTTCTAAGTTTAATAAAGATAAAATACCTGATGTAGAGGGGATACCATTAATTTCCGATATGACATCGAATTTGTTAAGTGAAACATATGATATAAACAAATTTGATTTATCTTTTGCAAGCAGTGCAAAAAATATGGGAACAAGCGGTATCAGCGTTGTAGTTATAAACAAAAATTTATTTGAGATAGAAACAAACAGAAATGTTCCTAAAATTCTATCCTATAAGGACTATTATTACTCGGGTAACTCCTTTACAACTCCAAATACATTTGCGGTATACATCATTTACGAAATGGTTAAGTACCTTTATGAAAATGGCGGGGTAGAGGAAATTGAAAAAATAAACATTGAAAAATCCAATTTACTATATGATTTTATAGATAACAGTAAATTTTACGATAATGACATCGTAAAAGAAGACAGATCGGTAACTTCCTTGATATTTAAAACAAAAAATAACGATAATTTTATCAAAGAAGCAAAAAAACATGATATAATAAACATCAGTACCTCCATGAATAATGCCGTTAGAGTAGGGCTTTATAATGGAGTAAGCATTGAAAATGTAAAAAAACTGATAGACTTTATGTATGAGTATGAAAAGAAAAACATTTAAGGAGAGTGTCAAAATGTACAAAATCAAAACTTTTAACAAAATTGCTGAAGAAGGATTAAGTTTACTTGGAAAAAATATAGAGGTACAAGACTCTAAAGATTATGACGGAATTATTTTAAGAAGCTTTAATTTAAAAGAAGAACCTATTTCAAAAGAATGTAAAGTAATTGCAAGAGCCGGTGCAGGATATAATAACGTTCCTGTTGAAGAATGTACAAAAAACGGTGTTGTTGTAATGAATACACCTGGTGCAAATGCAAACGCAGTAAAAGAGCTTGTATTATGTGCATTCCTTATGGCTGCAAGAAATATTATCAAAGGAACAAAATGGGTTCAATCATTAGATAAAAACTCTGATGTTACCGGAATAATTGAAAAAGAGAAATCTAATTATAAAGGAAACGAACTTGCAGGGAAAAAAGTCGGTGTTATCGGTCTTGGAGCGATCGGTGTTTTAGTTGCAAATGCACTTGACTCTTTAGGTATGGAAGTTTATGGTTATGACCCATACTTATCAGTAGAACATGCATGGAGTATAAATAAAAACATCAATAGAAGTTATGATATTGAAAAAATATTTGAAAAATGTGATTTTGTAACAATTCACGTTCCTTTAATGGAATCGACAAAAGATACAGTAAATAAAGAAGTTTTAGATAAAGCTAAAGACAATATTAAAATCTTTAACCTTGCAAGAGGTGGGCTTGTAAATGATGATGATATTTTAGAAGCTGTAAATAGTGGTAAAGTTTCTTGTTATGTAACAGATTTCCCTAATGAAAAATTACTTGGAAACGAAAATATCATTTGTATTCCTCACCTTGGAGCATCTACTCCGGAATCAGAAACAAAATGTGCTGTAATGGCAGCAAGACAAGTAAGAGAATACTTAGAAAATGGTAATATTATAAACAGCGTTAACTTCCCTAACTGCGATTTAGGAGCAATAGAATCAAAAGCAAGAATTTGTATTATTCATAAAAACATTCCTAACATGGTTGGACAATTTACTGCATTACTTGCAAGCAACGATGTAAACATCGCAAACATGATTAATAAAAGTAAAGGTGAAAATGCTTACACAATGATTGATACTGATACAGATGTAAGCGAATATATCGAAGAAACATTAAATAATGTTGAAGGTATAGTTTCTGTGAGAGTACTACATAATGACTAATAATTTATCTAATTTAGATGTTATAATCATAGGAGGAGGTGCTGCCGGTATTATGGCGGCTATCTCCTCTTTAGAATGTAATAAAAAAGTTTTGTTAATAGAAAAAAACGAAAAAATAGGCAAAAAGATTTACATAACAGGTAAGGGAAGATGCAACGTAACAAACAATAAAGATATATCGGAATTCTTTGACCATATAGTTAAAAATAAAGAATTTTTATATAGTGCATTATACACTTTTGATAATACACGTCTTCTTGAAATGCTTAACAAAAACGGACTAAAAACAAAAGTTGAAAGGGGAGACAGAGTTTTTCCCGTTTCAGATAAAGCAAGTGACGTTACAAAAACTCTTTTAAACATAGCTAAAAAATATCCTGATTTTAATATAATGTATAATATAGAATTAAAGGATATAATTCTAAATGAAAATAACGAAGCCATAGGGGTTTTACTTAATAATAAAGAAAAAATATATGCTAAAAACATTATCCTTGCAACAGGGGGTAAAAGTTATCCTTCTACAGGAAGTGATGGATACGGATATATAGTTGCAAAGAAACTTGGGCATAAGATTATAAATCCAGTACCTGCCCTTGTTCAGATGTTAAGCGGTGATAAATGGGTTCATGACCTTATGGGGCTTAGTCTTAAAAACGTAGATGTAACTTTAATGATAAACGGTAAAAAGAAAAATTCACAGTTTGGAGAACTTCTATTTACTCATAAAGGTATATCAGGGCCTACAATCCTTTATTTAAGTAATTTTATTAATATGGATAAATTATCTGATACAAAGATAAAAATCGATTTAAAGCCTGCTCTTGACTTTAAAACTCTTGAAAAAAGAATTATAAGGGATTTTGAAAAGAACCAAAATAAAATGGTGAAAAATTCACTTGATTTACTTCTTCCAAAATCGCTTGCGGCAAAAATCATAGAACTAAGCAAAATTAATAAAGAAAAACAAATAAACCAAATAACAAAAGAAGAAAGAAAAGTTATTTTAAATTTAATCAAAGACTTACAAGTTAATATAACAGGTCTTGGAAGTTTTAAAGAAGCAATTATAACAAACGGAGGCATAAACGTAAAAGAAATAAATCCTTCTACAATGGAATCAAGACTTATTAAAAATCTATTCTTTGCCGGAGAAATAATCGACGTTCATGCTGTTACAGGTGGATATAATTTACAAATTGCTTTTTCAACCGGTTATCTCGCAGGACAAAATTTACATTAAGAACGCATAAGCGTTCTTTTTTTATAAAAAAAAGAAGGAAAAAATCCTTCTTTTAATTTTATGAGAACATTCTTATTACACCGATAACTTTTCCCAAAATCTGACAGTCTGTTGAGTAAATAGGCTCAAAAGCAGGGTTTTCAGGTTGTAATCTTATTCTGTTCGGTTCTTTGAAAAATGTTTTTACAGTTGCTTCATTTTCTATTAAAGCAACAACCATATCATGATTATTTGCAGTATTTTGTTTTTTTACTATTACCATGTCACCATCAAGTATTCCCGCATCTTTCATGCTTTCACCTTTTACATTTAGCATAAAACATTCTTTTGTCCCAACAAAAGAACTTGGAAGGGGATAAGTATCTTCAACGTTTTCTTCAGCCAAAATAGGAAGTCCTGCCGCAACGTTTCCGATTATAGGAACATTTATGACATCATCTACCATACTAACTTCATCATAACTTGGTTCATTATTTGTAAAAGGAGAAAACCCAACAACTTCAATAGCTCTTTGTTTTGATACTCCTCTTTTAATATAGCCTTTTTTCTCAAGGTTGTTTAACTGGTTATGCACTGAAGAAGTTGAAGTAAGCCCAACATTTGCTCCTATTTCTCTTACTGATGGCGGATAACCTTTATCTTTAAGTTCTTGTTTTATAAACTCTAATATCTTTATTTGAATTTTGGTTAAATCATTATACATAAAAATGACCTCCTACTATTATATAATTATATTATACATAAAAAACGAACATTGTCAAACTTATGTTCTAAATTATTCAAAAATTTGTTCTAAAAATATTGACAAATAGAACAACTGTTTGGTATAATACAACCATAGAAAACGAACAAAAGTTCTTTTATATTAATAGGGGGACAAAAAAATGAATCAAAGAAATAATTTAAACAAACAAAGAAGAATGAGAATGATAAGAAGAAGAAAAGCAAGATTAAGAAAAAGAATCATTTGTACTGTTATGATTATGTTTATAATTGCTATGATTCCTTCTTTTATGAATAATATTAAAGCTAAAAACTTATATGATGTACATTATAAAGTTTATACCGTTCAAGCAGACGATACTATATGGGATATAGCACAAAATATTACAGATGAAAAAACAGATGTAAGAGAAACTATATATAATATTGAGAAATTAAATAATTTTGATAAAGGATATTCTTTAAATGTCGGACAGACAATTAAACTTCCAACTTATTAATTTTATTTTTTTTAACATAACAATCGAACAAATTATCTAATATATAATTTTAACATGAATATATGTTCGATACACATCAGCTCCCGACCCTCTTTAGGGATAATATAAACATATTGTAAACTCTAAAAAAAGACTGGCTGGCAGTCTTTTTTTAGTATATTTTAAATTATATTAATCTTCTCTTAGCTTTGTAACTCTAGCTGCAATTTTTCTTCTTTCTTCCTCAATTGCGGCATAATGTTTTTTTGTCGTATTTACATCTTTATGTCCAAGAACATCTGCAACAAGATATATATCTCCTGTTTCTTTATAGAGATTTGTTCCGTATGTACTTCTTAATTTATGAGGTGAAATATTTTTAAGAGGTACTACAATCTTTGTATATTTTTTTAGCATCTTTTGAATTGAACTTTGAGTCATTCTTTTGTGTTGTAAGGATAAAAACAAAGCATCTTCCTCTACATCAACTTTTTCTCTATCTTCCTTAAGATATCTAAGCAGGGCAGACCTAACTTCTTCTGGCATATAAAGAATTGTTTTATTTCCACCTTTTCTTGTTACCACAAAACTGTCATTGTCAAAATCCACATCGTTTATATTCATTCCGACACATTCACTTATACGAATTCCTGTTCCAACAAGCAAAGTAACAATTGCAAGATCTCTTACTTTTGTTTTGTTGTGATATTTAAGCTGGGAAGGTGTTAAATTATTCCCGCTTTCTATTTCATCAAGAAGATTTGCAACCTCATTTGGTTCTAATCTTACAATTGGCTTTTCGTAGTTTTTAGGTAAATCAACAAGCACTGTAGGATTTGTTTTTATAAGTTCTTTTTTAAAATAGTATTTATAAAAAGAACGAAGGGTGGAAAGTTTTCTCATTTTTCCTCTGTTTGAATTAGATAAACTTACCTTTGTTTCATCGTTTTTATAATGGCCTTTTGTGTAATAAGACAGATACTCGCTGAAATCTTCAAGATCGACTGCCTTAATATAATCAAGGTCACTTAAAAATATATCTTTTATATCTTTATAATGTGTAAATTTAGGATGATTTTCTATTAAATATTCAAAGAATATTTTTAAATCCATCGCATAAGCTATTCTCGTTTTTATGGAGGTGTTCGCGGAAATTCCTCTAAAAAATGTATTTGCAAATGAAGGAAGATATTCAATTTGTTTTCTTAGCTTAATGTTTAATTTATTTGACATTTCTTTACTGTAATCAGCCATTTTTACCTCCAAAATAATTATATAAACAATTATATTACATTATTTTGAAATTTCAAAGTCTTGTGTGGTATAATAGAAAAAGTTTAGTAAATTAAAGGGGTATAGCATGAATAAGACATTTAAAGAGGCTTTTAAAGTAACAATGCCGGTACTTCTTGGATATTTGTCTATCGGGCTTGCGTTCGGACTTATGATGCAAAGTATCGGGCTTAATTTTATATGGGCAGGGGGAATGTCCCTTGTAATTTATGCAGGAACACTTCAATATTTGGCTGTTATGATGTTTCAAACAGGAATGAGTATGATAAGTGTTGCACTTATGACACTTTTTGTTCATTTTAGACATATGGTTTATGGACTTTCTTTAATAGAAAAATTCAAAGATATAAGCTTTTTTAAGAAAGTATATATGATTTTTGGTTTAACTGATGAAACATATGCGCTATTAACTTCTTCAACCGTTCCTGAAAGTGTAAAAGACGATGTAGAAAATTACTATTTTTACATATCTATCTTAGACCATTCTTACTGGATTATAGGTTCAATTCTTGGTGCAACCATAGGTTCACTTATAAATATAAACACAGAAGGTGTATCATTTGCCATGATAGCACTATTTTGCGTTCTTTGCACAGAACAATGGTTTAACCTTAAATCAAAAGTACCGATTTTTATAGGAGGTATCTGTGCTTTAGTAGCTTTATTTATTTTTGGGCCTGACAATATGATGATACCTGCAATCATAGCAATAATGATTCTTTTAATGGGAGATAGGAAAAAACTTGAAAAGGAGGGGATAGTAAATGAATAAATATACTCTCTTTCAAGGTTTAATGGCAATTATAATAATGAGTGGAATTACTTTCTTTACAAGAGCCGTTCCTTTTGTACTTTTTTCAGGAAAAAACAAAAAACCAAATGATACGGTTTTACATCTTGGTAAAGTTCTTCCGCCGGCAATGATGGCAATGTTACTTATATACTGCCTAAAAGATACTTCTCTTATTTCTTATCCTTATGGAATACCTGAAATATTCTGTGTAATACTTGCAATAGGGCTACATGTATGGAAAAGAAATAATTTTATAAGTATATTCGGTTCAACAGTGGTATATATGATAATGGTACAATACATATTCGTTTAGAACTTCACAAAATAATTATTTAGTGAAGTAAATTATATAAAAGAGGTAAAACATGCAAGAAATAATAAATATATTATCAAAAGAATTTGACAGAAAACCAAAACACATTGAAAATGTAATTGAAATGCTTGATAAAGGGGATACTGTTCCTTTTATAGCAAGATACCGTAAAGAACTTACAGGTTCAATGGATGACCAGCTTTTAAGAGAGGTTGCACAAAGACTTGGTTATTTAAGAAACTTAAAAGAAAGAAAAGAAGAAGTAATTAGTTCTATTAAGAAACTTGATAAACTTACAAAAGAACTTGAAGAAGAAATAAATAACGCAAATACATTATCTGAAGTTGAAGACTTATACAGACCTTACAAACCTAAAAGAAAAACAAGAGCATCAATTGCAAAGGAAAAAGGTCTTGAGCCTTTAAGCGATATTATCCTTTCGCAGGAAGCAGATTTAGAGGATATAAAAATAATCGCAAAAGATTATGTAAGCGAAGAAAAAGGCGTTAATAACGAAGATGAAGCCATTAAAGGCGCTTTAGACATAATCGCTGAAAACATCTCAGACAATGCAAATATAAGAAAAGAGCTTAAAAAACTAATCAGAAACAAAGGTAAAATAATAAGTAAAAATACTAAAGATGAAGACAGCGTATATCAAACTTACTATGACTTTTCAGAATCTGTAAAAAGACTTCAAGGACACAAAGTTTTAGCTTTAAACAGAGGAGAAAAAGAAGGATTTTTAAAGGTTACAATCGAAATTAATAAAGATGAAGCCTTAAATATAATACATAAATACATTATAAAAAACACAAAAAGCAGTGCATATAAATATTTAGAAGAAACTTGTATTGATGCTTTCGACAGATTAATTTTTCCGTCTATTGAAAGAGAAATAAGAAGCGACTTAACGGAAAGCGCAAACGAAAGTGCAATAAAAACTTTTGCAACAAACCTAAAACAGCTTTTAATGCAGCCACCTGTAAAAAACAAAGTAACCCTTGGTCTTGACCCGGCTTATAGAACAGGATGTAAAATTGCCGTAGTGGACGGAACGGGAAAAGTTTTAGACACAACCGTAATTTACCCAACACCACCACACAACAAAATTGAAGAAAGCGAAAAGATAATTAAAGATTTAATAAGTAAACATAATGTTGAAGTTATTTCAATAGGTAACGGAACAGCATCAAGAGAATCAGAAAAATTTGTTGCCGATACAATAAAAGGCACAAAGGTTCAATATGTTGTTGTAAGTGAAGCCGGAGCATCAGTTTATTCAGCCTCAAAACTAGCTGCAAAAGAATTCCCTGATTATGATGTTGCCTTAAGAAGTGCCGTTTCAATTGCAAGAAGACTTCAAGACCCACTTGCAGAACTTGTAAAAATAGACCCAAAAAGCATAGGAGTTGGACAATATCAGCACGATATGCCAAAGGCTAAATTAAATGAAGCATTAACGGGTGTTGTAGAAAGTGCCGTAAACAGCGTTGGAGTAGACCTTAACACAGCATCTGTATCGCTACTTGAATATGTTGCGGGAGTAAGCAGTGCCGTTGCTAAAAATATCGTAGCATATAGAGAAGAAAACGGAATGTATACAAAAAGGAGTGAGCTTTTAAAAGTTCCAAAACTTGGTAAGAAATCATATGAACAATGTGCAGGTTTCTTAAGAGTTGCAGAAAGTTCAAACCCTCTTGATAACTCAGGAGTTCACCCTGAATCATACAAAGCGGCAAAGAAAGTTCTTGAACTTACAGGACATACTCTAAAAGACATTAACACAGAAAACATAAAATCAATAACAGAAGAAGCAGAAAAAATTGGTCTTGATAATATTTCAAATGAATGTGAAATAGGTATACCAACACTTAAAGACATACTAAAAGAATTAATCAAACCTGGAAGAGACCCAAGGGATGAACTTCCAAAACCTGTTTTAAGAAGCGATGTTATGGAAATGGAAGATTTAATCGTAGGTATGAAACTTATGGGTACGGTTAGAAACGTTGTTGACTTTGGAGCTTTTGTAGATATAGGAGTTCATCAAGACGGACTTGTTCATATCTCTCAAATATCAAATTCATTTATAAAACACCCTAGCGATAAACTTAAAACAGGGGATATAGTTGAAGTAACCGTTACTGATGTAGATAAGAAGAAAGGAAGAATTTCTCTTTCAATGATTATGTAATGAAAAGCCGTGATGTATCACGGCTTTTTTTGTTTTTTAAAGTAAAAATATGATATAATTAATTAGTATTTATCGAAAATTTTATAAATAATTAATTTATTTTAGGAGAAATAAAAATGTCAGAAAGCAATAATGCAAATATTGGATTTGAAAAACAAATATGGGATGCTGCCTGTGTTCTTTGGGGACATATTCCTGCTGCTGAATATAGAAAAGTAATAGTAGGGCTTATATTCCTACGTTATATATCAAGTGCATTTGAAAATAGATACAATGAACTTGTTGAAGAGGGAGATGGGTTTGAAGATGATAAAGATGCTTATATAATGGAAAATGTATTCTTTGTATCTAAAGAAGCAAGATGGAATAACATCGTCGAACATGCGCATACTCCGGAAATAGGAAGCATTATTGATGATGCTATGATAGCAATAGAAAAAGAAAATAAAACATTAAAAAATGTTTTACCTAAAAACTATGCAAGCCCGGACCTTGATAAGAGAGTTTTAGGGGAAGTTGTTGATTTATTCACAAATATGGAAATGGATGAAACCCATAACAGCAAAGATTTGCTTGGAAGAACATATGAATACTGTATAGCTCAATTTGCGGCTTACGAGGGAGTAAAAGGCGGTGAATTCTATACTCCTGCAAGCATAGTAAAAACAATAGTTGAAATATTAAAACCTTTTAAAAACTGCCGTGTATATGACCCTTGCTGTGGTTCAGGGGGAATGTTTGTTCAAAGTGCCAAATTTATTGAAGCACACAGTGGAAACAGAGGAGAAATATCAGTATACGGGCAAGAATCCAATGCCGATACATGGAAAATGGCGAAAATGAATATGGCAATAAGAGGGATAGATGCAAACCTTGGAAACTATCATGCAGATACATTTTTTAATGATTTGCATAAAACCCTTAAAGCAGATTTTATAATGGCAAACCCTCCTTTTAACCTTAAAAACTGGGGACAGGATAAATTAAAGGATGATGTTCGTTGGAAATTTGGAACACCTCCTGCAGGTAATGCCAACTATGCTTGGATACAACATATGATACATCACCTTGCACCAAACGGAAAAATTGGTTTAGTTCTTGCAAACGGGGCTTTATCTTCCATGACTTCTGGAGAGGGTGAAATAAGAAAAAATATAATTGAAGCAGATCTTGTGGAAGGTATTATTTCCATGCCTACACAGTTATTTTACAGCGTAACAATTCCCGTTACTCTTTGGTTTATAACAAGAAATAAAAAACAAAAAGGGAAAACCTTATTTATTGATGCCCGTAATATGGGATATATGGTAGACAGAAAACACAGAGACTTTACAGATGAAGACATAAAAAAACTTGCTGATACATTTTCAGCATTTCAAGAAGGAACCCTTGAAGATAAAAAAGGATTTTGTCACGTGGCAGATTTAGAAGAAATAAAGAAACAAGATTATATTTTAACACCAGGCAGATATGTTGGAATAGAAGAAACTGAGGAAGACGATGAACCTTTTGAAGAAAAAATGAAACGACTTACGGAAGAATTATCGCAAATGTTCAAACAGTCCCATAAACTTGAAGAAGAAATACGTAAGAACTTGGAGAGGATTGGGTATGAAATATAATACTGTTAAATTAGGCGAATACCTTTATATAAAAGGTCGTATTGGTTGGAAAGGTTTAAAGAAAAGTGAATATCTAGAACATAGTGAGTATCGCATAATCAATGGAGAAGCATTGACTGAAGACGGCATAAACTGGGATAAAGCCGGATTTATAACTAAGGAACGCTATGACGAGTCACCGGAAATAATGTTAAAAGAAGAAGATATCCTTATTTCCAAAGACGGAACTATTGGGAAAATTGGATTTATTAATAAACTTGAACAACCTACAACTGTTGCTTCAGGCATATTTGTAATTCGAAATCTTCAACCGGAAATAATAAACACAAGATTTATATATAATTTTTTGTGTTCACATTATTTCAAAGCATTTATTACAATGCGTACTGAAGGGAGTGTAATTCCACACCTATACCAAAAAGATTTTGTGGATTTAGATTTTCCTCTTCCACAAAAAGAAACACAAGAAAAAATTGTTTCTATTCTTGATGGTATAAGTGCCCAAATTGATATAAACAAAAAAATAAATGAGAAGTTGGAAGAGCAAGCTAAGGCGATTTTTAAATCGTGGTTTATTGATTTTGAACCGTTTGAAGGAAAAGTTCCATTAAACTGGGAAAATGGTGTTTTAGGAGATTTTGTAAAAATAAAACGTGGAGGTTCACCACGTCCCATTAGTCAGTTTTTATCTACAAGCGGACTTCATTGGTTAAAAATATCTGATGCAACTTGCACTAACTCCCCATTTATAAATAAAATAAAAGAGTATATCATAGAAGACGGATTAAAAAAAACAGTTTTTCTTAAATCTGGTAACTTAGTTTTATCAAATAGTGCTACTCCTGGATTACCTAAAATACTTGATATAGATACCTGTATACACGACGGTTGGCTATATTTTCCACAATCTAGATTCTCAAATGAATATCTATATTTATATTTTACACTTATTCGCAATAACTTAGTGTCTTTAGGTAATGGTAGTGTTTTTACAAATCTTAAAACAGATATTTTGAAAAATTATCCAACCTACTTGCCAACAAATGATATTCTCAATAAGTTTGATAATATTATAAAACCTATTTTTTCAATAATTCTTACAAAACAAGAGAAATAAAGAAATTAGAAGATATTAGAGACACTCTCTTACCAAAATTAATGAACGGTGAAATTGATGTTTCTGAGGTTGAGGTTTAGATAAAATCTTCAAAATAATATTATATAATTAAATATAAAAAGGAGAAAATATATGTCTATTTTTTATTACTTTTCAATATCACTTCAAATTGCAGGTTCATTAATTCTTTTAATCTCAAATTTTTCAACAAATAGAAAAAAAATAATTAAAGATATTTATAATACAAATAAAATTATAAACGCAGACGGTAATACAAAAGAAATAGATGATTTAACAGGTGTTTTAAAAGATAGATTTAAACAAGTATATTTAAACAGGTTTGCATTTGGATATTTAGCAATAGGTTATATATTAGAATTTATTTTTATGCAAAATAATTCATATAACAAAATATTTGCAATAATAACTATAACGTTAATTACGGTTTCATTTTTAGGTTTAAGTTATTCTGTAACTTATAAATATTTACTAAATAAAGATATAGTAACCCAAAATATTTCATATAAAGAATTAAATGATTTAAACTTAAAACCACATTTAGAATCTATGTCTTGCGAAGAGTTAATCAAAATATTAGATGGTGATGCTAAATAATTTTAAGAATAAAAATGGCTGTTTTCTACATCTATTATATCTGTTGTTATTGAATATTTATATATTATGCCTTTTCGTGTTAGTAAGTTAAAAGAAAAAATTAAAGCAAGAAAAAAATTCAAACAAGGAGATAAAAAATGGAATTTGAATATCTCGATGAAGAATCAGAGGAATTACTTAAAGAATTAATTGAAGATAAAGATTTATTTTTAAAAAGAATGAGTGGAATAGCTTTAGAAAATTTAATTGATAAAGGCTTTGTTAGTGGAGAAAATAGTACATATACTATTGACAGAGAACCTCATTACGATAATTTAAAGATAAAACAAAAAGGCTATACATATTTTGAGATGAAAGAAAAATATGAAAAAGAGAAAAGAAAAGAATTCATTTTTGAATTGATAAAAATTTTACCGAAGTTTTTAAGTTCTATAATTTTAAAAATTTTTTTCAAATAAAAGGAGAATAACATGTTCTACACCGAATCCAGCTACGAAAAATCAATAATAGAATTATTTACCAATAATTTAGGTTATGAATACATATATGGACCTGATACAGAAAGAGACATACACAGTCCGTTATATGAAGATGTACTTATTGACTGCTTATATAGAATTAATAAAAATATGCCAAGAGAAGCAATAAATGATGCCATATTCAAATTAAAAAATATAGAAAATGGGGAACTTGTACAAAGAAACTCTGTTTTTATGGACTATCTGCAAAATGGCTTCCGGTAAGATATTTTGTAGATGGAAAAGAAAAATCTTCTATCATTTATCTTGTAGATTATAACAATGTGGAAAATAACTCTTTTATCATTGCCAATCAATGGACATTTATTGAAAACAGTGAAAAAAGACCTGATATAATTTTGTTTGTTAACGGGCTGCCTGTAGTGCTTGCAGAGCTTAAGTCTCCATCTCGAGAAGAAACTAATGTAACAGACGCTTACAGACAGATTAAAAACTATATGAAAGAAATACCTTCAATGTTCATATATAATGCAATTTGCGTTATAAGTGACCAAGTAATATCTAAAGCTGGAACCATAACATCAGGCGAAGACCGTTTTATGGAATGGAAGAGTAAAGACGGAGATTATGAAAACACAAAACACGCTCAATTTGATACATTCTTTGAAGGAATGTTTGAAAAAGAGAGACTTTTAGATATAATAAAGAATTTTATATGCTTTTCAAACGAGGGCGTAAAATCTTATAAAATTTTAGCAGGATATCACCAATATTTCGCAGTAAAGAAAGCGATAAAATCAACTATCAATGCAACTGATACAGACGGAAAAGGCGGGGTTTTCTGGCATACACAAGGCAGTGGAAAGTCTTTATCCATGGTATTTTATGCTCAGCTTATTAATCAAACCCTAAACAGCCCTACAATCGTTGTTATTACAGATAGAAACGACCTTGACAATCAGCTGTATTCTCAATTTGTAAAGTGTAAAGACTTTTTAAGACAAACACCTATACAAGCAGAAAGCAGGGAAAATTTAATAGAATTGTTAAAAGGAAGAAAAGCAAACGGTATTTTTTTTACGACAATGCAAAAATTCACAGAGACAGGAGAAGCGCTTTGTGATAGAAAAAATATTATCGTAATGGCAGATGAGGCACATAGGGGACAGTATGGGCTTAGCGAAAAGGTAGACATTAAGACAGGGAAGCTAAAAGTAGGAACAGCAAGAATGATTAGAGATGCTCTTCCTAATGCTACATATATTGGATTTACTGGAACTCCTATTTCTCAAAAAGATAGAAGCACAAAGGAAGTATTCGGAAATTATATTGATATATACGATATGACACAATCTGTTAAGGACGAAGCAACGAAACCGATTTGTTATGAAAGCAGGGTTTTAAAATTAAATCTTGATGATGATATTTTACAACTTATAGATAAAGAATATGACAAAATGGCAGCTAATGCTGATGAAGAAGTGATTGAAAAAAGCAAACGTGAACTTGGAAAGTTAGATGCTATATTAGGAAACGACAAAACAATCCTTTCTTTAACAATGGATATTATTGACCACTACGAAAACAACCGTGAACATCTCCTTACGGGTAAAGCAATGATTGTTGCTTATTCTCGTCCAATTGCAATGAAAATATATAATCAAATATTAAAATTAAGACCGGAATGGAAAGATAAAGTTGCAGTTGTAATGACTTCCACAAACAACGACCCTGAAGAATGGCGTGAGATTATAGGTAATAAAAATTATAAAAATAAGCTTGCACAGGAATTTAAAGACAATGAAAGCCCTTTAAAAATAGCAATAGTTGTTGATATGTGGCTTACAGGATTTGATGTTCCGTCTCTTTCTACAATGTATATATATAAACCAATGGAAGGTCATAACTTAATGCAAGCAATTGCCAGAGTAAACAGGGTATATAAAGATAAAGTTGCAGGGCTTATAGTTGACTATATAGGAATTGCAAGTGCATTAAAAAAGGCGATGAGCGATTATACTGCAAGGGATAGAGAAAATTATGGAGATACAGACATTTCAAAGGTAGCTTATCCAAAATTTGTAGAAAAACTCGAAATATGCAGAGATTTATTCCATCAATTTGATTATTCAAAGTTTGAAATAGGAAGCGAACTTGAAAAAGCAAAGACTATAAGCAGTGCCGTAAACTTTATAATGGATAGAAAGAGAGTGAAAGATAAAGAGGCTTTTATGAAAGAATCATTTATTCTAAGTCAATCATTATCTCTCTGTTCTTCCATCGTTCCTAAGAATGAAAGAATAGAAGCATGTTTTTTCGATGCGGTAAGAGTATTTATTTTACGTCTTAATGATAACGGAGTAAATAAGAAAATCTCTTTAAAAGAAATGAACAACAGAATAAACGAGCTTTTAAAACATTCAATAAAAACCAGCGGAGTAATTAACTTATTTTCTGATATAAAAGAAGAATTCTCAATTTTTGATCCAGAATTCCTTAAAGACGTAGCAGCAATGCCTGAAAAAAATCTTGCAATAGAACTTTTGAAAAAATTAATTAATGAACAAATTTCTGTATATAAAAGAACAAATATAGTTAAATCAGAAAAATTTAGTGAAATAATAAAACGTTCATTAAATTCATATTTAAACGGGATGTTAACAAACGAAGAAGTTATAGAAGAGATGTTGAAACTTGCAAAAGAGATATCAAAAGCTCAAAAACAAGGGGAAGAAATGGGATTAACTGCGGATGAACTAGCTTTCTATGATGCATTAACCAAACCAAACGCAATAAAAGATTTTTATGAAAATGATGAATTAATAGCAATTACAAAAGAATTAACCGAAACCCTAAGAAAAAATAAAACCATAGACTGGCAAATGAGAGAATCCGCAAGAGCAAAAATGCGAATGATTATTAAAAGACTTCTACGTAAACATAAATATCCACCTGAAGGCATGGATGACGCAGTTAAAACATTAATGGCACAGTGCGAAATGTGGGCAGATAATTTATAAAAAAGACCTAACAGGTCTTTTTTGTTTTAATTTATATATACTTTTTAGGTATACATATATCAATAAATATAGAATTTGATATATTTAGTATTTTAATTTAAAATAAAATATATAAATAAAGTATTGACATGGAGTAAACTCCAAGTGATAGACTAAGCCTAAGATAAAACAAGGAGGTTTTATAAGATGAAAAATACATTAGTTGCTTATTTTTCAGCAACAGGAACTACAAAACATAAAGCTCAAATGATCGCTGAAGCTTTAAATTGTGATATTTATGAAATAGAGCCAAAAAATCCTTACACATCAGCTGATTTAAACTGGCATGATAAGAAATCAAGAAGCTCTATTGAAATGGATGATAAATCCTCAATACCTGAAATTATAGATAATAATCCAAATATTGAAAACTATGATGTAGTATTCTTAGGTTTCCCAATTTGGTGGTATACAGCGCCTACTATTATCAATACATTCCTTGAAAAATACAATTTTGAAAACAAGGAGGTTGTATTATTCGCAACTTCAGGAGGTAGTGGTCTAAGAGGTATTTCAAAGGATTTAAAAGGAAGCGTATCTGAAAGCACTATAATAAAAGAAGGCAGAATGTTAAACGGTAATATTACAAAAGAAACATTAGAAAGCTTTGTTAAAAGCTTAAATTTATAATATAAAGGAGAAGAAATTTAAATGTTAGGAAATTTTTCATATTCAAACCCTACAAAATTATATTTTGGTGAAGATTCATTAAACTATTTAAATGATGAATTAAAAAATTATGGTAAAAATATCATGCTAAGCTATGGTGGTGGCTCAATAAAGAAAAACGGTATATATGATAAGGTAATTGAAATTTTAAAAGCAAATGACAAAAACATCTTTGAAGATCCTGGAGTAATGCCAAACCCAACAGTAGAAAAACTTTATGAAGGATGTAAAATTGCTAAAGAAAATAAAGTAGATTTAATTCTTGCAGTTGGCGGCGGTTCTGTATGTGACTACGCAAAAGCAGTTTCTGTTTCAACTTACTGCGATGAAGATCCATGGGATAAATACTATTTAAGAATGGAAGATGTAGACAATGAAATCATTCCTGTAGGATGTGTGCTTACAATGGTAGGAACAGGTTCAGAAATGAACGGGGGAGCAGTTATAACAAATCATGAACAAAAATTAAAAATAGGTCATGTATTCGGCGAAAATGTATTCCCTAAATTCTCAATTTTAAACCCTACTTTTACTTATACTCTTCCTAAATACCAAATGGTAGCAGGTTTTTACGATATTATGAATCATATCACAGAACAATATTTTTCAGATGATGATGACAATACTTCTGACTATATTAGCGAGGGGTTACTTAAATCATTAATTCATAGTTCAAGAATAGCAGTAAAAAATCCAACAGATTATGAAGCAAGAAGTAACATAATGTGGATTGCAACATGGGCATTAAATACTTTAATTGCAAAAGGCAAAACAACAGACTGGATGGTTCATATGATAGGTCAATCAATCGGTGCTTATACTGATGCTACTCACGGTATGACTTTATCAGCTATTTCAATGGCATATTATCGTTATATCTGTCCATATGGTTTAAATAAATTTAAAAGATTTGCAGTTAACGTATGGGGAGTGAATCCAGAAAACAAAACTGATGAAGAAATTGCAAAAGAAGGCCTTGACAGAATGGAAGAATGGATGAAAGAAATCGGTCTTGTTATGAATATCAAAGACTTAGGCGTTAAAGAAGATATGCTTGAAGGAATTGCAAAAGGTTCATTCATAATGGAAGGCGGTTATAAAAAATTAAGCCACGAAGAAATCGTTCAAATTTTAAAAGAAAGTATGTAATATAAAAAACAGCTCTATGTAGGGCTGTTTTTTATTATTGAAATAACTAATATTAAAGATACTTTTATCTAAAGGGAATATAAATAGTTTTTAACCAACTTTCCGCTAAAGACAACTTTAACATAGAATTGACTATATTTTATAATAAAATTAACATATTTTTACACATCTTCTCAAACCCTTTGATTATAAGGCTTTTAAGCATTAATATCTTTATAATGTTATTTTCTATTATCTTTTTAATATATATTCCATTTTATATCTATACCATTTTATATCTATACCATTTTAAAATTTACTAAATGGATTTTTATTCATATCAATTTCTTCTTTTTTATCTTTTAGATATCTTTCAACTTGTTTATCTGTTTTTAGTCCCAAGAATGATTTGATTTCATTAAAACCTGCATTGTTATAATCTTTTAACATTTTTACTGCAGTATTCCTTAAAATATTGCTGCTTATTCCTTTTTCTTCAATTCCAATTCTCTTAAGTGCATTTTTAACAATTTCTTGTATTCTTCTTGTTGAAATTGGTTTTTCGGGATTTGAAGGACTATTTAACAGGTATATTTGGTCGTTTGAAAATAAAAAACGGCTTAAAATGGCTCTGAGAGCGTCATTTATTTTAACAATTCTTTCATTTTCACTGTTTTTGTTTATTATGATATTATTATCAAAAATATCTTCAGTTTTTATGTTTTGAACTTCTTTAACCGTAAGTCCATTAAATAACATAAGAAAAATTATTATTTGATTCTTTTCCGGTTCAATGTTTTTTACGTAATCTATTAAATCATTTATCTGCTCATTAGAAAGAACATCTTTATTTAAACTATCATTATTATATCTAAATTTGAACGAAACTATTTCGTTATTTAGACCATATTTTTTATTAAGAAATTTATAAAAGTTTTTAACTGCAGATATTTTTCTTGCGATAGTTTTATCTGAATTTTTAAGTTCTTTTTTTAAATAATCAACATAAGCATACATGTCGATACTATTAAGGTTTAAGAATAAATCTTTATCAGCTTCGTTATCTAAATTATTAATATGGTTTCTCTTCATCATAAATAAAACAAAGGTATTTAAGTCATATAAATACCCTTTAGTTGATGCCTTAGAAATATTATTTGTATTTAAAAATTCATTTATAAGTTTACTTTCCATTTTACATAACTTCACTAAATATTTCTTTAGTGAAGTTCTCTCCTATATAATTTTGATTTAACATTTTATTAAAGTCATCAATAACATTTTGAGGTGAGACAATTTTAATTCCACCCTCAAATTGAAATATCCAAGCATAAAATGTCGGACTTAATCCAACACGAACTTTAACTAAAAAATCCTCTTTTCCTTTTTCTAAAACAGGTACATCTTCCCCAAATTTATCTATTATATATTTCATTAATTCATTCTTACATTTAAGTATAACTTCTTTTTCTTCCCCCGGAAACATACTAAATATCTTTTTCCCATAATCTGTAATAGAAAAACCATCTGGGAACTTTGTTCTTTCATCATCTAGCATTGTTGGAATTTCCATCCTATCAACTCTAAAAGAAACAACATCGTTTCTTTTATCGGAATAACCTACAAGATAATACTTATCTTGATTCCAATATAAAGTGTATGGGCTAAGAATATATACTTCACCATTATTTTTAAATATTTTATCTTTATTTATATTGTAATCATAATATCTAAAAGATATTTTTTTATTTTTATTTATAGCTGTATTTATCAAATCAATAATATAATATATTAAGTTATTATTTGTTTTTACTTTTCCTGTGTTAATAATATTTCGATTAAGATGTCTTCTTTGATTTTCTGAAACTAACATCATAAGTTTATTTATGATAATCTTACTTTTCTTTTTACTTATAAACTGTGAAGAAGATACCGCATCTATAAGCATTGCAAGCTCAGGAAGCTCAAAAAGTCGTTCACCAAAGAAATAAATATTTTTATTGCCTTTTTCACAAATTATATCATATCCCATTACTTCTGACAAAAAAGATATGTCTTCATTAAATGTTTTTCTATCTATATTAATATTATGTTCTTTTAAATAACTAAAAAAATCTTTTGTTGTTAATGGATTTTCTTCATCGCTTTTTTCATAAAGAAGCTTTAATATGAGAAAAATTCTATATCTATTGTTTTTCATAACATTACCCTCAATTCTTTATATACACATTCTACAACAAAATTTATAAACTTTTCAATTATAAAAAAATAGACAGGGAAATTTTTCCCTGTCTTAAAAAATTATATAGGTTATTTTATCATTTCTTTCATTTTCTTAGCAGTTTCTTTTGGTGTAGAACTATTTACAAGTCCGCCGCCAACTATTATTACATCAGGATTTTGTGCATTTATTTCTTCTAATGTTTCAAGTTTGACACCGCCTGCAACACTAACTTTTGTATTTTTTACTAAGCTTTTAACTTTTATTAAATCATCAAGAGGAGTTGCCCCTTTCTTTTGTGTATCAGCTCCCGTATGTACACAAATATAATCAACTCCAATACTTTCCAAATATTTAACTCTTTCTTCTAAATTATCTACGCAAATCAAATCAACAAGAAGTTCTTTTCCCGCTTTTTTTACTTCTTCTAAAGAATCTTCTATTGTTTGATTATCACTTACAGCAAGAACAGTTACTATATCCGCACCGGCATCAAGAGCTATTTTCGTTTCAAATGCACCTGCATCCATAATCTTAAAATCCGCAAGTATCTTTTTATCTTTAAAGGTTTCTTTTAATTTTTTTATTCCCTCACTTCCGTATTTATAAGCAATAGGGGTTCCAAATTCAATTATATCGATATACTCTTCACATTCTTTTACAATTTCGATACTTTCCTCCAAGCTTTTTACGTCCAAGGCAATTTGTAATTTTTTCATTTTTTTCCTCCTTTAAATAAAAATCCCCGCACTAAATAAAGTGCAGGGAAAATTTAATACTATTCAGATTTTAAAAGGTCACCGAAGATATCACCTAAAGTTACATTACCATCTTCTTGATGATAAACTTTGTTTCTTTCAATTTTTCTTTTTGGTGGATCCATTGTTTCTTTAATGCTTAAAGAAACTTTTCTTTTATCTTTATTAATTTCAATAATTTTAACATTAACTTTATCACCAGTTTTAACAACATCTTCAACTTTGTTTACTCTGTCGTATGATAATTGAGAGATGTGAATTAAACCTTCAACATCAGGAATAATTTCTGCAAAAGCACCAAAGCTTGTTGTGTTTTTAATTGTAGCAGATACTGTTTGACCTACTGTATAATTTTCAATAAATTCTTGCCATGGTTCTTTTGTTAAATCTTTAACGCTTAATTTTACTTTGTAGCTTTCTTTGTCAAGTTCAGTTACAATAGCTTTTACGCTGTCGCCAACTTTGTATAAATCATTAATATTGTTAACTCTTTTCCAAGCGATATCAGAAATATGAATAAATCCGTCTACGCCGTCTAAATCAATGAACATACCAAAGTTTGTAATGTTTTTGATTGGAGCTTCAATAACTTTACCGATTTCTAAATTAGCAATAGCTGCGTCTTTAGCTTCTTTTTCTTTAGCTTTTCTTTCTTTGTAAGCTTCTTCAAGAAGAATTCTTCTTGAAACAATAATTTTGTTTTTGTTTTTATCAAATTCTACGATTCTACATTCAACTTCTTTACCAAGTAAATTATCAAAATCTTTAATGAATTTTGTATCATAGTAAGAAGCAGGCATGAATGCTTTAATGAATCCTAAGTCAACAATTAAACCGCCTTTTACAACTTTTGTAATTTTAGCGCTAACTGTTTCTTTTGCTTCAAATTTATCTTTTGCTTCATCTAAAGCACTAAGTTCATCAACTTTGATTTTAGATAATGAAACGTTCCCTGTACCGTCATTCATTCTCATAACCATAACTTTAACTTTATCACCTTTAGCGGCTTTTGTTGTTAAGTCTTCCATAAGGTCATATAAATAATCAGCTTTTTTAACAATTCCGTCTGATTTGTAACCAATATTCATTGTTACTTCATTGTGATCGACAGCAACGATTTCGCCTTCAACGATATCTCCCTCTCTAATTTCTTTCATTGATTCTTCGATGTTTTTTTCAAAACTATCCACCATGTTGTTGTCCATAGTATTAATTACCTCCTCTATTAACTGGGTTGGTGTAGATGCTCCAGCCGTTAGTCCAATATTCTTATATTTCTTTATAGCATCGTCCAAGTCCGAAGCTTTTTCAACAAAGAAAACATTTTTGCATTTTGATTTACTGATTTCAACCAATTTCTTTGTATTTGAGCTATGAGTATCACCAACAACTACCATAGCTTCAACTTCTGATGCTATCTTACTGGCTTCTTCCTGCCTTACGCTTGTGGCGTTACATATTGTATTAAAAATTACCACATCTGCGCAATTTTCTTTAATAATATCTGTTATATCATTAAAGATTGATTTAATAATTGTAGTTTGGGCAACAATACAAACACTGTTATCTGTTTTAAATTCTCTCGCTTCATCTAGCGAGAAAATAACATGAGCAGAGTTCTCACACCACCCGTTAACCCCTATAACTTCGGGATGATTTTTATCTCCTACAATTATTATAGTATACCCTTTATTATGATATTTTTCAACCTTATTTTGAATAGATTTTACATAAGGACAAGTTGCATCGATAAGTTTTAGATTTTTTTCCTTAATCTTATCATATACATCTTTTCCAACGCCGTGAGAACGAATTATAACCGTTCCGCTTTCTATACTGTCAAGGTCTTCAATTATATCTACACCTTTTTCCTTTAATTCATTTGTAACAAATGCATTATGTATTAAAGGTCCAAGGGTATAAACTTTTTCATTCTTGTTTTTACTTGCTTCATAAGCTGTTTCAACAGCTTTATTTACACCGAAGCAGTAACCTGCACTTTTTGCTTTTATTATACTCATTTTACATTTCCTTTAATCTTATAATTTCAGGATAAATTTCTTTTTTGCATATTTCTACAAAATCTTCACTGGTAAGTTTTTTACCGTAATATTTATCTAAATATATAGGCTTTCCATAATTAATGGTAAGAGGTTTTCTGAACTTATATTCACCTCTAATACCAACAGGAACAACTGGAACTTTCATTCTTGTTGCCAAAAGAACAAGTCCGCCTTTTGGTTCAAGCATTTTTTTGTCTGTTTTATTTCTTGTTCCTTCAGGGAAAAGCCCCAAAACTTCTTTATTTTTTAAAACTTTTATTGCACTTTTTATTGCAACAATGTCATTATCTTCTCTTCTAACAGGTATTGCATATACTTTATGTAAAAACCAATTTAAAAATTTAGATTTAAATAAGACATCTTTTGCCATAAAATGGAGATGTCTTCCTTTAATTTGCACAGCCATAACAACAGGGTCCCAAATATGGATATGGTTACCTGAAATTATGTAACCTTCATCTTCACTCGGAAGATTTTCAAGCCCTGTTATTTCGACTTTATATAAAATTTTACATAAAACCTTTATTATTGGTCTTAAAAAATCATATAACATACACTACCTACTAACCGTTTACTTTATTTATTATAAAATCAACTACTTCATCTATTGTCATATCTGATGTATCAATTACTGTTGCGTCTTCACAAACAACAAGAGGGTCAACTTCTCTGTTTTTGTCGTTTTCATCTCTTAATCTTATATCTTCTAAAATATCATCATATGGAACTTCTTTTCCTCTTTCAATATTTTGAAGGTATCTTCTTTTTGCTCTTTCTTCTGCTGATGCATCCATATAAAACTTAAATTCTGCATCCGGAAGAACAACGCTTCCAATATCTCTTCCGTCCATTATAACGCTTTTGCCTTTTGAGATATCTCTTTGAATATTTACCATTCTTTCTCTTACTTCTTTTATTGCAGCGTATTTAGAAACGTTTTTATCTATATTTTCAAATCTTATTTCTTTTGTTACGTTTTTGCCGTTTACAAAAATTTCATCTTTATCAAGTACAAGATCAATGTTTTCAAGAAGTTTTATAATATTTTCCTTATCATCACTTTCAACATTGTTTTCAAGTGCATAATAAGTAAAAGCTCTATACATAGAACCTGTATCAAGATAAGTAATATTAAGTTTTTTTGCGATTATTTTTGCTATTGTACTTTTACCTGATCCAGCAGGTCCATCAATTGCTATATTTATTATTTTACTCATTAGTAAACCTCAAATTCTGATAAATACTTATAAAATATTATATAATATCTTTTTAATTTTAACAAGTATTTAATTATATTTTAACACTAAAAAGTTTGTTTATACCTTTGTTAAATTCGTACTTTTCATTAACCATTGGAGATTTTATATTATCAGAAACCTTTAATACAAGTACACTTAATTTATCTTCTTTAAAGTTTCTAAGATCCACTTCCACAACATCTTTATCGCTTACGGCAAGAGTCATTATATTATTCTTTAAAGTATAATTAAAATCTTCTTCTCCGTTTACAAGTATTTTTACTCCGTCACTTTCACTAAAAGACATTTTTATTACGCCTGCTTGTAAATAATTACTGGAATTTACCAGTTTTGTCTGTTCATTTGAAGTACTGCTTACAGTAGATATTATTTCGTTTTTATCCAAAATATTAAGCCCAATACATAAAATACTTAAAACAACAATTAAACTTACTATAAATTTTTCAAATTTATATATCATTTTATCACCTGTTTCCTCTTTAAAATTTTATGTCAGCACTTAAAAAAAATACTTGTAAAGTTAATAAATAATTTTTATTTTTTTGTTTTTGGAGAAAAAATAAACGCAAAAAAATATCCAAAAATTATTGCTGCGGTAATCCCTCCTGCCGTAGCCGTAAGAGGGCCTGTTAATATTCCAATAATTCCGTCTTGTTTTACCTGAAGAATGGTTCCTTTTACCAGAGAATAACCAAAACCTGTTAAAGGAACTGTCGCTCCTGCCTTTCCAAATTGTACTATGGGTTCATATAATCCAATAGCCGTTAAAATAACACCCATAACTATATATATTACAAGAATTTGTCCAGAAACAAGCTTTGTATTATCCATTATAATTTGTGCTATAAGACAAAGTATCCCACCTGTTATAAATACGTTTAAATATTCCATAAAAACTCCTTTAATATTTATTTTCAATAGATACTGCATGTGCAATGCAAGGAATGTTTTCCTTTTGTCCCGTAGAGACAGGACTTAAAAGAGCACCTGTTGCCACAAGCAAAATATTGTTTAACTCTTTTTTTAAAAGTTTATCGTATAGAAAAGAACAAAATACGCTTGCACTGCATCCTGCACCGCTTCCTCCGCTTACAACATCTTGATTCTTTGTGTCGTATATAAGCATTCCGCAGTCTTTGTATATATTTTCTATATTTACTCCTTTTTTTCTTAAAAAGTCCTTGGCGATATTGTATCCCACAATACCCAAATCACCTGTAATTATTAAATCGTAATCTTGTGGTGATTTGTCTATATCTTCTAAATGAGTAATAATTGTATCACAAGCGGCAATAGCCATTGCGCTTCCCATATCATTTGGGTCATTTTGCTCAAAATCCATAACTTTTCCTATTGTCATATGTGTTATTATTGGTTTATTTGTTACATTTTTATTTAACAGTACACAACCGCTCCCCGTAACAGTTCTTTGAGCAGTGGGCGGAGACTGAGTTCCGAGTTCCAAAGGGTATCTATACTGTCTCTCTGCCGTTGAAAAATGGCTTGTAGCACTTATTATAGCAGTATCTATAAAGTCACCGTCTAAAAGCGTTGAAGCTGTCTGAAGAGCCTCTACAAAAGTAGAACATGCGTTATAAACACCCCAGTAAGGAATTTTTAAATCTCTTGCAGTAAGATTTGTAGTTATAATTTGATTTAATAAATCCCCGCCTATATAGATATCTATATCACTTTGTTTTAAATTGTTCTTTTCCATCACTGCAAGAATATTTTTAAGGCACATCTGATGTTCTGCTTTTTCATAAGAATTCTGCCCGAGTAAATCATCTTTAATAATTTCATTAAAATAACTTCTTAAGGGACCTTCTCCTTCCATTGGTCCAACTATGGCTCTGGTATCTGAAATTGATATTAAATTATCAAATTTATAAGTTTGCTTTCCAAGTTTTTTACTCATTATCTACCTCGTTAAAATAAAATATATAAGCCCTACGATAGAACTTGATGTAATCCCAAATACAATAACAGGACCTGCAATTTTAAACATATTTGCTGCCATTCCGAAAATATATCCTTCTTTGCTGTATTCCATGGCACAAGATACAACACTATTCGCAAAGCCTGTTATTGGAACTATAGAACCTGCTCCGGCTTTTTTTCCTATATTATCGTAAACACCTATACCGGTTAAAAAAGAACCGATAAATACAAGTACAATAGATGTCATATTTGATGCTTCAGTTATAGAAAATCCTTTCATAGAAAAAAAATCATTTATTATTTGTCCTATAATACAAATAAATCCTCCTACTAAAAATGACATTATTAAATGACTTTTCTTAGGCTTTGGTTTGTTTTCCTTAACTATTTTTTTATATTGTTTTATATTTTTTTCGTTGGTTTCCATATCTTTCTCCCAAAAATAAATTTATTTATATTTTTACCCAAAAAAAGAAAAACTTTCAAAAATTTAATTTTCAAAAGTTTTTTTCATATTTTCTATTATTTTCTTTTCTAGTCTAGATACCTGAACTTGAGAAAGTCCCAAAATTTCTGCAATTTGTGTTTGTGTTTTATTTTTAAAATACCTTAAAACAATTATCTGCCTGTCTCTTTTATTTAAACTCATTATTGCGTTTTTAAGATCAAGCCTTTCTATAATCATTTCATTATTATCTTTTTCATCTTTAATTTTATCCATAAGTAAGACTTTTGTTTTATCTTTGTTTGTCAGTTCTTTATTAAGTGATTCAGGCTGTCTGCAAGCTTCAAAAGCCATAATTAAATCTTCTTTTGATACACCTATTTTTTCACTTAAATAATTTACATCAGGTTCTTCACCATTTAATTTTATATATTCTTCTCTTATTTTTCTTGATTTAAGATATATTGTTTTTAAATTCCTTGCTACTTTTATTATTCCTTCATCTCTAAAATACCTTTTATATTCTCCGTTTATTACATACACCGCATAAGTAGAAAACTTTGTGCAAAAGGAAAAATCAAATTTTTTTATTGCTTTAATTAGTCCTATTGCTCCTATTTGAAATAAATCTTCATATTGTACGTTATAAGATAAATATCTTTTTAATATTGAATTAATAAGCGGAGTGTTTATTATGGTAAGTTCTTCTAAAGCATTTTTATCACCTTGTTGTGCATTTATTATAAGTTCTTTTACTTCATCTGAAAAATAATCTATTTTTACAGACTCGTTACTCATTTTGATATGTATCCTTTGAAGATATTTTTTTGCTCATAATTAAACTTGTACCTTCTCCATATCTAGATTCTATTTCAAGTGTATCCATAAAGCTTTCCATAATAGTAAATCCAAGCCCAGACCTTTCAAGCTCCGGTTTTGAAGTGTAAAGAGGTTCTTTTGCCTTTTTAATATCCTCTATCCCAATTCCTTTATCTATTATTTTTATTGTTACTTCATTTTCTTTTATATATGCTTCCATTGTTATAAGGTTATCTGATTTATTGTTATAACCATGTATTATAGAATTTGTAACTGCCTCCGAGACACTTGTTTTTATATCGTTTAATTCTTCCATTGATGGATTTAGAGACAGAATAAAGCTTGAAATAATAAGCCTTGCCAACGATTCGTTTTCTGATATGCTTTTAAACTGAACATTTAAGTAGTTTTCTATGTTTTTACCTGTTTTCATATTTGTTTATTCCTTCCTGTAAAGTTTTAAATAAATCGAAAATTGAAAGTATTCCCGACATTCTAAGTATTCTTATTATCTGTTCATCTCTTGTAACAATACCGCATTCTCCATTTCTCTTCTTTATTTGTCTAAATCTACCCATAAATAACCCTATACCTGCAGAGTCCATAAATGTAACTTTGCTTAAATCAAAAATAAGGTGGTTTATTTCTTTTTTGCATAATACATAATCAATATTTTCTCTTATATCATTTGTTACATGATCGTCTAAATCTCCCAAAATGGAAACAATAAGGATATTGTTTCTTATTGTTATTTCAAAGTTCATTTTTATACCTCTCAATATTATTTTCACCTACAAGATATTATCAAAATCGGAATGTAGAAATTTGGAAAAAAAGAATAAAAGTACATATTAAAAATATAAAAAAAGCAGGCATAACCTGCTTAAAATAAAAATATTAATATAAACCTTATATAATCTAATATATTATAATTGAATCATTTATTAGCTATATTAATTATAATCTTTTAAAAATAAGAATGTATATGTTCATTTCTTTATATAAATATAATTAATTTATAAAATTTTCTAATCCTACCTAAAATATAATTTTTATATTTAATAAAAAAAGACAGATACAATGTATCTGTCTTTTATATATTATCCTTATAGTATTGCAAGATAAATTACAAATATAACAAGTAATACCCATGTAATTGCATTGATTTCTTTTGCTTTACCTGTAAATACTTTAGATATTGCATAGAAAAGGAAACCAACAGCGATACCATTTGAAATTGAGTAAGAAAGAACCATTGTAATAATTGTTAAAAATGCAGCAACAGCAGTTGCAATATCTTCCCATTCAATTTCTTTTAATTGTTGAGCCATTAAAACACCAACGATGATAAGTGGTGCACTTGTTACTGGAGATAAGAATAATTCTCCAACTTGAATTGAGTTAACAACAGTTAGAAGTGGCATAAATAATACTGATAAGAAGAATAACACACCTGTTGTACAAGCTGTTAAACCTGTTCTACCACCTGCTGCAACACCAGAACCTGATTCAACGAAAGATGTAACTGTTGATGTACCAAGAACAGCACCAACACATGTACCGATTGAATCTGCTAATAAAGCTTTTTCAATATTTTCCATTTCACCGTTTTCATCAACTAAACCGATTTTGTTACCAACAGCAACTAATGTACCTGCTGTATCGAAGAAGTCGATGAATAAGAATGTGAAGATTATCATTACAAATGATGGTTTTGTGAATAAAGTAGATAAACCACTAAAACATCCTGCAAATGTTGGCATTGTAAAATCGAATGAAACAACACCTTGAGGAAGTGCAGGCATTCCGCTTACACCAAATAATCCGGCAACAACACCTACAACAGCAGTGATAATCATTCCGTAGAATACTGCGGCATTAACCCCTTTGCAAAGTAATGCAACAGTTACTATTAAACCAAAACAAGCAAGAAGTACAGTTGGGTTTGTTAAATCGCCAAATGCAATATATGTAGATGGATCAGCAACAATAATACCTGCATTTTTAAATCCGATAAATGCAATGAAGAATCCAATACCTGCACCAATAGCTAATTTCATGTTTTTAGAAATAGAATTGATAATTGCTTTTCTAATTCCCGTAACAGAAATAATCAAGAAGATTATACCTGAAATCAAAACGGCTGCTAAAGCTTCTTGCCATGTATATCCAAAAGTTAAACAAGCTGTATATGTAAAGAAAGCATTAACCCCCATTCCAGGAGCTAATCCAACTGGATAGTTTGCAAGTAGACCCATAATAACACTTGCTATACCTGATGAAATGGCAGTAGCCAAAAATACTGATTGAAAATCCATTCCGGTTTCTGCTAACATTCCAGGGTTAACACCTAAAATATAAGCCATAGTAAGGAAAGTTGTTAAACCAGCGATAAGTTCAGTTTTAACGTTTGTTCCTTTAGCATTAAGTTTAAATAATTTCTCGAACATTATGTTCCTCCCTAAAATTTTATAAATACTAACGAGACCCCATTATAACACGTTTTCTTCACCTCTACAATATACTTTTTTCACAAAAGTTGCAAATTTTTTACATTTTTTGATTTTTTTTACAAAAAAACAGTGCAAAAGCACTGTTTTTTATAATTTATAGTAAATCCATGGCAATAAGATAACCGTTAAGGCCTTTTCCTATTACTCTGTCAGTTGCCACATAAGATACATATGAAAGCTTTCTGAACTCTTCTCTTTCACTTATATCACTTATATGGACTTCAATTATTTTGCCTTTAAACATTTTTAACGCATCAAGTATCCCTACGGATGTATGAGTATAAGCAGCAGGATTAATGATAATGTCATCAAATTCATCCAGTGCTTGTTGGATTTTTGTTATTATGCTTCCTTCACTGTTTGATTGATATATTTCAACATTATATCCTAGCTCTTTCGCTTTTTTATTTATAATACCACAAAGATACTCATAATTTTCACTCCCATAAAAATCCTTTTCTCTTCTTCCAAGCATGTTCAAATTTGGACCGTTAATTACAAGAACTTTTTTTCCCATTCATATCACCTTATTTTATTTATTTTTTATCAATGTTTTCATCGTCTACTGTTTCTTTAAGTGATGCAAGAAGACCTGATAAGTTTTGAATTTCTGAAGGAACAATAATCTTTGTTGCTCTTCCTTTTGAAACTTCGCTGAATGTATCCATTGATTTTAAAGCAAGATATTCTTTTGTTGCTTTTGCTTCGTTAATCATTCTGATACCTTCTGCATTTGCTTGTTGAATTCTGATAACAGCTTCAGCGTCCCCTTCTGCAATTTTAATTTTACTTTGTTTTTCTGCTTCAGCTTGTAAAATTGCAGCTTCTTTTGCAGCCTCTGCACTAAGAATTTTAGCTTCTTTTTCACCTTCTGCTATAAGAATTGCACTTTTCTTTTCACCTTCCGCTCTAAGAATACTTTCTCTTCTTTCTCTTTCTGCTTTCATTTGTTTTTCCATTGCGTCTTGTATTTCTCTTGGCGGTAAAATGTTTTTAAGTTCAACTCTGTTTACTTTAATTCCCCAAGGGTCAGTTGCTTCATCAAGAATAACTCTAAGTTTTGAATTTACAACGTCACGGCTTGTTAATGTTTCATCAAGTTCCATTTCCCCTATTATATTTCTAAGAGTTGTTGCAGTTAAAACTTCAATAGCTTGAATAGGTCTTTCAACTCCGTAAGTATAAAGTTTAGGGTCTGTTATTTGAAAATAAACAACAGTATCAATCTGCATTGTTACGTTATCTTTTGTAATAACCGGTTGTGGCGGGAAATCAATTACTTGTTCTTTTAAAGAAACTTTCTTTGCAATAACCTCGATAAAAGGTATTTTAATATGAAGTCCCGTTTGCCATGTTGTATAATATGAACCAAGTCTTTCAATAACATAAGCATAAGACTGTGCAACGATTTTGACGTTTGCAATAAGAAGTGCCATAAGCAGAATTATAAGTAGTACAAATAATATAAAACCAAACATTTTTATCCCTCCTTTAGTCTATGTTTTTTACAATAAGATGTACACCTTCTATTTTTTCGACTTTAACCTCTTTGTTTTCTTTTATTATTTCACCATTTAAACTTTTCGCTGACCAAACTTGTCCTTTTATCTTTACCTGTCCTACTGCATCCATATTGTTTATTTCAACTATCACAACTCCATTTTCTCCAATTAAACTGTTTGCGTTTAAATGAACTATATCCTTTTTTATATATTTATGATATAGAGGATAAGTGATAAGCAGTAAAACAACCGAAACAATAAAAAACACTATAACTTGTGTTACAATTTGAAATCCGCTGAAATTTAAAATAAGTGCAACAAGACTTCCTCCAGCAAACCAAATAGAAACAAGCTGGGTTGTAGCAAGTTCAACTACGGTAAAGGCAACCAAAAGTATAAGCCAAATTAAAATCATGTTTTCGTTTGTAATGTTCATCTTTCTTCTCCTTTTTGTTATTATATCATATTTACTTTTTAAATATTATTATTAAGTATAAATTTAATAAATATTTTACTTTTTATTATTGACTTGTTTTAATAAAGATATAAAAAAACGCCTCTAAATTATAGAGACGTTTTAAATACAGTTTATAAATTATTCTAAGTTAGCGTGGTTTTTATACATTTCAGCTCCGTCTGTATCAATATCTTCCATTAAATCTAAAATAACAGAATCACAAATCAATAATAAAGCTTGTTCAAAAAGTGTTCCCATTGGTTGTATTGATTTTCCGCTGTCTGATTTATCTTTTGCTTGTGTTTCAATTTTTACGATACAGTCTGCAACTTCTGCAATACCTTCTTTATCATTTGAAGAGATAAGAGCAATTTTAGCTCCCATTTCTTTTGCTTTTTTTGCCATTGCAACAAGGCTTGATGTTTTACCTGAACCTGAACCTAAAACAAGTAAATCGCCTTCTAAAATAGCAGGTGTTGTTGTTTCACCTACAACATATGTTTTATATCCCATATGCATAAGTCTCATGGCAAAACCTCTCATCATAAAACCGCTTCTGCCCATTCCTGCTGTAAATATTCTGTTAGAATTTTCAATTATTGTTTTAAATTCTTCAACTTGTTTGTCATCAACTTTTTCCATTAATTCAACTAATTCATTTGCAACTTGTTTTCTTTTATTCATCTACTCTTCCCAATTCCTTCCATGTTTTTTCCATTCTGTCTTTAACGTTTGAGTGTCTGTCGCTTATAAACATCTCTTGCATCAATTCAGCGTCAAGAGCTTCGCAGTAAAATCTGCATTTACATAAGAAAAAGTAATATACATTATACTTACTTCCAGACATAACTTCAAAGTTTGCCATACCTTTTGAAATTATTATGTCAGCATTATCAAGTACTTCAATACACTCTTTTGAACATTTAGGTAAATATGTACCTACGATATCATTCCCGTTTGGAACTATATCCGCATAATCTGCCATTCCGGCTTCGTATGCTTCTTTAGGTGTAGCATCACTTGAAATAGGATAAGATGCAGGAACAACAGTAATATGTTTATCAGGATAAACTTCTTTTAATTTCTTACATAAAAGAGCATCCAAAACAACTTCTCCAACGTTATCAAGAAGAATAACTATTTCCTTTGCATTTTCCAAATCTTTTGTAAAAATTTTATAAAGTTCTTCATCAAACTTATATTTTTTTACATCATTAATAATACTTTTTAAATCATCAAGTGTTAAATTCGGCATTGTAGCAAAATCAATAACATTACCTGCGATGGCAAATTTAATGGCATCATTGATAACATCATCGCTTTCGTTTAACATACTTTCGATATCATCTTTCATATCTAAAATACATTTTTGGAATTTTTCTCTTGATTCTTTATGAATATCGTCTGTTTTCATAAATTTTCTCGTTACTCTTTCCCAAGCCGATTCTAATTCTTGATAAGAAGCCGCATTTACAGCTTTTGTTACTTCTTCAAAATAATCTTCTCTTTTTTCTTCAGGTATATGCTTATTTGCATATTTTGTATATCTCCTTCTTGCACACTCAAGACAAGCTTTACTTGTAGCCATATTTACCCCCTTAAAAACAATTCAAATATATTTTACTACAAAAAATTATAAATTAATAGTATTAAATAAAAAAACACGGCAATAAGCCGTGCTTTTTATAACAAGTTATTATTTTTCTTTCTTATCTGATTTACTGATAGCATCTTCTTCATTATCTGATTTTTCATTATCCTCATCGTTGGAGATATCAATATAATCTATATCTTCTTTTTCTTCGCTAGATTCAGTGATATCTTCTATATTGTTACTATCAGTCTCATTTTCAGATTGTTCATCTTCTGTATATTCTTCCAATGAAGAATCCATATTATCAGTACTTGAAATTTCTTCTTCCTCTACTTCATTTATTTCCCTTGAAGTTTCATCATTTGAACTTTCTTCACTGTCTGAAATATCATTTTCTTTATCATCAATAACTTGCTGTTTTTCTTCTTCAAGCTGTTCTACTTCATTAGTGCTTTCAATTTCTTCATTTGATACTTCATCAAAGACTTCATTTTCATGTATATTTTCATCAAGCTCTTCTACATCAGAAGTTTCTTCATCTGACGTATTTACAACTTCTTCACTTGATACTTCATCATCTAAAGCTTCATTTTTCTGTGTTTCAACATCTTCATTTTCTTCTTTAGTTTCTTCGATGTCATCTTTCAAGTCTTCTTGTTCTTTGTCATTTTCTTTAGAAACTTCTTCATTAGATTCTTCTGATTCAATTTCCTCTACTATTTCAGTTTCTTTATTTTCTTCTAATTGTTCATCAGAAGTTTCTTCTAAAGTATCATGTTGTACATTTTCACTTTCGTCTAAAACTTCAGCGTTGTCAGTATTTAACTTTTCATCATCTTGTTCATCAATTGAAGAACTTTCCTCTTCATAAGAAGCTTCCTTATTATCCTCATTTTCTAAATGAAAATCTTGTTCATCCTGTTTAACATCATCAGAAGTTTCTCCTTCATCTATTGGCATATCTTCTTTTGTTACATCAATTTCTTCTGTTTCTTCTAAATCTTCATCAGAAACATCTTTTGATTCTTTATTAACTTCTTCAGATATATCTTCTTTATCATTTAAATATAAATTGTCAGCTTCTTTATTTTCGTTTATATCTGATAATCCATCTTCTTCTTTAATATCAGTAACATCATCATCTGTTTCTTCTGTAATTTCTTTTATAGTTTCTTCAAACTCATTTTCCTTATATACTTCATCATAAACAGATTCTATTTCTTCTTTTGATACATTATCTAATATAACTTCATCAGAGTTACCAGTATCTTCACTAACTTCATCACTATTATCAAAAACATCTTCAAAAATTTCTTCTTCACTTATAGAAGTATTTTCATCTTTAATGTTTTCAATATCTTCCCCAAATTCTTCAACATTTACAGATTCTTTATTGCTTGGTTGTTCAAAAGTTAAATTAAGGTTTTTATCCCTCTTTGCTTCATATAACTCTTCATCAACATCTTCAAATACAAAGCTTTCTTCATCATTGTCATAATCTTGATCAATTAATGTTGCTTTGCTTACATGATTTTCTGAATTATTTACAAGTTCAAAGCCGATTTCTTCTTTTACGTCATTTTCATTTTCAAATTCGTAAAATTCGCTTTCGTCTTTAATTTTTGTCATTGCGGCTACATTACCGATGTTGACATTTTCACTTTCTTCTTTCTTATCTTCTTCTTTAGAAGATTTTATCTTATTATCCAAGTCTTTTTCTATTTCTTTATAATCGATAATATTTCCGTTTAATTCACCATTAGAAACAATATCTGCCGTACCGTTTTCTTTTGGTACAATTTTGATATCCTTTAAGCTTGGATATAATTTCATGATTTGTTCTACTGTAAATACACTTTCACCGTCAACTTCTTCGTCTTCATCAGCTTCTTCAATAACAATTTCATCATAATATTCGTAATCATCATCATGGCTTATAGGTTCCAAACCAAGAGCTCTTTTCTTTTTAAGTTCTTTTTCTCTTCTTTTACGTTCTTTTCTTTGTTCTGCTCTTCTTTCGGCTTTTAAATATAATGTCATTAAAAGAACATACAAAATAGCACATAATATTCCAATTAGAATAAACGGTGTATAATCAAAGTCTTCAAGATTTATTGAATTTATTGCTTTATCAAAGAAATCATAATCATCTATATTCTCTTCTCTCAAAGAATTATCAGTAAAAACAAAGTAATATACGTCACCATGGTCAATGGTAAACATAATCATTCCATGTCCCGTTAACTCTTCACCATCAGCACCGGTAAGTTTTGAATTATAATATATTTTATATCCGTTTCTTCTGTCTATTTTGCAATTTTCAACTTTTGTTACAGTTGGAGTTGATGTAAACTTCTTTGCAATGTTAACAGCATTTTGCTGCATATATGAATCATTGCCATATGTATTTTCTACAATATCACTCTTTATATTAATCTTATCAGGGTCTTTGATTTTATTTTTTTCAATTACATCTTCACCAATAAGATCCTCTACTTTTTCAACGTGAATTTCAAGTCTAATCTGATCCTCATAAGGTATGGTTACAACAGACAAATTACTATCCATTACAACGTTTTTTATATCTTTAGGAATTTTCAAACTATACAAGTACGTAGTATTATAATATTCCTCATAGGAATTAAACCCAAATACCGGAGTAGAAAGGTTTGTTATTAATATTAATAATGTCATAAAAAAAGTTAATATTTTCTTTTTCATATAATTCCTACCTTATTTTCATTCCTTTTAATGATATCACAAAATTTAATAAAATAAAAGAAATATTATATACTAACAAATTATAAAATTATTAATATTTTCTTTATTTTTTATTAAAAAACGTCCGCTTTTTGGGACGTTTTATTTCTTTATTGGATGGCGAATTACCGTTTTTAAATTATTTATATTCTTTACTCTTCTTGGGTCAGATAAATATATTTCATGGTGCAATCTTTCTTTTGAAAAATCGTTTTTATACCCTTCTTTTTCAATAAAAGAATTCATTTTCTCAATTGAAAATTTTTCGTCATCATAAGAACCCATATGCATAATTTGAACACATAAGCCTTCTTCTATTTCCTTAAAAAATGTATTCGAAAAATCAACATCATTATTCTTTTTCTTAAATTTTTCCTTAGCTCTTTCGAAAACTTCTTTTGTAACAAATTCAGGTTGTCGTATCATTGAATACCAGCATAAATCATCTTTATTCGTTATATTTAATCCGTCAAAATACTCATCTTCAACCCACCAAAAACCTTCAAGAGGTGGAACGACATATTCAAAATACCCATCTATCTTATCTGAAGGATCCTTGCTCATTTTACTCATCTTTATAGTAAAAGAAAGACCATAAAGAATTTCCATTGCATTTTTATATTCTATTGAAGTGTTTGGATTACCCTTACCTTTTACCATTATAAAATTCATTTTGGGAACTTCTATAATACTTGGAGTTTTCTTTGGCATATATAAATCTTTATATTCCTTTTTATAATCAAGTTTAAAATCACTTTTCATCAGTACACTCCTTATAAAAATTCATATCTAAGTTTAACCTTATCACCTCTGAATATTACTTTTGAGTATTCATAAGGCTTTTTAAAGGCATCATACATTACATCTTCAAGAATTAAAAGAGGATATCCGCTTCCTGTTTCAAAAATTGCGCTTACATCTTCGGTAGAGGTCATTGATTCCAATGTTTCCAAAACTTTATTTGGTTTTATTTCGTACTTTTCTTCTATTAAAACACAAAGCTGTTTACTTTCCAGTTCATCACATTCCCATATTTCTTTAAATTTATTATAAGGCAAATATGAATAGTGAAGACTTATAGGTTCACCTTCAGCAAGACGAAGCCTTTTTATGAATATAACGTCATCATTTTCTTTTATTCCTAGGTGAGATGCAATGTTTATTCCCGCTTTTATTATTTCTTTTTTTAGTAGTTTTGTTGTTGTCTTATACCCCATTCGTTCAAGCTGTTCTCTAAAACCCATGTATGCAAGAGATGTGGTCATTATTTTTGGGTTTGCAACAAAAGTACCTTTCCCCGTAACCCTATATAAAACACCTTCTTTGACAAGGTGATTACAGGCATTTCTTACGGTAATTCTACTTAAATCATATTCTTTCATAAGTTCTGCTTCTGACGGAACTTTTGTATTTACTTTCCATATTCCTTTTTCAATATTTCCTCTTATTAATTCTTCAAGTTGAAGATACAAAGGTTTGGGATCATTTCTGTCTATAATGTTATTCATAATGTTCACCTCTCATTATAACCCGTTATAACCAGTTATTAATTTTAATATAACATAAAAGATAAATAAAATCAAAATGCTTATTATTTTAAAAAAGTTAAATTACTCATCACTTCCCTTTTGGTGCATAAATTCATTAATGAATGCTGCCGTTATAATTCCTGACGGCAAGGCTATTATTGCAATACCGAAAAACGAAGAAATAATACTTACAATTCTTCCTAAAAAAGTAACAGGATAAATATCTCCATAACCTATTGTTGTAAGAGCAGAAGTTGCCCAATATATTGCTTCAAAAAAATTATCAAAAGTACCCGGTTCAACGTTAAACATAAAAAAAGCAGAAAACAATATATATCCAAAGGCAAAAAATAAAATAGAAGTTAATATATCTTTTTCTTTTTTTACTGCATTAAATACGATTTTTATATTTTTTGAATATCTAAAACTTCTAAGCAAAGTACAAGTTTTAAATATTCTAAACAACCTAAACATCTTTAACGAATCATTTAATAAGTACAGTACGGGAAGCATTGAAATCAAATCAATTATTGCCAAAAATGTAAAAGGATAAAGTATAAACGATAATTTACCTTTTTCAAGCTTATAATCTGCAGTTATAAACCTTAAAACATAATCTATAAAAAATACAATAAAACAAATGATATCAATAACATAAAAAACTTTATTATTTGTTTTAAAACATAACGGTATCATTGAAAGTATTATTATTAAACAAATAAATAAATCGTACATTTTACTTTGAATATAATATTCATCTGTAGGCTTATAAACTATTTTAAATATTTTCTCTCTCATATTTTTCTCTTTATTATTAAATTGGGGTTTATATAATAAATTTTTACTAAAATATTTAAAATATATACATTCTGCTATTTTATTTGTTTTATTAATTTAAATTTTTATATGATATAATTTAAATATAAGTAAATTGTTTTATAAAATGAGGAGGAAAGTATGGGAGAAGACAACAATAATAACTTTTCTTTAAATAATGAAAAAGGCGAATTCATTATAAATAAAGAAACGAATAAAGAAGAACCTGAGATAACAGAAGAACAAGGCGAATTTGTTGTAAATAAAGAAGAAAATTTAGAAGAAAATACAAATAAAGAAAACATAAATGATAATGAAAACTTATTAAAAAATCATACCCCTATAAAGCATAGTGAAAAGGAACAGGGCGAATTTAATATTAAAAAAGATAATATAGTTGAAGATAATACTCATGATACCAAAACAGAAAAAAATATAGATGAAATAAAGCCAAGTTATAACGATTTTACTAATCCATATATTTTTAAATCAGTTGAAGAAATGGAAAAAATAAAAAAAGAAAACAAGAAAAATTTAAAAATTTTATTAATTGCGTTTATCTTTTTATTTACAGCTATAGGCGTTGCAGTAACACTATTCTTTTCTTCTTATGAAAAAGGATATAAATCATATATTGAAAATGGGATATCATCTGATGAGTATTTTAAAATTTCCCCTAATTCTTTCATTGATTTACAAAAGTATTATATGAATAACTATTATAATGAGTATATTGATGAATATGACATAGGAAAATTAGGAGATTTTAAGTTTAACGAAGAAAAAGGATATTATGAAGAAGTAAATAATAATACAAATTTTTCGTATCAAATATATACCTCTGAAAATGGTAAAAAAATAGAAAAAATTGTTATCTCCTACAATTGGTTAAAGGGTTCAAAGGAAGCTCAAGATAGTGCATATGATAAGTTTGATACGTATATTAGTATCGTATATGCAAGTATATGGGGACTAGATAATTATACCTTTGAAGAAGAATCAAAAATGTGGGATAATCTTTTATACACTGAGTATGATTATGAAAAAAATGGAATAGGAAACTTTAAAAGCGAATATAAAGATGAAAAAGCAATATATTCCTTAGAAGAAAAAAAAGATGGAACAATATTTTTTACCTTTAGTCCAATTAAATAAAAATAATAAGTAATATATATATTTATTATGTATTATTTATATAATAATATAAAAATTTAATTCTCATTTTATAAATAAATAATATATATTTCAAATTATAATTAAATATATACAATCAATTTAGTCAAATATATAAAAACATTTTTTAAATTTAACATTTTTATAAATATTTTTAAAAATCAATATCTTTTGTATTTTTATTTTTATTTGCTCCAATAATATAAAGTATAGGAAAAACAATCTTACTTCCTATATTCGTAGGAGTATTTTCAATACCAACTAAAAAATAGATAAAACATTATCCATAACGACAAAAAGCAAAACAGCTGAAGCTAAAATAATACATACATACATTCATTATTTTTTATCAGTACACTTTGCATTTTTCACACCATATATTCCAGTAACCATATATATAACAGAATAACAAATACCCCATAAAACAAATATATTAAAATCTAATATATATTGGAGTGAATAAATAAAGTTTATGGCAGCAACTATAATCATTACAATGCCAGCCCCTTTAAGATATCTTTTTCCCCTAGCGTTAATATTCATATTTTTACCCTCCTTTTTATACATAATAACTAAACTATCATTTAAAATAATTTATATCAATAATGTTTATTTTTTAAATTAAAATAATCTAAACTTTAAAAATATTTAATAAAACAAATCAAATAAAAAAAACGGTCAATTGACCGTTTAATTTTTAGTTATTAAAATCATTAGAATCTATTGATTTTTTATTTTGGTTTACACCAACTAAATATAAAATAGGAAATATAAATCTAATTAAAGAAAATACAGATACTCCATATAAACCATTTATAATATATCCTATTCCATAATCCAAAATTATTACAAGAATTAAAATTATTCCCCATTTAAAACAATCTTTAATATCTTTTTCATCAGTACTATTTGCATTTTTTTTACCTTTTAATCCCGTTAAAATCCAAGTAATAGGATATATAAATGCCCAAACAATATAAAATATAGTTAAAAGGTCTAATGCAATTATCCCAAAAAGGCCCAAAACATTAAATGCCAAAGCGATAATTCCAATAATTAATATGATTATACTTGTTACTTTTAAAAGTGTAGCACCTTTTGCTTTACTTTCCATTATGTTACCTCTCTTTCTTTAAGACAGTATACTTCATAAATACAATATAAACAACACCTTTATAAAATTTTATTATTTTCGTTATTTTCAGATTGATTTGTTTCGTTTATATTAACTTGATTTTCCTTAGAATAAGGATTTACAAAAATATTTTCTTGATACATTTTTTTTGTATGTATGTTTTTATTTGCACCTTTTATAAAAATAATAGGGGCTGCAATGAGTATTGCAGTAGTATATATTCTTTCCAAAATTAAAAGAGAAACAAATGTATCTAAAATTATGCAGATAAGGCTTATTATAGCCCAAAATTTACATTTTGACATAACCTCTTCATCAGTTACTTTTGCATTTTTAAAACCCAAATATGCACAGTATCCTTCTATTATACCTATTACTAAAAAGAATATACCGGCAATGCAGTATATTATAGCTTCATTTTGATATACAATATCAAAAATCATTGTTATATATCCAAATAACATAAAAAGCCCTGTAAGCACATTTTGAATACATGCAAATATAAATATAGCAGAAGATGCACGTAAAAAATTTTTACCTTTTGCAAAATCTATATAATTTTCGTTATACATTTTATTCCCTCTTTATTTATAAGTTTTATTTCGTATATTATATATTTTAAGACAAAATAATGCAAATTAATATATTAAAGTCCAACAAAATTCTTAAAAATATTTGTAAATTTGTAAAATATACCTTTATTAGCATTTTTATGTGCTAAATGTTCACTGTAAGAATAAGTTTCATTATTAACATTAACGCTGTAATTTAATATGTAATTATCACTTCCTGAGTTATACACTTTCTTATAATCAACTTTGTACTTTTCTCCATCTTTTAAGGGAAAATATATATCATTTTCTGCAGTAAGTTTTGTAATACCTTTTTTGCTGTTTTTAAGAGGCAGAGTTTTTATGTATTCACCTTTTTCGATAATTTTTTCCATTTTATAATTACTAAAAGACATATCAAGTAAATTTTTACTGTCTGTGTAATGATCTGCACTTTTTAATACTACCCCCACAACCTGCATATCATTTCTCTTAGCAGCAAAAACAAAACACTTCCCTGCCTTTTTTGTATATCCTGTCTTTACACCATTTGAACCATCAAAACTATTTAAAAGTTTGTTTCTGTTATATATTACTCTACCGTTCTCTTTTCCCTCATATGACATACTCCACTTTTTATCATTTATTATTTTTACGAAATTTTCATTTTTCATGGCATATGATGCAAGAAGTGCAAAATCATAAGCGGTAGTATAATGTTCATCGTCAGGAAGTCCGTTTGGATTTTTAAAGTTAGTATTTTTCATTCCCAATTCTTTTGCTTTTTCATTCATCATTTTGGCAAATCCTTCTATTGAACCTCCAATATGATAAGCTACCGCAACTGCTGCATCATTACCAGATACAAGCATCATTCCGTGTAGTAAATCTTCAAGGGTTAATTTTTCCCCTTCCTTTAAATATATACTTGTTCCCTCAATTCCTGTATATTCCTTTTTTATTTCAACAATGTCATTTAAGCTTCCTTTTTCCAAAGCTAAAACGGCGGTCATAACCTTTGTTGTTGAAGCCATAGGGAGTTTTTCGTCTTTATTTTTGGAATATAAAAGCCTATTTGTGCTGCACTCCAAAACCGCATATGCCTTTGAATTTATACTAAAGGCCTCTACATTTTTTTGTTTAGGCAGACTAAAAAAAGATACAAGTAAAACAAATACACATAAAATAATCGATATAACTTTATTTTTCATAAAACCATCTCTTCCCTTTTATTCTATGTTTATTTATATGTATCTAAAATAATTTAATGTTAAGGACAAAGCATAATAAACCGTTCTTTATTACTCAAAAATTTTTTTTATTTTAATCATATATTTATAAAAAAAACATAACTTTTAATTAAGTGAGGAAAAAGGTATGTTAGATAATATAAAAACAAGAGTTATTAAAGAAGCAAATTATATTGTAGATAATAAATCCACAATAAGAAAGTGTGCAGATATTTTTAAAGTAAGTAAAAGCACCGTACATAACGATTTATCAAAAAGGCTAAATAAAATCGATATATCATTATATAAAAAAGTAAGAGATATTATAGAAATAAACAAAGAACAAAGACATATACGAGGCGGAATTGCAACAAAAGAAAAATATAGGGAAATAAGAAATGAAAAGAAACAAAAGAAAGAAACTAAGCTTTAGGCTTGTAAGTGCTGTTTTACTTATAATATTAATATTTACGTATAAATTTTATATTAGAGATATTTATATAGATAAGTTTATAAATAAAGAACAGACAAAAACATATCAAGGACTTATTAATCTATGGGACAGCCCCACAAGAAGCGTTATAGGAAGCAGCTATGGTTTTATAAACAACGCCATATATAACTTTGAAGAGGAAAGCGAATTATTACAAATAGAACTTAGGGAACTTTCTTTTGAAGGCGCAAAGACACTTGCAAACGAAAAAGCACAAAGTGAAAATCACCCTGACATAATAAGTAAATACATTGAAAATACCATAACAAAAACAGACAATATTATGTACGATAAAGAATTTGTAAAATATATGAAAGAAACCTACGGTATAAAAAAAATAAAAGAAGAGGAAGAAAGATGTATATTTCCGTTATATGGTTCTTTTAACGTTATAATAATAAACAAAACCGCCTTTGAAGAAATGGGAATAAACCTTCCTAGTAAAGATTGGAGTTACAATACTTTTATAAACCTAATCAGAGAAATAAAAGAAAAGGATACAAAAAAAGAAAAAATACCCTTTGATATGATTGTAGACGAAGATAACTTTTCATATATGAATTTTATTCTTGATAACGGATACGAAAATATAGGATATAAAAAACTTGAAACATTAAAAAAAGAACTTAAGGGATATAATTGTTTAAAAACTAAGAAAAGCGAAGAAGATGTTCATTATGACTTATACAATTCTAAAACAATGATATATGCAGGAAATATGGATGATGTGAATTATTTAATAAGAACAAAAGACAAGGAAAATGCTTTTGAGTTTGAAGTATATCCCTACCCTTATGAAACAAAAAAAGTAAACTTTATGCAAAATGTAAAAAGTTATTATCTGTTAAATACAAAAGATGAATCAAAAGAAACGGTAATAAAAAATTTTATGGAGTATTTATATCAAAAGGAAGGTGAAAATATACTTAATATTCAAGGAAAAATCCCAATGTTTAAAGTAAATTATAATGCTCAAAAATTAAAGTATCCATATTTAAAAGATTATATAAATTTAGAAGAATATTATTCAACCGAAGATGAAGAATTTATTTTAAAACAAAAAGATATTTATAAAGAAGTCAAAAATATTTTAAAATAAAAAAAGCAGGTCAGCCTGCTTTTTTTAAAGTTCATCTATTATTTTTTTGTTCATTTCATCATAACTGTTTAAATATTCTTTACTAAAAGGAATATCAGTATATTTTAATAAGTCTACAATCATATTAAATACTTCATTTGACGTATATCCTGTAGTTTGTTTTACATATTCATCTGTTACTGATTTAATTTGATGAGCTGCTGTGTTTCTGACTTTACTTTCTACATCTCTTACTTCGTTTATCTTATCTTTCACAGCATCATTAGTGCAAAATCCATCAATTAAAAATTTAAAATGAACACTTTTTAATGTGTCCGTAGTATTAAACTTACCGTTTAAAGCATTAGGACCGTTTATTGTATCTAAAACACGGCTGTCCCCGTTTCTTAATTTTCCGTCAGACCATTTTTTTATTTCATCGTCCATAAATGTATAATCATCAATATTTAATCCGGAATACTTTTCAAATATTTTTATACTGATTTCCAAAAACAATGGAGAAATCGCTCTAATAAAATCAGCATACTCTTTTTTTTCGATTTTAATTTTTAATGATAAAAGATATTCTATAATATCTCTGTCTTCTCTTCTATTTATAGGAAGAAAATGTTCGTTATATTTTGAAATATACCTTGTCATATTTGCAAAGTCAAGCTGAAGTCTTCTATATGCCCCATTTAACAAGTCCATAAATTTATCGCTTATAAACTCTTTTGAACCATTTGCGATATCTATCGCAGAAGAATAATTATATTTTCTTATTTGCTCCTTTATAATATCTGCTTTAATTTAAAAAGCAAGGTTTCTTTTTTTAGATTTCTTACATCTATTTTCAAAGTTTTCCTCGTTATCTATATTACATTCCCACATTAATTCAACATCATAATCTTTTTCCATTCCATCGTTCATTCTTTTTACTGGGGTAGAAACTTGTATTGGAATGAGGTTTTCTTCCCCAAGAACAGATAAAATCTGAACAGAGCTTTTCATTGCAGGAGAACCCGAAGATACATTTACATATATTTCACTCTCAGGATTTTCTTTTCTGATTCTTTTTATTATTTCTTTAAATTCATCAAAAAAGTCATCAAAAATATGAACATCAACAAGATTTGGTCTTTTAATAAGTTCGTATTCTATGTTTTTTTCTATATGTTTTGAAAGAAGTTCAAGAGTTTTAGTGTATCTATGGTCTGATTCTTCCTTTTCAACCATTTCCTTTGAAAGATACATATAAACTTTATCAGGTTTAAACACTCTTGAAATATGTATAAAAGCACCATCATAAGACCCTCTTATAGGGTCTGTTCCTCCTATTGGTGTAAATAAAATTTTTTTCATAAATTCCTCCATTGTAGCGTCCCTGCAATAGGGATTGTTTTGGAAAACACTTAAGGATAAAAGATATATCTTTGGTGGTTCTCGTCCCTTTTATAGGGATTATTTAAATTACGCAGCAATTAAAACTGCACAAAAAGACACGATTTCGTCCCTTTTGTAGAGATTTTTTATTGCTATTATACACCTTAAAGAAAAGGATAATAGATATATTCGTCTCTTTTTAGAGATTAAAACAAAACATATATAATCATATACGTTTATTTTATAAATATATTAATTAATTTACAATATATAAATATTTAATACATAACTATAAAGTCCCTTTTATAGGGATTTTTCATTAATATCGAAGTACATAAGTTAAAAGTATAGTATTTTCGTCCCTACTATAGGGATTATTTTTATACATCAAAAATAAAATCAACACAATTCTAAAAAACACGTTTTCGTCCCTGTTATAGGAATTTATATTATTTCTATATATCTTATACTGTATGTTTTATTTTATCAATATATTAATTCATTTACAATATAGAAATCTGAATTAAAAATCTACAATAAGATATTTCCCTGATAGTTTAAAAACTTCATTATTGTATAATATGTTCATTTTAACCTTTATTATATATACAATTAATTTATTATTATAATTTATAAAATTATTCACTTTTTTTCATAAAAAACCAATGTTAGCATTGACTAACTGGGGGGGGGTGCTATACTTAAGGTATGATATTGATTTCAAGGAGGAATGTATTATGAAAAAAATGAACGATTACAGAGGAGAAATTATAGGTCCAATACAAGCTGATGGATGGGATATAGATACGATTGTAACAACAATTAAACATATAGCAGAAAATAAATCAATTCCTATTGATATTAAAATTGATGAAATAAGTACCGGAGGTTTATTCGGAAAAAAAATGCCATGCATTATTATCTCTCATCCTAATCCACCAATATCATATTTTCAACATATGATTATAATTAATGGAAATATTTTTAATTTTCAATTTTGGGGTATGAGTAAAGCAAACTATAATAATAATATGAAAGAAATGGACAGGAACTCTGGGAAATTAAGTGGATTAATAAAAAGCGCATTAAGAAGTGATATGAGCATGGAATTACAAACAGAACAAATTTGGCATCAAAAAATAATATCAATATACAATGATATTTGGTTTCCTAAAAATGAATAATATATATTTTTAAATTAAAATGAAGGAGAGATAAAATGGCTAAAACATGTCAAATATGTTATTATTTTGAAGATGACTGGAATGAGTTCGGTCAATTTTGGTGTAAATATTATCATTCATGGACAGATATTGACTATGCCGCAAAGTGTACAAAATTCAAACCAGATAGTAGCAGCGGATCATTATGTTATCTTACAACTGCCTGCGTAGAAATGAGAAATCTGAAAGATGATTGTCATGAATTGACAATGATGAGATCTTTAAGAGATGGTTATATGAAAGAACAAAAAAAAGATGAGGAAATTAAAGACTATTATATAACAGCTCCAAAAATTATAAAATGCATTGATATGGAACCTAACAAGGTTGAAATATATGATCAATTATATAATAAATACATTTTACCATGTGTTGAAATGATGGATAAAAAAAATGAAAAAGGAGCATATGATAAATATATTAATATGATAAATTTTTTAAAAACGAAATATAAAATAAAATAATTATAAAAATAAAACTTTGTTCTTGTATAATTTTATAAAAATCGTTTTACATAACTTATTAAAAATAAGAGGATAACTTACTATTCCTCTTATTTTTTTTATGTCTATTTTTCAAAAAAATAAAAAACATATTTTAATAATATGAATATGGAACTTGAATTTAAAAAGACAAAAATTTATTACATTTAATAACCATAATAAAAATACTATTTTATATTATTCATAATAAATGTTTATTTTCAAACTAAGTTTAAAATTTAATTAAAGTAACACTCTTGTATCCGTAAAAATAGAGCAGTTTTTTCAAGGAAATCTTGTTGCGTAAAAGCTCCACGCAGTGGCGCCCTTTTATCCAAATATTTGGGCGAGCAAATATTTGGTGGGGTCTTAGGGGTAAAACCCCTATAACAACATTTTTATACACCCCATCCCCTGAGGAGACTTAACACCTATACCTGCATAAGATGCAAAATCAAAAAGCAAATGAGTAAGACTTAACAAAGGTTTTGGACCTTTTACATAAAAACTTACGTTACCTATAAATGATTTTATTCCAACATCACTGGATTTAAACATAGTACTTTTAATGTTAAAATCCTTTAGTGAAATATTATTTATTAAACTTTCCATTGTTTCTTCATCTTTTAAAGTAACAGGTAAAAATGAATCAGCCTTGTTTACCATACTTTTTACTATAAGCCTTATATCCGGAACAAAAACATTTTTTCCAAAAGATTTAAAACTTGTGGGAGTTACAAATTTTACTTTTATTACCCTGCTTTTTTCTTCTTTATAAAAAGAATTTATATATTCGTTTAAATCTTTTATTTCTTTTAAATTATATTCATATGGAATGTATTTATGGTCTTTATAAGTAATATTAATAAATCCATCTTTGTTTAATCTTTCGATTAGTGGCAAGATAATATTTTCTCTTGCTTCTTCATTTAATGTGTTTATCTGCCAAATATATTCATCGTTAAGCATAAAAACATTTTGAGAATAAGGTTTTAAACCTTGAAGATGTAAAAAGTCCGCATATTCTTTTTTACATGTTTCCATAATATACCCATGAAACAACGGTGCATTGTTATAAAAAAGAGGAAACCCCTCTTCTTTTTTAATTTTTATGGTTAATCTTGAAATCATTATAAAACCTCTACTATTCCGCAAAGCCTTGTTCCCTTTTCGTTTGTTACGACTTTAAGTGTTCTTGGACTGTAATTTTTATCATTTATGTGTTCGCTAATCTTTTTCATTTTAGGATTTCTTGCTTTTTTATGTATCGCTTCCTTTGTTTTTTCTATTAATTCATCCCCCTCATACGCACCTTTTAAAATGCTTTTTGAATGATAACCTACCATTCCCCCAATAACAAATAAAGCATTGTTATTATTATAATTAGGTAAAAAAACTTCTTCTTTATTTCCTATTTTTAAAGCATTTAAATAAAGTTCAAAACCATCTTTTAATATATTTAAGAAATCTTCTTTTGATTTTAAACTTATACCGTATTTTTCATATAAAAGATTGGTTTTTGCTTTATCCAAAGTAACACTGAAAGAAAACATATTTCCTTCTTTTATGAATTCTTTAAAATTACTTATAGTATTTGATGTTCTCTTTTTATAACTATAATCTTCTCTTTGTAAAACCTGTATAGAATCTTTTTGTATTTTATTAGAATCGGAAATCATAACTCCGCTCATAATCTGCAAATCATCTTCTTTTAATAAATAATTCTTTACAGCTTTTGGATTTACTTTAAAATCATTTAATGCTTTATTTGAATTATTTAGTATGTAGCTTTCAAGAACTGTTCTAAAAGCTCCTTTCAAACTGCTTCCAGGTATATAAGGGTTACTGTCAATATCTTTAATAAATAAATCTATTTCATTTAGATTTGTTTTTGAAATCTTGTTTTTATAATATTTAGCCCTGCTTTTTTCAATTAATGAATAATCTATTTTATTTATGATTCCCCTTTTTATTAAAATATCAAAAAATTCCTTTAAAGAAGCCTTATCATTTTGTAGTAAAAATTTATTAAATTCATTTAAACATTCTATCTCTTTAAAATATTTTACAAGTTTTCTTTTATCAATAAAAACAACATCATTCTTATCAAGCAGATAATCAAGTTTATTTATACTTTCACCACTTCCTATAAATAAAGGAGACATAACTTTACAATTTAGTGTGAAATTTACATAATCAGACTTCATTATTCTATCCCCCATTTTAGTGCTTTCGCATATCTATAAATACTTCTTACATTTTCTTTATTTACTTCCTTTATCTGCCCTTTAATATCAAAATCTATACATGAGCCGCTTTTTAACATTGATGTTGTTTTCTTTTTTACCATATTCCCGTTTACGACAGAAAATCCGCTTCTTGAAATAACGGAATAAAAACTATTTGAAGTTTTAAGCATCATAACTTCTTCATCAGTTGGAATAACACTAGATAAAAGCATTTTATATTTACAATTTGAATTTAAGCTGTTTATTATATCTAAACTTGGTTTTATTATTTCATCTATTTCAAATTTGCCGTACCCACTTGATTTTTTACCCCCTATACCGCTAAAAGATAGGCTTCTTATAACATTATCAAATTCTTCTTTTATTTCATCCTTAAAAGAAACAATAAAATATAAACCACAGTTTTTATAAAACTGTATTCCAGAAACAGTGTAAGGAGTCTGCTCTTTTGAAAAATTATACTTTGTTTGATAAACCTCTTTAAAAAATGGTTTAGTAAGTTTATATTTCAAAAGATCATTACCGTTTTTTAAATCATTAATATATTCATTAAATACATTTATTTGAATATATTTTATTTTCTTACCTATTTTTCTGTCTTTATTCTTATTTTCCACTAAACTATCAAATATCATAATAGGCTTTGGAAGATAAAGTTTATCTTCCATAAAAGGAAACAAATCGCTTATATAAAAATCATTAAGGAGTTTTTTCGCTTTATCTATACTATATAGATTTACATATTCATTAAAAATACTTGCAAAAATCTGGTCCGAAGTAAAATCAGAAGAATTGTCATTTGTTATATTTCCTTTTGTAACACCAAAACGAACAGGCGTTACAAACTTAAGTTTATAAATATAATAGTTCATAGTTCACCTTAAAACACATTTTCAATAATAGATTTTATTTTTTCTTCGTTTTCCTTTGTTGCAAACATTATATCTTCATTTTCAATGTTTATTTTTACTCTTCCGTATCCTCTTGTACCATTTCCTCCAAGATAATCCATTTCAAGAATATCAAAACTATCTTTTAAGTTTTTCATATCCTCTTCAAATTCATCAATACTTTCAACATTATAAATAAGCTTAAAATCAAATTTTGCACCGGCAGGAACACGTTCAATTTGTCTTGGGTTTGCAACCGCTGTAATTCTATCAATTGTATTTTCAAATTTCGCTTCTGTTACATATAAATCCGTATCGGCATTTTTAAGCATTTCGGCATTTTCTTCATTTAACTTTAAATCAAAAAATTGAAGTCTTGATGACACTATTTGATTATTTGAATTACCGCTTCCAAAAAGTCTTTTTATGGTAATATCTTCATCATCAATTTTATTTAAAACATAATTTTCACTTTTTATTCTTGAAAGAAGATATCTTAACTTTCCTTTTAATGAGCTTCCGGGAATTATAGGTAAATTTGTTATTGAATCTTTTATTACAGAATTATCAATAGCACCAATTGCCGCAAAATCATCGCTTCCTCCTATGTGAAGCCCTGTTAATATATCTAAACTTCCTTTAAACATTATTTTTGCGTATAACTTATTCATTTTACCCTCCTACTTGTCTCTTCCATAAAATTTTTGATAAGCAATTAAAGCTTCAGCATAATCAAAAAATTTATTCATATCTTCTACTGTTTTTATTATGCTTAAATATTCTAAGAAATTTAATTGTTTACCTTTTGAATTGTAATGTTTTAAATCTACAATAAAACGGCTTAAATTATTACCTCTTTCTTTTTTTGCTCTTCCGCACTGGTAAGCAACCTGCATTTTTAAATATTCTAAATCATCAAGAATTTTATCGCTTAATTTTCCATCAACAATATTACCGTTCAACTTTTCCATTTCATATGTATTTTTCAAATTATTTATTTGTGAAAAAATCTTTCTAAGCTGAGTAGTTGTCGGTAGCATTCTTTTTTCAAGTGCTTTATTTATAAGAACTTCTGCTCTTTTTATATCTTCTCTGCTCATTTTATTCCTCTCTTTCCCTGTTTAAGTAGATAATTAAAATTATTGTTGTAATAAGTTTTTTAATGTTTTCTTTACTGTTAATATTATCTATAATTAAATTTGTAAAATTATTATAGTTTTCTCTTTGTGCTAAATTTTTAGGTTCAATCATTGCAAGAGCATAAGAAATTCTCGCAAGATTTATACTTTCCTTACTATTTTTAAGTAAGTTTAATAGTTTATATAAAAATCCGTTACCTAAATATATTTTATCTTTATTTTTTTCATCTTCATCAAAGAAACAATATTTGTTAAATTTTAAATACAAATTTCCATAAATATCATTAATAAATTCATCCCACTTATATACATTGTTTTCATCAAATAATGTAATGCTGTCTTTTGTGTTTTCCTTAGATATTTCAAGCAAATTTGCGCTTAAACTTGCCATATTATTTATAGGAAGATTTGCATCGTACATTCCAAAACCTGCACTTATGCTTAACCTGTCATTAGAGAATATTTTGAAATACTGTCTTATATTTATTGAAAGATCCAATACTTCATTCCATGCTCCAACAATAAAAAGATCATCTCCTCCTGCATATATTATTGAAATATTTTTAAGAAAATCTTTATTTGTAAAATATAACTTTGTGTCTTTATAACCTGCTATTTTATTTAGATAGAACTTAAAAAACATTGAAAGCATTGAAGACAAGCTTTGAAAACGGGATATTGTAGCGTATTTGTATTTATCTTCCTCTTCTTTATCAAATCCTTTTATGAATGCACTTCCAAGGTCGTCAACGTCCATTCTTAGAACTCCAAGCCTATTTATACCAATACTTCTTTTAGATAAATCAGAGAATGAATATAAGCTCTTACCTTTGAATCTGGTATAATTACCCATCCAAATATTTACGCAGTATTTAAGCCCTATTATTGGATTATTTATTGAATATCCTCTTATAATCTGGTTATTATTGATATCATTAATAAATTCATTTTTATTCTTTAAGTATAAATAATTTTCACCATCAAGAGAAAATAAACTAATCAAAGAATCTTTATCTTTTTTGTTTGATATACTAAAAAGCATTTCATCTTTCATCGTATCAACTCTGAATATTCCCTCTCCAAGTTTATACATACTTTCACAGCTTTCACATACCATATTTCCAAGATCTTCATTTTCGTGTAAATCTTTATAAGACCTTTTACACACACTGCATTCTCTTAAATCTAAATCATTATTAATATACTTACTGTTATCATTAAACAATTCATCTAAAGTATTTTTGTATCTATTTATTTTATCTTTTGAAATTTCATAACCTGCATTTTTATATATTTTAGATAAGGTATCATTACTGTTTATATTAATTAATTCATTAGCAGAACATTCACTATATCCAAAGGCAATATATAAATATATGTAATATTTTCTTAAAAAATAAGAATTAATTTTGTTTTGAAGATATTTTATTTTATCTTTTGTTTCCTTTGTGTTTGCAAGAAGCATATAAAAATGACCTCCCCCGTTATAAAGGAGATTTGCTCTTGACAAATCAAGATAATTTAACATTTCATCTATTATGTTTTCCATTTCAATTTCAAGATAGAAAGAACGACCTTTAATTGACCTTAAAGCTCCTTTTGAAGAAATATTAAAAATAAAATCTTGTATACCCGATAAGTCACCGCTTAAAAGAATCATTGTTTTTTCACTGTATATATTTTCTTCTTCACTAAAACAACATTTTTTATAATCTGTTATTCCTTTAAAGTTAAAATAATCAAAAAAACAACCGGCTATTGCGGCAGTAAGTTTTGAATGTGAATAAAGAGATACGTCATTTATTCCGTTTTTATCAGTGGAAGCAGGGATAAAGGAAAATGTACTTTCAATAAGTTGTAATAAAGAATTTACGTTAATATCATTGTTTGTAATATATTCAAAATTTTTATCAAAATATTCAAAGGCTTTCGAATAATCATATTTATCGGTTAAATTTCTAGCCTTTTCAATATCTTTAGGCAAAAAAATATCTTTTTTTATATCAATATCAGAAACATTAAAAGCACTCTTAATGTTATTCTTATTTGTATTTAACAGATTAAAAATATTCATAAGTGGAGCTTTTTTATCATATCCAAACTCAATATTTCCATCATCTTTTTTTCTTCTGTCTATGGCAGATGAAATGTTATCACAAACATATGTTATATATGAAAAATCATCATTTGTTAAATTTGCATTTGTAATTTTATTCTTATGATGGTACAAAACAGAATTTAAAATCTTATCATTTGTAATTCCTTTTTCTTTTAAATAATTATAACCTAAAAGAGAATGATTTGTTTTTTCGTTTGTACTCCTCATAATGAATTTCCCCAAATCATGCAATACGGACCCTATTATTAAATCCTTATTCAAAACATACCTCCCATTTAATCGTAAATATTTTCTTAATTATACCATACAGAAAATTGATTGAAATAAAAAAATAAATTAAAATATATAAAATATTGATAAAAAGGAAATTTTTCCCTATTATATTACAATTTTTATATATATAATGAAAACAATAAATATATATTATATAAAACATTTCCCTACATTAAAATTTCATTAATATTTTGAAAAAAAATATAATATATAGTATAGTTATTATATATAAATAAGAAATTGGAGGATAATATGGCTTTTAAAATTATTACAGATTCAGCAAGTGATATTCCACAATATATAATAGATGAATTTAATTTACACGTAATTCCAACCCCCGTTGTTATAAATGAAAAAGACTATTTTGATGGCGAAACAATTTTTCCCAAAGACTTTTACAGCATTTTAGAAGATAAAACAAAAGATATTAAAACTTACCACATAAACAGTGAAATGTTCAAAAGAAACTTTGAACCTTATGCAAAAAACGGTGATGAAGTTTTATATATGTGCTTTTCAACAGGAATAGCAGGAACTTTTAATGCAGCGCATCTTGCAAAAGAAGAACTTCTTGAAACTTATCCTGATTTTAAAATTACAATTATAGATACGAAATGTGCATCTTTAGGATTTGGTATTCCCGTTTATAAACTTTTATTAATGCAAAGAAACGGTGCAGACAAAGAAACAATTATAAAAGCAGCTAAACATTTCTGTAAACACATGGAACACATTGTAACTGTTGAAACACTTGATTATTTATACAAAGGTGGTAGACTTTCAAAATTATCTTACGTTGTTGGCGGAGGGCTTAACATAAAACCAATGATTGAAATTGACGAAAACGGTTCTCTTGTTGCATATGCAAAAGTTAGAGGAAGAAAAAAAGCTGTCAATAAGATAATAGAGGAAATTGGAAAAAGAGGAAAAGACCTTGAAAACCAAATTATCGGGGTTGTACATGGAGATAGAGAAGAAGAAGCAAAAGAACTTGCGAATGTATTAAAAGAAAAATACAATGTTAAAGAAGTTGTTATAAGTTACATTGGCTGCGCAATCGGTGCTCATACAGGTCCCGGAGTTATTGCAGCTGTATGTGAAAATGAAAGCGACAACGAATTTAAAGAATATTTATATAAATAACATTACATATTTTAGCTCAAAGTCATTTTATTGTCTTTGAGCTTTTTTATAAATTATACATATTTTAAAAGAGGAATTAAGAATGAAAAAGATATTTATTGTTATTTTACTTCTTTTGATTGTTTCAGTTTTTGGATGTTCAAAGAATAGTGACCAAAGCATTTTTAGTAACATCGGTTTAAATAATGTGAAAAGTGAAAACATAAGTCTTATAACAAAAAAGGAAAGAAAATCGAGTTTTAACGGTGACGGAGAAGATTTTTATGCTTTTGAAATTAAAGATACGAAGGACATTTTAAAAGAGATTGAAACTAATAAAGATTGGAAAAAACTTCCTTTAAGGGAAAATATAAATAATATTGTTTATGGTAATAACGGTTATTCCCCTTTTATAACCGATGAAGATGGAAATAAACTTATCCCGCCTATTAAAAACGGATATTATTATTTTTATAACACAAGCGAAGACGCAAAAGATAAAACAGACGATACATATTTAAAGAATGCTTATTCATATAATTTCATAATTTCAATATTTGATACCGACACAAACATGCTTTATTATGCTAAATTAGATACATAAAAAACAGACATAAAAGTGTCTGTTTTTTTATTACTTTAAAATTCTATACGATTTACAACATCCAAATAAGCATTATTTACACCTGAGTTAACACGGCTAAAAAGTTTATTTGTTAAATTATATGTATCGCTGCAATGCCAAATTCCTTCGCTTTTTGTAAAAGTTAGGTTAAAAGAAATATCACTTGTTTTATTGATATTACTCTCAGTTAATTGGTTGTAGTTTTCTATAAGTTTTACAAGATATTCCTCATCACTAAGCTGCGACGACTGATTTTGATTAATTGTTTCGTTAATAGCCAAAATAAAAATATCTTCATAGTCAGGGACATATAAGGTTATATTTATTTTTGCACTGCTTCCAATTACATCAACACTATTAACTTTATAATCTACGTTTTTAAGTGTATTTAATAACATTGTATTTATTTCTGATTCACTAAGATTATTTTGCACGGAAGAACCTATGACCATATCTGTAAAGTCTTTTTTTATTTCTCTTAAATCACTGTCAAATCCACTTATATGTTCATTTGTATTTGAAGAAAGATATTTTTCATAAGTGTTTTCACTATCTTTTACAAATATAACATCTAAATAATTTTTTATTTTATCTTCACTACTTCCTAAGTTTTGAGTAAAATAACATACAAAAGAAGCAAGAACAATAAAAATAACAGCAAAAATAGTAGCTTTTTTACTAACCTTTATATTAGAAAATATATTTTTTTTATCAGATAAATTATTCGTCTTTTCAAGAACCTCTTCTCTTTCCTCTTTCTCTACTTCATCAAAAAACTCATCAACTTCTTTATTTTTTTCACTATTTTGTTCTATATTTTTATGAGGATCATTTTGTTTATTATTAGATAGAGTATATTCAGCATAAAAATCATCTTCTTCAGATGAAAAATATTCTTTTAATTTTTCTGAGTCATTTAGTTTATTATTGTTTTTTTCTTTCATTGTCTTTCCCCTTTTGTATATTTTAATCAAATTATCATAAGTGGTCAATAAAATATTAACTTTATATTTTTATAATTCTAAAAATAAAGTTTAATTAAATTTTAAATATTAACTTTTAATTAAGTATTTATTAAATACGAAATTTAAACATTTATTACTGATATAATTAACATAATTTAAGGAGGGAATTATTATGAAAGTGAATTTACAGTCTTTTAACCTGAGATTAAAAGAAAGTTATACAAGATTTTGTTCAACATTTATTTTCTTGTTATTTTATCTAATTGCTACTTTTCTTTTAGATTTAGATTTTCTTAATATTAAACATTATTCTTTATATTATGGATTTTTTATAGGTATTTTTATATCTATTCTTGTAAATATATTTATAGTGAATAAAAAGATTTATTCAAATAAAAAGAAAAATATTGTATCTTTTATAATATCTTTGATTGTTTCTGTTTTTTGGTCTGTTGTTATGTATAGATTACCTCAAGAAAGGGTTTTTAATTTATATTATGTAACATTTTATGAATATAATCGACTTAATCTAGTATATTATAGTTTTATTTTAATAACTATATGTTTATCAATATATTTTTTATATAACAAAGAAAATGAAAAAACTCTTTTTTCACATCTAATAAAAAGTGTCACAATAAGCGGATTTATATCTACGATTTTATTTATTGGTATGGCAGTTTGCATAACCGCATTTAGTGTACTTATTTTACCAATGGAAACAATATATATTTATATAATTTTAGCTAAATTATGTTTTATATTTGTTAATATAAGTTTAATTTTAGCTTCAATACCGAAAAAAGACAGTGAAATAATTATCCCTAAATTTTATAAAGTAATAGTCAAAAATATTTTATTACCTCTATTTATCGTTCTTATTGGAATACTATATGTTTATATTCTTAAAATCATAATTACATTAAACTTACCTGTGGGAGAAATAAATATATTTGCCTCTCTCGCTTTACTTGGTTTTGTATTCCTATATTTAAATCTTTTAAATGAAGAAGATAAATACAGTATGTTATATAAACAATATGGCGGTTATTTAATGATACCAATAATAATAACTCAGCTTATATTTATATATATAAGATTAAATGCTTACGGTCTTACTGAAACAAGGGTATTATCACTTATGTTTATGATTATAGGAATAATTTTCCTTGTTAATTCAATTATGAAAAAAAACATAAAATATCCGTTTTTAATAGCTGCTGTTATAATATTTATCTTTACCATATCACCCCTTAACATTTATAATATTTCAAACTTTAATCAAGAATCAAGGCTTATAAGTGTTCTTAAAAAAAATGATATGTTAAAGGGAAACGAAATAGTAAAATCAAACAACCTAAGTGATGAAGATAAACAAATAATACAAAGCAGTCATCAATATCTTGTACATTCAGCTGGAAAAAAATCAGACTTTGTAAAAAGTATTATAGAAAAAACTGATACAGAAAATTTATATGGATTTAAGTTTAAAGAAACATATGAATTCACTGATTTTGGAGATGAAGAATATTATGAAGATGAAAATATAGAATATTTCTCTTTTTATCATGATTATGAAGGAGAAGAAATAAACATAAAAGGATACAACAAAATGTATGATCTATGGATTGAAGGGACTAAAATAAACCAGCATGGCATTAATATAGATTTATATGACTACTTTTATGATTTATATGAAAATAACAAAAATATTGGTACCCTTGATAAAAAGTTAACATATGATATAGGTAAAAATACGAGAATAGTCTTTACTTCAATAGATTTTTCAATAGAAGAAGAAAAGATATCAGATTGTACTTTCTCTATTTATTTACTTAAAAAATAAAAAAAGCAGGTTAAACCTGCTTTTTTTATATAACTTTTTATATTATTTTTTTAATTCGTTTTATATTTTATAAATAAAAAAAATCGGATAAAAATCCGATTTGATTTCTTTATGGCAGGGGCAGAAGGACTTGAACCCTCGGCACGTGGTTTTGGAGACCACTGCTCTACCAACTGAGCTATACCCCTATTTTTGACACTATAAAATTATATCAAATTTTGTAAAAATGTCAATATATATTTTTAATTTATTAAGCCTTATTTTTACTTCCACAAACTTCAATAAGTTCTTTTACTCTTAATTTTAAAGTTTCAATTCCCGCTTTATTATATTCTTTTGGATCATATACACTTTCCATTTGTAAACAATCTCTTACACCTTTTGTAAACGCAGCTCTTAAATCCGTTGCATAATTTACTTTACACATTCCAAGACTTATTGCCTTTTTAACATCTTCATCTTTAGTTCCGCTTGTACCATGTAGAACCAAAGGAACACTAACCATTTTATTTATTTTATCAAGTCTTTCAAAATCTAAATTAGGAGCTTTTTTATAAAAACCATGAGCTGTTCCTATTGCAATTGCAAGAGAAGAACATTTTGTTCTATCAGCAAATTCTAAAGCTTTGTCAGGGTTGGTTAGAAGTACGTCTTTATCATTTACTATTGTTTCGTCTTCTTTTCCTCCTACTCTGCCAAGTTCACATTCAACTGGAACATTGTACTTTGAAGCATAACCAATAACCTTTTTTGATAGAGCAATATTTTCCTCAAAATCAAGTTTTGACCCGTCAATCATAAAAGATGTATATCCTGCGTCTATACATCTTTTACAAAGCTCATAACTTGCTCCGTGGTCAAGATGAAGAACAACATCAATATTATATTCTTTCGCATAATAATTTACTATTTCATAAGCTATCTCAGGAGCAATATACTTAAGAGTTGAAGTTGTTGTCTGCATTATTACAGGAGAGTTTTCTTCGCTGCATGCTTCGATTATTCCTTTTGCCATTTCCATATTTTCAAAGTTAAAAGCAGGAATAGCATATTTTTCTTCTTTTGCTTTTTTAAATAACTGTGTTGATGATATAAGTGCCATAATTACTCCTTACCTAAGTTGTCTTTACTTTTTATAATCTCTGTTTTATTATCTTCACAAATTTTTTCTGTATTTATATCAGTTACATTATCTTGTTCATTTTTCTCTAAACAAATATTCTCATAAGATTTGTCTTTTATATTATTATTTTTATGTGTTTTTCTTATTATAACAATTCCAACTATTCCAATAATTATAAGTGCAAGACTTACAAGCTGAGCTGTTCTAAGACCAAATATCATAAGTGAATCAGTTCTTAAACCTTCTATAAAAAATCTTCCTATGGAATAATATATGAAATAAGAACAAATAAGTTCACCATCATATTTCTTAAACTTCTTATCTATTATGAAATACAAAAGTAAAAATCCCAGAAAATCCCAAATTGATTCATAAAGGAATGTAGGATGAACCATAATTGAACCAAGTACTGGATCAATAACATTAATTGCCCAAGGAAGAGTAGTCTGTACGCCGTGAGCTTCCATATTAAAGAAGTTTCCCCATCTTCCTATACTTTGAGCTAACAAGAAACAAGGAGCTACTATATCCAAAATGAAAAGGACATTTAATTTTTTGCTTCTACTTACTAAATATATACCTATAAAAGCACCGATAAGTCCTCCGTGGATGGCAAGTCCCCCATTCCATATTTTATAAATATCAGATAAATGATTACTATAATAAGACCATTCAAATAATACATAATAAAGTCTTGCTCCAATAATTCCAAGAGGCAGACAAACTATCAAATAATCATATATAATATCAGTATCAATACCAAGTTTTTTTAGTGTTCTTGAACCTACTAAAAGAGCAAGAACTATTCCCGTTAGTATACATATTGCATACCATCTTATTTCAATTCCAAAAATTGAAAACGCTATTGGATTAGGTGTCAACATTTTTTATCCTCCTAAAAATACATATGGGAATTATATCACACATACATTCATTTATAAATATTTTTATATATATATTATTTCAATTTTACCTAAAATATTATATAATAAATTTTAGTTTTTTGATAAGGAGATAAAATAATGTCAATACCATTTACACATTTACATGTACATACAGAATACTCATTACTCGATGGATTTTGCAGAATAAAAGAACTACCAAAATACGTTAAAGAAATGGGTATGGACAGTATTGCAATTACCGATCATGGCAATATGTTTGGTATTATAGATTTTTACAGAGCATGTAAAGCCGAAGGGATAAAACCTGTTCTTGGATGTGAAGTATATATGACAACCGGAGATAGAAAAGGCAGAGACCCGATAAACGACAGACAAAGATTTCACCTTATCTTATTAGCCGAAAATGATATTGGATATAAAAACCTTATGAAAGTTGTATCAATAGCTTATACAGAAGGTTTTTATTATAAACCAAGAGCAGACTTTGATTTACTTGAAAAATATTCAGAAGGTATTATTGCAACAAGTGCTTGTATTGCAGGTGTTATTCCAAGAAAAATTAATTCAGGAGAAATTGCCGAAGCAAGAAAATACCTTGAAAAATTTATAGATATTTACGGTAAAGACAATTTCTTTTTGGAAATTCAAGACCATGGTTTGAGAGAAGAAAAAACTGCAAATGAAGAATTAATTAAAATGGCAAAAGAGTATGGTGTAGGACTTATTGCCACAAACGACTCTCATTATTTAAAAAAATCAGATGCAGAAGCACATGATGTTCTTCTTTGTGTGCAATCTTCAAGTAACTTAAATGATGAAAACAGACTTCGTTTTCCAAATGACGAATTTTATATAAAATCCCCTGAAGAAATGAGCGAACTTTTTAAATACTGCCCTGAGGCCATAGAAAACACTCATAAAATTGCCGAGAGATGTAATGTTGAAATAGAATTTGGACATTATCACTTACCTGTATTCCCTCTTCCTGAAGGGATGACTTCACAGGAATATTTAAAAAAATTATGTACCGAGGGTTTATATAAAAAATATAAAAACGTCACAAAAGAACTAACAGAAAGACTTGAATATGAACTAAGCGTTATTAACGATATGGGCTTTAACGATTATTTCCTTATTGTTTGGGATTTCATAAATTATTCCAGAACACACGGTATACCGGTAGGTCCTGGAAGAGGTAGTGCCGCAGGAAGTATAGTAAGTTATACCCTAGATATTACACAAATTGACCCAATAAAATATTCTCTTATCTTTGAAAGATTCCTAAACAAAGAAAGGGTATCAATGCCTGATATTGATATCGACTTTTGTTATGAAAATCGTCATAGAGCAATAGAGTACGTTATTGATAAATATGGATTTGATAACGTAAGTCAAATTGTTACGTTCGGAACATTAAAACCAAAAGCTGCCGTAAAAGATATTGCAAGATGTATGGGAATCAGCTTTGAACAATCAAACAAAATTGCAAAAATGATTCCTGATGAAAATAAAATAACTGTTCAAAAAGCAATAGACATGAATCCTGAGCTTCATCAATTATACGATGAAGACCCTACAATTACTAAGCTTTTAGATACGGCAAAAGCCGTTGAAGGAATGCCAAGACATTCATCAACTCATGCAGCGGGGGTTATAATATCCGATAGACCTGTTAGCGATTATGTTCCTCTATATCTTAATAAAGACAGTATAGCCGCACAATTCAACATGATTACGGTTGAAGAGTTGGGGCTACTTAAAATGGACTTTTTAGGACTTAAAAACCTAACAGTAATTAAACATACTTTAGATAATATTAAACTATCCAAAGGTATTGATGTAGATATTGATAATATCAGCTTTAAAGACCAAAACGTTTATGACACAATAAGCAGAGGAGATACAATAGGTGTATTCCAATTAGCAAGCCCTGGGATGCAAAACTTTATGCAAAGGCTAAAACCAAATACTTTTGAAGATATCATAGCGGGTATTTCCCTTTATCGTCCGGGACCTATGGATATGATTCCTACATACATTGAAAATAAACATAACCCTGAAAATATCACATATCTTCACCCTTCTTTAGAGCCTATCTTAAACGTAACATACGGTATAATCATTTACCAAGAACAAGTTATGCAGATAGTTAGAGATTTAGCCGGATATTCTATGGGACGTAGTGATAACATTCGTAGAGCCATGGGTAAGAAAAAACATGAAGTAATCGCAAAAGAAAGAGAAGTATTCTTACACGGTAACGAAGAAGCTTATAACAAAGGCGAAGATAAAGAAAAAGTTCACGGATGTGTAGCAATTGGAATAGACGAAAAAACAGGCAATGAAATATATGACTTAATGGAAAAATTCGCATCATATGGATTTAATAAATCCCATGCTGCGGCATATGGTGTTATTTCATACCAAACAGCCTATTTAAAAACTTATTATCCTGCTGAGTTTATGGCTGCGTTAATTACTGTTTATATCGGTTCTGATGATAGAATGTTATACATGAACCACTTAAAAGAACAAGGAATAGAGTTATTACCTCCTGATGTAAACAAAAGTTATGCAAGATTTACAGTAGATAACGGAAGTGTAAGATTTGGTTTACTTGCTCTAAGAGGTCTTGGAGAAGGTGCTATCGAAGAAATAGTTGAAGCAAGAGAAACAAAAGGAGATTTTACGTCCTTCCCTGATTTTGTAAATAAAATTGAATTCCACTCCTTAAATAAAAAAGGTGTTGAAAGTCTTATTTTATCAGGTGCATTTGATTCACTTGGAAACAATAGAAGAGAACTTTATACTATTTATGAAGAATTTTTAAATAACACTTTAAAACAAAGAAAACAAAATATATCAGGACAAACAACTCTTCTTGATATGCTTTCACAGGAAGAAAACGAGCAAATTGAAATGCATATCCCTACAATGAGTGAATTTGAAAATGCTGATAAACTTAAATACGAAAAAGAAGTTCTTGGAATGTACATAAGCGGACATCCTTTAAGAGAGTTTGAAGAGGACCTTAATAAATATACAAGCATGAAACTTTATGAAGTATATGATATGTACGGCAAGAAAAAAAGTGAAGATGAAGATGAAAGTGAAGAAGAAACAGAACCAAAAGTTCAAAATAAATACTCAAAATATAATAACAACAAAAGAGAAAGCATAAGCATTGGCGGTTTAATAACAAACGTTAAAGTAATATATACAAAAAAAGATAATAAACAAATGGCGTTTATGAGCATTGAAGATTTGACTGACGACATGGAAATAGTTGTTTTCCCAAGAACCTTTGAAGAATACAAAAACATATTGCAAACGGATAATAAAGTAATAATCAAAGGTCAAGTAAGTGTTAAAGAAGAAGATGAAGAAGTAAGCGTTTCGATTATTGCAGATAAAATTTATGATCTTGAAGACAAAAGGACAAGACCACCTGCTGTAAGAAAGAAAACAAAATCACCAATAGTCAAAACAATTGATAAAACAGCTCAGTCCCCTGAAATCAAGAAGTCCAACTCAAATAAAATAATGGGAAAATCGCTTATACTTGTTTTAAATAAAATAAGTCCGAAAACCATGAGTGATATTAGACAGCTCTTTGTTAAATATAAAGGAGATAAAAAAGTTGTGTTATTCTCCCCTGTTTCAAAGAAATCTTATGTTGCAAATAAAAGTATGTGGGTAAGCCTTGAATTTGGATTAATTGACGAACTAGCTGAGCTTATTGGAAAAAACAATATAATAATAAAATAAAAGAACCTAAACAGGTTCTTTTTTAATGCTTTTTTATTAATTTTTTTAGCAATATTGTTACAATTTATGATAAAATGTAATATATCGTAAACATTTAGATATTTTATACATGTAAAGTGAAGGATGAAAATGGATAACGAAAATAACAGAGATTTTTTAAATAGTGAAAAGGGTGAATTTATAGTAAATAAAAAAGATGAAGATAAAGAAAAAATAAATACAATGTCTGAAAAAGGAGAATTTATAGTAAATAAAAAAATAGAAAGTAAAGAAAATATAAAAAATAAAGAAGACAACAAGTATACAACACAAGATAAATCAGTCCCCCAAAAAGATACAATAGAAGAAAATAAAAATAAAGGTAAAAATAAAAAAATTATACCATTTTTAATTCTTGGTTTTGTTGTTATGGGAATACTCGCATTAGCGCTTAAAGATGCAGGTTCAAGTAATTATAATTATGTCGATTATGCAAATAAAGGTGTAGAAGTAAATGAATATTTTGAAATGTATCCTGAAGATTTCGCTTATACTGCAAATTATATAACTAAAAGATTATATAAAAATGATTTTAATGGTGTTGAAATACCTTTACTTGATGAAAATTTATCATTTAATGATTCTAAGGGATATTACGAATTAATAATAGATGAAAAATATGATTTTAAAATACTCATTTATCCATCTCCTGATTATGAAAAAATAGAAAAAATATATATTTCATATAATTGGATTTATGCAGATAATAATGGTGAGTTAGAAAAATTAAATAAACTTTATTCTGCATTTATTAATATTATACAAACATCTATTTGGGGATATAACAATGATAATAGTAATTTAGAAATATTAAGCACAAATATGTGGGACAAGTTAAACTCGATAGAATATAAATATACTCAAGATGGTGTTCCATATGGAGAAGTAACCTATAAAGATGATAAAATAATTTATAATATGAAAGACACAAAAGATGGATTTAATACTTTAACATTTACTCCAAACAATAAATAAAAAATTTTATTTAAACGGTCTTTTTGATAATTTTATGATACAATATATATAATCATAAAAGTTTCGATAATTTTAAAATATGGTAAAGTGAGGGATGAAAATGGATAACGAAAACAACAAAGATTACTTAAATGAAGAAAAAGGTGAATTTATCGTAAACAAAAAAATTGATGAAGAAGTCAAAGAAGAACTAAACACAAAAGAAGAAAAAGGAGAATTTATCGTAAATAAGAAACCAACAGAAGAAGAAAACAGTAATATAAGAGAAGATAATAATACTAAGCAAGATGAAAATATAAATACATCTTATAATTATGAACAAAATAATAATTTTAACAATCAAAAATCCTACAATTTTGAAGAAGAAATGCAAAAAATAAAAGATAAAAATAAAAAGAAAAACAAAAAAATTATTGGTTTTTCTATTGCTGGGGTTTTAATAATTGCTTTAATAGCTTGTTTTGCACTATTTGGAAATAGTGGTCCAAGTGCTGAAGATTATGCATATAACGGTGTAGAAGTAAATGATTATTTTGAAATATCACCAGAAGATTTTGCTATAACATTAGACTACACAAATCAAAATTTATATAATGGAGAATTTAAAGGCGTTTCAATTCCTTTAACTGAAAGTTTAACATTTAATGATAATGAAGGCTACTATGAAAAAATACTTGATGAAAAAAATGAATTAAAATTAATTGTATATCCTAACGATGATTACAAAAACATAGAAAAAATTATATTGTCATATAAATGGATAAATGCGGAATCTGAAGAAGAATATGATGAAGTAACCAAAGTATATTCAGCATACGTAAACATGATTCAAACAGTTATTTGGGGTGATAATAATTGTACAGAGGAAATAAATAATAACATGTGGGATAAATTAAATTCAATGGAATATAAAACTACTGAAGACGGTATGCCATATGGAGAAGGATCATATGAAGATAATAAATTTATTTATAAAATAGAAGACACAAAAGATGGTATTGAAATTTTAACAATGATTCCAAACAATAAATAAAAAAAGACTGCTTATGCAGTCTTTTTTATGATACAATATATACAACTTTTTCGATAAATTTAAAATATGGTAAAGTGAGGGATGGAAATGGATAACGAAAACAACAAAGATTACTTAAATGAAGAAAAAGGTGAATTTATCGTAAACAAAAAAATTGATGAAGAAGTCAAAGAAGAACTAAACACAAAAGAAGAAAAAGGTGAATTTATCGTAAATAAGAAACCAATAGAAGAAGAAAACAGTAATATAAAAGAAGATAATAATACTAAGCAAGATGAAAATATAAATACATCTAATAATTATGAACAAAATGTTACAAAAGAAAATAGCAAGTCTAATAATCTTGAAAAAGAGGTAGAAAAAGTAAAAGAAAAAAATAATAAGCTTGCAATTTTTTCAGTTATTGGAGGTTTAGCTATAGCTTTACTTGTTTTAATAGCAATATTTAATGGCACTTTTAACACAAGTTATGTAGATTATGCATATAAAGGTATAGAGGTAAATAAATATTTTGAAATATCTCCTGAAAATCTTGCTTATACAATAGATTTTGTAAATAAAGAATTTTATCAATATGAATATAACGAAACAAAACTTCCAACAATTGAAGAGCTTACTTTTGATGAAGAAAAAGAATATTATGAGAAAGTTATAATGGATGGGTGCGATTTTAAAATAAAAGTTTATCCTTCAGATAATAATAAAAAAATTGAAAAAATTGAATTTTCTTATAATTGGATGTATTTTTATGATAGACCTGAAAAAGAACATGATGATTTTATAAATATTTTTTCAGGTTACATAAATATGACTCAATATTCAATGTGGGGAAACGTTAATTATGAAAACGAAATAAGTAATAAGCTATGGAATAAACTTAATTCAATAGAATATAAATATACTTATGATGGGATTCCTTATGGTAAAATATCTTATGAAGATGAAAAAGCTTTATACGAAATTAATAATACGAAGGAATGTTTTGTAATCTTTACTATCACTCCAAACAATAAATAAAAAAAAGACTGCTTATGCAGTCTTTTTTAGTCTCTAATAATTTCAAGCATATCGCCGTTTTTACATCCTGCAGCGTTACCTTCTTCAATATCGATATGCATTTCAAGTCCACATCTTTCATTAGATCTGATTAATACATTTTCAAAAATCAAACCTCTTTCTCCAGGAACTCTTACTTTAACGATATCCCCATCTTTAACGCCGTATTCTTTAGCTTGAGGTATAGTCATGTGAATATGTCTGCTTGCAACTATAACCCCTTTATCAATTTCAACTTCACCTTTAGGACCTCTTAAAATACATCCAGGTGTTCCGTCTAAATCCCAAGAATCTCTGATTACTTTAGGTACGCCAAGTTTAAAAGTATCACTTGCTAAAATTTCGATTTGTGCATGAGGTCTTGCAGGACCAAGAACTCTCATTTTTATCGTACCTTTTGGACCTACAACATCAACGAATTCTTCTGCAGCGAATTGTCCAGGTTGAGAAATAGGTTTTTTTATAGTTAATTCATAGCCTTCACCAAATAAAGCATCTATATCTTTTCTACTAAGATGAACATGTTTATTTGAAAGACCTACAGGTACTTTAGTTTTCATCTATCTATAATTCTCCTTCAATAATTAATTTAAATGTTTACCACGAATATTCTATCACAAATCACAAAATTTGTACATATTTTTTAAAAACTTATAATCTTTTTCTTATAAGTTCAAATTCTTTTAATTCAACCCCGTCAGTTTTTATAAATAATCTTTCTTTTGGGTGAGGAGTGCTTTCTACAGCTTCTCCTTTTTCATTATACATTTCTTTTATTTTAAAAGTTATGCTCTTTTCTCTTGGTCTTACAAGCTCAAGTTCATCACCAATAAAGAATTTATTTCTTTGTTCTATTTCATACATTCCTTTTTCTTCGTTGTAACCTATAACTTGAGCAACAAAATCATAATTTCTTGTATATGAACTTGTTCCATAATTTTGAGAAGACGAATCAGCTTTTCCAAAGAAGAAACCTTCAGTATATTGTCTGTGGCTTACTTTAGTAAGCTCTTCATATAAACTAGAATCAACTTTGTAATTTGCTTTGTCTCTTTCATAAGCATCTATAGCATTTCTATAAGCATTTACAACTGTTGAAACGTAGAATATACTTTTCATTCTTCCTTCAATTTTAAAGCTGTCTACACCAGCTTCAATAAGTTCATGAATATGATTAATAAGACATAAATCTTTTGAATTAAAGATAAAACTTCCTTCTTTATGTTCTTCAATTGGGAATTCTTCTCCCGGTCTTGTACTTTCAACTAAAGAATATTTCCATCTACAAGGCTGTGCACAGTCTCCCCTGTTTGCATCTCTTCCTGTTAGGTAGTTACTAAGAAGACATCTTCCTGAATATGAAATACACATTGCACCATGTACAAATGTTTCTATTTCCATTCCTTCAGGCTTATTTTGACATATGCCTTTAATATCTTCAAAAGAAAGCTCTCTTGCAAGAACAATTCTGTTTACACCATTTCTTTTCCAAAATTCAATACTTTTATAGTTTGTTGTGCTTGATTGTGTAGAAAGAGATATTTTCATATTTGGAAGTGTATCTCTTATTGTCATAATAACTCCGGGATCAGCGGCAATAATACCATCAACCCCGGCGTTATCAAGTTCTTTTATATATTTTGAAAGTTCTGTAAAATCATTATTTCTTGCTGAAATATTTATTGTTACATAAACTTTTCCGTTTCTTTCATGGGCAAACTGTGCTCCTTCACGAATTTCATCAATTGTAAAATTCCCTGCATTAGCACGCATTGAAAAACTTTTCCCACCTAAATATACCGCATCGGCACCATAGGTAAAAGCATATTTTAATTTTTCTAAATCTCCTGCAGGAGCAAGTAATTCACTCATATTTTTATTTCCTTTTCTATATTAAATTATAAATTAATTTTTCTTGTCCAATTATATTTATCTTCTAATTTACCCCATTGTATACCTGTTAGAGTATCATATAATTTTTGTGTTAAATCCCCTGTTTTGAATCCATTAATTTCGATTTTTTCGCCTTTATAACATAATTCACCGATTGGAGAGATTACAGCAGCAGTACCTGTACCAAAAGCTTCTGTTAATTTTCCATTTCTTCCTGCTTCCATTAATTCGTCAATGCTTAAATCTCTTTCTTCAACATCATAACCCCAGTCTTTTAAAATATGAATTATAGAATCACGTGTAACACCTGGAAGTACAGAACCTTCAAGAGCAGCTGTAACAACTTTTCCATCTATTACAAACATTGCATTCATTGTTCCAACTTCTTCAACATATTTTCTATGTACACCATCTAACCAAAGCACTTGAGTATAACCATTTTCTTCAGCTTTAACTTGTGCGGCAATACTTGCAGCATAATTACCACCGCATTTTGTAAAACCTGTACCGCCTTTAACGGCTCTTACATATTCATCTTCTACCCAAATTTTTACAGGGTTAACACCTTCCGGATAATAAGCTCCAACAGGTGATAAAATAATAATGAATTTGTATGTTTTTGCAGGGTGCACACCAACGCTTGCTTCACTTGCATACATAAAAGGTCTTATGTATAAAGAAGTTTCTTCTTTTGTAGGAACCCAGTCTTTTTCACATTTTACTAATGCTTCAACAGCTTCAATAAACATTTCTTCTGGTATACCCGGCATACAAATTCTCTTATTTGAATTAATCATTCTTCTTGCATTCATTTCAGGTCTGAATAATAATATTTCACCTTTTTCGTTTCTATATGCCTTTAAACCTTCAAAAGTTTCCTGTGCATAATGTAAAACCATTGTTGCAGGATCAACAGCTAATGGTCCATATGGTACGATTCTTGCATCATGCCAGCCTTTTCCTTCTGTATAATCCATAACAAACATATGGTCTGTAAAATAATTACCAAAACCTAAATTATTTTCATCCGGTTTTTCTTTTCTTTGTTCTACCAATTCATATTTTATATCCATTTTAATCTCTCCTTAATCGTTAATGTTATATTTAAAAGCCTTAAATGACTTTTCGTCTGTTGGAATAACTAAATTCTTTGTTGCCATATCTTTTTTTACTTTTTCTAAAGTTGTATATTCATTTGAACTTTGATCAAAAAATGTTTGATTTAATTTTAAATCCAATACAGAATCAAGTACACCTAAATCAGAACAACTTTTTGAATATGATTCAAATATTACTGCATCACAAATTGAAATTACTGCACTTTTATAATCCTTGTTTATTTGAGCAAGTTTTATTTCACTATCAGATTTATTATATAAGTCTGAATCAATAACTTTAAAGCCTTTTTCTTTAGCAACATTATTTACACCTATTGCTCCGGCTCCGCATACGGTAAATACTACATCAGCTTTTTCATTATATAATTTTTCAGCTACCTTTTCTGCTTCTTCGGCACTCATATAAGAATTAATATACTCTTTTTTAACTTTAATTTTAGAATTAACTGCTTTTACACCGCTTAAGAAACCATATTCATAATCAAGATCTCTATCATTATAAGCTCCTACATATCCCAAAACATTGCTTTTTGTTTTCAATGCTGCTAGAACTCCGGCTAAAAAAGCTGCTTCTTCATTTTTAAAAGTAATACTCATTGCATTATTTGTTTCATCATTATAACCAATAAAACCTAAATTACTACCAGGGTATTCACTTTGAACAGAAAGAAGTGCTGAACTTACAGCCGATGAATTAGACACAACTAGGTCATATTGAGAAGCAGAAAGAACTGATGTTGCCATTGATTCATATTCAGTATTAGTCTTTGGAGTATAAATATCTAAACTATATTCATAGTTTCCGAAAGATTCATTGATACCATCAATAACTTGTTTGTTAAAACTTTCTTCTGCTCCATATGTATCAGTCATATATGCTATTTTATATTCTTTACCGTTTTTACTGTTTACTGCACTTTGTTTCTTTTCTCCACCACATCCAAACAATGTCAGGGCAAAAAACAAAGCCATTATTATGCTAATAAATTTTTTCATTTTTAACCTCTTAAATATTTATACTTATACTTGTATAATATATTTATTTTATGCTTTTTTCATGTTTTTTTCAAGTTTTTTATAATATTAATTTTCATATTTATAAATCATTTTTATAAAACATTTTAGTAAATATTATAAACAAAAAAAAGTGTTATTTAAATAACACTTTTTTAATTTAATTCATCTATAAACTCTTCTGCTCCAGTTGCACAAATTGCTCCGTCTGAAGCCGCTGTAACAACTTGTCTTAAAGCTTTTTTTCTAACATCTCCGGCAACAAATAACCCTTTTATAGATGTTTGAAGTGAATCATCTGTTATAATATAGCCGTTCTCATCTACATCAACCATATTTTTAACTAAATCACTGTTAGGATTATGACCTACAAACATGAATACTCCGTCTGTTTTATAATCATAAATTTCCCCTGTTTTTTTATTTTTAACTTTTATTGCGGTTACCATACCATTTTCACCAATTATTTCTACAGGTTCATGGCTTAGAAGGAAATGAATTTTATCGTTTTCTCTTGCTTTCTTTTCCCAGCTCTTTCCACCTCTAAATTCATCTCTTCTATGAATAATTGTAACTTTTTTTGCAAATTTAGTTAAGTATATTGCTTCTTTTAATGCAGTATCTCCACCACCTACAACGCAAACTTCAAAGCCTGTAAAAAACATTGCATCACAGGTTGCACAATAAGAAACACCCATTCCTCTATATTCTCTTTCACCTTTAATTCCAAGTTCTCTTGGAGAAGAACCGGAAGCAATAATACAGCTTTTTGCAATATATTCATCTTTGTTTGCCTTAACATAAAACAAACCATCATCTTTTTTCTCAACGCTTAAAACTTCATCATTTATTATCTTTGCACCAAAGCTTAAACATTGCTCTTTCATTTTTTCAACAAGTTCAGGACCTGTTACTTCACTGGCACCTGGATAATTTTCAATTTCCGTAGTTGTTGTAATTTGTCCACCAACCACAGCTTTTTCTATAATTAAAGTATTTAAAGTTGCCCTTGAAGCATAAAGCCCCGCACTTAGTCCCGCAGGACCGGCACCGATAATTATTACATCATATCTCATTTTTACCTCCTATGGAAGCATGTCAAATTGTCTTTTTGAAAGAAGCTCAACATATTCTTTAACAAAACTTCCTATATGGGCAGTATAGTCACCTATTCTTTCTAGATCTGCCACTATGTCAAAGTATACTACACCTGCTTCCGGTGTGCAAGCTTTTCTATTTAATCTGTCGATATGAGCCATTCTTAGTTCATCTTCTTTTTTATCAATTTGTTCCTCAACCAAATCTGTTTTAACAGCTTTTGCAATATCTTTTTCTTTGAATGCATCTATGGCACATCTTAAATTATTTTTTACCATTTCATACATTCCCATAAGTTCTTTTGTTGCATTTTCACTAAATACTGTATTTTCTTCTTTCTTAAGTTGAGCAATTCTAATCATACTCATACAGTAATCACCGATTCTTTCTATATCATGTATTACTTGATGTAAATGAACCGTAAAATCTGCACTTTGTATACTTGCATCCAATGCAGAAATCTTAATTACAAAATCAGCAATACCCGTTTCATATTTATTAATTAAATTTTCTAACATTTTTACTTCTTCTTCATTGTCATATTTATCATTTATACAAGCATCAGAAGCAAGATTTACTGATTTATACGCAAGTTCAGCCATTGTTTCTACTTCATTTAAAACTTCTGAAACAGCAAAAGCAGGATTTTCAAGCAAAATATCGTTTAGTTTTAACTCGAAACCTTCTTCTTCGTTAGTTTCTTTCTTAACAGGAAGAATTTTTTCTATAAATGATATAATAAGTTTACTTAGGAAAAGTAACAAACTTGCATTACATACATTAAATAACGTATGGAAATTCGCAATTTGTTTTGTAGGGTCACTTCCTGAAATATCAAGAATAAAGTTAAATACAAAACTGTCACCATTTGCAGAGAATGCACCTGTAAGGAATAATAGTGTCATCATCCAAATTACCCCTATTGTTTTTGTTATCAAATGGAAAACAGCAGCTTGTTTAGCTTGTCTGTCTACACCTATCATAGCAATCATTGCAGTTGCACATGTTCCAATATTCATACCAAGAACAATCGGAATTAAAACGCCTAGCGCATCATAACCTTCAACACCTGCAAAAGCTCCGCCAAGAGCAAGGGCTTGAAGTAAACCAATTGATGCTGAAGATGATTGAATAACAGCAGTAACAAATACACCGGCAAACATTCCAAGAATAGGATATTTACCTAAACTTATAAGCATATTAGTAAATATAGGATTATTCGCAAGCGGTTTTAACACATTCGACATAACGCTTATTCCAAAGAATAAAATACCAAAACCAAGTATACATTCACTTAAATGTATAGTTTTGTCTTTTTTTGCAAACATCCTTATTGCTGCACCAAGACCGATAAATAAAGGTGCATATTCTGATAAATTAAGAGCTATAATTTGACCTGTTATTGTAGTACCGATATCAGCCCCAAGAATTACACCTGCAGCTTGAACAAGGCTCATTAAGTTTGCATTAACAAGTCCAACAACCAAAACAGTAGTTGCAGACGAACTTTGTATAATCATGGTAACAATAGTACCAAGAGCAAGAGCTTTTATAGGGTTACTGGTAACTTTATTTAAAATATCTTTTAATTTATTACCTGCGGCTTTTTTTAACCCTTCCCCCATTAAGTCCATTCCGTACAAAAAAAGCCCAAGACCTCCGAAAAGCTGGATTAACATCATAACACTCATATCAATTTCCTCCAATAGCAAAAATGTTTGATTTAGTTTGATTTAGTTTGTTTTATTTCATATGTTTAAATTCTGTCTGTCTTAAGGCTTCATATAAAATTACACAAACACTGTTGGATAAATTTAAACATCTTGCATTTTCTTTTGGTATCATAGGTATTCTAAGTCTTGTATCCTTGTATTTTTCGTGTATAAAATCCGGAAGCCCTTTTGTTTCAGACCCGAACATAAAATAGTCGTTATCACAAAAATTAAAAGAAGAATAATTTTTATCTCCTTTTGTTGTAAGTAAATATAAATTTTTTATATCATTCTTTTCCAAAAAATCATCAAAATTTTCATAAACTTGTATGTCTGCTTCATTCCAATAATCAAGACCGGCTCTTTTTAAATGCTTGTCTCTTATACTAAACCCCAAAGGTTTAATTAAGTGAAGTCTTGAATTTGTTACAGCACAGGTTCTTACTATATTACCTGTATTTTGTGGTATTTCTGGATTAAATAAAACTATATTAAACATAAATTATCTCCGTTTTTCTTATATAAAATTAAAAAAATCTTAAATAATATATCATATTTTAAATTTATTTTACTATATATTTATATTTATTTTACTTAAATTTTACATAAAATGCAAAATTTTTTTTATATTTTCTCTAAATATATTATATTATTCCTTAAAAAAATAAAAAAACACAGAAAAATCTGTGTTTTACGGTTTGGTTAATTCTCCATTTTGAATTTGTTTTATAACTGGTAAATCGTTATATCCAAAATCAATAGCTTTTTGTAAATAATAATCTGTCTTTTCTTTGTTTCCTTCAAAATAATATGCCATAGACATTCCTGCATAAGCCATTGCATATTCAGGATATAAATTGATTGCTTTTTCAAAGTAATTTTTTGCATTTTTTGTATCCATAGGACTTTCTTTTAAGGATATGAGTCCAAGATTATAATACGCTTTTTCATTTTTACTGTTTATTTTTAAAACACCTTCATAACATTGTCTTGATTTCTCAAACTCATCAACAATATAATAAAGTCTTCCCATAACTTGTTTATATTCTTCATTGTTATTATCAAGTTCATTTGCTTTTTCCATATATGCAGTTGCAGTATCAAATCTTTTTAACTGCCAATATGAATAGCCTATCATATAATACATATTTGCTTCATCACTTTTATGTTTATTTAAAGATAAATTATTGTCAGTTATAACTTTTAATGTTTCAATAGTATTATAAAAATCCTGTTTTTTAAAGTACGATAATCCAAGTTCATAATTTGAATCAGCATCTATATCTTCTTTACAAGAACAAAAGGAAACAAGGATGCAAAAGCATATTATAAAAACAAATATCTTTTTTAATGTTTTCATTTTACTTACTATATTTATTTCAATAAGTTCATATCCTGCATCAGTTATAACTTTTTTAAATACATCATCATTAATATCTTTACTTAATGTAACATAAGCACTTTTTTTGTCTAAATCAACAGTACATGCTTCTACACCATCAATTTCTTTAAGTTTCTTTTCAACTGTCATACTACAGTGAGGACACATCATTCCTTCGATTACAAGTTGTTTTTCATTTTTGCTCATTTTTGTTTCTTCTCCTTTTTCATCTTTATTATCTTCATTATCAAACTTTATAAATTTAAGTCTTAATGCATTTGTTACAACACATACGCTGCTAAGACTCATTGCCGCTGCACCAAACATAGGATTTAATTTCCATCCTAAAGCTGTATAAAATAATCCACTTGCTAAAGGTATACCTATACTATTATAGAAAAATGCCCAAAACAAATTTTCTTTTATATTTTTTATAACAGCTTTACTTAATTTTATAGCATTTACGACGTCAAGTAAACTATTTTTCATAAGAACTATGTCTGCACTTTCTATTGCAACATCAGTTCCTGCACCTATGGCAATACCAACATCAGCTCTGGCAAGAGCAGGAGCATCATTTATCCCATCTCCAACCATTGCAACTTTTTTACCTTCTTTTTGAATACTTACTACTTTTGCTTCTTTTTCATCAGGTAAAACCTGGGCTATTACTTTTGGAATAGAAAGCCTTTTTTGCACTGCTTTTGCTGTTCTTTCATTATCTCCCGTAAGCATTACAACATCTATACCCATATTTTTAAACTTTTCAATTGCTTCTTTACTGCTTTCTTTTTCAATATCAGCTACCGCAATAATTCCAATTACATCTTCCTCATTTGCAAAAATTAAAGGAGTTTTCCCCTCATCCGCAAGAGCATTTATTGTTTTTTCATATATAGATATATCTACATTAATATCATTCATTAAAGATGCATTTCCTGCAAAATACATTTTTGAATTTATTTTTGCTTTAACACCTTTACCGAATATTGCTTCAAAATCTTCATTTGGAATAGTGTTTATATTATTATCCTTAGCATATTTAACTATTGATTCTGCAAGAGGATGTTCACTGCCACTTTCAAGAGAATATGCAATACTTAAAAGCTCTTCTTTCGAAATTTCAAAATTTAACACATCAGTAACAACAGGTTCACCTTTTGTTATTGTTCCTGTTTTATCAAGAATAACTGTATCTATGCTGTGTGCAATTTCTAAAGCTTCTCCTGACTTTATAAGTATTCCGTTTTGAGCCCCTTTTCCCGTTCCAACCATTATTGCAACAGGTGTTGCAAGTCCAAGAGCACAAGGGCAAGAAATAACAAGAACAGAAATGGCTACTGATAAAGCAAATTCAAAGCTCTCACCAAGAAGTAACCATACAATCATAGATATTAATGATATACTTATAACTATAGGAACAAACACCCCTGATATTTTATCAGCCATTTTTGCAATAGGTGCCTTTGATGAACTAGCTTCTTCTACAAGTTTTATAATTTTATTAATTGTAGTATCTTCATTCACATTAGTTGCTTCAAATTTTACGAACCCTGATTTGTTTATTGTTGCACCAATTACTTTATCTCCCACTGATTTTTCAACAGGTATGCTTTCTCCTGTTATCATTGATTCATCAACACTTGTATTTCCATTTACGATTATACCGTCAACAGGAAAACTACTTCCGGGTTTTACAATTACAATATCCCCTTTCATAACATCATCAACAGGTACTTCCATTTCTTCTCCGTTTCTTTCTACAACTGCCATTTTTGGAGCTAAATTCATAAGTTTTGAAATAGCTTCACTTGTTTTCCCCTTTGACTTTGTTTCCAAAAATTTTCCCAAAGTTATAAGCGTTAATATCATTCCTCCTGATTCAAAATATAAATTTGTGCTGTATTTATTAACAAGTTCTAAATCTCCATAACCAAGACCATGACCAATCATAAATATTGCAAAAACACCATACACAACAGCAGCCATAGAACCAATAGCAATAAGACTATCCATATTTGGACTACCTTTGAATAATGTTTTAAATCCAACAGTATAATACTTTCTGTTCATATACATTATAGGTAAAACCAGTAAAAATTGAATAAAAGCAAAATTTATGGCATTTTTACTTCCATGAAATAAATTCATTATAAAATCAGGTGTCTTTAACCCTAAAAATCCATCAAACATATGATACATTGCAATATACATAAGTGGAATTAAAAATGCAAATGAAATTATAAGCCTTTTTTTCATATATTTTATTTCTTCATCATTATTTACACTTACATTATTTTTTGATTTTATGTTTGTAATATTTTTATCATGTAAACTTGCTCCATACCCTATTTCCTTTACATCATTTATTATGTCGTTACAATTTGTTATATTTTCATCATAAGAAATATTCATGCTGTTTGTAAGAAGATTGACACTTACTTCTTCTACTCCGTCTTTTTTACTTAATGTCTTTTCTATTCTTGACGAACAAGCAGAACAACTCATGCCGGTAATATCATATTTTTCCTTTTTCATAACATGCTCCTTCTATTTAGAGTTTTTAACATATGCTAATTATTCTAAAAAAAGTATAACACTTAATCCTATAATGTCAATAGGAAATATATTTTTTTTATATAAATATTATACACCATGTTAGCAATAACAAACAAGTAAATATAAAAAAAAGATAACCCATATGGAGGTTATCTTTAATGATGGAATAATCTTGTACCGATAAAAGACATTACCATGTTATATTTGTTACAAGTATCTATTACATTATCGTCTCTTATAGAGCCGCCTGCTTCAGCAATATATTTTACTCCGCTTTTATATGCTCTTTCTATATTATCACCAAATGGGAAGAAAGCATCTGACCCAAGACATACATCTGTCATTTTAGCTAAATACTCTTTTTTTTCTTCCATTGTTAATACTTCTGGTTTTTTAGTAAATACATTTTCCCAGCTTCCGTCTCTTAATATGTCATCATGTTCCTCTGAAATATATACGTCAATAGCATTATCTCTATCTGCCCTTCTTAAGCCTTCTTTAAAAGGTAAGTTTAAAACTTTATCGTGGCTTCTTAAAAACCATGTATCAGCTTTATTACCTGCAAGTCTTGTACAATGTATTCTTGATTGTTGACCTGCTCCTATTCCTATTGCTTGTCCGTCTTTTACATAACATACTGAATTTGACTGAGTATATTTTAAAGTTATTAAAGAAATTATTAAATCTCTTTTTGCACTTTCACTCATATCTTTGTTTTCAGTAACAATATTTTCAAGCATATCTTCATTTATTTTTATATTGTTTCTGCCTTGTTCAAAAGTTATACCAAAAACTTCTTTTCTTTCTATTTCTTTTGGAACATAATTTTTATCAATTTTTATAACAAGATAGTTTCCTTTTTTCTTTTTCTTTAATATTTCTAAAGCTTGTTTTGAATATGAAGGAGCAATAATACCATCTGAAACTTCTTTTGATAAATAAAGTGCAGTTGCCTCATCACATTCATCAGACAATGCGGCAAAATCACCATAAGAAGACATTCTATCAGCTCCCCTTGCTCTTATATAAGCATTTGCTATACCTGTAAGTTTTATGTTTTCATCAACAAAATACATTTTTTTCAATGTTTCATCAAGCTCCAAACCAACCGCAGCACCGGCAGGTGAAACGTGTTTAAAAGATGCCGCAGAAGGAAGCCCTGTTGCTTCTTTTAATTCCTTAACTAATTGATAGCTGTTAAAAGCATCAAGAAGATTAATGTATCCAGGATTACCATTTAAAACCGTAATCGGTAAATCTCCATCTTCCATATAAACTCTTGCAGGTTTTTGATTTGGGTTACATCCATACTTTAATTGTATTTCTTTCATTTGTTACACTCCTAAAACAATAAAGAGCCCACCAATCCAGGCTCTTGCCCAGACGGTCGGCTCATAATAATCATTATACTTCATGTGGTTAATTCCACTGTTCCGTCAGTCGTATAACATAAATTAGAATAACATTTTTTTATTTTTAAGTCAACATTATATCTAAAACAATTACTTTGATAGTTGATTACTACTTATATTACCTACTTTATAAACATTAATTGTAGAATCACTTAAAGTAAAACCACTACTGTCAGGAATAACAGTTAAAACACAAGGTGTTGAAGTAACTGAAATTGGTGTAGAAAAAGACATATTTGCATAGTTACCAGAACCTGACAATGATTGTCTTGTTACTGCACTATTTACTGCGTTTCCATCTTTATATAAAGCAATACTTATTGCAGAAGAAGAACCTGAAGTTCCTGCAGAAGCATTAAAGTTTACTTGATAAATACCATTTTGCGAAATTGTTATATTGGTTGAATTTGTATTATGAGTTATTGCACTACCACTACTTAAATAATTACTGTTAAATTGAATAGGTTGATTTGCGGTTGTTGGTTGTGGTGCAGAATCAATTGCACATAATATTTGAGGATTATCCAAACTGCTTGCGCCTGTGGCACCTGTTGCGCCAGTTGCTCCTGTTATACCGGTTGCGCCCCTTGGAATTGCAAAATTAAAAACCGCATTTTGAGGTGTTCCTGAATTTGTAACAGTAGCAGAAGTACCAGGCGCAGAAGTTGTAACTGTTCCAACACTTAATGTAGCAGCTTGACCGTTATTTCCGCTTGGACCTGTTGGGCCTGTTGGGCCTGTCGGACCCGTAACACCAGTTGCTCCACTTGGGCCTGTTGGACCTGTAGCACCAGTTGATCCACTTGGGCCTGTTGGTCCCGTTGGACCTGTAACACCAGTTGCTCCGCTTGGACCTGCTGGGCCTGTTGGCCCCGTAACTCCAGTCGCTCCGCTTGGACCTGCTGGGCCTGTTGGACCTGTAACACCAGTTGCTCCGATTGAACCTGTTGGACCTTGAACACCTTGAGGGCCTTGTGGTCCTTGTGGACCGGTTGGACCTGTTGCTCCTGTAGTACCTGCACCAGTAGGACCTTGTATCCCTTGAGGACCTTGTGGTCCCTGTGGGCCAGTTGGACCTGTCGCCCCTGAACCTGTTACTCCTGTAGCTCCCGTTGGGCCGGTTGGGCCTGTTGGACCTGTAACACCAGTTGCTCCTGTAGGACCTATTATACTATTACCATTTGGTCCTTGTGGTCCGGTTGGTCCGGTTGCACCAGTTGCCCCTGTTGGTCCTGGACACCCTCTTGGACCTCTCGGACCTGTAGCTCCTGTTGCCCCCGTTGGGCCGGTTACTACGCAGCAATTATGACTTTTGGGAGTATAACAGCAAGAAGATTGATTATTATTTGTATAGGGATAATATTCATTTGATTTCATACTGCATGAATTATTTTTTTTAGAATGTTTACAACAATTTGAATTATTGTTACCTTCTAAAAAACTGTTATAATCAAAATCATACATTATATTTTCACTCCTTATTTTACTTTTAAGAAAATATATTTTTAAAGTATTCTCTGTTTATCATATATTCTCTACCAGCAGGCTTTATAATGCCTGCTAATTCATTATATTCATTTGCTAAATTTGTGTTACCGATTTTGTCATAACATACACAAAGTTGAATTAAAGGAATATATCCATAACAATCTTCTAAAATAAATCCACCTAAAGTATCCTTTCTACTACAATTAAGTGCCGCTTTATACCAATAAATTGCATCATTGTATCTATTTATATTAACAAAATAATTTCCTATATCACAACAAACTTCCGCTCTTGGAGTATCATACTTAAATGTCCTAAACAATACTTCAATTTCTTTATCTGTTTGTCCTATATTTTTATAACAATAAGACATCATCCTTAAAGCATCAATTTTATTTTCCAAAAATCCGTTATCCATATTTAAAAACTTTTCAAATCCATCAATTGCATTATTAAATTTATTGTGATAAAGAAGTTCCCTGCTATAATAAAATAGTTCTCTTGGAGAAAAAACAACCCCGTTATTTAATAATTTTTCAAATATTTTTATATTTCTGTCACTGTAGCTTTTCTTTATTTTTTTATGAGTAACGGCAATATTAGAATATTCTATTTTTCCAAAAGGAACTATTGCCTCATGAACATAACCGTTCCACATATCCTTATGAATATTTTTTATTAATCTTTCCCTGTAATATGAAAAAACGACATTGCCATTTTCATCAAACGACGTATTATATTTCATCATTACAACATCTATATCATTACTCATGTTTTCTTTCATTTTTATGAATTTCTTTTTATCTTCATCAAGTATTACATCATCTGCATCAAGCCATAAAATATATTCTTTTGTAGCTTTTGAAAAAGAAAAATTTCTTGCACGGGAAAAATTATCTACCCATTCATAATCATATATTTTATTTGTGAATTCTTTTGCAATTTCTTTTGTTCTATCCTTCGAACCTGTATCCACTATGATAATTTCATCAACAATATCTTTAATGCTTTTTAAACATCTTTTTAAAACACTTTCTTCATCTTTTACTATCATACATAAACTTATGCTTACCAAAACAAAACCTCCTTTTTGAGAGTTTATATATAATATGAAATATGATAAAAAAACGTTAAAAAAATAAAGGGTAAATACCCTTTACTTTATAAATTCTTAATTTCTTTTTGGTATATTCTCGATAAGAAGAAGACACAAAGGGATACGGCGATAATCTCTGCAAAAGGAAAAGACCACCATATTAAATTAAGTCCTCCTATTTTTGAAAGCACATAAGCTACAGGAAGAAGAACAACAAGCTGTCTTATTCCTGATATAAGTAAACTTTCCAACCCATGTCCTAAAGCCTGACACATAGAAAGAGTACAAATACTAAAACCTGCAAATACAAAACTTATTCCTATTATTCTAAGTGCAGGAACACCTATACTCATCATTGTATTTGAAGCATTAAATACAGAAAGAAGTTCTTTTGGGAAGAACAAGAACAGTAAAAATCCTACAAACATAATCCCAACGGCATAAAAAATGCTAAGTTTGAAAGTTTTCATTATTCTTTCTTTCTTTCTCGCTCCGTAATTGTACGATATAATAGGCACCATACCGTTATTTAATCCAAACACAGGCATAAAAACGAAACTTTGAAGTTTGAAATATACTCCAAAAACCGCTGTTGCCGTAGATGAAAATGTAATTAAAATCTTATTCATTCCAAAGGTCATAACTGAAGATAATGATGATAAGATAATCGAAGGAATACCAACAGAATAAATCCTTTTTATAATGGATAAATTAGGTCTATATCCCTTTAAATTTATATCTATCTCGTGATTCTTATAATGATTAAACAAAAACCCAACAATAGCAGCTATAATTTGCCCCGTTACTGTAGCAAGAGCAGCTCCCGCAACTCCCATTTTTGGAAATCCAAATAAACCAAATATCATTATAGGGTCTAATATTATATTTATTATTGCGCCAAGACCTTGCATATACATATTATAAACTGTTTTTCCCGTAGATTGTAACAGTCTTTCAAATGCTATTTGAAAGAATACTCCAAAAGATAAAACGGTACATATGGTTAAATAAATTGTTCCGTCATTTACAATATCTGTTATATTTGTCTGAGAAAGGAAAAAGGCTCTTGAACCAAAAATTCCAAATATTAAAAATATAATATAATTAATTGCTGCAAGAAATATTGCTGTTTTTGCAGCTTGATTTGCCTTATCAAACTCCTTCTCTCCAAGACATTTTGATAAATAAGCATTAACACCTACTCCCGTACCTACTGCAACTGCAATCATAAAGTTTTGTATCGGGAAAGCCAAAGATACCGCAGTTAATGCATTTTCGCTTAACATCGCAACAAACATACTGTCAACAATGTTATATAAAGCCTGTATAAGCATTGATGCCATCATAGGAAGTGACATAGTAACAAGTAACTTGCTTACAGGCATTACCCCCATTTTATTCTCTTTTCTTTTGTCTATAACAAGCTCTTTTTCATCCATTAAGCTTTATTCTCCTTTATTTCAACTAACGCTTTTATCAGCTGTGCACATTCATCCAAACCCATTGTGCTGTTTAAAACCATATCATAATTTTTTGCTACATTCCATTTTTCATCTGTAATATAATTATAATATTTAGCTCTAGATTTATCTATTTTTGTTACATAATGTTCGATATTTTTTTGTTCTACGTGATAATCTTCCTTAACACGTTTCACTCTTTCTTCAAATGGTGCACTTACGAATATTCTTGCACAATTTTCTTTGTGTCTTAGAATATAGTCAGCGCAAAGACCAACAATAATACAAGGTCCTTTATCTGCCACTTTTTTTATAATATCTGCTTCTGAAACAAGAAGCTGTCCCTCAACAGGTAAATTATCATAACTAAAACTCAAATTTGAAAAACATCCTATTGGATTTCTTGTATCGGCATTTCTTATAAAATCAGCTGCAAGACCTGTTTCTTGAACAATTAAATTTATAAGTTCCTCATCATAAAAAGGAATATCTAAAAGTTTAGAAACTTTTTTTGCTATAAGACGTCCTCCTGAACCGTATTCTCTTCCTATTGTAATAACTGTATTCATATTTACACCTCCCATTCCATAAACACGAACACATTTTTATATAATTTTTTATTATTTTTAATTCTATGATAAAAAAATATTTTTGTCAACAAAGCAACTTAAGCAAAAAAAGAAAGAGTTTTCACTCTTTCTTTTAAAATTACTAAGCCTCAACTTTAGATTCTTTTTCTTTTTTCATTTTATCAAAATATTTCTTTGTTTCACTAACGACTACACCGCTTAATGCAAATAGTGCAATCATATTTGGAACTGCCATTAAACCATTAAATATATCAGCAATTGTCCAAACAGCTTTTACTGTCATATATGGTCCAATAAATATTGCTAAAATATAAATCCATCTAAATGTAAGTAATGCTTTTTTGTTTCCGCCGTTTAAATATTCAAGACATCTTTCAGAATAATAATCCCAACCTAAAATAGTTGTAAAAGCAAAGAATACAAGACAAATCATTAATATAAATGATGATATTTGTGGAGAAAAAGGAAGTCCGTTATTAAATGCATATGTAGTTACTTCAACTCCTTCAAGCCCACTCACTTGCCACGCTCCTGTCAAGATTATAGATAATCCTGTCATAGTACATATTATTATTGTATCTATAAATGTTCCTGTCATTGAAACCAAACCTTGTCTTGCAGGTTCTTTTGTTTTAGCGGCAGCTGCGGCTATAGGAGCAGATCCAAGACCTGATTCATTTGAAAAAATACCTCTTGCGACCCCTTTTTGTACCGCAATAATCATACTACCAACTATACCCCCGGTTACGGCAGAAGGATTAAATGCTCCCTTTATTATAACCATAATTGCATTTGGAATTTCAGTTATATTGCATATCATTAAAATAAGACAAACAACAAAATACAAAACAGCCATAAACGGCACGACAACTTGAGATACACTTGCAATTCTTTTAATTCCTCCTATTAAAACAAGTGCAACACAAACTGTAAGAATCAAAGATGAAATAACAACTGTCCAAGAATATGTTCCTATACCGGGTATTGTAACAGTCCATGCCATATTAGGGTCAAAAAAATTATTCACTGCAGATGCAATACCATTAACCTGTGTAAAAGTCCCTATACTAAACAAACCAACACAAATCCCAAAAAAAGCAAATATCTTGGCAAGCCATTTCCATTTTTCACCCATTCCTCTTTCAATATAATAAAAAGGTCCCCCTAGAGCATGATTATCTTTATCCAAAACTCTGTATTTTACGGCCAAAAGACCTTCAGAATATTTTGTTGCCATACCGAAAAATGCAGCAAGCTCCATCCAAAACAATGCACCAGGTCCTCCCGCACATATTGCGGTTGCAACACCTACGATGTTACCTGTACCTATTGTTGCTGAAAGGGCTGTACACAAAGCACCAAAAGAGGTAACTTCTCCGTCTCCGCCTTCTTCATTTTTTACCATATACTTTAAAGCCAAAGGTAGTTTACGAATTTGAGTAAATCCCAATCTTAAAGTTAAAAATATTCCCCCTGCCATTATCAAAACAATCAAAGGAGTTCCCCATACAAAGTCATTGATTTTAACAAGAAGTTCAGTAAAATTGTCCAACATATTAAAACACCTTTCCAATAAAGAACAAAAGATAAAAAAAGAGCCAAATAAACATATTTGACTCTAATACTCTAAATAAAATAACATTACATAATAAAAAATATTAAAATAATTTTATTATACTCTGTCCTTTTGCCTGAGAGATTAATGTAAAACATCTTGCACCTTCGGCACTCCATAGAGATTCTCCAGAGCCACATCCGTTTATAGTCCTCATTCAAATTTGAATACCTGAGAGTTTTACTCCTTCGGTAAGGCAAAGCCTATTTTCCTACAAACTTCTTTTGTCCTAAATTATTATTAAATTTTCATACGCATATTATTATATATGAACTTTCTGAAAATTTCAAACATTTATTACATTTTTTTCATAATTTTTTAATTTTCTTTTGTTAAGATGTCAAAATTTATTTTTTTATAAAAAAGTTCTCTTATTTTATTAAAATCACTTGTTAAAGATAAAATCCACATAAGTTTAATACATACAGCTTCAACGGTCATATCAAAAGATTCTAAAACATTATATTCCTTCATTATATTTTTCCCTACTTCATAAAGCTTTGCATCGCTTCCTTCAAACATAACCTGTGTTGTAATAACAATAATTTTGCCTTGTTTTGTATATTTCTTTAATTTATCAAGAAAATTTCTTTTATTATGAAAAGGAACTCCCCCGACTCCGTAACTTTCAATAACTACAGCATCATAATTATCCATAATATAATCAAGTATATCGGGTTCAATACCCGGTATAAGTTTTAATACAAAAACGGAAGGTTTTAAACAATCATAAAACTTTATACTGCTTTCTTTTTCATTTTTTTCAACATATTTTACAATTCTTTCCCCATCAATAAATGCAGAAATAGGATAATTGATACTTTCAAAAGCACTGTAGCTTTTACTTCTTACTTTTCTTGCTCTCGTACCTATAATTACTTTACCGTCAAAAACTACATAAACTCCATAATTTTGTTCATCTAAACAAAAGCGTATACTATCTGTTAAATTTTTCTTTGCATCGCTTATTGTTTCGTTAATAGGCTTTTGAGAGCCTGTTATTACTATTGGCTTTTTTGAATTTTGAATCAAATAAGATAATGCACATGCAGTATATGACATTGTGTCTGTGCCATGTGTAATTATAAATCCGTCATAATTATCATATTCTTCCTTTATTACATTTGCAATCTGACACCAATGCTCAGGCTGAATGTTTGTACTATCTAAATTAAATAACTGTTTAAAAGTTAGATTACATATTTTTTTTATTTCTGGTATATATTTCACAATATCTTCTGCCCTAACATATGGCATTAATCCATTTTCTGTGTTTATACATGCAATAGTTCCGCCTGCTGCTATAAGTAAAATATTTTTCATTTTATCTCCTTATTTTAGAAAAGTCTCAATTGACTATTTTTAAATGATTTTATTTCACGTCTTTTTATTATATCATTTTCATTTATTTTATCGCATAATATAGGTGAATTAACATTATATAAATTTGATATTTTATTTACTAATTTACTGTTTTGATTTGCATAACAATAAATACATCCGTTTTGACAAGTATCATAACAACCTACATCTATGCTTTCAACGCATCCACATTCTTTTCTTTGATTTTTATCCTTTTTTATATCCAAATCACACCCTATAATTTTTTCAATAAGTTTTTTATCAATACAACTTCCATGCTCAATTCCATAATTTGATAAATCAATTATTTCTGAACATGTTTGTACCCTCATATTATTCTTTTTAGCTATTTTTGATATATTTTCGCAAATATACATTATTTCATTTTCATTTAAAGATCTTATATCATATTTTTCTATACTTTTTATTATTTTCTTATATATATCTAAAAAACTTATAACAACAGTATTTGTATAACCATTTAAATTTTTACATAAATAATCAAAAAATAATATATGAAAATTTGCATCATATTTTTTATTTATAAAAATTGGATCATATCTTAATATCATTTTTTCCTTTCCTATTTTTAAAGAAAGTTTTTTAAATATATCAATAATATCATCTTTATTATTACAAAAAGGCTCTATTTCTTTTCCATATCCTGTAATTGTATATTGTATATAATAATCATATTTTTTTAATTCATTTATTTTATTTAACATTTTTATAGGATATTTAGACCAAAAAACAATAAAATCTAAATTACAATCATTAAACTCAATAAGACTTACATGTTTTTTATTTATAGGGTTTCTAACATAAACATATCCATCTTTTAACCTATTTAAAAACCAATCAAAGTAATAACAAGGTATATCTGTTCTCCTGCTTACACTAAGTATCATCTTTTAGCCTCTTTAACTTTTTATTCATTATTTAAAATATAACAAATATTTTGTTTTTTTACCAAATTTTTATTAATATTGTATTATTTTAAATTTTTTTATATAATAGATGTAAATTGTAAATTAATTAAATAAATTAATTAAAAATTTAATATATAAGTGAGGTACAAAAATGGACTACAAAATAAAAGGTTACAAACCTGAAAAACTTTTTAATTTTTTTGAAGAAATAAGCGCAATTCCTCGTGGTTCAAGCAATGAAAAAGGCATAAGTGACTATCTTGTTGAATTTGCAAAAGAAAGAAATTTATGGGTTTACCAAGACGAATTGTTTAATGTAATTATAAAAAAACCTGCAAGTAAGGATGCAAAAAATAAAGCTCCAATAATGCTTCAAGGTCATACTGACATGGTTTGCGAAAAAATTTCAAGTTCAAATCATGATTTCACAAAAGACGGTATTGATATTATTGTTAAAGATGGAATAATTACTGCAAACGGAACTACTCTTGGAGGAGATAACGGAGCTGCTGTTGCTTTAATGCTTGCAATTTTAGATGATGAAACTCTTTCTCATCCTGATCTTGAATGTGTATTTACAACACAAGAAGAAACAGGCCTTGGCGGAGCTGATCATTTAGACAAATCTCAAATTAATGCAAAAACAATGATTAATCTTGATTCTGAAGAAGAAGGTATCGCAACTGTAAGCTGTGCAGGCGGAATGAGATTTACTTTAAGTAAAGATATTGTTAAAGAAAACAAAAGCGGTACAATTTTAACAGTAAGCGTAGACGGTCTTTTAGGCGGACATTCAGGTATGGATATTAATAAAGAACGTCAAAATGCAAATATATTGTTAGCAAGATTAATAAATAGAGTTATTAGTAATACTGATACATATGTTGCTTCATTTAACGGCGGTAGTAAAGACAATGCAATCCCAAGAAGCAGCGAAGCTAAATTATTAATAGAAAATAAAGAAGAAGTAAATAAAGTTGAAGAAATAGTTAATAAATTATCAAAAGAATTTTCTGAAGAACTTGTACCTTTTGAACCTGATTTTGTTGTTAATGTTACAAAAGAAGAAGGAGAAACTAACGTATTAAGTAAAGAAGATGCAACAAATCTTGTAAGTGCTGTATACTTAGCGCCAAACGGAGTATTAAAAAGAAATCTAAAACAAGATGGATTTGTAGTAACATCTCTAAACCTTGGTGTAGTAAGCACAAACGATAATGTTGCAAAAATTGTTTTTGCTCCAAGAAGTTCAGTTGCTTCATTACAAGACGATACAACTGACAGACTTTACTTATTAGCAAGAACATTTGGTTTCAATTGTGATATAGCAGGTGCTTATCCTGGTTGGAGTTTTAAAGAAGAATCTCCAATTAGAGATACTTTTATAAAAAGTTACAAAGAATTATTCGGTGAAGATTTAAAAATCGAAGCTATCCATGCAGGATTAGAATGTGGTTTATTCTCAGAATCAATTGAAGGTCTTGATGCAATTGCAGTTGGACCTACAATCAGAGGCGTTCATACACCTGATGAAGAAATACCTCTTGATTCATTTGAAAGATTTTATGAATTATTATGCGATGTTCTAAAAAAAGAAGCAAATGCTTAAAAAATTAATTTAATATTAAATATTATCATCAAAGCTATTCTTAAATTTAAGAATAGCTTTATGCATTTTTAATAAAAATTTGTAAAAATTTATCATTTTTAATTGTAAATTAATAATATATTTACTTTTATGTAAATTTATTATATAATTCAGTTTGATTGTCTATAATAAAATTAAAAGAAAGGGGTTAAATTATGTCTGACAAACATAACGATTTTAAACCGTATATACCAGCAGATAAGGTTGCACCTGAATTTACAGTTACATCAAATTCTTATTGGTATTATTTTAGCAATAGTATTTGGTGCTGCAAATGCTTATCTAGGTCTTAGAGTTGGTATGACAATCTCTGCATCAATCCCAGCGGCAGTTATTTCTATGGGTATTATCAGAGTTATTTTACGCCGTGATTCAATTCTTGAAAACAACTTGGTTCAAACAATTGGTTCAGCCGGTGAATCTGTTGCCGCAGGAGCTATCTTCACATTACCTGCCTTATTCTTATGGGCAAATGAAGGTATTATATCTGCTCCAAGCATAATAACAATTTTCCTTATTGCACTTGTTGGTGGTATCCTTGGGGTAATTTTCATGGTTCCACTTCGTCAAGCTTTAATTGTTGAAGAACACGGAGTATTACCATTCCCAGAAGGAACAGCTTGTGCTGAAGTTTTACTTGCGGGAGAAGAAGGAGGAAGCAAAGCAAGTACTGTATTTGCAGGTCTTGGTATTGCTGCTTTATATAAATTCATTGCTGATGGAATGAAAGTTTTCCCAAGTGAAATTGGATATGATATTAAAGGTTACGCAGGTTCAGCAATTGGTATCCAAGTACTTCCTGCATTAGTAGGTGTTGGATATATCTGTGGTCCAAAAATTTCAAGCTACATGCTTGCCGGTGGTACATTATCATGGTTTGTAATCATGCCTATAATTGCTCTATTCGGTGCTGATGCAACAATCTTCCCTGGAGATGTTGTTATTTCATCTTTAGCACCAAGTGACTTATGGGATACATATGTAAAATACATCGGTGCCGGTGCGGTTGCTACAGGTGGTATTATAAGCTTAATCAAAAGTTTACCTTTAATTGTTAAAACATTCTCTCAAGCTATGAAGAGTATGGGTAAAAAAGCTACAAGCTCAAATACACTTCGTACAGAAATCGACTTACCAATGCCAGTATTATTAATTTTATTATTAATTATTGCTGTTGCTATCTGGTTACTTCCAATGTTCCCAGTTAACTTCCTTGGAGCATTAATCATTGTAATCTTCGGTTTCTTCTTTGCAACTGTTTCATCAAGAATGGTTGGACTTATCGGTTCATCAAACAACCCTGTTTCTGGTATGGCTATTGCAACATTAATTATTGCAACTATTCTTCTTAAAGCTACAGGAACAACAGGTGTTGATGGTATGGTTGGTTCTATTGCTATCGGTGCTATTATCTGTGTTATCGCAGCTATCGCCGGAGACTGTTCTCAAGACTTAAAAACAGGTTTCATTCTTGGTGCTACTCCTAAGAAACAACAAATCGGTGAAATCATCGGTGTTATCGCTTCAGCTGCTGCAATCGGTTATGTATTATACCTATTAAATGCAGCATGGGGTTACGGTTCTGCTGAAATCTCTGCACCACAAGCTACCATGATGCAAATGATAGTTGAAGGTATTATGAATGCACAATTACCTTGGGCTTTAATCTTTGCAGGTGCTGGTGTTGCAATTGTAATTGAAATCTTAGGTGTACCTGTTTTACCTGTTGCAGTTGGTATGTACTTACCATTCAGCTTAAGTGCTGGTATCATGGCAGGTGGTCTTGTTCGTTTAGCTATGGATAAACGTAAAGTAAGCGAAGAAGAAAAGAAAGAATCTGTTGAACGTGGTACATTATATACATCTGGTTTAATCGCCGGTGAAGGTTTAATGGGTGTTGTTCTTGCTGTTCTTGCTGTATTAAACAAAGCAGAAGCAATCGATGTTTCTAAAGCATTTAGCATCGGTCAAATAGGAAGCTTAGTAGTATTCGCTCTATTAATTGTTTCTCTTGTAATGGTTTGTTTAAAAAAGAAAGATAAAAAAGAACAAGCTTAAATGTTTTAAATAATAAAAAGATGTAACTTATTTTATAAGTTACATCTTTTTAAAAAAAGAAAGGAATCCATAAATGAGTAAATCTAATAAAAAAAATAACTATCTGGAATTTATTCCTTTAAAAAATCCTAATACGGAATATGAAACAGATGAAAATGGTATTGTAATAATAAAAAAAGACTGGGTTGGTTTTTATAATAAAATTGCTCAAAAATTTTTTCATAAACCTGAAACCAGTAACATCTCTCTAGATGAATACGGGAGTTTTATTTGGCTTAATATTGATGGTGAAAGTAATGTTTATCAAATATCACAAAAATTAGATGCTCATTATCCAAAAATGGAAAAAAGCTTATCTAGATTAATTAAATTTTTGGAAATCCTTCAAAATCATAATTTTATAACTTGGAAGGAGATTGATTAATGTCAATACTACATTATCTACCATATTTATTATTATTTATGGTTGCAACAATGCTAATTTATGGATGGGGGCTATGGCGTGCATCTCGACAACAAAGAGATTTAATGAATATGTTATATTCAAAAGCCGTTTCAAAAATAAAAAAGGCAATCAAACAAAAAGGTTCTTTATCAAAAAAAGAAATTCAAGAAGTAGTAAAAAACATTCAGGTAAGCCAACCTTTCTCTAAAAACCGTTTAGGTGTAACGGATAAAGTAAGTTTCACAACTGCAATTCTCTCTTTTATGATGGAAAATGATATGTTAATAAAAGAAAAAGAGAATGGAAGATTTGTTTATAAACTTAAATAAAAAAAAGATATCTTTCGATACCTTTTTTTATTATATTTCTTCATATTCACCATTATCTTTTATATTAAATAAAGGTAACTTTTGTAAGAAAATTATATCGTCTCTATCAGCAGCATCCCCTTCTGCCAAAATTGCAGCTTTTGAAACAATCTTTGCTCCAGCTTTTAAAACTAAGTTTTCAAGAGCTTTTAAAGATTCACCGGTAGAAATAACATCATCAACAATACAAACTTTTCTATCTTTTATTTTGCAAGCATCAATACCATCTAAAAATAAATTTTGTACACCTTTAGTTGTTATTGATTCCAAAGATTCACTTACAACATCTTTCATATAAGATTTAACGCTTTTTCTAGCAACAATAAACTCTTTTAAACCTCTAAGTCTTGTCATTTCATGTGTTAAAGCAATACCTTTTGCTTCCGCTGTTACAAATATATCTACATCCCCTATTTTCTTTAACAACTCTTTTGCTGCAACTTCAATAAGTTCACTGTCACTTAAAACAACAAAACTTGCAAATGCTTTTTTATCATCAATATGTATATATGGAAGTTGTCTTTTAATACCACATATATTTATTTCATATTTTTTTTCCATTTTAATTTCTCACCTACTAAATAAAAATAAATCTTGCCAAAATACCGGCAATCATTCCAATAAAAGGATCGCTTACAGCAGTTACTGCCATAGTAATTCCACCTACCATTGGTGTTGTAGCAACAGCAGTTGCACAGTTACCAGGAACTGTAACAAATACACCAAGAACAAATAAGAAACCGCAAATAGATGACGCAGGAACATATTTACCAATTTTAGGAAGAAGTCCAAAAATTAAAATAAGTCCCATTACAAACATCATTGCAATACCAGCCCATAATGCGTGTGGCGCACTTCCTGTAGCAGAAATAATTGATTCAACAGGTGCACCCCCAAAGAAAGATGAAACCATATCAGCTAAAGAACTAATTACAGATAAATGGTCAATATTTACTTCTGTATTTGCCATACTTCCTGTAATAGCACCAAATGATATATTAGAACCAATATTCAAACATACCATACCAAGAGCACCTCTTAGTATTTTAGCATTAAAAGAAAGTTTTTGTCTTTCAATTTTATCTTCTTTTGCTACAGACATCTCTTCATTTGCATCTTTAACAAAGAACTTTGCAGCGATACAAGATAATACTACAGAAATTGTTATAGTATAAACTAAATCTTGTGAAAAAGCATATGTAACAATTGCTGAAATTAAAGAAACAATACCTATAATTTTATCTTTTTTAAGCATATCAACAGAAACTTTAGCAAGCATTAAACCTACCCCTGCCATCATTCCTGCAGCTATTTCAGGCCCTATAAAATCAACAACTTTTGTAAGCATTCCACAAAGTCCGATAACAGCCATTATTGCCGCACCGATAAATATCATAGAACACATTTCTTTTTTATCTTTACCCATTGTACCGACATAAGTTATTGTTTCTGCCTGGAAAGAAATAGGAGCAACACTACCTGTAATAAAGTTACCTATTGCACCAACAAAAAAAGCAAAAGCTGTTGGGATAGATGCAAATCCAAAAGTTAAAGCCAACAACCCTTGTGGTAATCCATTTAAGATTACACTAATAACCGCCATTATATCAGAAGCGATTTCACTCATACAAATTCCTCCTTATTTTACAAAATACCATAAAAGTATATCATATTTTAGGAAAAATTTAATTAATAATTTTCACCTTTTTAAATGTAATCGTAATATTATTTTTATTTAGGCATAAATTAGTTATATAAACTTTAGGAGTAGTAAATGAAAATTAATTTTAAAAGACTTTTATTCTCTATCTTAATTCCACTTATTGTGGGAGAAATATCGGCGTTATTTACAAAAAACAGTATGGATATATATAAAAATTTAAACCTGCCTATGTTATCTCCCCCAGGTTTTATTTTTCCAATTGTTTGGACGATATTATTTATCTTAATGGGAATCAGTGCATATATCATATCCTTTTCAGAGGGAGAAGAAAAAGAAAATGCTCAAAAAATATATATTATTCAACTAATTTTAAATTTTATATGGAGTATAATATTCTTTAATTATAATAATTATGTTCTTTCATTTATCGTATTAATAGTACTTTGGCTTTTTATTTTAAAAATGATTATATATTTTTATAAAATTAATCCTATTTCAGGATATTTACAAATTCCATATCTTTTATGGGTTACTTTTGCAGGATATTTAAATTTTATGATTATTCTTTTAAATTAAAAAAAGCTTCAATTAAGAAGCTTTTTTACCTTATAGGAAGTTTAACTATACTATATTTCCCTCTAAAATTCTCATCTCCATAAGAAATTTTTTTCTCTTTTAATTTATATAATAAATAATCCATTGTTTTTGGAGATAATTTTTCAATAGCTGGGTAATCAGGGAACCTATTTATTTCCGGGAATTTTATTCCACTCTCTGTTATTGCAAGGTCAAATCCAAAATATTCAAGTTCGGGAATATTTCTTGCAACATCCAAAACTGTCTGTTTTACTTTTTCCCAGTTTGGTAGATAACCTTCTATTTTTACATTAGTATCAGGATGATATAAACAAGGTTTAATTTCATTATCTTCAATAATTTTTGCATCATAAAATTTTCCAGTTTCAATATCAATTTTTGCAAACATTCCCCCTGCTCCCATATTATCTACGGCACCGGTTCTTTTAGATCCAAATCTCATATAAGCATTCCCTATTTCAGGATTTTTACCATCTTTTTTAAATACAATCATTCGTATTGTATTAACAGCACCTGAATATATATTTTTAATTACAGGATGCATATTTATATATTCCGTTATTAAGTATTGATTATTAACATCTTTTAAAATATTAAGCACATCTTCTTTTTTTGCTTGTTCATGATTAAGATAGTATTTACCGTCTAAATATTCAAATTTATAAAATCCGTCACCATGAGAACCTTCATCGGGTTTTAGAGCAAGTGATTTTTTTTCTTTTACAAGTTTAAAAATATCTTCAAAAGTATTTGAATACCCTTTGGGACAATCCATCATAGAAATAACTTTATTATTTCCATTTTTTAGAATTATATGGTAATAATATTCAGGAAAACAATTATTATAATCAGAACAAATATACTTTACGGTTATTTTATCTTCCATCCATTTTCTGTATTCATTATTTATATGTCTTAACCATCTATACTCAAAATCAGAAATATAATTATTATAATTCTCATCATTTATTCCGTATTGATTTATTCTGTAAGATATAAAACCATGTTTTTTTGCCCATATTTTTTCTTTAAATGTAGTATCCTTATTTGTAATAAAGTCTTTTAACTGCTCTTTGGGAAATTTTATTGAAAGATAGGGAAGTAAACCTTTCGGGAAAAATAGTTTTGCATATGTGGCTCTTACTTTAAGTTTTACTTTCTTCATTCCCCTTTTTGTTTTTACCGATAAGCCTTTATATGCTTTTCTTTTTTGCTCAACTTTATATTTTAAATATTTTGATGTTTCAATACTAAAAGGAACAGATTTAGGATATTCTGGATGACCATCCCAACTTATAATTTTAAACCCATCATCTGTTATCATTATCTTCAAACCAAAAAACTCAAGTTCAGGAGCAAAATATCCTATATTTTTTACGGTTTCTTTAATCTCATTCCAAAAAGGAATTTTACTTGGAATAGCATAATCATTATTTGGATTTTTTGTTTTCTTTATTCTATTTCCTCTATTTATGCTTACACTATCTGAAATTTTACCATTTATAGTATCTATATAAGCATATACAGTACTTTCATACCATTCTTCGTTTTCTATTTCCATTAATTCTTCATCATTAGAATCTTCTTCATATAATCTAAATAAAATATCATTATTGTTATTTTCATCGTCATTTAAGTTTGTCTCTTCTTTAAATGATGTATTTTTTAAAATATCAATATTATTATTTAAAAATTTATTTTTTTCAAATGAAATATATGCATCTCCGATTTTAGGATTATCACCTTTAGAGTTAAAAACTATTAAGTTTATTAATCCTCCTTCAAAATCTTTTTTAGGAATTAATTCTTCTGTAATAATAACACTTTTATTTATTTTTGAAATATAATCTATTAATTCTTTTTCTTTTACCTTTTTTCTATTTATATAAAACTTATCATGTTCCCATTCAATCAAATCTCTTTGAGAACTATTTGAAATATATAATCTAACCTTTTTCTCTTCTTTTATTGTATTAATTACATCTTTCCATGTATCATTTTTATTATTTACATTAAGAGGAATAATAAGTTTATCATTGTATCTGTTTGTAATATGGTAAAAACATTTTGGCATTCTATCTCTAAAAGGTTTAAAAATATTATAAATAGTTACCTTATCTGATATCCACTTGCCATATATTCCATTAATTGGTCTTAAAAAAGCATAATCCTTTGCAGATATAATATCCTTATAATTTTCTTCGTTTATGTTTAAACTTCTCACCTGTTCAGGTAAAAATCCTCTTTTTACTGCCCAGCTTGTTTCTTTAAAAGAATAATGTTTATCTTTTAAATAACTTCTATATACTCCTCGTATCCATTTTCTTGCCTCTGCACCTGTAAAACCGTTTGAAGTATTTGGAAAAGCTAAAATATTTAATCCGTATTTTTTTATGTCATTAAAGGACATTATATAAGTACCCCCTTATTCTTTTCATAATCCTTTGGTGAATTAAAATCTTGTGTATCATCCTGAATATAAACATATTTATCCTTTATTTCTTTTTCATCAAAAGAAAGTCCTTGAAATGATTGATACACCTGCCAGCCTATACACTTTTCAATTTTACCTTCTAAATATAATTTCCTTACATTCTCAACATGCTTAGTAAACACATTTGAATCTTTTATCTTAATTGCAACAATAGATTTACCATTACCAAAAAACAATAAATCATCAGTATTTATTTTTATAATTTTTTCCATTGCCTTATCAGAATAATATGTGTCACCATATAAAAAACATATATTATCTTCTATAAGTTCATTTGTAAATCTATCAATTTCTAAAATATTATGTTTAGGTTCATATCTTTTTGAACCATTTATTTCATACCTTTTATCATGAGAAGTTATTATTACTTCGCTGTCCTTATCAAATTCATTTAACAACCTTACAGTTCTTTCTATAATCTTTTCCCCATTAACTTCTATAAAATGCTTGGGAATATTTTTATAATTATGCCATCTTTTCCCTTTCCCATCAGCCATTATTATATACTTCATATATTACCTCTATTTTATTACTTTATGATATCTGTAAAAATCTCCAAGTTCGTTATTTCTCTGACCTCCCCAAAGCTGTATAATATTTACACCTGAGGATGTATTTGCTTCAATAATACATATTCCTTCAATAGTTAATAAAATATCCCAAGCTATAAAATGCATATATGGAATTTTATTTGCAAGTTCTAAAATTTCTTTTTTTAACTCTTGCCAATTAGGAATTTTAACTCCTTCTATAGGTGCCTTAGAGTCAGGATGAATTTTATATACATTTAAGTTATGAAGACATCTTGCCTCGGATAATTCTCCTGTTTCTAAATCTATTTTTGAAACAAGTCCTCCTCTGCTTCCATTATCTACAGGTATTGTCTTTTTTGTTCCTATTCTTTGTACGGCAAAGAAAATTTTTATTTTCTTGGTATGAATATCTCTTAATGTAATTAATCTTATTGTATTTACTGTTTTATCATATATTTTATTTGCATACTCGTGTTGACTTATACATTCCACGATTATCCAATTATCCCTTTTAACCAAAAAAGAAACAAACTGTTTCTCATTTAATTCATTTCTATCTACAAAAATATGACCATTATCATAAGTTAAAATATTAACATCTTTTCCTTTTCCTGCTCCATAAGGTTTTATAAATAACTTTTTATGCTCTTTAAGAAGTCTTAATGCATAGTCATAGCCCACTTCACTATCATCAAAAATAGATAAAAAACCTTTATTTTTTATCATATAAATTTCCGGAACTTTAATATATTGTTTCAACACTTCGTTTGCTACAATTTTATTATTAAACATAAAATCAAAAGGTTCATTTATATATCTTGACCTGTACCAATCAAATTCAGATAAATACTCATTTTTATCATTGTGGTCTAAATCATATAGCATCCATTGATCTGCCAAAAAACCTCTTGTAAGATTTGCTCTTATTTTTTTATAAAAAGGACATTTAAAATGATTTTTTACAAATATAATTCTTCTAAAATATATAACAAATAATTTTATTTTTTTTAAAATTTTCTTCGCAAGTTCAAACATAATTTCTCTCTTTTCTATGACAATTTATCTAAGACTAACTGTGCAAGTTTTGCAGTAGATGTTCCAAGTTCTTTTGGCAAATATTTTTCTCTGTAATTATCAAGAGAATTTTGATTGTAATTACCTGATTCCAAGTCCATAATCAAATCTTTTGCATTTTTAAAAGCACATCCCGGCATTGAATAAAATGGATCAACATTAACTCCATTTTTTATTAGGTATTCATCATAATCATAAAGATAATAGTAAGTTTTTTTATTTAAAATTGCCGCTTCTACCGCAATTGCAGAATAATCTGTAATTAAGTACTCACAAACAGAAAGAAGTCTTACTGCACTAAATTCAGGACAAGTTAGTATATTTGGATTATCTGTATTTATTTTTTGATTTGGATGACTTTTTACAATTAAAAAATATTTATCAAAATCTATATATTCTAAAAGCTCTTCCCATTTGGGAATAATATTTCTTCTAAAAGTAGGCGCATATAAAATTACTTTTTTTTCTTTTAAAAAAGGATATTCATCTAAAATTCTTTCTTTATTAAATTCATTCGTTCGCAAAAGATAGTCTATTCTTGGAAGACCTATGTTATAAAGTTTATCTAAACTGGTATTAAAAGATTGAAGGTAAAATTGATTCCAGGATTCTGCCGATGAAATAATTATGTCGTAATTTTGATGCATACATAATAAATTAGAAATTTCTTTACTTCTTCCGGAAGGTTTTCCAACTGTCTGATGTCCGGATTTTTTTATTTTTCCGATAGAATGCCACATCTGTATTATTGTTAATTCTTTTTTATGTTTACAAATAGAAACTATAGGCCAATAAGAATCTAATACACAAACCTTACTTGTAGCAAGATGATACATACTTTTAAAAGAATCAATAATAAATTTAATTATTCCTTTTTTATTATCATCTAATCTGTTACATATGTATTTTATTTCAATTCTATTTGATGTCATATTTATAAGCTCATTTTGTAATAGTAAAAAATCCAAACTTAAAGTATTAGACTGCCTGCTTAAAAATAAAACTTTATTTTCTTTTATAGGGTTAAATTTTTTTATAAAATAATAAACTATATTGATAAATTTCTTTCCTAACTTTATTACAATTACCATTGTTCCCCTCTTAGAAATTTAGACTAATTATATCAATAAAAATATTAAAAATATTAATTTATACATTTAATTTACATAATAGAAATAAAGGTTTTACTTTAATTTTTTAAATAAAATATCCTTAACATAATGTTAAGGATATTTTTTATTTTATCTATTTATTAATCTCTTTATTTTTCTTTTTAATCTCCTTGGAAGCATTCTGATAAATCCTATCTCCATATTTTTTGTATTTATCATTATCTTGTCATAAACAATAGGATTTATTCCTTCTATATCTTCAACTTCTCTTATTTTATCTTCATAAATATGTTTTTTTCCAATTTGGTCTGGAGATTGTAATACATCGAAATTAGGTTTACCATTTCCCTCTACAAATTCAACATCTCCATTTTCCGTAATACATACATCCCAACCAATATGTCTCATTTCGGGCACTTTCAATGCAGCATCGCATACTGCTTCTTTTAACTTATCCCAGTAAGGATATTTAAACCCTAAAATCTTTTCTTTAGAATCAGGATGTATATCTGTTCTTATGTGAGCTCTGTTTATTGCTTGATTAACTTTTCCACTTTCAACATCTATTGTTGCAGCAACTCCACCTCCATGAAAGTTATCTATAACATTTCCGGCTCTTCCGAATCTTGCAACGGCACCCATTACTTTTGCTGTATTATCGGCACATACTAAAGTATAAACTCTAACAGTATTTAATGTACTTTCATTAAACTTTGCTATTTCACTATTTTGTTTAATTATTTCCTCAATTATCAAACCTTCTTCTTTACAAAGTTCAAATAAATTTTGAGCTGTATCATCATTTGTTTTTATTACTCTTGCACCTGCTCCACCAGTTCCTCTTACAGGCTTTGCAAAAAATTCTTCATGTTTTTTTATAAAAGTATTAAATTCATCAAAAGAACAACAACTTACATCAAGCCAATCCCTTTTTACATACTTTTTAAAAGTTTCGTTAAACAATGCTTTATCCAAAAATATTTTTCTATATTCTTTTTTATTGCAAGCTTTGTGAACTCTCTTTCTGTATCCTTCGTTTAAAAATGTATCTCTTATATCAGGCTCTTTATTATAAAGTTCATAATCAAAATAACAATTATGAGTAAATCCTCTTTGGCTACAATATAATAACCAATCACAAAAATATACTGTAAGATTTACATTGTTATATTTTAAATTTTTCTGTGATTTATATTTTCTCTTAAAAGACTTATATTTCTTTTTAAATTCCTCTTTATCAATTTCAGGCATTTTACTTCCAAGTAATTTAACTATACTTTCAAGTGTTCCATCAAAAGCTCTATATTTTATATATTTTGAAGGTTGATTTTTACATTTTGCATAATATGGAAGAGGTGTTCCCAAAATATAACATGTTGAAATAATAGTAGCTGGATGTTTATCATTAGGTCCATTCATTGTTCCTACTATTTCTTTATTTAAACTTATATTATTATCCTTTTTAGTTATTAAAGGCATATATTTAACACATATTCTATTTTCATTTGCAAATTTATCTGCATAACTTCCTTTTTCGCAATATATTGTTAAATTATTACATCCAACAAAAGCATCTTTATCTATACTTGTAACTGATGGTGGTATCTTAATACTTAATAAATTTTCACAATTTAAAAATGCATTTTTTTCAATACATTTTAATGACTCCGGAAGCCATAAGCCACTCATTTTTATACAATTTTCAAATGCGTTTTTTTCTATCTTTGTTACTTCATCAAAAAATCTTACACTTTCTAAATTTGTAAAATTTTTAAAGGCTTCTTTTCCTATTTTCTTTGTTTGTTTTCCCAAATAAACTAGTCTTGTACTATCATTTTTTTCTATATCATTGTTTACATAATATACAGTTTTTCCATCTACATTTTCACTTAGCTTAACTACACTGCTCATACTTAAAAAAGAATGAAGAACAGCATAATCGTCATATATTTCATATATTCCTTCTTTTTCTTCCTTATAATAATTAAAATTATCATTTTCTGTTAGTTCAGGAATATTTATTTTTACTGATCTGTTTTTACTTATATTTTTCTTTTTGTCTTTTAAAATATTAAGTACTTCATTTATATCTTTATCTTCATTTTTTCTTAAATCATCTATTGAATTTGAAGAAACTTCTATATTTGTATTTAATATTATTTCGTTATTTTCAAGAAGTTTACTTACATCTTCATATGTATTTTTAAGCATTGGAACTTTTTCCTCCGTAAGTCCCAAAGATTCTACAATAGGTAATACAGTAAATGGAATTCCCTTATAATTTTTTACAATTTTACATGGTATAAATTCAATTTTTGATTTTATTTGTCCATTTTCTTTTCGTAATTTTAAATTATAAAGAAGTGTGTACTCTGAAAAATTTGAATCAGCAAAAGTGTTTAAATGAGAAATTAAATTTCCCAAAGAGAAAAGTACAGGTTTATCATTTATTTTTTCAAACTTTTGAATAACATGTGCATGAGAACCTACAATAAAGTCATAGCCTATATTAGATAAGTTTTCAGCCATTGAATATTGTCTTTGTGTAATTTCAGAAGTATATTCTTTTCCCCAATGCGGAAAACATACTGTTATTTCTGCTCCTCTTTCTTTCATTTTATCAAATACACTTTGAGCTCTATTTTGGGTATAAGTATTAAGTAAGTTTATTCTGCCTTGTCTGTTTAAGTTAAGCTGCATTTTATTATAAGAAGTTGAAAAGGCTGTAAAACCAACTTTTATACCACATATATCAACAATTACAAATTTATCTTCTTTCTTTAAAAATGTACCTGTTTGAATAATACCAATATCTTTTATATTATTAATTGTATCTACAATTCCTCTTACACCTGCATCAATAGTATGATTATTTGCAGTTGTAAGCATATCAAAACCACATAAAGAAAGAGCCTCTAAATATTCATATGGGGCATTGCAATAATATGGTCCTTCATGTGTTAATATTTCACCTCTGTAAGGAGCTGTTTGCGATATTACGGTTTCTAAATTTCCGCAAACAAAATCTGCTTTTTCAAAAATAGGTTTAACATATTTAAAACATAATGAAAAATCATATCCACCATCTTTTTTAGAATATTTTTCAATCATGTTTTCTAAGCATAATAAATCACCTGTAAAAATTAAAGATATTTCATCTTTATTATCTTTTATAGATTTAAAACATTTATTATCATCAGACAAGACAAATCTTCTTATATTTAAATGCTTTTCAATATTTTTATTAATATTTTCTCTTTTCTTTAGTTCATAACTTGGACTTTTATATTCATACTTTTCTATTTGAGGATATTCCAAAACATTAGTCTCCTTTTTATATAATATTTTAAATTTTATCATAATGTAAAATATTGTTACCTTTCCTTTTCGGTAAAAGGTTTGTAAATTTTTTATAAAATAAAAAAAAGATACTGCAAAAGCAATATCTTTTTAAATCATATCCTCAATATCTTCATCACTATATCCCAAATAATTTAAAACATCTTTAGTATGATATCCTTCAGGATATCCTGCATATTCATATTCAACAGGACTATTTAAAAACTTAATTGGACACCCAACCTGTTTTACTTTTATCTCTTTTTTATGAGGAAGTTTAGTTTCAACAAACATCTGTCTTTGATTTAGATGTTTATCTTCTTTTGTTTCATTTAAAGACATTACAGGTTCAACACATGCATCAACATCTTTAAAAAATATACTCCATTCTTCTTTTGTCTTTTCTTTAAATTTTTCTTTTAATGTTTCTTTTACAAGTTTTGTATCTGTTTTTAAAATTTTACCATCAGCCCAATCTTCATATCCTAAAGCCATACATAAATTATAGAAAAATTTTGGTTCTAATGCTGCTACACTAATATATTCTCCGTCTTTTGTTTCGTAAAAATCATATATACCTCCGCCGTTTAATACTTGGCTTTCTCTTTTAGGAGCTATATTTGAAGTTAAAAAAGAAATTCCGTCCATTGTATTAAAAGGTATCATACCATCAAGCATTGATATGTCTATATATTCTCCAATGCCTCTTTTTTCTCTATTATAGGCTGCCGCTAAAATTGAGGCAACACTATTCATAGAACCCGACGCAAGGTCCGCAACTTGCATATTGTAAAGAGATGGTCCTGATTTTTTCCTGCCTGAAGAAGCCATTAAACCACTTCTTGATAAATAATTTATATCATGACCTGCTCTATCTTTTAACTCACCACTTTGACCGTATCCAGTTAAAGAACAGTAAATAAGTTTCGGATTAATTTTACTTAAAGTATCATAATCCAGTCCAAGTTTTTTCATTACACCAGGTCTAAACTGTTCAATAATAATATCATATTCCATTATTAATTTTTTTACAGCTTCAATTGATTTTTCTTTTTTTAAATTTAAGTATATACTTTTTTTATTTCTTCCAAGCCATGCTGCAGAAGCAGTAATATCTGAATTATCAATAATCGGAGGCCAATGAGTTACCAAATCAAATCTATCTTTACTGCTTATTTTTAATACTTCTGCTCCCATATCTGCAAGAAGCAGTGTTGCATAAGGTCCGGGAAGAAGTGTTGTAAAATCTAAAATTTTTAATCCTTGTAATATACCCATTTTATTCTCCTAAATTTATTTTATTAATTATGTATTTATTATATAATATAACATATATCGACATTTTATTTTAATATTTTACAAATGTAAAATTTTTGAAAAATATTAATATTTTTTTCAGTTTATATACAATCTGTTTTTAGTTTATGATAAAGTATTAAATATAACATTTGGAGGTTTTTATTTTGCCTGGAATTACAGCTCACTACATATTTGGACAAAAAGTTTTAGACAAATATCCAAAAGAAATAAAAAATATAGTAATTGAAAACAAAGATTTATTTAATATAGGTTTACAAGGACCTGATATATTATTTTATTACAAACCTTTAAAATCAAATAATGTTACAAAATTTGGAAATGATATGCACGATGAAAAAGGAAGTATATTTTTTAACAGTGCAATAGATACTCTACATTCCATAGAAGAAGAAAATTTTAATAAATATTTATCTTATTTACTAGGATTTTTATGTCACTTTACTTTTGACAGCAATGCTCATGGATACATAGAAAACAAAATATATACAAGTAAAGTAACTCATTATGACATAGAGTGGGAATTTGAGAGATATTTAATGAAAAAAAATAATATCGATCCAAAGAAAAAACAAAGATTAAATTGGATAAATATTAGTAAAGAAAACAGTAAAATAATTTCAGACTTTTATAAAGGTATAACTCCAGATGAAATTTTTCATTCTATAAATTCAATATCCTTTTATGATAGTTTTTTACTTGGAGCACATTTATGGCAAAGAGAACTTGTTTCTTTCGTTCTTCATATAAGCGGACAATATAAAAGTAAAAATAAATTAAGAATGCAAAAAGAACCAATCAAACTTTGCCTTGACAGTAATTTAAGACTTGAAAAGATAATGAATAATTCAATAAATAAGTGTATAGAAAACACAAATATTTTAATTGATAAATTGGATAATAATACTTCTTTATCAAAAGCATTTGACAAAACTTTTGGACCAAACGAAAATTGGCAGGACATTTTAGTATTATCATTGGAGGAAGAAGAAAAGTATGAAATCGAAATTTAATGAAATAGAAAAGAAATGGGTTTTATATGATGTTGGAAACTCTGCATTTACAATGCTCGTTACAACAATAATGCCTATTTATTTTAACCAACTTGCAAGCTCTCAAGGTATCTCAGAAGTAAACTACCTTGCATACTGGGGATATGCAACGACAATATCAACAATAATAGTTGCTTTGCTTGCTCCATTTTTTGGAACAATATCAGATTTTCCGGGATGGAAAAAGAAACTTTTTTCTGTATCATTGTTAATTGGATCAGTTGGATGTGTTCTTCTTGGAATAATTCAATCATGGATATGGTTTTTATTATTATTTGTACTTGCAAAATCAGCATATTCTATAAACTTGGTATTCTATGATTCAATGCTTACTGATGTTACAACCCCGGAAAAAATGAATAGAGTTTCAGCAAGTGGATATGCTTGGGGATATATTGGAAGTTGTATTCCATTTATTTTATCTCTTGTAGTAGTTTTATTCTATGATAAAATCGGTTTATCAATACAAGTCGCTATGTTTTTGGCATTTCTAATCACTGCTGTTTGGTGGATTCTATTTGCAATGCCTTTATGGAGAAAATACAAACAAAAAAATTATGTTGAACCAACACATCATCCATTAAAAGAAAGTTTTATAAGGTTATCTAAAATATTCAACGAACTAAAGAAAAATAAAAAAGTACTGTTTTTCTTAATAGCCTTTTTCTTCTATATAGACGGTGTATATACAATAATAGATATGGCAACTGCATATGGCACCGCTCTTGGTTTAAAATCCGAAGGTTTATTACTAGCTTTACTTGTAACACAAATTGTCGCATTCCCTACTGCTTTGTTTTTTGGGAAATTAAGCACAAAAACAGATGTGTTTAAATTAATATTAGTATGTATAACAGCATACTTCTTCATAGTTTTATATGGAATGACTATGAAACTTCAATATCAATTTTGGATACTTGCAATTTGTGTAGGAGCATTCCAAGGAGGAATTCAATCTCTTTCACGTTCATATTTTGCATCAATAATTCCAAAGAATAAATCAGGTGAATATTTTGGAATATATGATATTTGCGGAAAAGGTGCTTCAATACTTGGAACATTCTTGGTATCTTTGGTAAGCCAAATAAGCGGAAACATTAATACAGGAGTTGGAATTCTTGCGGTGATGTTTGTTATTGGAGGATTCTTCTTTATAAAAACATCTAAGGTAAAAAGCTTAAATTAAGCTTTTTACCTTTTTTATTATTAATTTTCTTCTTATAAATTACTATTTTTATAGTATAATTTAAAAGTAAAGGAGAATAAAATGGATTTAAAAGAAAAAACAATTTCAAGTGATATAGTATTTAAAGGCATGGTGTTTGATATAGCTCAAGAAGAAGTTTTACTTCCAAATAACGAAACTGCAAAAAGACAAATAATAAAAACTAACGGTGCTGTTTCAATTATTCCCATAACAAAAGAAGGAGAAATAATTTTAATAAAACAATATAGACAAGCTGTAAAATCAGAAACTCTTGAGTTTCCGGGAGGAAAACTTGAAAAAGGAGAAGACATAAAAGAAGCTGCGTTAAGAGAACTTCGAGAAGAAACAGGATATATAGCAAAAAATATAAAATCTTTTGGCGAAACTTATCCTGCAAGCGGATATTCTGATGAGGTTATTTATTATTTTATTTGTGACGATTTAGAAGTTAAGGAAAAACAAGATTTAGATGAAGATGAATTTATAAATATAGTAAAAGTTTCAAAAAAAGAATTAAAAAATATGATTTTAAATGGTGAAATAAAAGACTCTAAAGTAATGGCATTTGGACTAAAATATTTAATTGAAAATAATATTTAGATAGGAGAAAAAATGAATTACTGCTTTGGTGTAGATATAGGTGGAACAACCGTAAAAATAGGTTTATTTCAAGATAATGGAACGATAATTGATAAATGGGAAATTCCAACACATAAACAAGAAGGAGGTAAATATATTTTACCTGATATTTCAAAATCTCTTTTAGATAAAATTAATGAAAAACAAATAAATAAAAAAAATATTTTAGGCGCAGGAGTTGGGGTTCCCGCTCCAATAAAAGAAGAAGGTATTGTAAGAGGTTCAGCAAATCTTAATTGGGAGTATAAAGAGGTTATCAAAGAATTACATGAACTAACAGGATTTAAAATAAAGACAGGAAACGATGCAAACATGGCAGCTTTAGGTGAGATGTGGTTAGGTTCAGGTAAAAATTATAATAACTTGATAATGATAACTTTAGGCACCGGTGTCGGAGGAGGAATAATAATAAACGGTAAACCTCTTATTGGTTCAAATGGTGCAGGTGGTGAAATCGGACATTTAAAAGTTAATTACAACGAAGATAAACACTGTGGTTGTAAAGGTCAAGGTTGTCTTGAACAATATGCTTCCGCAAGAGGAATTGTAAATTTAGCTAAAAATAAGTTAGAAAAAACAAATAAAAAAAGTATTCTTAATAAAGATGATATAACTTCAAAAGATGTTTTTGATGCCTTAAAAGATGGCGATGAAATATCAAAAGAAGTTATTGAAGAGTTTGGTAAATACTTAGGATACGCAATTGCAAATATTGCAGTAATAATTGACCCTGAAATTATTTTAATAGGCGGAGGCGTGTCAAAAGCAGGAAATGTTATAATAGAATATGTAAAGAAATATTTTGACAAAAAAGCATATTTTGCAAACAGAAATATAAAGTTTGAACTTGCAAGTTTAGGTAACGATGCCGGAATTTGTGGGGCTGCAAAATTAATATTAATATAAAAAAATACCCATATGGGTATTTTTTTATCTGTTATTTTTTTCTGTTAAAATTCTTAACTTCTCATCATAACCTTCTAATTGTTCTTTTAAAGCCTGCCATTTCCAGTTCTCATCAACTGTTCCAGGTTTATTCATTCTCGATTCATCCCCTAAATTCAACACATCTTGAAGAGGCATTATAACAATATTGCTTCGGCAAGAATATAATTTATCTTTTAATATTTCTATCTTTTCATCAATATATTTTTTATTTTCATCATTTTCTTCACCGCCAAAATATCTGTCTATACACCAGCCTCTAAGAGTTTGATTATCGTGCGTTCCGCTATAAGCTATCTTATTTAAAGGCGGAATATAATTTTCTGGATCTTTATCATAAAACTGAATAACATCTGCTCCAGGGAAACCTGTTTTTTCAAGTAAAGCTCTTACTCCAGGAGTAATCGTTCCAAGATCTTCAGCAATAAACGGTAATGCTCCAAATTCTTCATAAGCCTTTTCAAATACCTCAGTTCCGACACCAAGTATCCATTCACCTTTTATAGCCTTTTCTCCTTTTGGAACAGACCAATAAGCCTCAAATCCTCTAAAATGATCTAATCTTGTAAAATCATAAAGTGAAATTGCTCTTTTTAATCTTTTTAGCCACCAAGAATAATTATCTTCCTTTATTTTATCCCAGTTATATAATGGATTACCCCAACGCTGACCTTCTTTAGAAAAATAATCAGGTGGAACTCCTGCTTCTTTTTCAATTTCTCCATTTTCATTTACAGTAAAATATTCTGGATCTGCCCAAACATCACAAGATGAAGCAGAAACATACATAGGCATATCACCTATTATTTTAATTCCTTTTTCATTTGCATAACTGTGCAAATCCTGCCACATTTGTTCAAAAACAAATTGAGTAAACTTGTAAAAATCAGCTCTTTTTCCTAGCTTTTTATTTTTATAAAAATCTATAGAATATTTTTTATGATTTTCATAATTTCCTTCAACATCCTTTATTGCCATATACATCGCATAAGCATCAAGCCAATAATCATTTTCTTTTTTGAAATTAATAAAATCACTATCTTTTTTATTAAAATGTTTATATTTATTTTCAAGCTCTGAAATTGAATAACCCGTTAAATTAATATTTCCTGCAAATGCTGATTGTCCGGAATATGGTGAACCAAAGGTATCCGTTGGATTAACAGGTAGTATTTGCCAATATTTTTGTTTTGCTCTTGCAAGAAAATCAACAAAATCTTTTGCCGGTTTACCTAATGTTCCTCCTGGTATTGAAGTTATATGACATAATACTCCGCTTCCTCTTTCCATTTCTGCGCAAAGTGCATTGTCATTTCTAAAATGAATTACAGACGAACCTAAAGGATATATTGTTACATTATAATATCCTTGTTCATCTTTAATCATATCAGCACCTGTTACAATATCATTAGCTTTCCAATCTTCTTTTAATTTAATATCATAAACATTTGATAAACTTCTGTTAATTAATAAAAGAGCTTTTGATTTATCATTTTTTCTATAAAATCCAAAGACGTCATCATTGAATGATACAGGATCAAAATCCCCTTTTATAAACACAGGATAAATTTTTCTAAGAGATATTGCATTTCTATAAATAGAAAGGTTATCCATATCTATTTTTTCCCATGGGAATGAAGCTCTGTTATATGGATCAGAATATCCCTCAAGCCCTGCTTCGTCTCCATAATAGATACATGGAACTCCGGGCATCAACATTTGTGTTAAAACAGCAAGCCATAATCTTCCTTTTGCTATACCTCTTTGATGATCATTTAATCTATATTCTCTTTTTTCATCTTCACTTAAAGTATTTTCATCAACAGCGTCTCCAAGAAGTGTCATTATACGCATTCTATCGTGACTTCCAAGCAAGTTTAAAGAGGAATAAAAATTCTCTTTTGGATAATTTTCATATAAACTCATTAAACTTTCTGCCAAATCATAAGCAGAAATTTTACCTAAAACAAAGTTCTCAATACCATCTCTAAACACATAATTCATAACACAATCAAGTTCTTCACCTTGAAAGTATTTTCTAAGTTCTCCATAACTTATTTTATTGCTTGCATCTTCCCAAACTTCACCCATAAGTACCCCATCATTACCTTTTTTTGCAATTACGGCATTTTTTATTCCTTTTATAAATTCATCGGGAAGTTCATCTGCAACATCGAGTCTCCAGCCTTTTGCTCCTAATTGTAACCATTTTTTTATTATGCTGTCTTCATTTTTATATATAAATTCTTGATAACTTTCACAGCTTTCATTCACATTTGGTAAATCATCCACACCCCACCAACAATCATAAGTACCGTCTTCTTTAAAATTAAACCAGTCATAATACTTAGATTCTTTTCCTTGGAATGCACCTTTTTCATCATAATTTCCATATTTATTGAAATATATACTATCACATCCTGTATGATTAAATACCCCGTCTAAAATAATGGAAATACCTTTCTTTTCTGCCTCTTTACATAAATATTTAAAATCTTCCTCATCACCAAGAAGCTCATCAATTTGATTATAATCTGCAGTATCATACCTATGGTTGCTTGCAGCAGAAAATATAGGATTCAAATATATTGACGTAATTCCTAAATTCTTTAAATAATCAAGCTTTTCTACAATACCTTGTAATGTTCCACCATAAAACTCCCAGCTTTTAATTCTTCCTTGTTCATCTTTATCATATTTAGGTTTATCATTCCAACTATATACAAGTTTTCTTTCTGGGCCTTTTCTTTTCTTTTCTAAGTTTTTAACTCTTTTTTCAAAATCTTTTCCCCTATTAAATCTATCAGGAAAAATTTGATAAACCACAGAGTTTTTATACCAACTAGGAACTTTTCTTTCTTTATAAACTGTAATTTGAAATGAAGGAGGTTCATAAGAATATAATGCACCTTCTCCTCCTGTTCTTCCTTGTTTTGCTCCATAATAAACTTTGTTTCCGTCTTGTTTTTCAATGATGAAACTATACCATATTATACACGCTTCATTACATTTTAAATTGAAACTATGTCTTACATAATCATCTATTTTTTCTTCTTGCATTTGAAAAATACTTTCACCCTTTTTGTCTATCCATACCCTTAACTTAACTTGTGCATTTTCTTCTTCAAACAGGTCTAAACAAACAGAAACAGTGCCACCTATGCAGATGGCACCGAAGGGTTTTCTATAAATTTCGTCTCTAGAATTATGATATGCTCTCATATTTCATTTTCCCTTTTGCTATTTTTTATTATTGTCTTTTTCAGTTGTATTTACCTTACTTGCAGTTTTACTGTCTTCTTTTTTTACAGTTTTATTTGCGGTAGTTTTAGCCTTAGCTGTAGTATCACTATCTTTTTTTACTGTCTTTCTTGAAGAAGTTGTCTTTTTTGCAGCTGTTTTCCTGGTTTTTCCTGCAGTTTTACTTGTTGTTTTGTTTGCAGGTTTTGCAGTAGTTTTACTTGCTGACGAAGTTTGTTTTTTTGATGTCGAAGATGAAGCTTTTTTTGCTTCTTTTTCGGCTTTAGCTTCTTTCTTTTCTTCTGGCTTTACTTCTTCAGCTTTTTTAGTTGCAACTACTTCTTTCATTTTAGTATCAGTATCTTTTTCTTCTTTAACAGCTTCTTTAACTACTTCTTTTTTTTCTTCAATTACTTTAACTGTTTCTTCTTTTTTATCATTATTTTCTACAGTTTTTTCTTCTTTAGCTATTTTATCATCCTTTTTTTCATCTACATATGGTTCAATTTCAGGATGAAGTTGTTCATATAATTTCTTATATTTATCAGCAGCTACATTCCAGCTAAAGTCTGTTTTCATAGCAGTTTTTTGCATCTTTGTCCATGCATCTTTATTATTATAATACAAATCTATTGCTGCTTTAATTGTAAACAACATTTCATGAGCATTATAATTTGCAAAACTAAAGCCAGTTCCTTCACCTGTGTACATATTATAAGGTTTTACGGTATCTTTAAGTCCCCCTGTTTCTCTAACAATAGGAAGTGTTCCAAAGTGCATTGCTATCATTTGAGATAATCCACATGGTTCAAATAATGAAGGCATTAGAAGCATATCTCCACCTGAATATAACCTATGACTTAAAGGTTCGCTAAATCTGATATTTGCACTTACCTTACCTGGATATTTATAAGAGAAACCTTTAAACATTTCTTCATATTCATAATCTCCCGTACCAAGTACTGCAAATTGAACAGATTGTTGCATTAGCTCATCTAAAACTCTTTGAATTAAATCAAGACCTTTTTGTTGCGTTAATCTTCCTATCATTACAATTAGAGGAATATCAGCATTAACTTCAAGACCAAGTTCTTTTTGAAGTTCTTCTTTACATTTTCTCTTTCCTGCTAAATCATCTGCAGAATAGTTTGCAACAATATTTGTTGATTTTTCAGGATTAAAGAAATCAACATCAATTCCATTTACGATACCATATAAAACATTACTTCTTCTTCTGAAAATATCTTGCATATTTTCTCCAAAGAAATCACTTTGTATTTCACCGGCATATGTTTCACTTACAGTTGTTAAAATATCACTATAACATAAAGCACCTTTTAAGAAATTGATAGATTGAGAATCACATCTTAATTGTTCTGATGCTGCTTTATTTCTATCTAAACCTAATATATCACCAAGAACCATATCAGACATTTGTCCTTGGAATTTTAAATTATGAACTGTAAATACCGTTTTTATATTATCATAATTTCCTACACCATTATAAAATTCACGAAGGAATACAGGAGCCAACGCTGTATGCCAATCATTACAATGTAGAACATCACATTTAAAATCAGGCAAATACTGTAAGCATTCCACTATTGCTTTTGAGAAAAATGCTATTCTTTCCCCATCATCAAAATAACCGTATGCTCCTCCTCTGTTAAAATAGTATTCATTATCTACAAAATAATAAATTACGCCTTGATATGTTATTTTTTCTATTCCGCAAAATACATTTCTCCACCCAAGAGGCATATAAAAATCACAAACATGCTCCATTTGATCTTTATATTCCTGTGGAATATCTCTGTATTTTGGAACAATAACACGAACCTCAACCCCGTCATTTTGTAATGCTTTAGGCAAAGATCCTGCAACATCTCCAAGGCCACCCGTTTTCATAAACGGATAAGCCTCAGAAGCTGCAAATAATACATTTAGTTTTCTTTTAACCATTACTTACACCCTATTCATTTTTTTCTTTAATGAAAATATCATCACTGGTTCCTTTAATCATTAAACCTTCACCAATAATATTTCCTTTATCTATTATAGCATATTCTATCTGTGCTCCAGACTTAATTACGCAATTTTGCATTATAATACTATTTTTTACAACAGCACCTTTTTCTATTATTACATTACGGAAAATAACACTATTTTCAACAGTACCTGCTATTTTACAACCTGCCGGTACAACACTGTTTCTTACATGACAGCCTCTTTCGTATTTTGTAGGTGCAGAGTCTTGAACTTTTGTAAGTATTCTTGAATTTGATTTGAATAATTCTTCTGCAATTCCTTCTTTAAGTAAATCCATATTTCCTTCAAAATATGAATCAACATCGAAAATACATCTTGAATATCCTACATATTCAAATGTTTTTACATTTAATTTATTATAAGAACCTTTTAATGCTTCAAATAAATCTAAATAGTCAATTTCATTGAACCATTCAAAAATATTTAATAGAGTTGCTCTGTTAATTATAAAACATTCAATAAATGCTTTATCACCTTTTTTAACACCTTTAACTACATCTACAACTTTTCCGCCGGCTTCTTCTATTTTTAGTATATTTTCATTATCATTTGAAATTACTTTATAAGCCATTGTTATATCAGCTCCGCTTTCAACATGAGCTTTATATAACTGTGTATAATCAATGTTATTGATAATACTTGCTGAAGAAATTACTATGTATGGAGCAGGTGAACGTTTAAAGAACACGTCATTAATTTTAAAATCTCTTATAACAAATTTTTCATTTCCAACACCTATACCATAAGATGTTCCCGGAAGAATATGAAGACCTCCTCTTTTTTTATCTAAATCCCATTCTTTTCCGCTTCCAACATGGTCAATAATAGAACGATATCTTGCAGGTTGTATAAGTCCTATTGTATTAATCCCGGAATTAACCATATTTGAAAGTGGGAAGTCAATTAGACGATATCTGCCTGAATAAGGAAGTGAGGCCATTGTCCTTTTATTTGTTAAAATATTTAAGTCAGGTGTCCCATAATTTGCTGTTATAATACCTACTAAATTTTTCATTATTCTGCTCCTCCACCACTATAAATTTCATCATTACCTATCAATTGAATTTCAGCACCTTCTTCATCACTACCGAAAACAACATTTTGTTTTACAACAGAATTTTCTCCTACAACGGCATTAAAAACTTTGGCTTCTTTTTCAATTGTAACGCCAGGTAATAGTATTGAATCTTTTACGTATGCACCTTCTTCAACAGTACATCCTACACTAATAATAGAATGTTCACATGTTCCCTTTATATGACATCCATTTGCAACCAATGATTGTTGAATATCAGCATCAGGACCGATAACTTGAGAAGAATATATATTAGCATTACTCATAATAGGAGCAGTTGGATCATCCAATATAAATTCAGGTTTTTCTTCAAGAAGTCCCATACCTGTTTCATGATAACTTTCAACAGTTCCAACATCTTTCCAATAACCATCAAATTCATATGTATATAATCTCTTACCTTCTGAAAGAAGTTTAGGTATTATGTTTTTACCAAAGTCATGGTCTGAATTTTCATCTTCAGCATCTTCAACAAGCGCTTTAAGTAAAATATCTTTATTGAAAATATATATTCCCATTGATGCTAAATTTGAATCCGGTTTTGGCGGTTTTTCAGTAAATTTAACGATTCTGCCTTCTTCATCAGCAGTTAAGATACCAAATCTTGAAGCTTCTTCCCATTCAACAGGTTTAACAGAAACGGTTAAATCAGCTTCATTTTTCTTGTGAGTATTTAACATATCTTCATAATCCATACGATAAATATGATCCCCTGAAAGGATTAATACATAGTCTGCATCATATTGGTTTATGAATTCTATATTTCTGTATATAGCATCTGCAGTTCCAGCATACCAAGCTCCACCTGTTTGAGTTTCATAAGGTGGAAGAATGAAAGCTCCGCCTTCTCTTCCATTCAAATCCCATGCAGCTCCGCTACCTATATATGAATTTAAAGCAAAAGGTCTATACTGTGTTAAAACACCTACTGTTGAAATATTTGAATTTGCGCAGTTTGATAATGAAAAGTCGATTATTCTATACTTTCCACCAAAAGATACGGCTGGTTTGGCAATGTTTTTTGTTAAGGCTTTTAAACGGCTACCTTGACCTCCTGCAAGAAGCATTGCAATACATTCGTTTTTTCTCATATTTAATTAAACTCCTTTTTATCTATATCATTTATAGATTATTTTTTATATTCCATATTTCTTCACAATATTGTTTTATAGTACGGTCACTTGAGAAATAACCTGATTTTGCAATATTATGAAGAGATATTTTATTCCATTTATTTCTATCTAAATAAAGTTTTTGTAAATTATTCCATCCGTTCATATATGATTCAAAATCTTTAAGTACAAAGAATTCATCATTGCTTCTAAGCAAAGTATCATATATCAAGTTGAAATTACCTGATAATTTACCAAAAGTTCCATCAACAAGTTCATCAACAAGTCTTTTTATTATTTGATTATTATTGTATTCGTCCCATACATAATAATTATGATTTAATCTATAACTATCAACTTCTTCGGCTTTTAAACCAAATATTTCTATATTATCCATTCCAACTTTTTCAGCAATTTCAACATTCGCACCGTCTAATGTACCTAACGTAATAGCACCATTCATCATGAATTTCATATTACCGGTACCAGATGCTTCCATTCCGGCTGTTGAAATTTGTTCACTGATATTTGCAGCAGGATATATAAGCTGACCATTTGATACTGAGAAGTTTGGAACAAATGCAACTTTTATTTTTTCTGATACACCTTTATCATTATTTACAACATCAGCAACAGAATTTACAAGTCTAATTATATCTTTTGCGAAATCATATCCTTGAGCAGCTTTCCCTGCAAAAATAAATGTTGTAGGTTGAATATCCATATTTGGATTTTCTTTAAGCTGATTATATAAATCAATTATTTTTAGAACATTAAGAAGCTGTCTTTTATATGCATGAAATCTCTTTACTTGTATATCGAAAATTGAATTAGTATCAATTTGAACACCAGATGTATCCAAAATATATTTTGCCAAGCGTTCTTTATTTTCTTTTTTGCTTTCATCCATCTTTTCAAGGAAAGAACTATCATCTTCATATTTTTGAAGTTTTTCAAGTTCATTTGCATCTTCTAACCATTTATCCCCAATTGCATCAGTTATAAGTTTAGAATAAGAAGGATTTGCTTCCCTTAAAAATCTTCTGTGAGAAATTCCGTTTGTTTTGTTTTGGAATTTTCTTGGATTTAATGTATAAAATTCTTTTAATGTATCTTTCTTTAATATTTCAGAGTGTAGTGCCGCAACACCATTTACAGTATGAGAGCAAATTACAGATAGATTTGCTGTTCTTACTTCTCCACCCCAAAGAATTGCTGTGTTTTGATGTAACTCTTGCCAATTTTCAATGTTTCTAGGGAAACTTTCCCTATATCTTCTATCAATTTCTTCAACAACATCATAAACTCTAGGAAGTAGTTGTCTAAACATGTCAATAGGCCATTTTTCCAAAGCTTCAGGAAGAATTGTATGGTTTGTATATGAAATACTCTTGCAAGTTATATCCCAAGCATCATCCCATTCCAAACCTTCTTCATCAATAAGACGTCTCATAAGTTCAGGTGCACAAAGTGCAGGATGGGTATCATTAGTATGAATTGCAACCATATCAGGAAATAACTTCCAATCTGTTCCATGCCATTTTTTAAATGTAGAAATGATATCTGCAATACCTGCAGAAACAAACATATATTCTTGTTTTAGTCTTAATACTTTTCCGGATAATCCATTATCGTTTGGATATAAAACACTTGTAATTGCTTCTACATCGGAACGGAATTTCATTGCACCCGCATAATCCCCATTATTAAATGCATTCATATCAAAATTTTGTTCATAAGGTTCAGCACTCCAAAGCCTTAAAGTGTTGACTGTTTTTCCGCCATACCCTACGATAGGAACATCATAAGGCACAGCAATTATATTTTCTGTATTTTCCCATGAACAATATAATTTATCATTCTCATAATTTCTTTTTACTTCGCCGCCAAATTTAACAACTACAGCTTTATTGTCTTTTCTGGCTTCAAAAGGAAAACCGTTTTCCAACCAGTTATCAGGTAATTCAACTTGTTTTCCGTCTTTTATTACTTGTTTAAAAAGTCCGTATCCATACCTTATTCCCATTCCATAACCTGCATATCCCATACTTGCAAGAGAATCTACAAAGCAAGCAGCAAGTCTTCCAAGTCCACCATTTCCAAGTCCGGGATCTCTTTCATTTTCACATAAACTATCAAGATCCTCTCCCAAATCCTTTAAACCTTCTTTTACAATATCTTCAACTCCAAAATTTATCAGATAATTTTTAAGTAATTTTCCGATTAAGAATTCCATTGAAAAATAATATAATCTTTTTTGTGTTTTGTTTCTATAACCATTCTTACAATCATTACCAATTTCATTAGATTGTTTTTGAATTAATGTTGCAAGCATATTGTATCTGTCAACACTATTTGACTCTTCAAAGCTAGCACCTAATTCTTTTTTAAAAATATTTAGATATTTTTCTTTAAAATCTTCTTTATCTTTAAAAATTTTATTATTCTGATTATTTTCTTGTTCGATATTTTTTTTACCTTTGTTAAAAACCGCCATTATTTAATTGTCTCTCTCTCTATTTTGTTTTTGTTGTTTTTCAGCTTTTGCTGTTTTTTTACTCTTAGTTGTAGTATTTGTTTTTCTCGCAGATTTTTTTGCAGTTGCTCTTTTTAATACCACACCACCGATTGGAGGAAGTTTTATCTTTATGGAATTTTCCATTCCATTACATTCTTTTTTCTTCGATTTAACACGTCTTGTATTAACAACGCCACTACCACCAAATTCTTCACTGTCTGAATTAAATATTTCAACATAATCTCCGGCTTTTGGAACTCCAACCATAAAATTATTATATGTTTCAGGAGTAAAGTTTATTATAACTATTAAATCATCTATAGGTCTGTTTCCATGTCTTATAAAAGATATAATTGAGCGTTCATTATCATCTGCATCAATCCATGTATAACCTTCCCAAGAAGAATCTTTAACCCATAATGATTTTGTTTTTAGATAAAAATCATTTAATGTTTTTATATAATGAAGTTGTTTTTTATGCGTGTCATATTCGTCAATTAAGAACCACTCAAGTTGTTCATAATATCTCCATTCTATAAATTGACCAAATTCACTTCCCATAAAATTAAGTTTTCCGCCCGGATGTGTCATTTGATATAATGCAAGAACTCTAAGTCCCGCAAATTGTCTCCAATAATCTCCTGGCATTTTACCAATTATAGAAGCCTTACCGTGAACGACTTCATCATGAGAAAGTGGAAGAATAAAGTTTTCATTATATGTATACATCATTGAAAAAGTAATCAAATTGTGATTCCAAGGTTTAAATGGAAAATCAGTTCTAAAATAATTTAATGTATCATTCATCCAGCCCATATCCCACTTATAATGGAAACCAAGTCCCCCAACTTCAGGAGGTCTTGTAACAAGAGGCCATGCCGTACTTTCTTCTGCTATTAGCATTACATCAGGATACATTGTTCCTATTGTTTTATTCATATTTTGAACAAAATCAATAGCATCTAAGTCACCTTCCGTCCCATCAGGATTATATTTCTTTTGTGATTCGTCATCTATACCAAAATTCATATATAAAATACTGCTTACACCATCAACTCTAATTCCGTCAACATGATATTTTTCAATCCAATATAATGCATTTGAAATAAGAAAACTTCTTACTTCTCCTTTTGAGAAATCAAAATTGTATGTACCCCATTGTGCATGTTCTTTTGACTCATATACTTTATCTCCGTTTAATGCACCAAGTCCGTGAGCATCTTTACAAAAATGTCCGGGAACCCAATCTATTATTACACCTATACCGGCTTTATGAAAACTTTCAACAAGATGCATAAACTCTTTAGGAGTACCATATCTTGAAGTCGGAGCAAAATACCCTGTTATTTGATATCCCCAAGAACCGTCAAAAGGATGTTCCATTACAGGCATTATTTCAACATGTGTATATCCCATCTCTTTTACGTAATCTACAAGTTCTTTTGACATTTCGTCATAGGTATAATAACTACCGTCTTCATGACATCTCCAAGAACCAAGATGCACTTCATAGATATTAAGAGGTTTTGTTGTATGGTTGTGTTTTTGTCTTGAATTCATCCATCTTTTATCTTTCCAATCATATCCCTCAATATCAGTTGTAACAGAAGCCGTTGCGGGTTTTACTTCAGCGTAAAAAGCATACGGGTCTGCTTTATATATTAGCTCGCCTTCTTTTGTTTCAATTACAAATTTATAAAGCTCACCTTCTTTTATTCCTTCGATAAATCCAGAAAAAACACCATTTCCGTCATCATGTAAAAAGTAGTCTTCAGTGTTCCAATCATTAAAAGAACCCACAACTCTTACACTTTTTACATCCGGAACCCAAATTCCAAAATTATATCCTTCTTTTCCGTCTATTTCAGCAGGATGAGCGCCTAACTTATCAAATGCTCTTAAATATGTTCCTTCTGCAAATAAATACTGTTCATCGTTTGTTAATAAAGTTTTTGACATTTGTGCGCCACCTCATATTTTTTTATAATTCATTTATTAATTTTCTCATTTCACTCTTATAACCTTCTACTCCAGGTTGATCGAATGGATTAACACCTTGCATTGAAGCAGCAATACCACATGTCATTTCAAAGAAGTAAATCATTTGTCCAAGATTATATTCATCAAGTTTTTCTATTGAAATAGTATTAATTGGAACTCCAGCTTTTTCATGAGCTAAAATAACTCCGCCTTCAGCACATCTGTTAATATCTTCTAAAGTTTTTCCTGCATATGGATCACCTGCTATTTCAGGAATAGTAAAGTTTAAGTTTGGTTCATCTATTCTAATTACTGTTTCATATACAATAGGATTACCTTGTTGTAAGAATTGACCTATTGAATGAAGGTCTCTTGAGAAACATAAGCATGCAGGATAAGCACCTTTACCTTCTTTTCCTTCGCTTTCACCAAATAATTGTTTTATCCATTCTCCGAAATATCTTAAAGTATCTTCAAAATATTCAAATACTTCAATAACTTTTCCACTGTTCAAAAGGTCAACTCTTGAAATAGCATATTTTAAAAGTTCATCTTTCCAGCCTTCATCTTCTTCCATATCTTTAGCACCTTTTAATAATGCATCAATATCTGCACCTGCTGCTGCGATTGGAAGTAGTCCTACAGGAGTAAGAACTGAATATCTTCCACCTACGTTATCAGGAATAACAAAAGATTTATAGCCTTTTGCTTCAACTTCAGGTCTTAAAGTTCCCCTTACTGCATCTGTTACAACATATATTCTCTTATCTGCTTCAGCTTCACCGTATTTTTCAATTAATTTTTCTTTCAAAATTGAATAAGCCATTAATGGTTCAACAGTTCCGCCTGATTTAGAAATAACACAAATACAAGTTTCTTTTTCTTCCATTGCTTTTACAACTTTATTCATTGTTGTAGCTGACATATTATATCCTGCAAACATTACTTCAGGATAATCATTTTTGCTTCCATCAAGAGCATCAATTACTGCTTGAGCTCCAAGATATGAACCTCCAATACCTATAACAACAAATAAATCACATTTTTCTTTTATTTCTTTTGCTGTTTGTTTAATATCTTCAACCATATCTTTATCTATTGTTGATGGAAGATTTGCCCAACCTGTAAATTCTTGATCTCCTTTTGCAAGTTCCCTATGCCATTTACTTGCAACATCCATTGACTCCTGTTTAATTTCAATACCGTTTCTTGATAAATCTATTCTCATTTTTTATCATTCCTCCTAAAATTATAAAATTGTATTAAAGCGATTTAAAATATCTGCTTTTCTTTCTTCTAATTTAGCTTCATCATCTTCATAGAAAGACATGTAAAGTTTTACTTTTGGTTCTGTACCGGAAGGTCTTACAATTACCCTTGTTCCGTCACCTTTTTCAATTAAAATCATGTTTGTTATAGGAAGCCCTGTTCCTTCTTTGCTGTAATCTTCATATTTAACTACATCAGAAAATACTTCATTTGCGCTTTCTTTTGTTGAAATCTTATCCATGATACTTGATACTTGTGATATATCATCAATATCTACGCTTACTGTTATATCAACACAGTGTCCAAATTGTTCATATAAACCGTTTAGTACATCAAATAAGGTTTTACCTTGTGCTTTGTAGTAAGCAGCCATTTGACAAATTAATTTTGCAGCAACAATACCATCTTTGTCTCTTGCATATTGACCAACCAAATATCCATAACTTTCTTCAAATCCGAAAATAAATGAATCTTTTAATAAATCAATTTGTTCACCAATCCATTTAAATCCAACAAGTGTTCTTCTAACACTTACACCGTATTTTCCAACAACTTTATCAACCATTGGAGTACTTACTACTGATGTAACAATTGTTTTATCCTGTGGATTATCTACTCTTGAACTAATATAATCAGCAAGCAACATTCCGATTTGATTACCTGTTAATACTTGATAATCATCACCAACTTTTATCATCATTCCGGCTCTATCACAATCCGGATCCGTTGCAACAATAACATCTGCATCTTTTTCTTTTGCAAGTTTTATTGCCGGTGTATAAACTTCATATTTTTCAGGATTTGGAGCAGGACATGTAGGGAAATTACCGTCCGGTTCTTCTTGTTCTTTCACTACATATACTTTATCAAAACCATTCATTGATAGAATTTGTTGAACAGGTTTATTACCTGAACCATTAAGAGGTGTATATACTATTGAAATATCTCTTTCGCTTGACCAATCTGAAGCTTTGTTTGCTTCTTCAAAATATGCATCCATAACTTCATTTGGAACATATTCCCCATTTCCATTCATTGCTTCGTCAAAAGATATATATTTAACATCCTCGAAAATATCTATTCCAGCTATATTGGCTTCTATTTCATCTGCTGTTTCATCTAATATTTGACCACCTGTTGAAGCATAAACCTTGTATCCGTTATATTCTTTCGGATTGTGACTTGCCGTGATCATTATACCCGCATCACATTTCAAATATCTTGTTGCAAATGAAAGTGCGGGAACAGGCATAAGTTCACTAAACATATATGTTTTTATTCCATTTGCTGCTAAAACTCCCATTGACTCTTCGGCAAATAATCTTGAATTATTTCTGCTGTCATAACTTATCACAACAGTTGGATTATCAAAGTATTTATTTAAATACATAGCAAGCCCCATTGTTGCTCTTCTGACAACATAAATATTCATTCTGTTTGTACCAAGACCCATTATTCCTCTAAGACCTGCAGTACCAAACTTTAATTCTTGAGAAAAAGCCGAGTTTAATTCTTCGTCACTCATCGAATTAAGCGTCTGTTTTTCACTGTCAGTAAGTAATACACTGTCCTTCCATTTTTTTACCTTTTCTAGCATATCTATCATACTCTACACCTCTTTAAATATTTATTATTTCACACTTTAAAAGTGAAACGATTTCATATATTTATTATAACGTTTTCATTATCATTTTTCAAGGGTAGGTTGCATAAATATAGAATATTTACACAACTTTTACGAAACCATAAAAAATAACATATATTTTTTATATTTTTTTTATTTACAAAAATAGTGAAAACAAATAGAATGAGAAAATAAAAAATTTTTTATAATCTTGCATTTTATTTTAATTTAAAATTTTCCATAAAAATAATATAATGAAACTAAAAATCTGCTTAAACTTTTTATGTATTTATATTATAGCAGTATTATAAATGTTTGTCTTAAATTTTATGTAAAAAATGAGAATAATAACAAAAAAATTTAATTAATTTTTTTTATATACAATATATAGTTTTTGCTTATATCAACATGCTTACAGCTTGTATGTCCCCTATTTATATTTATTTTTTTTATTTTTTTGTTATTAATAATTTTTTTTGACCATTTTTTATTGATTCTTAATATAAACAATAAAAAATCAATTAAAAGAAGTCATATTACTTCTTTTTTATTTCCTACCTTTTTAGTTGTAAATTTTATGAATAATATTTTATTCTTTTTCATAAAAAAATAAATTTATTTTTTTTAAATTTTTACTGTTTTCAAACTTTTTCTATAATTTAGTATTTAAAATATAACTTTATACTTTATATATATACATAACATTGTATATATATAATTTTATATAACATTTTAAATTGTATTGCGTTTAAAATATTATTTTTATATAATTAAATTGTTAATTTTATTGTCTTTACACTAAATAAATTCTGTAGAGGAAAAAATGAAGTCTAAAAATAAAAATCATATAAATAATTCCTTTTTATATATGGTTTTGGGCGTAGTTATAGTTTTTATATTAATTACAAGCACACCACTTAAATCTTTAACTTATTATTTTACTTTACCATTTTACGAAACCGGTGGTATGGAACTTCAAATTACCATATGGAATGCTATTAATATCGTTTTATCTTTAATAGTAGGAATCATCGCTGGAAAAATTATAGGAAATAATATTAATAACAAAAAAATCCAAAAGCAAAAAGCTTTAATGGAAATGGCACAACAATATAGCACTAAACCCAATACTTCAAATGTAAATCAAAAATATTCAAATAAATCTACAATAAATAAAACCTTTAGTATCAATACTCTTACAGGTAGAAATTTATTAATGGGTTTAAATAAAATTGTTATACCTGCAAACAGTAAAACTATAAAAAATTCAATGAATCATTTTTACGAAATTATTGATTCCATAGGAGCAGAATATCAAATTACAGATGCTCATGTGAAAAATGTATTCTCAGAATTTCCTGAACTCATTATGGATGTAAAAATAACATTCATAAAAGGAGCAAGCAATTTTGGAAATTCAAATAATACATTTACAAGTAAAATGCATCAAAAATATAAAGATAATTTAAGCGAAGAAGAAATCAACATGATTAATCAAAACAAAGAATATCTTAAGGATAAGAGAAATCGTGAAATGCTTCAAATGGAAGCTATTGTATTAGATGCAGAAGTTGAAAAAGGATATGAAGGATAAAAAAGACCATATATAAATGGTCTTTTTTTATAATTAACATCAAATTATTATTAAACAATTTCTTCTTTCTTTTTATTTTTTAAATATTGTTTTACAAGATACCTCTTAACCAAAAACTGCGTCATTACACTACGAGAAATTATTCCAACAATTTTATTATTCTTGATTACCGGTATTTTCTTTATACCTGTTTCACTAAGTAATTTTAAAGCTTCTTCCATTGATGCATTAATATCAATAGTAATAGACTTATTTGTACCTATCTCAAGTACGTTTAAGTCCATAATAGAATTAAGTTTTTCTTCAAATTCATTATCTGTATTCCAGAAATAATCCATAAACATTACAGAACTATCTATAGCCGTAGGATGGTGCTCATCTACTTTCATATATCTCATAATATCTCCATCTGTAATATAACCCACTGGTTTCCCTGTTTCAGATATAATAGGAGCTCCACTAATATTTTTTTCCGTAAAGAACGTTATGGCATATCTAACCGTCTTATTTTCATTAATAGTATATATTTCATGTTCCATATACTCTGATAAGAAACCTTTGTGTTCTTTTTTTGAACCTTCTTTGTTTTTTAATTTTTCATAATATTTATCTACATATAACATATAAACAATAAAACCAACAATATAAGCTACTACGGTTAATGCAAAGCCATTAGATAATCCTATGCTTTCCTGCATAAAACCCATTAATAAAGAACCTATACCAATACCAATATCATATGATAATAGATATGTTGCATTTGCTACCCCCCTCTTTGGTGCCAGTGTAGTACCGGTAACAAAAGACTGGAATAAAGGTTGTAATATACCATAACCAAGACCAAAGAAAAATCCCGCTAAAAGTAAATGTATACCTGTATTTAAGAATTTATAACTAACCATTGTTAATATTAAAATTACTAAACTAATATACACTAATACTTTATGTTTTCCTGCATCAATCATTTTTTGTGTAGATAGTTTTGGTAAAAGCATTCCAACAACAAGGAAAATATAAAAATAAGGAAGAAATCCTGTTAAATTCTTTTCTCCCGCTAAGATTGATGAATATGCTATAACTGCTCCGTATGGAATCATAAGAAACATCATATTGAACATAAACGGAAAAGCAGGTTTATAAATTGTATCTTTTAGCGCAAATTTCTTTCTTTCTACTTTAGGATATTTTATTTTACAACATAACACACATATTAAAGCCACAACCGTTATTGCAAAAACCGTTAAAAAAGATGCTTTACTGCTTAAATAGTTCTGAACTTGAATGCCTACAAAAGGACCAACTGCCATACCAATTGATATTGTAAATGCAAATCTGCTTATTCCTTCTGTAATCTTTGAAGGTGGTAAAACATCACTGGCAAGAGTCATTGTTGCTGAACCACAAATAGAATAAACAGCCCTCCATATATAAACGTATTACAATTAATGCCCCAAACATTGGAAATAAAATAAAACTTGTGAAAGATAGGCAAAATAGAGCCAAAAACAAAACATATATAAGATAACGATTAAAATTATCAAGTAAATATCCGGCTATTGGACGAAATAAAATTGTCGCAACCGACATAGCAGATAGTACTATACCAACTTTTGAACCGGTTATCCCTATTTGCTGACAGTATACCGGAATAATAGGTATGGAGGCATAAAATGCCGCTAAAACCAAAAGATTAGTAATAAATAATAAAATAAAATTTTTATTCCATATTTTTGTTATTTTTTCCATATAATGCACTCCTTTTTTGTCAAAACATAATATAGTGGCAATTGCCACTATATTATAAAATATCATAGAAAATATTTACGGTCAAAAGTTTAGTGGCAATTGCCACTAAAAAATATTTGCAAATATTAAATCAACCAACTATAATATTTAATATATAAAAGGAGGCTTTTTTATGTTTGATATTATGGACAACCCTTTTAAATTTATATCTATACTATATAGAAAATCACACATGTTTCTTAATAAGAACTGTGCAAAATATAATTTAACAGCACCTCAAGCTGTTATTATTTTAATTATTTGTGACTTTGAAAAAATAACTCAAGATGAAATAACAAAAAAAATAGGGCTTGATAAGAGTGTAGTTGCCAAAACTTTAAATAAAATGGAAGAAAGATGTTTTGTTGAAAGAACTACAAATATAAAAGACAAAAGAACATACGACATAAAACCAACAAATAAAGCCTTAGAAGTGTACCCTTTTGTAAAAGAACAAGTTAAAATATGTTTTGATAGAATGACAGATAAAATGACAAAAGAAGAAAAAAATGAATTTAAAAGACTTTTACTTCTTGCTGCAAATTCAACCATATCAATGGACGAATAAAAACACTCTAAATAAGAGTGTTTTTTAATTCATATTACTCATTATTTGTTTAAGAGTATCTTTAACATTATATAAATCTATAAATTCAACATTTATTCTTGCACCATCATTTGAATAAAATCGTATTTTTTTATTTTTATCTATATTTGGTGTAAGAGGATATAACAATGTTACATTCCTAGAATCATATTTTTTATTATAAGCATACATTTGATATATATCAGATTGAGATATACCATAATTATTATTTTTTTCTGATAAAAGTTTCCACTTTGTATCCATAACATAAATATAATTATTAATTTTATCTTTTAAAACAATATCAGGCTTAATTAAGAATTTCTTTTGAGGCTCTTCAAATAAATGATATCTGCCATCTTGAAAAGAAATAGAGTATTTATTATTGTCTATTACTAATTTTAATTGTTTTGCAATATATTTTTCAAATAATTTTTCCATTGGGAATAATAAAGCAAAAGATATTTTAGAACCTGAGAAAGAAGTAAAACTTTTACCAAAAAGAAAAATCTCACTCCACATTATGGCTCTTTCATAATATTTTTTATTTCTATCTATAACTAAATTATCAAAATCAACTTTTGAATATACTTTAAGTGTACTAACATTCTCAAAATTATTTAAAAGAATTTTTATATCTTTTTTGTTTTTTGATGAAGATGTAACTTTGTATAAGTATAATAATGTTTCTTTTATAATTCTGTTTTCAATACAATTTGTATTATAATCATCATAACAAATAAAAAATCTTTCTTTATGTATTAAATTATATTTAATTTGTTTTGAGAAATCTATCTTTCCCTTTAAAAATGGTTTGTTTTCTGACACTCTTTGGTAATCACTTTTTATTCCTCTTTTTACAATATAAAAAACTTCATCAATAAACATTCTTATAAATATCTCAAATATATTCATTTTTGAAATATCCATATTTGCCATTTGGAAGTTTTTATATGGAAATTCTTTAAATGATTTCAGCATATCTATAAACAGCTTTTTTGTCTTTTGCTCATTTTCTTCTTCTTTTGAATAAACTTTTGGAAGTATCTCTATAATAGTTCCTTCATTCATTGTAATCATGCCAACATAATTTTGGGCTGTAATGATTTTTCCTATTCCCCTTTGAACCGATAACTTCATAATATCAAGAGCAGAAGTTTCTTTAAAAGAATTTGAAAGTATAAAATTCTCCAATTCATCAAACGTATCATTAGGTAGAGAAATATATCCTTCAATCTGACTACCTTTTGTAAATGAACCATATTCTTTTATTTGATATATTTTTTTCATATAATATTACTTCTTTCAACTTATATCATCTTATATGCATTAATATTTTCAAATGCATCTTCATTGATTTCATATATATAAGGTATATCTATATCAATATCTACATTACTGCCAAACAACATATTATAATCACAATCTTTTTTTACAATAAATTTATCTTCATGGTTTTTATTGTTATCTCCAAGAATTAATCCAATCTTTTCGTAATCTTCATAAAAATACTCTTGTAATAACGGAATAATATTCTTTTTAAATATCATTGATAAAGTATCTAAATTAGGATTATTTATAAGTGGAATAAAGTACGAATGACCAATCATATGCTCTCTGTCATATAATGCTGCTATTCTCATATTTATTTTTTTAAGCATATCTTTAATAGAAACACCTTCTACATATACATCATTTAAAATTTCTTCATTTGGTAAAACTTCAACGAAATCAAAACGACGTCTAAGGGCTGTATCAATAAGAGCAATAGAACGGTCGGCAGTATTCATTGTTCCAAGTATGTAAATATTATCCAAAACTCCAAAAAGCTTTTTTGAGTAAGGTAATCTTAATTTTAATTCTTCTTTTGCACCTATTCTTTTACTTTCTTCTATAAGAGTAATAAGTTCCCCAAATATGCTTGAAATATTTCCTCTATTTATTTCATCAATTATAAAAACAAAGTTACTTTTTCTTTTTTTAGAATGTAATAACACACCTGAATATTTTGAAATAATATTTATTACATCTGACAATGAAATGTTTAACCTATATACAGAAGATAATGTCAATGAACAGCCATTATTTATATCAACAATATTTTCTTTTATTCCTTTTACTATCCATTTTACTTTTCTTAAACGCTTATACTTTTCATATTCATCATGCCATTCATATTCACCACTTACAATACCAATAGCATCAATTGTAGTAGAGCTATAGCAAGATAAAACAATATCTCCTACTTTCATTTTGGAAATAAACGCATTTAAAACATTTTTACCCCCAAATTCAAATTTTGTTTCATCTTCTATATTTTCTCCATAAAAATCATATCCAATTCTTATGTGACCATTTTCCATACATTCACTTCTTGTCCTGTTTTCACCTGTACCCTCTAAGGAAACTTTCCATATCTCAGGTGAATTATTTAATTCCAAATTATAATTTGAATTACTTAAAGAAGCTGTTTCTGCTTTATCACAAAAAGCCTTAAAAACACCCGGTTCAATTTTATAATTTACATCACTGTTTTCATCTTCATTATTATTAATAATCGGTTTTATCCCCTCTATAAATTCTTCATATCCATAAGATTGATGAAATGTTGTAAATTCAATTAATCCATCTGATTTATACTGATTATATCTTTTTAATACCTCTTCATATTTTTCACTTTTTATATCAGCTAATTTTTTATTTTCTATTATTGCAACTGCATATAATACTGTATTATATGTTTTCCCTGTACCAGGAGGTCCATATAAAATAGTATTTTTTCTAATATCCGTTACTTGCATATTATTTTCTTCTTTCGTTGTCCCTTTAAGTAAATTTTCATTTTCACAAAATGGTGAAATATCTGATAAATCTATTTCATTTAATGCTTCTCTTAATTCCTTCCTTATAGAGTAAACAAAACTTTCTGTATTATGTTCATTTGTTTTTTTACCTACAAAAGGAATTACATATATTCTTTCTTTACCATTCTCTATATAATTTTCTAAATTAAAGTATTTTTTTGCATTTTTACCAAGCCCTAATGTAGCTTTTACATAATAATCTACATTTCCTCCATATTTTTCTATTAATTCATTACAATAAGCCTCACCACCTAATTCCATTATTGCTTTTAACATTTTTATTGATGTTAAATTTGATGGTTTTTCAATGTTTATAATAAATTTTTTCCATTGTTCTTTTGTAATATTGGGATTATATTCTTCAATATTTTGTGTAGAATTAATTTCTTTATCTATATTATTTTTATTATTGTTATAGTAATTCCATGCAGAAGAAGACAATTCAACAAAATTTATAAATGGATATTTTCCGCTGTTTAAATTAGTAGAAATATTTTCAATCAAATATAGATAATCTTGCCCCTTTGGAATATTTTCTAATCTTCTAGTTAAATAATTTATTCTACTGTCAATTAAATTATTTTTAATTATAAAATCTCTATTTGTTGCATCTAAATTTACATATGCATTAGGTCAAATCCAGAATAATCCCATTGTAATATTCCAATTCACCCCATATTGTTTTATTACATTATTATAAGCAATAATAAAATCATTTCTTGTTTTATCATTTTTATTATCTGCATAATTAATGCCTGCTTCAAACATTTTCCAAAGTCCGTCTATATCTGTACTTTTTCTCTTTTCTTTAAAAGCAAAAAAAGATGAACTAAGATTATTTAAAATAGGAATACCATCAAAACCTAAAGGAATATTACTTTTAAGACTAAATTCTTTTGATATACCCTCTAAAATTAGTTTCCTGTTACTAGCTTTTATTCCCTTATTAAAAAGACCAAAAACTGAAAAAGGATCGATATCTATAATGTCTTTATCTTTTTCAAATGTTGGAAATTTAATATATTTATCATTTTCTCTATATATTCTTTTTAACTTATCTATAAGAACATTTCTATTATTTTTATAATTTAACAAAACTGAAGCAAATTCCATATAAAAATTTATCCATGTTAAACCGACTTTATTATCCATATCATTTCTCCTTATGATAGTTTACCATCCATTATAAAAAATTTTATCACAACAAAATATCAAACTCAATTATATATACTTACAAATAAAAACAAAAAAATAAAAACTTCCTAAAATATTACATTTTAAGAAGTTTTTTTATTATACTTCGACTAATACTTTGCTCCCGCCTGCTTTTTCTTTCTTAACTATAATCTGCTTGTCTATTTTTTCTCTAAGTTCGCTTACATGGGATATTATCCCTACAAGCCTGTTACCTTCACATAGGGCTGAAAGTGTTCTTATAGCCTGAGATAAAGATTCTTCATCAAGAGAACCAAAACCTTCATCAACAAACATTGTATCAAGTTTTATTCCTCCTGCAGAGGACTGTATTTCATCACATAATCCAAGTGCCAAACATAACGACGCCTTAAAAGATTCTCCTCCTGATAATGATTTAACATCTCTTTTTGAGCCGTTATAATGGTCTATTACATCAAGTTCCAATCCACTTTGCTTTCTTTTATTATCGGCAGAAGTTTTTCTTATTAATTCATACTGTCCCGAAGTCATACTGATTAATCTAATATTTGCCCTGTTAATTATTCTGTCAAAATATGCCATTTGTATATAGGTTTCAAGCATTATCTTTTCTTTACCTGTTAAAGTTCCATTTGCAGTACTGCTTAATGCATTTAACCATTTATATTTTTCTTCAACCTTTTCTTGTTCTTTAAGCTTTGATTGTATTTTTTCTAAATATGAAGAATTGATTTCTTTTGTTAGGTTAATATTTTTTTGCTTATTTTGTAAATTTTGTTTTTCTGTTTTTAAATATGCTTGTTTTTCTTCTTCTTTTGTTATATCTATATCTTCACTATTTTTTAGAATTTCTTTATTAGTATCTATTTTTATTTTTATCTCTTTAATACTTCTTTTACAATCTTCAAATGCTTCATTTGTTTCTTTATAATTTTCTTCAATAGATTTTTTAGTTTGTTCTAAACTTTTCTTTGTTTTTAAAGCAGCATTTTTATTTTCATATTTAAGATTACCTTTTAAATTATCTATTCTTTGAGAAATGTTTTTTAACATAGTTTCATCTGTTAGTTTTGAATTTATAATGCTTTGCATTTCATCTTTTAACTTGGCCAAATTATCTTTGTTTTTTTGTAGTGACTGATTAAGTTCTTCTTTTGTTGTTTCTTTATCTTCTATATCACTTATTTTATCTAATACTTCATTTAATAGATTTACTGTATCTTCTTTCTTTTTTTCTAATGACTTACCATTTAAAATATCATTTGAAAGTTTATTTAATCTTTCTTCAATTTCTTTTAAGGAACCTTTTACTTCTCCTGCTTTTTCACTGGCTTTTCTTTCTTTTTCTTGTGCTTTTTCAGATTCACTTTTTAGTTTTTCAAGCTCTTCTTTTGTAGGAGCATTAAACTCTTGTTTTGCAGGATTTGGATGAGAAGTTGAACCACATACAGGACAAGGCTCATTATCTATTAAGTTCTTAGCTAAAATACCTGCTTGTTCATCGAGATAAGCTCTGTTTCCTTTATCATACTTTTCCTTTAAAGCTTGTGCCTTTTCTGATTTTATTTTGTAATCATTAATCAAGTTTTCATATGCTTCTTTAGTTTTATCAAAGTTTTCTTTATAACTTATAATAGTATCAATATCTTTTTTTTCTTTCTCTAAATTTGACTTCTCCTCAATATAATTACTTTTATTTTTTATTATTTCATCTATACTTCTTATTTCTTCTTCTATATTCTTTATTTCTTCTTCCAACTTATCTTTACTTAAAGATTTTTTCTTAAATGATTTATCATTATTTTCTATTCTATTCCTTATATTTTCTTCTTCATTTATATTTTTTTCAAGCTCATCATAATCATCAAGCTTGATTTCAATTTGTGTAATTTCGTTTAGAATATCATCTCTCTTATCGTATTCTTTTTTTGCATCTTCTACTTTTAAACTTAATTTATTTTTTTCTTCTTCTTTTTCAAATAGTTCATCTTCTAAATCTTTTATGCTTTCTTTAGCATTTATAAGTGTTTTTGCTTTTGTAAGAATTTTTGTAATTTCTTCTATTTCATCATCTAACTTATTTATTTCAATTTGACATTGTTTTTCTTCTTCAATACTGTCATTTATGCTATTTTCTATTAACGGAATAACATCTATAAAAGGAGTTTCTTCATTTTTTATCTTTTCTATTATTAAATAAAGATTCTCATCCTCTTCACATTTTATTCCATCAATATACTGAATAAGAGTACTTTTCAAGCTGTTATATTTTTTATTTATTTCTAAAAAATCCTCTTTTATTTTTTCTTGAAGTAAATTATATTTTTGTGTCTTAAATAATTTTTGAAAAGTCTGTTTTCTTTCATCGGTAGAAGAATTTAATAATTTTAAGAAATCACCTTGTGCTATCATAACAATTTGAGTAAATTGATGATAATCAACACCTAAAATATCTATAACAGCATCATTTACTTCTTTTGGTTTATCTATTGTTTTACCGTTTGGCAAATAAAGTTCTACACTTGCCTTTTGAGTTGTAAATCCATCTCCTCTGCTTTTAGGTCTAACATATTCTGGATTTCTTTTTATATAATATTCTTTACCGGAGTATGTAAAATTTAGTTCAACACTTGTTGGAGTGCTTTCAAGTGCATATTTTGAACGAAACATGCTTGCATCTCTGTTTTCTCCACTGGCTCTTCCATATAATGCATATGTTATTGCATCAAAAATAGTTGTTTTACCTGCTCCTGTATCACCAGTTATTAAATATAGTCCGTTTTCCCCAAGTTTATCAAAATCAATTTCAACTTTATTTGAATATGGACCAAAAGCTGACATTATAAGTTTAGTTGGTCTCATTAATTATTCCCCCATATTTCTTCAATCGTATTTTTAATATAATTATTCTGTTCTTCATTCATGCTTTGATTATTCTGCTGTTTATAAAAATCTGAGAATAATTCAAAAGGAGAAAAACTTTCTATATGTTCAATTTCTTTAATCTTATTTGAAGATCTCGTTCTAATGTTATCATAGTCAACTTTCATTATATTATGATAAACTGCTCTAAGTTTTGTTATAACATCAGGTATATCCTCTTCATCTGTAAGAATAATATGCATATAATCTTCCCTATAAGATGTATCTTTATAAAAATCAAGTCGCATAATATCATTATATTTTCCCTTTATTTCTACCATATCCCTTAAAGGTTTAAAAGGAACTGTTTTAATGCTTATATTATTCTTTTCCTTAATATCTATAATCGTTGCACTTTTTTTATCCTTAGCTTCCGAAAATGAATATTTAAGTGGTGTTCCAGAATATCTAACTCTTTCTGATTTACAATTTTGCGGACGGTGTATATGCCCTAAAGCTGTATAATCAAACTTATCAAAATTCGATACATCTATATTATCGCTCCCACCTACTGATATTTCTTCTGAATCTGTTCTTTCTGCTCCCGTTACAAATTGATGTGTAATCATTATATTTCTTTCGTTTGTATCTATTTTAAGATTATCTATTACTGTTTTTACAGCATCATTATAAGTATTTATCACCTTATCTTCATAAACCTTACGAACATTTAACGGTTTTATAAAAGGTAACATCCATATATTTATTTTCCCGTATTCATCATTTAATTCTATTTCATTAATTTCTCCGTTATATACAGGGGAAAAAAATATTTTACTTTTACGCATAAATGAATTACCAAAGGCAATACGCTCCGGTGAATCGTGATTCCCGCTTATTATAAATACATAAAGATTTCTATTTTCAAGTTCTTCAAGAAAATCATTAAATAACTCCACCGCATCTACAGGAGGCACACTCTTATCATAAACATCTCCTGCAATTATTACACTTTCAATATTTTCATTATCTATAATTTCTAATATGTTATTTATAATATATTTTTGATCTTCAATCATTGAATAACCGTTTACTTTTTTCCCTAAATGAAGATCCGACAAATGCATAAATTTCATTTCTTACTCCCAAACAAAAATTATTTTAAACCTTAATCATTTTCATTCTATAAATTTTATAATAACATAAAAATAAGTTGTTACTAAATAAAAATATCAAGTAACAACTTAAAATTATTTTAGGTTTTTTTAGAAATATTAAGTAACACATAACCTATTATTTTATTATCAAGTAATATTTATAAATAAGGTTAATCAATATAGTTTAATATAGTTATTTTTATTATATTTAATTTGTCACCATAAATCAGATTTAAATAAATCATGTCACAATACTGACTTTAAAACAAACATTGAATTATATTATTTTTTATTAATTATATTAGTTATATTAATTATTTATATTATTTTTGCACTTGACTTTTTTGGTAAGTTGTATTATACTTTTGGTAAGAAGAACAGGTAATGTTCTTCTTATAAGGAGGATATATAATGAATAAAGAATTTGGACAAAGATTATTAACATTATTGCAAAAACAAAATATGACACAAAAACAACTTGCCGATAGAATAAATACTACAGAAGCTACACTTTCTCGTTATATTTCTGGTGCCAGAGAACCCAAAGCAGATATGCTTGCCAATATTGCAACTGCACTTCATACAACATCAGATTATTTACTTGGTATAGAACAAAATGATTTTGATTTTCCAAAAGTAGAGCGTATATTGGCTAGAAATTCTGCAAACATGTCAGAAAAACAAAAAAGAGCACTTATTTCAGCTCTATTTGGGGAGGATTAATGAATGACATTTAGATTATCAGACCAACGTTGTGAAGAAATTAAAGATATTGTCGTTAGTACATTTGAAAAACTTGATATTAGATGTATCCCAATAAGTGGCTTCGAAATAGCTACAAAGCTTGGTGCAATGATAATTCCTTATTCTTCAAAATCCATAGAAGAACAAAAACTTATGTTAAAGGAAAGTGAAGATGGATTTTCGATTAAATACAATGGCACTTGGTATATATTTTACAACGATAGAAAAGGATACGGTCGTACAAATAATACTCTCACTCACGAATGCGGTCATATTGTATTAGATCATTCACAAGAAAGTAATTTAGCTGAAGCTGAAGCAAAATTTTTTGCAAAATATGCTATCGCTCCACCCGTTTTGATTCATAAGTTAAATCTAAAAAATTCACTAGAGGTTTATAATCATTTTTATATTAGCCTTCAAGCAGCTTCATATGCTTTTTCCTATTATCAAAAATGGTTGACTTATGGCAATAAGGATTATACTAATTACGAATTAAGATTACTTCAGCTTTTTTCAAAAGCTATGTAATAAAAAATTTTAATGAAAGGATGGTGATGTTATATGATTGTAATATGCTTTCAATTAAATAATGCACCTAATAAATTGCAACAACAATTTACTAAGTGCAATTTCTTCGGATGCGAGCATCCACTATTTGAATATGAAAATTATGCCACATCTGAAGAACTTTTTCAAGAGATAACCGTTATTTTTAGATTAAAATAGATAAGGAGGCATAATTTATGTCAAAAGTAAATAGCACTCGTAATGGGTGCAAAGACGTTTTTCACGCATTTTTAGTAAAAAATGCTACTTACGATAATCCGTTAGAAATTCCATGTTTAAAATTGGAAATACAAAAACCAAATAAATTGATTTCATTTACAAAGGCTTTAAAAAGTACTGATTATGATGCATGGATACATTTCTATGAAGATGACACATCATTTGAACGACTTTGGAATAAGCCAAATACTTATCTTCCAATTCTAAAAAAATTTAAGGGTGTTATATCACCTGATTTCAGCATTTACCGTGATATGCCATTAGTCATGCAACATTGGAATATTTACAGAAGCCGAGCTATTGGTTTTTGGTTACAAGAAAATGGATTAACTGTAATCCCAAACATTCGATTTAGTGATGAACGAACTTATAAATTGTCTTGTGCAGGAATACAAAAAAACGGAGTTATTGCAGTAGGGTCTCATGGATGTATAAAGATATTGACTGATAGAGCTTATTTTCAAAATGGACTAAACTATGTAATTGATACCTTGAAACCTACCACGATTGTTGTCTATGGAACTGCACCACAAAATATTTTTGCTCCATACAAAGAAATCGGAATTGAAATATTACAATTCGATAGTGAATTTATGCAAAGTCGAAAGGTTGTGAATGCTTAATGGGAGCAGGTTTTCATGGTGGCTTTGGTGATACATATGGAGCTAAACAAAATAATGTTCCAGTCAATGACCCAAAAAATGTCAGATATAGCAAAAAGAAAACTGAGGAGTATTTACTAAATATCAATCATCCTATAGGCGGTTCTAAAGCGAAATTTATGAAAGATGTCTTAGGATATTCGCAGAGTGATTCAAAATTGTTTCACAAAAATGTTGTAGCTTCTCTAGTAGGAAAATCACCTACAAAGAGCGAAACAACTCCATTTGGAATTAAACATACTTATAACACTAAAATTATAGGTAAATCTGGTAAATCAAGTAATGCCAATGTTGTAGTTGTTATACAAAAAGACAATAGTAGAGTTACATATAAAATAGTAACAATCTACCCCGATAAGAAAGGAAGATAGATTATGAAAGAGTTAGATGTAGTAAAACTTATTAAAGAATTTAATGGTCTTCCCGTTGGAACTAAAGGTGCAATTGTTTTAGAATATGATGGCACTTATTATGAGGTTGAATTCTTCGATTCAAATGGTGATACCATTGGTGTCTTTACTACCCCATGTAATGCATTAGAACTTGTGATTTCAAACTAATATAAAACATTATAAAAACATGGCAGCAACAAATTCTATGCGCCGTGTTTTTTCATCTATTTACAAAAACAAATCGACTTCAAAGTCTAACATTATTTTTTAATTTTCACAAAAATTGTACTTTAATTAGAATTTTTCTTTTTATATTTAATGTTCGCAAGCTATATAGAGTGTAAATATTGTATGATTAATAATCTTTAGCATAACATTTCAAATCCAACATAAATATATATTGAAAGTCCTTAGTTTGCCATTATTTAATTTTCATACTTTTTAATTGAATACCTATTTTTATTATCATTTCTTACAATTTATCTATGTATTTGAATATTTAAAATATGAATTTTATTTATTCTTTTAACAAGTTCTTCTACATTTGCCTAACTTTTTTATCAAGAGTAATTTCTATATTTTACGGCTTATTATTTGATATCATGCTTATATATTGGGTTGTTTGGTATATAACTTTTTTATTTAAACTCATCTATACTTTTATACATTATTTTAATTTTATCAACTATTTTTTCACAGTGATAATGTCCTAAATACCATCTTTTATATTTTAGTTTATTTTCTATTTCATTAAGCCATTTTTCAGTAGATTTATCAACACTTTTTTGATTAATAAATGGAAGAAAATACTCTACAGGCTCATATTTTAAAGAGGATGTATGAGATAAAACATAATCAACTTCCCAATTTGCTTTATTTAGATTATTTTCCACATGTTCTTTTATTCTTTCACTTGGTTGCTCTGATTCAAACCAATTCAAACCGTTTTTTAATCTATAATCCTTATCAACACTATATGCACCGCCTATAACAATTACTTTCTTACCATCAAAATCATAGATTTCTCCATCTTTTGCAAATAATAAATTAGGGTAATCTTCTTCATAATATACAATACCATTTTTCCATATCTTCTCTTTGTAACTATTAATATTACTTGATCTTTCTTCATGGTTACCATGAATACAGAAAAATGTTATATTTGCCTGTAATAACATATTTTTTATCATATAACTTCTTTCATCTTGATAATAATTAATACCGCTATCCCCTAATATTATCATTACATCATCTATATTCGTCATATGTTCAAAAGTAAAATAAATTAAGTCTTCTAAATTTCCGTGTCTATCTCCTGTTATATAGTACATTTTTTGTTCCTTTTTATTTTTACATTCTTTTGTGTTGAAATATAAATCAATTTATTATATACAATTATCTTTTAATCACAATCAAATTTCTTTGTGTTAAATACAAATACATCCTTTCCATCATATTTTTCATAAATTTTATATATACTTTTAAATTCTGAAATAGTAATAGCATGATTTCCTAAAACACTTGTAATAGCAATGCCTGGCATACCAGGGGCATATAATCTATTATTTAAATTAATATATACCCAAGAACATCCACTATAATATCCATGCTTATCCCATTTAGAAAACCCATTATCATTAAGCCATTCAGTAAAAGTATCATTACCATCAATTGCTTTATCATAAACAAGAATTGTAGCACTTCCATCACTTATTCTATTTTCATTCATAATAAACCTCTATACTAATTATATATTTGTCTTTTAACTTTTATTAGCATTATAGTGATCTATTACATTAATAGTTTCTCTTACTACGTTACTTCCAAGACCACTATATAATCTTTTATCACCTATAATATAAAACTCTTCCTTTGCTCTAGTTGCTGCTACATTCATTATATTAGGTTCTGAAACAGCCCATCTAGCAGCACCTTCACTTTTTTTATCTGCCCCAAGAACTAAAAAAACAATTTTTGCTTCTTTTCCTTGAAATGTATGTACAGTACCTACATTTATTATCTTCCCATTTTCTCTTTTTGTAAAATTAATTTTCTCTAAATCTTTCGAAAGTTGATATGCAACATGTCTAAAAGGAGAAATAACATAAATTTCATTAGCTAAACTATGATCTTTATCTATTATCTGTTTTATTATTTCTTGTAAAAAATCCGATTGTTCTTTTACATATTTATCTTTTGCATTACCAGTCACATCATACCAATTTGATATTCCTTGAAAATTATCTAATCCTTGAACCATCATTCCATTATAAGAAATATTATTTGATATATTATACATTGGATTTTTACATCTTCTATGTACACATAAAGGAATACCTATCCACTCTGATTCTGATTTTAAAACTCCATATTTGCATATATCATCAATAATTGTTTGAGTCGATGCATTAATTGATAAAAATTTACTACTTATTTCTTTCTTTTCTGATATAAGACTTAATACATTTTCATCTAAGGTTAACACAGGTTTAATCTGTGCAGGATCACCGACAGCAAGGACTCTTTTACTCCTAAAAATTGCACCTACACTTGCTTGTGGTAAGGCTTGCCCAGCTTCATCTATAAACAAATTACCAATAAAGTTTTCTCCAAAGCCTCTAAACATATTTGAAAAACTTGCAAATGTAGTACTCACCACTGGAATTGTAAAGTTTATCCACTGCCAAGCTTCTTCTAAAACTTTCTTTCCATTTTTTCTATTAATATAATTATTTCTATTTTTAAAAATATTCTTTGCCTTACTTAGGGTTTCTTTATTCTCGCATAAAAATTGTTTTCTTACTTTTAAAGCTAATATAAAAAGTTCTGATTGTAAAGTTCTAAAGTCCTTATCAAACCACGGATTGCTTTTTTGCAGTTCATCATAATCTATATTTAAATCTAATTCATTAAATTTTTTTTGTCTATTCTCTTCTTCTAAAATTTCTTTTTTAGAATATAAACATTCTACTTTTATTCTTTGTCCTCTCTTCCACTGTTCAAAAGATATTTTCTCATTAGAAATATCTTCGTTTAACTTTAATTTTAAATTAATATTTTCTTCAATAGACTTACGATTCTCATTTTGAATAATTAATAAGTCTCTACTTTCTTTTTTAAAACTATTAATTTTATCTAAAACGTTCTCAACTGAACAGATATAATTTAATACATTACTTTTATTAAATATTTTTTGTAGAAAAAATAAAGGAGGCTTGTTTATTTCTTTTATTTTTAGATTTCTATTTTCTATTTCTATATCATAATTTAGAACATTTATTTTTGATTGTAATTCATTTTCTTCTTTTTTCAAATTAATCAAAGTTTGATTGATTTTTTCTAATTCACTTTTTTTTTCACGTAACAAAATCTCTTTTTTTTCTGTTTCTAATGTTATTTCATTTCTTAAATTGATAATCTCATTATCAATTTCTTTTATCATTTTTAAATTATCAAAATATTTTTGTGCTACATTTTTCTCTTTTAATAAAATTTTGTATTTATCTATAAATTCATCGTAAATTTTTTTGTCAGAATTAAAATTCAACTCATTTTTAATTGAATCAATAATACTAAAAAACCTGTTTAAATTTTTCTGACTTCCGCCTTCTAATGAAAAAGTACCCCAATATTTTTCCTTTTTATTTTTTTCAGTATTATCTTTGTTTAAGATACTACTAAAATAATCAATATCTAATATTTCATCAATAAATTCATTAGAAATTGATGACTTTAGTGGTAATTCATTTACAATATTTTGAACAGCTCCATTATTTGAACTTGCAACTACAATATTTTTATTTAATATTTGCATAGGTAAAATAGCAAAAAATTTATCTTCATCAAAAGAAAGTGTCTCATCTATCTTTTTATTATGTAAATTACAAATTTCTTTTGCCTGTTCTACAATAAGATGTGAGAAAATATCACGTAACAATGTAGTTTTACCTGTACCTGGAGGACCATTGACACTTAACATAGTATTTGGTTTATTTATATATATATTAGTTGCTACTTGTTGCATTAGAGATAACGAAAACTCTGGATTTGAGGGAAAACGTCCTAGTGGATAATTTTTTGGTTGTAAAATATTTTCAAAAAAATCATAAGAAATTTTCTCTTTATCTTTTAAATTTAAATCAATTCTTACATTATTATTATCTTCATTATTTATATTAAAATATATATCTAAGTTTTCATTTTCAATCTCTTTTGCTCTTTCTAAATCATTAATAAAAAATGAGTGTAAATTTACTTCATCAATTTCCAAATTATTAATAAATTTATAACAACAATTTATTTTATTTATTTTATACTTACTTAATATTAAAGAAAATACTTCATTAAAATTATCATTTTTTTCAAAAATATCATGTATTTCTTTACATAATTTTTCTTCTATTTTTTTAAATTGTAAAGGAATTTCTTTATAAGATCTAATATAACCACTTATTGTGTAGAAGAATTTTTCATCTAAAAAATTTAACTTATTGTCTAAAAATATTACAAAAGAGAATTTATTTGCTTTATTTATATCATAATATACTTTTTTACAATTTTTTGTACCCAATAAATCATTTAAAATATCTATAATTTCTTTAAAATTGAATATATCAAAATATATTGCTAATCCACAATTTTTAAAATTCTTATCGTTAATTTTATTTTTGTCTTTATTTTTTTCTAAACAAGCTAACAATTCAGACTTAAAATCTTGACTTTGTTTATCAAAAGTAATTATATTTTGATCTTTTTTTATTGAGCCTTCCGATAGTTGTTCAACAATAATCCATGCATCAAGAATATTTTTTTTATTATTTACTTCTTCCACTTTTAACCTCATTTCATTTAACATTATTATTAATTAAAAAAATGACTCTATATTATCCCCATTTTCATCTTTTATTTTACTTATTCTTGCATTTATTAAATCAAAATTACATATACTATCTTTTATATTATTATATTCCCTATAAAAATTTATCATCTCTGTTAAAGTTTTACCTTTTCCACCATTTTTAATAGTATTATTTACCCTAATTATTTTCCAATCAAATGGATTACAATATTTATATTTTTCAATGTCCTCTTTAAATTCAAATAGAGGAGTATCTAATTTTGCATTCCAAATAACTATTAACCACATAATTGCATTATGTAACTGTTCCGCTTCTTTATTCCACTTGTTTTTGCATCTATTTTTATTTTTGTTGTAATTATTTTCTTTTGAATTTGTATTATTAATCTTTAATGGGTTAAATATAGGTAAACCACCATGATTTAATAACCTTAAGAAATCTTTAGCTGCTCCCATTCCACATTGTATTACTTCTTCATTTCCATTTCTTTTATTAACTGCTTTAAAAATATAATATTCATCTTTAATAGTTGATCCTGCATCACTATGTTTAGTTTGGTGAGAGAGTAATTTTAAATGCGCTACAGGAATTACATTATACTCTTTTACAATTTTTTTTCTTTTATCATAACCTCTACATTCCATAAATTTGTCGTCCTTTAAAAATTTATTACTGAATAATAAAAAATTATTATATTATTATATTATAATATTACATACATATTAAAATATAAATTATCTCAACATGATACGAAGTAATAAAACGTTTATATATCAAGAATTTTAATGCTAGTTCGTAAAAACATATTCACGAAAGATTTTTTTTTCGAGGAAATATATACAATCAATTTCTAAATAAATTATGGTATCAATTTACAATAAGTTCAAATGATATCGGATAATGATCCGACAATCTAATGTCATAATGTATTGTTGGATTAAAGCATTTATCTTTATACTTGTTTAAGACCAAAATATGATCAATTGGTGTGTTATATTTTGTTGTTATAACACCGTTGCAAACATCGAAATATCCCATCCTTAAAAGTGTTTTATATTCGCTCATTTTTGTTGCTTTATTATAATCTCCGGCATTAAAGTCCCCTAAAATTATATCAACCTTAATGTTAAGTAATTTATTCCAATATTCTTTATTGATAGGAACATGTACTCCAACAATACTTACATCTTCTATATCAATTTGAACATTTTTTAATTTCCCTGAAAAATTTTCCGAACTAATACTAATTTTATAATTAAGTTTTTCAATTTTATTATTTATAAAAGCACAAGATATACTTTTACGACCTTTTAATAATTCTGTTTTTTTACACCCGTTTGGCAGCTCTAGTTTATAACAACTTTGTAAATTTTCTTTTAGTAGATCCCAAGAGTAACAATTTGTATCAACTTCGTGTAAAAAAATTATATCGTAATTTTTTATCATACATACTGTTTTTAGGACATTTTTTTTATTGTTTGGTAATTATCTCTTCTCCAGTCATCAACAGCATTATTCCAATCATCCCATTCGATGTAACCTTTTATAGAATAATCTCTTGTTTCTGGTTTTGGAATAAATCCTCCCCAATTATTTACATTGAAACTCATGATTTTCATATAAAATATTTCTCCTTAAAAACAATACTTTGACAAATGTTTAAATAGCTCATAAACCAAACCTTATTACAAATACCAATTTCATCAACTTGAATATGTACACATTTCAAAGTACAATTAAAAATTTTATACTATTAAAACCACTTCTTAAGCTATATTCCCAAAATTTTCATTCATACCCACAGTAAAATCAAGATTCTTGACGTGATAGCTCAACCACCGTCTCAACATGCCTTGTTTGTATATTATGACTAGTTGGTTTTGATATGTATTGGTGTAACTGACTACTTCATAATATACATTGTAATATAGTATAATGTGTGTTATGTATAGTTTATTTTTCTACTTCTACTCTAACTCTAATATCATTTTTTAAAAATTTTCTTTGCTTTCCAGTTTCATCTTTATAAAAAACAAAATAGTCTTGATTACTATTAAAATCCAATACTTTAACAAAATCACTATCATCATTTGAAAGATTATTATTCCTAATAATTATATCAGATTTTAAATCATCTCGCAAAGTTTCATTAAATTTTGATTTACATATAAATCTTATCATATTTTCTTCTTTTTTTCCAGTTTCATCAAAACCTCCAATTATAATATAATCTACCAAAGCATCAAAAACATCTCTATCAAATCCATCTAAAATTTGTTTTGAGTTTAATGTGTTCTTTATTTTATTTATACCATCTTCTATTTTATCATTATCTTCTGATAATAATTCGTATTGTTCTATTTCTTTATTTATCTTTTGTAGTTTTTTGTCTAATTTTTCTTTTTTTACACTATAAGTTTCTTTATCTAAAGTCCCATCTAACATTAAATCAACTAACTTATGAATCTGACTTTCCTGATTGCTTTTACTTTTTTTTAATGACTTTATTTTATCTTCAACACTATTATCTCTTATACAACTAGAAATTATTTTTAATAACATTTCAGCATTAAAATCTTTACTGTTACATAATATGTGATATGCATCAACGAAAGCATTTTCTATTAAATTTTCTCTTAATGCTTTACTGTCTTTGCAAGTATCTTTACCAGATTCTACATCTGTTAAGCAATCCCATATTACAGTTGAACCTTTTTTAGAATACATACATCTTCTAACGTATGTTGCTCCACAAAAGCCACATTTTATTTTCCCACTAAAAGGATATTTTCTTCCAATATTTCCTAATCTTCTTCCTGTGGCTCTAGCACCACATCTATCTTTCAATATTTCTTGAACTCTATCAAAAACATCTCGACTTATTATTGCTTCGTGATGGTCTTTTATATAATATTGGTCTGATTCACCATAATTAGTTAATCGTTTATGACTAATTGGATCTGTTGTAAATGTTTTCCCTTGTAATACATCTCCAATATATTTTTCGTTCTTTAAAATGCCTACTACAGTATTAGCACTCCATTTTCCTTTGTTCCTTCTTGTTTCTACTTTCATATCAGTTAGCATTTTTGCTATATAATTTCCACCGTGTCCTTCTAAATATGTCTTAAAAATTAATCTTACAATTTCTGCTTCTTCATTTACTATGCTCATTACATTTGTTTTACTGTCATAAGAATAACCATAGCAATTATTAAAACCTACAAGTTCTCCTCTTTCTGATTTCATTTTTAAACCTAATTTAACGTGAGAAGATATTGTTTCACTTTCTTGTTGTGCGACAGAACTTAATACTGTTAGCAATAATTCACCAGACATTTCTAAAGTATTAATATTTTCTTCTTCAAATAGAATCGCTATATTTTTTTCTTTTAAAAGTCTAACATATTTTAGCGTATCTAAAGTGTTTCTTGCAAATCTTGATATAGATTTCGTCAAAATTAAATCAAACTTTCCTTCTAAAGCGTCTTCTATCATTTTCATAAAGTTTTCTCTTTTATAATCTTGCGTTCCTGAAATTCCTTCATCAGCATAAATACCAGAAAATCCCCATTCATCATTAGACACAATCTTTTCCTTATAATATTTTTTTTGTGACTCATAACTATTTAATTGTTCATCGTTATCAGTACTAACCCTTGCATAAGCAACAACTCTTAACCTTCCTATAGGTTTACCTGTTTTCCTATTGATTCTTTCATCTTTTTTCTTAATTAAAGTAATTTCCATAATAAAATCTCCTCTCTTTTTTTACAACTCAATTATATAAAGTTCCAAAGAGATTTACGATTGTGCGATTTCCTTGATTTGCACAATTGACTTTTTATATGTTTCATTATTTATTAAATTTATTTCCTTTAGATAATTTAATGCTTTTAAATTCAATAAATATTTTATAAACTTTAAATCAATTTTATCATTCAAATTTATCCCTCCTCATAATTTTTGCAGTTAATACAAAATCATTTAATGTTTTATATCCAAAAAAATCACATTTAATTATTACATCTTTAATACTATCTAAGGCTTCTTTTTTATTTATTGCTGTAATATTTATTTTTATAGTTCTATTCGTTCTTATTGCAGTAATACTTACTATATAATTTTTCTGTTCTATCATTATCAATTTCTCCTATTCCTTTACTTCTTAAATACCCTAATAAATCAATATTAAATGTTTCCACTAAAGCATTATCTATTAATTGTTTATGATAATTTGTTAATGTTCCTAAATAATTAATTAATCGAGTTTTATCAATAACTCTAATTTGTTCTAACAATATTTGTGAATCATATTTTAAAAAATAATTCTTGTTTATTGCTATGTGAGTTGGCAAAGTAGTTTTTTTTAAAATTTTTGTTAATGGGGCAATTATTAAAGTCGGATTATATTGGTTCCCATAATCATTTTGAATAACCACCACAGGTCTTAGTCCATCCTGTTCACTACCACATACAGGACTTAAATCAGCATAAAATACATCACCTTTTTTTGTTTTCCATCTATCTATCATTTTTTTCAGCCTTACATATTATACGTGGTGGCTTATCTTCAAATAGACTTACAATATTTAATTTTTTATTTTTTAAGTAATCTTCCAAAACTCTATTAACATCTTTTTCTGCTTTTTTCATACTTTCTTGTGAATGATTCATATATGTTTCAAATATTAATTTTACTTTTACTCTATAATTTTTCATTTTCATAATTATTCCTCCTTTTTATATGTATAAAAAGCCAAAGCATTTTGCTTTGACTTTTGATTAAGAAAAGATTTTTAATGATAATATAAGATTTTTTATGCTAACATAACACAAGTTGATATTTTTCCTCGAACCCCTCAACTTACGGGAAATCATCAAACGATTATTTGCTAAATAATCTCACAGGAATTCCACCTCCCCGAGGATCTCTCCGGGCTGCCCCCATTGCTTGAGTCTGTGGCTAGGCAGGAGTATCTTTAATACTATTAGTTTTCTTCGCAAATTAGGTGCTACCTAATTTTATAGCCAAGTATTTTATCGACAAGCGTACTTGCTAATGTGCTATTCCTAATAGGAACGTATTTGATGAAGTGTATATCAAATTGTCAAAGAACGCTCCTGCTCTAATCACTCTTTACTTCAAACAAGGAAGTTTAAATAAAATGAAAGGAACAGGTGAGAAGGATTAACTCCCTCTCACCTGTTTCCTAACTAAAACGCAAAATTGCAGACACTTAATCTAATTTTTTTAATATTTTTTTCAAATTTTTTAATGCTCGTTCTAAAATTATATGAACTGATTGATGAGTAGCATTTTCTTCATCTGCTATTTCTTGTTCTGTTTTTTCATCAAAATAATATTTTTTATTCTTCGCTTTTGAATCTCTGGTAGTTCATTTATTGCTTTTTTTAATTTTTCAAATGTTACTTTTTGAATAATCATATCCTCTAATAATATTTGCTTGTCCTTTGCTCTTGATTCAAGATTGTTTTCAAATATTTCTGAATGTTCAATATGATTATCATATTCGTTCATTTCAGATAAATCATCTAATTCAAACCTATCAAGTGCTTTATATATTTCCTTATTAATTTCTACTTCCTGTAATTTTCCCTTTACATCTTTAAAACTAACTGTATAAATATTTTTACTTTCTATGTAATTTAAAGTATAAGGATTATCCTTATATTTTCTTCTTTTTGGGCGTTCTGCCATATTATTTTCCTCCTATCAATTTCAATTTTTTAATAATCAAAATTGATAGATGGTGGGCTTCTACACCTAACAATTATCTTTTTTATAATTAACAAAAAAACGCCGAATGCATTACTCAATAAACGAGTCATACATTCGGCGTTAAATCCATATTGAAAATCATTAACATCAAAATAATCTACTTTTGGAGCGTCAAATTCCCCTTGATAAATTACTATTTGTTTTAAAATTAATGTTAAATAATACAACAATTCTTTTTCATTCATAAGGGATACCAACTCCTACAACAAAGTAACAATGCCATATTTTTTATATGAGCAATCAACTTTCTTATAATTGGTTTCCTCTTATGAAAAAAATTAACCAGTAATATAATCTAATTATTTTATTTAAGAAATACTACTGCTTAATCATTTCTTTTTTTATTCAATTTAATTTCTAAATACCTCTTTTCCATATATTACATAGTTCAGCATTGTTATTGGTGCCATTATACAACAATTTTTTCGCAAAATTTGTCGAATTGTGTAATAGTCTGGTTTTATGTCATTAAATGTTGCTTTTTATCACAGAATTAATATTTTTATGCACAAAAAAAATAACAGCAATAAGTTTGCTGTTATAAAAGGTTATTTATATCTTTAAATAATGTTTCAAATCTTGCAAGTGTACTTTCTGAAAAATAATCTTTATCTACACAAAGGGAAGTTAAGTATCTTGAAGGTCTATAATGATTAAATCTATTCTTTTGAATAATTTGATTTATTTGAAGAATCAAGGTTAGTTTATAATAATAAACAAATAAGAGATGATAGAAAAATAGATAATTACTTTAATAAAATATCTAATGATGATAAACACGATTTAGCTTGTGAGATTATAATTGAACTTGGTGATATGTCTTATTGGGAAAATAAAAATTTAGAAGAAAAATATAAAATGATTAATGTATTTGAAAAACAACTTGATGATTTAAAAGAAATAGTACCAAGCTTTTATGTAGCTAATGCGACTTGTCATTTTGATGAACATTCTCCACATCTTCATATTGTTGGTGTTCCAGTTAAAGAAAATTGTAAAACAGGTTTATCAAAACAAGTTGGTAAAACATCAATATTTACTAAAGAATCATTAGTTATTATTCAAGACAAAATGAGAGAAAAATGTATTGAAGAATTTAATAATATTTATGAATTAGATTCTAAACTTAAAGAAAAGCAAAAAGGTAAAAATAAAGATTATACACCTTACGAAAGATTAATGTTTAATGAAAAAGCAAATGAACTAAAACAAGAATTAAATAATCTTCGTAATGAAGTTTCTGATTTAGAAGATAATAAAAAATCGATTAGTAAAGAAATCATTAATCTCAATAAAGATAAAGAAGATATAACTGATGAAATTGATAAAAAGAAAAAACTTAACAATAAAATTATTATTAAGTCTAAAAATCAATTATTAGATGATAACAAAAAATTACAAGAAGAAAATGAACATTTAAAATCTATGAATTATCAATATAAAACTAGATATAATGATTTAAAAGAAAAGAACGATTATCTCATTTATCATTTAAATAAAATTATTAAAAAATTACCAGAGTTTATTCAAAATATAATTGATAGATTATTTAATCAATGCAATATTGATTTAAAACATTTTAAACAACAATATGACCCTGAAGTTAAAAGAAAAGAAGAAAGTAGATTTAAAGGTTTCAATCTATTTAATAAAAAAGAAATTGAAAAAGCAACTAAACATATTAATGATAAGATGGATGAATATGCTGAAGAATTTTATTCAAATAAAAAGCAAAAAGACGATGACTTATCACTATAGTCATTGTCTTTTTATAGCTACTTATTACGAAAAACGTTATTTATATCACTAATTTATAATACTTTTTTTATTTTCTCAATTTGTTCGTTAATTTCTTCCGGAAAATTATTAACCATATTTTCAAAACTCATTACTTCTCTTGCTTTAATAAACATATTAATTCTTTTTTCTATATCTTTATCACTATTTTTATAATATTTCAAAAATAAATTAATAAATTCATTACCTAAATAACAAAGTGCTGATATATCGGATGCTGGATCTCCATATTTAGCGTTTTCGAAATCTATAATTCCAGTAAGTTCATCATTATCATCTAATATATAATTCTCATACCATAAATCACCATGAATAAAATGATAATTATCAAACTCACTTAAATATTCAATATATTCATTATACCAATTTAATAATAATGAATATTTTTCATCATCTAAATATTCTCTTAACAACTCTAAATTAATTTTTGCATTATTTAGTTCTTGTTCAACATATATTTTTTTATCAAAGATTACTGGAACTTCATATAATTCATTCATAAAATCAGCAAGTTTTTTTGCTAATTGTTCTTTATCAACTTTATCGATGTATGACTTTGTAAATGTATGACCTTTAATCATTTTATAAACCATAGCTCCATTTGGAAACTCATTATTAGGCGCTATTAATTCAATGATATTAGGAATTTGAAGTGATTTAACATCAACAAGTTTATTAAGACTTTCGGAATACTTTTTATAATTATCATAGGAATTTTTATTTACACCTTCTAGAAGTATATACTCATCATTAATTATATATGCTTTACTATTAAATCCCTCATTAATATATTTCTTGCTTTTAATCTCCATTTTTATCACAACCTATATTATTTATTTTTAATACTTATTTCACAATATTCTTTTAACTCTGATAATCCTTCAGTAATCCAATCATTATAATTATATTCATAACCATAAATTATTTTTTCAAACATCCAATAAAATTCGTGAAAATCTGATTTTCTCAACATTTTTTCAATGTTGTCATAACCATAATAATTTAAAACTTTTATACCAAAACATCTTCCTAATTCTTCATCTGAATCTTCTAATAAACAATAAAAATCATTATCAGTATCAGAAACACAAGAATCCCCAAAATCAATAATACCTGAAATTCTATTTGTTGTAGTATCAAATAAAATATTACCACAACTAAAGTCGTTATGAACAAGAGATTTATTTATTGTTAGCATATCATCATTAGATAAAATGCTATTATAAATATTATTAATTACCATTTTTTCATTATCATCTAATTTATCAAAAATTAATTCAACTAATCTTGCATAATCTTTTTTGTAATTCTCAATTGTATCGACTTGGTATTTATTATAATTGGAACTATGTAGTTCTTTTAAAAATCTTGCTAAATCTTGTGCTAATTTATCTTTTTCTTCATCAGTTAATCTTTCATATATTTCTTTACTTAAAGAAACACCATTAATTTTTGTAAAACAAGCAATACAATATTTATAATTTGAATTATCATTATTAACATATAAAACTTTAGGTATATTAAAAGTTGTTTTATTTTCTAAATATTGTAGTATTTCAATTTCTTTTAATAAATTTTCATTTGCTTTTTCGTGTCTAGGAAATTTAAAAATCATATTATCATTAACTTCATAAGCAAACGAGTCATTACCATTACCAATTAATTTAATAGAGGTTATTTTGATATCAAAACTATGTTCAATTATATATTTTATTGCTTTAACATTAGTTTCATTATCATCATATCGATATTCCATTAAATAACAATCTTCTTTTTTACCTTCGTGAAGTTCGTGTTCTGGTAAATCTTCAATAATTCTAAATCCTGCTTTTTGATACATTCTAATTGCTCTTGGATTATCTTGGTGTGGGTCCAATATTACAGCATCTGCATTTCTTTCTTTTTTTAAGAATTCAAAAATCATTTTTGTATATTTTGTTCCTATGCCTTTGCTCCAATAATCAACTTCACCAATAAATTGGTCCATACCATAAACAATATCATTACTTCTAGGGTAATGATAATCATCATATAGTTCATCATACATTTTATATATTTGTCCATAACCAATAGGTTGACCATTATATTCAATAATTACTCTTATAACTTCATCTTCCCAAGGTTCTGTATAATGTTCTTTTAAAGTTTCTAATGTATATTTTTTATCTCTACCACCATAAAATTCTAATACTCTTTCATCGGTAAGCCATTTTAACATTAATGGAAAATCATTATCATTTAAAGTTCTAACCCTTATATTCTCATTTTTAATATCTATCATTTTTCATCACCTTCAAAATCATATACATAGCAAATTTCATCTTCAAAATCATTTTTGCCACCTAATTTTTCATATACATGACACGCTCTAGGATTTCCTTTATCAGTAAGAACAAACATTTCAAAGAATCCATTAGAACTAATATAATCTTTAATAAATCCTAATAATTTAGTTCCATAACCTTTATCTTGATAGTCTGGTAACATTCCAATAGAATAAATAAAATATGCATGTTTTCCATTTGGATGAATAATATCATATCCATAAGCAAATCCTACAATTTTATTTTCAGCTTTAGCAATAAACCCAATAACATTTTTATCATTATAAAATTCATTTATTTTTTCTAAATCAAATTCTATATCATCATCTTCGATGATTTCTTTCATTAATTCTAAATCTTCTTTTTCTAATAATTTATATTCCACAATTAATCACATCCAATATTATTATATCACTAATTTTATAAATTCTAGTTGATGTGTTTTCTTTTGTTTGTATTTCAAAGTTTATTTCTAAATTTTTATTAGTAGTCCAATATTCTAATAATTTATCTGTTATATTATTTGAAGTTGCTTCTAGTTCAGCAATAAAGTCTTCATAATTATTTGAATCCATAACTTTCTTTATATCAATATTTGATAATTCAAATAGTGCTTTTGTAATATCATTTTGTTCTTTTGTAAATGTATCATCAACTTGTCCATTTAAAAATTTCTGTAAATTAATAGTACCAGGTAAACTATAATATTCATCAAAATACAAAAATTCAGGTAAATTAGGAATTATATATTCACTTATAATATAACTTACTAATTTATCTTCGCTGTCTGTTTTTGGACTATCTATATATTTTGTTTTTAACTCTTTATATGCATCTGTAAGTTCTTCAATTTCCTTTAATTTTTCTGCTAATTCTTCTAGTGAATTACTTTTTATGAGTTCTTGTTTTATACTGTCTTCTAGCGTGTAATTTTGTAAGAACTGTTCTATAAATTTTTTTGTATTAGTTGATACATTATAAAACCTTTTAATATTATTATATGTTTTTGCAACTATAATTGATTTACTTGTAAATACTTCTTTTCCTACGTCTTCTGAAATCTGATTTAATAAATCATCAGATAATTCAAAAGTACAAGTTATAACATCAAAATCTTCATTTGGATATTCTTGTTGATATCTTTTTAATTCGCCTCTTGGATAATCGTTTGTACTATTAAAAGTAAATGTTTTATCTTTTGAATCAAAATAGTTGAATTTTGCCATTGCTTCAAGTAATGCAGTTTTTCCACTTTCATTTTTCCCTACTATTCTTGTAACCCCATCTTCAATCTCTATTTCTTGCTTTTCTAAAAAACTTTTGTATTTATTAATTACAACATTCTTTAATTTAATCATTATAAAACTCCCTTCAAAAATTATTCTATCCCTAAGGCTTTATATACTGCGTCTTCTGGGTTATTATAAAATGATATATTAAATTTGGAAAATAAATCACTTGGTACATTTGATATATCACTTGCTGAAGACATAGGAAGCAATATTTTCTTTGCTCCAGAATCAAAACATACTTGGAGAGTATTTGCTAATTCTTCCACTTTACTTATTGTCCCACCAATGCTCATACTTCCTAGTATAACTAAACTGCCCTGCATTGGCTTTTTTAAGGCACTACTACACATTGCAACAAAAGATGCAAGAGAAATATCTTTTGAAGCACCTACTCCTTGTAAATCTTCTATATGTAACAAATAATCTACATTATCAACTTGAATACTTGCACTTATACTTTTTTTATTTGCTTTAAAATAATTAAATGCTGTATTCAATGCTTCTTTTGTTTCTCTATCAGTTCCTATACCAGATATTGCAAATTTTCCGTGTCCACTTGGTGATTCAACTTCTATTTTAAATGTTCCTATCATTCCAGAATTACCTCTACCTATAAAATAAGTATGTCCTGCTTTTAACATTCCTTCTGGAATAAGTTTTCCTCCCCCACTCTCTGGTACAGAAATAAACTTTTCTTCCATAGTATCTAAATCAATATAAGAAAAATGCACATCATAGAATTCCATACCACCAATTTTCTTTAATTGTTCCTTAACACGTCTTCTTCCGACTAAAGCATAAGAAAGTATTTCTTCAAGTTCTTCTTTACTATATTCCCCATCTGGGTATAATAATTTTACTAAACCAGATACTGTCTTTCTTACTGCGATAACATCTCTTTGATTTAGATTATTACCTAATTTAAAGTATTTATCAAAAGAATCAGAAAATGTCCTTTTTCTCATTTCTCTAAAATATTCTGATAAGTAATCAGTAATAAATCCATATTCATCTGTTATTAATTCTGGTCGCATTTTAGGTATTTCCCATCCAGGTAAATAATAATGCATTCTATCAAAAAATGCTGAATCGTTTGCCATTTCTTTTGGAAAAGGCTCAAACAAATGAGAAGTTTTTAATAATACTTCAACACTTTGATTAATATTTCCAACAAACACCATTGAGGCGTTAGCATTCTTTTCTTCTTTACCTCTTGCAAATGAGCCAGAAGCCATATAATCTTTCATTATTTGAATTCCGTCTTTGTCTTTGAAAGTTATTCCGGCAACCTCATCAAATGCCACACAATCCCACATACCAACTAAACCTATTTTCTTTTGTCCCATATTATAGAACAAGTTGGCAACTGTAGTTTGTCCACCAGATACTAATATGCTATTAGGAGATATTTCTTTATATATGTGTGATTTTCCTGTTCCTCTTGGACCTAATTCACACAAATTATAATTATTTTCTACTAAAGGTACTGCTCTTTCTATGAAATGCCATTTTTGTATTTCAGTTAAATGTGATGGCTCTATTCCCATTGAACGGATTAAAACATCTATCCATTCTTCCTTTGTAAAGTGCTTTCTTCCCTCAAATAGTTGATTTAAGTCCATATTTGGAAGTTGTATAGGATCAAGCCCTGCTACTACAAAAGGCATTCTATGTTTATCTTGGTCATCAAAACTATAACTTACTTTTATAATACACCATATACCACCAACTAAAAGTTTTTCATATTTACTAACAATTCCACTATCAATTAAAGCATCTTTTATTCCTAAATTAGAAAACTCTGCCTGATATATATCTAATTTCTCATTTAATTTAACTGTTACCTTATCAATGATTGTGTATATTCCTTTTTCTTTTATTTTTGATTTAATTTTTTCGGCTTCATCTGGTCTAACAAAGTTATCTGCTAATATCTTTTTTACTGTTTCTACTCCATCTGCAATAGCATTTTCATCATTAGTTGCACAATACATTCCAAGTAAATATTCAAGTACATAAACAGGAACATTAGCCCCCTCTTTTATTTTCTTTGTTAAATCTTTTCTTACAACTTTACCTGCAAAGTATTTATTTAACTTTTCATTTAATTCTTCCACTATTACACCTCCTAGAAATCAAAATTATTTACAATAGCAATATCAATATAGAATTTTATACGAGTAGATTCTATTCCCGTTTCTTCATCAATAATTACTAAATAATAAGGTTTATTTCTATCATAAGTAATATTTTTAAATACAAACTTTTCTCTAAAGAATCTATCTTTAACTTCAGTATTTTCATAATTTGCAATAATTGTACATTCATCAGATATTCTATTTCCATCTTCATCTTCAAAATGTAATAAGTATCTACAAGGTTTATTATTATCATCAACATTACTATCTTGTAAAAATTCTAGATAAGTAATAGCATTTGTTATTTTTGTTGATAACCCACTGTAGGTAATTCCGACTTTTTTACTTTGTTCTGTTGTTCTTGTTGATTTAAAATCAATAACAGGTATTATTATTTCTTGAGGAAGTATTCCACCGTGAACATAATTTATGCCACTACCTTGTCTTGCAAATATAATATTTCCTTTAGGAATATTTACATAGCCACTATCTTTTCCAAACACATAATCTAAATTTATTGATAAAATACCTTCTTCATTAGATAGACTATCTGAATATGAATATCTTGTTTTTTGTTTTGTAGCATTTACTATCTTACTTGTTTTTTCATAACTTTCTATCTTACCTCTTTTATAGAAGAATCCGTGATCAGCAGTTATAAAAGCATTTATTCCACTAAATGTTGTATGTAAATCTCTAACTAATTTTTCTAATTCATTTATCGCTTTATCACAGGCAGTAAATATAGTATTTTCATTATGTTCTCCTGCATTATCTATTGTATCGTGATAAATATATACCACTTTTTTACCAGAAAATAGTTTTTTCCATTCAAGTTTTGTCATTTCATATAAATCATCATATTTCACAGCAATAGAGTCTATGTTTTCTTTTTGAAGTAATAATTCTCTATCTTTTAAACTTGAAGAAACTTGTCCATCTACTAAAATATCATCACTATCTTTTACTCTTGACAATTCTTTATTAGGTAATAATGAAGCCATTCCCAATTTTGTATATGACGGAACAATTCCTTGCATATATCCAATATCTGATTTACTTGCAAAGTTTTTCAATTTGCTATTAAGTTCTTTTGCGCATTCATATCTAAATGCATCAGATATAATAACAATTATTCTATCTTTTTTATCATTAAATGGCTTAATATAATTTTTATAAAAATCTTTCTGCAAAGTCATACGATTAGAATCATATTTTGGCATATTCTCTATCATATCACTCCATTTAATTGATAATTCGCTCATAAAATCATTTACATATATATTTTCAATTTTATTTTTTAAATTAATGAATATATCTTTATCTTCAATACTATCATAATAAAAATATATTTTTCTGTATAAAGTATCTACTTCATAGAAATTATCAGTATAATCTTTTGCAAATCTATCAATATCAACTATTTTTATTGCATTTTCAATACTATTTATTTTTTCAAAAAATGCTATTGAATTTTTTAACAAGTTATATTCATTTTCTAATTTTTCGTACCAGTATTTATTTTCTCTTGTATCTATATAATGTTTATATACTTCATACTCACCAATACTATTGAATAATTTATCTACTATATATTTGATTATATTTTTATCAATACTTATAAAAGCATCACTCAAACAATAATCTTCAATATCCATTCCATTAAGTAAGTCAATGATTCCAAATTCTGTTTCTATATCCATTGACAGTTTTTCAAAATATTCTCTTGCAGTCTTATCTCTCATCAAATTATTTATAAATACATAAACATTAGTTGTTTTTTTAGTTAATAAATATTTACTATATCTACTTGCTTTTTTAATATCTTTTAAACTTGTAGCAAAATATGTAAATACTAAAGATTTATATACATCAAGTAAATCGTCATAAGAATTTGCATTAGAGCCAAAAGTATCATTAAATAAACTTAATATAAATTCTTCATTACCAAACTTGAACAATTCTTCATATTTCTTTTCATCTTCAAAATAATATCTAATTATTTCTTTTAATATATCATCTTCATTTATTGATTTTATATTAAGCATAATTGCAGTAATAATTAAATCAATATTATCATTATTTTTTTCTTCAATATCAAAATTTTTAAATTCTGCTTCTCTTTTTTTGTTGCCAAAGAACTTGGCATATTTATTTATAATCTTTCTACAATCTTCTGTTAATCCCAAGTTCTTTAATCTCATAGTTGTTGAATCCGGATTAAATAATAAATCACTATTAGCAGTTTCTAAATCCAATAAATCATTATCTATACCCTTTTTTCTTTCAAAAGGAAGATAGATAATAATATTTTTATTAAGTTCTTCTTTTTCTATATGATATCTAATCCAAAAACTATTATTATCGTACTTAATAATTTCTGTATCTTCTAATTCAAGTTCATTTATGAAATCTTCATATTCTTGTTTAGAATCATACCAAAATATTATTTTTCTTATTCTTTTTCTTTCAGTATCTCTAGAAAAAGCACCTTTTAAAGTATCTTTTAATAATTCTAATACTTCGTCAAACATATTCTATCCTCCTATTTTATTTTAGCAAGTATATCTTTAAACTTATCGTAATTTACTTTTACTCCATCATCTAAATCAATACTTATTCTTTGATTTGCAATATGTGCTATTTTTTCATCATATTCTTTTATTTCCTGTAATTTAGCATTTAAATCTGCTTGTCTTTTTTGTGCTTCTTTTTTATCTGTCATAGATAATTCTGATGTAAGTTTATCATTTACATCTGCTAATAAATTTTCATAAGTTGTCTGCATTCTGTGTAAGTAGTCAAGTCTTACTTTTGGTATTAAGTTTTCATTATATCTATGCATATAGACAAGTGCTTTAAATCCATTCTTCAATCGTCTGAGCGATGATTTTCCTTGATATTCCGGGCTTTTTTGAGCCTCGGCCCCTCGGTTGTCCTATTCCTTAACCAAAAAACAGGCCACTTTTACGAGGGGACAGCTTGATGAAATGCAGAATTTACTACATCGAATAGCTGTTCTGGTTTATTATACTTTACTCTTGCATAGATGTCCATAGTTGTCTTGCTGTTCTCATGTCCGGCAAGGTACTGGACCGTCTTGGGGTCAACACCTGCATACAGAAGATTGGTGATGTAGGTATGCCGCAGCAGGTGCGGTGTCACATCGAAGTCCAGGCTATACACAATGTTGGGATTGTTTTTCTGATGTCCTCCCAGACTCGGCTGAACAGTGTACTTGATGCTCTGTCCGTTCACATACTTATAATAGGTACGCTCCTTGGTAGACCGAACAACGATGTACTGCCAGACACGTTTGAACTGCGAATATGACAAGGGCTGTCCCTCACTATCGGCAATCACATATTCCGATTTGGAGGCAGCCTTGGCTTCCCGCAGACAATTCACAAGGCATTTGGGAATGGGAATATCCCTTCTTGCTGCTTTCGTCTTAAGCGTTGTAGAGATAACCGGTCTGTTATGCTCTGATCGCCATGCGCGCCGCACAGAGATATATGGAGTGGGTGCATCGAGGAACACACAATCCCATTGCAAGGCGAGAGCTTCTTCTCGGCGCAGACCGGCATATAAGCCGATCATGGTAAACAGATACGGCGGAAGTCCTTTGACGGTTTCCAGCAGCACTTCCACCTGCTGGTCTGTCAGCGAATCTTTCTTTTGGGTCGGTTTCCCTCCTTTTGCCGAAATCCCCTCACACGGATTGTATTCCAGCAACTGGCTCCGCTCTGCCGAGTAAAAAATGCACTTGAGGAGCATATTCACCGTATTGTGCAGGCTCTCGGACTTATTGGACAATGGGATCAGCGCCAGACGAATATCATCCGCTGTTACTTCCTCCATATACATATCTCCCAAAGGCTTGATAATGTAGTTCTTCATATTGGAGGCGTAGCCCTTCAGTGTAGCCGGCGACACTTTTGCGGATTGCATCAACAGCCACTTCTCACAATACTCGGCCACAGTAGGATGCTCCCGGTGGAAGATGATCTCCGCTACCTGGCGTCTCGCCTCCTGCTCTTTATCGTACAGTTCCTCGCAGGTAGTCCCATACAAGCTCACCTGCTTGCCGTCTGCGTCCAGAATCCGGGTTCTGTAATACAGGACACCCTTTCGTGTGACGGTTCCATATTGAGGTATGTTTTTTTTCTTCTTTGCCATAATTAATTTCCTTTCTCGCGTGGTGATGTATCTACACCTCCTTTTTATCAGAGATTTCAAATTGAATCAAAGATACGGCCAAGGAAAAACTAAGAGCGAGACATCCTTGTCTCGCTCTTACTTCATTTTCTGAATTGTTCGGAACTTACACAGCGTCCCATAAGTCAAAGGCACAGCCCATTGCTTTGACAAGATCATCCGGCCTGTTGTATTTGACCTTTGCGTAAATGTCCATCGTGATTTTGCTGCTTTCATGGCCCGCCAAATATTGTACCGTTTTGGGGTCCACCGAAGAATGAATCAGATTGGTGATGTAGGTGTGCCGCAGCTGATGCGGTGTCACTTCAAAATCCAGGCTATATACCACATGGCCGTTATTCCTGGCTTTTTCTCCAAGTTTCGGGTAAAGCATATATTTTACATACTTTCCGTCCACAAGTTTTCTGGCCATTCTCGGCTTTGCAGTCCGCGTCACAATATACTGCCACAGCCGCTTAAACTGTGTATAGGATAGCGGATCACCGTCCCGATTGGCAATCACATAATCCGAAGTGGATTTTTTCTTTGCATCTTTCAGACATTCAACCAGACAGACCGGGAGAGGAATGTTTCTTTGTGCCGCTTTGGTCTTTAGCTCGGTAAGAATGACCGGCCTGTTATGTTCTGTGTGCCATGCCCGCCGTACCGTTAAGTACGGAGCCTCTGCATCCAGATACACAGAATCCCATTGCAGCGCCAGGATTTCTTCCCGGCGCAGACCGGCATATAAACCGATCATCACAAATACATAGGGCGGCAAATCCCGGATCGTGTCCAAAAGCCGCTCAACCTGTTCATCCGTCAATGCCTGTCTTTCTTCCTGGGGAACTCCTCCCTTTGCATCCAGGTATATGGTCGGGTCCTCGTCAATCACATGGCTCTCCTTGGCCGCCCGGAAAATGGACTTGCAGAGAATCACCACAGACTTATAAACCGAAGCCGACTTCTTGGAAACAGGTACGAGGGCAAGTTGGATGTCATCCAGGGATACATCAGCCATTCTCTTGTCTCCCAGCCCTCCAATAATGTGCCGCCGCACCTTAGAGGTATAATCTGTCAAGGTGGTGGCCCGAACATGGACGGACTGCATCAGCAGCCACTTCTCACAGTACTCAGCAACCGTAGGCGATCTTCGACGAAACGTAGTACTGTCAATCTGCTCTAACGCCTCCAGTTCCTTGTCATAAAGCTTTTCGGGCGTCTTTGCATAAAGCGCCACTCTGTTTCCATCCGAATCTTCGACTCTGGTTCTATAATATTCAATGCCGTTAAGCACGACCGTACCATATTGAGGAATTGCCCTTTTTCTTTTTGCCAATTCCGTCACCTCCTAAGAATAATGTCCAGCGCTGTACCTTTGTTTTATCAGACATATTAGGTTCCAGCAAGGATACGGAACAGCTCAAGCTCGGACACTTCGCAGCTTGCGGTATGTAGCGCTTTTTTCCACTGGCTTTGCACGATGGGTGCATTTTGCGATATACTCCTGAAGGCCAGCATCTGTAAAGTACACGCAACCATTTTGCACATACTGAACATAGGAAATTAGCCCACTGTTTCGAGCTGCATCCAAAGTGGCAATGCTAATCCCCAGTAATTTGGCAGCCTCTTTCCGCGAAATCAATTTTTCCATAGGTGGTCCCCCTTTCTGTCAAAGATGTGGTTGTTGCTTTCAAAATCACATGAATGCGCTGGCAACCGAAGCTGCCAGCGCATGGTATCTGACTTTGAAAAATTTACTCGCCACATTTGCCACGCACCCCTGGCGATGGGGACATTCCGGTCTCCGCTGGCGCGGCTGTCATAACTCCACAGCGTCGTTTTACTCGTGCGCCGCAGAGTTCCCCCCAAGTCTTTAGGAGGCCGTGAGGAAGTATCTTTAACCCCTATGCAGTCATCGCGCCCTGAAATGCCACTTTCGGGTATCAGGCTGACGTGGATCGCTCGGAACAGTCCTATTCATCACCTCCTGGGGCTGTCCATCTTCGCGGCGTGCCTGATTCGCTCGTACATAGGTTATGTACCGGAAATGCCGTCTATGAAATTGTCAAGCTCCACATTGGGAGAATGTTCTTCCCTCAATGGGTAGGCACTGATACGCTTCATTTGTTAAGTGTTATTCAAAAATTTTTTTATTTTTTTAAATCTTTGTGCAACAGCACTTCTGGAACAATGCCAAAGACGTGCTACATCAATTTGACGATAACCATCCACAAAAAGTAATGTCAATAGCTCCAAATCTTTCTTCGACAGCTTCTTCAATCTCAACAGTAGTTGTTCGTTTTCCACCGAAGCCAACCATCCATATCGCGTTTGATCAATCTTATCAACATCCCATTGATAAGATAACGATGCAAACTTTCGGAACAGCTGTGATTGACCACATACTTCATCATATTGTTCACAAGGTATTGGTTGCGTATGGTTTTGAAAAACCCTTTGACTGCAAAACCATGCCCAGTCATATTCTTTCATGGCAGCAATCTGTTCTTCGCTCATCCCTGCATCACAATACTCAACTTCTAAACGCTTCCATCTACTATCAAACTTCTTTTTCTCATATCCATAATTAAATCCCATTATTAACCTCCTGTAGATTCAATTTGCAAAATTCACCATGCAAACTAAAATCAGGAGGAGATCGACAACGAGAATCTCTGGGTTGTTTTCCATCCCCAGAAACAAAAATGCCAGCTGATCTTAAGGACCAACTGGCATTTTTATTCGCGCACAAAGAAAACGCATTATTAAGATTTTATAAGTACAACAAGTATACCAAGCACAATTCGATACCAACCAAACACCTTAAAATCATGTTTTTTGATAAAGTTCATTAGGAATTTAATTACTAAGACAGATACCGCAAATGCCACAGCCATACCGAGAACAAGAGCGAGCAGTTCTGCACTTGTAAATTCAAACCCGAATTTTAACAGCTTAAAAGCACTTGCTCCAAGCATAGTAGGTACTGCGAGGAAAAAAGTAAACTCTGCTGCTGCCACTCGTGAAACTCCTATGAGTAAAGCACCTATAATCGTTGCTCCCGACCGTGATGTGCCGGGTATAAGTGATAACACTTGAAATGCCCCTATCAAGATTGCTGTTTTATAGCTGATGTCAGAAAGTGCCATAGTAGTAGGAGTACGCTTTTTATTCCAATTTTCTATGAGAATGAATAACAAACCATAAAAGATTAACATGATTGAAATCACAATGGGGGTTTGGAGGTAAGCATCCAAATAATCATCAAATAGAATCCCCATAATAGCTGACGGTACACAAGCTACCGCAACCTTGAACCACAACGAGAAAGTATCCTTTTTAACAATTGACTGTGCTTTGTTCTTAAATTGAAAGGGAAACATCTTGTTCCAAAACATTACAACCACTGCGAGTATAGCTCCAAGTTGAATAACAACAAAAAACATTTCTTTAAATGCTTCGCTCATATTAAGTGTGATAAATTCGTCCACAAGAATCATATGTCCTGTGCTGCTGATAGGTAGCCACTCAGTAATACCCTCAACAATTCCAAGAAAAATAACTTTTAAAATTTCTATAAAATCAAGTACCATTATTTCAAATCCTCCTTTTTAAAATGATGAAAGGTCATAAGAAAACCAACTGCTGATACAAGAATAATAATAGATACAGACAGCAGTGTAGGATAGCCGGTACTCTGAAGTTTACCCTGCACCAAGAAATAGGTGGCTGTCCACGGATACAACGCTCCCCATTCTTGATTTGAAAGTGCGGCACTTCCCATGACAATCACGGCAGAGCCAATCATCGGGGCGACAAATCCTTTTGTTTTCATAGCAACAAACACAAAAGGAGAAACTGTTAAAAACATCAGGATACTGCCAAACAAAAACTTGGGGAGCCATACTATTGCCACTAGTAAGCTATATCCCTCCAATGTAAAGACAGCGTCATATAGCCCACAAACGATAAATATACCTGCCCATGTTACAAGGGTTAGCATAACAATCCAAAGAAGCAGGGTGCAAAATTTTCCAATTAATAGTTTTGTCCTTGAAATGGGTATGGGCAATATGGTTTTGAGGGTGCTTTCTGTGTACTCTCTGCTAAACAAGTAAGCTGCAATTGCCACATATATCATAATGTTTACCAGCAGCATGATATACAGTACACTGTCGCTGTATATGTCAGACAAGGTAAAGATAATCTCCGGCTTATCAAAATGTGTTTGCAAGGCTTCTATTAACATCAAAAGTGGGGTAGATAATACCCCTGCCACACTAATTAGCACCATTTTTGAACGCTTTAGTTTTAATAATTCACAAGAAATAAGATTAAGCAATACCGCCACCTCCAATCAGTTTAGAAAAGTAGTCCTCTAAGTTTTCCTCACTATCATTTATCCTTGTCACGAGCAGTCCATTTCGTGCAAATTCTCGATTGATTTCTCCAACACTTTGGCTAAAGTCATAAATTCTCACCGTACCGTCCTGCACTGTAAAATCCGTCATGTGGTAGTGGTTTTCTAAAATCTTTCCGGCTATCTCACTGTCAGATAAATCAAATTGAATGTATTTTCGATTCCTTTTGTGAAGCTCGGATATATTCACTTCCTCTACTAAATGCCCCTCGTGCATAACGCCGATAATATCTGCTATCTGTTCAATCTCGCTTAAAACATGGCTTGAGATAAAAATGGTAATGCCATGATTGTGACTAAGTTCAGATAAAAATGAGCGTATTTCAACTATTCCAATGGGGTCAAGTCCGTTAATCGGTTCGTCAAGTATTAAAAGCTCCGGCTCGTGCATAATGGCGGCGGCAATACCAAGCCGTTGCTTCATTCCGAGGGAATAATCGGAAAAGACTTTTCTTTTCTCCTTATGCAGCCCCACAACTTCAAGAGCTTTTTCTACTCCACTTTTAGATACTCCCCCTCGCAGTTTAGCGAGAATTTGCAAATTCTCATACCCTGTTAAATTACTGTAAAATCCCGGTGTTTCGATAATAGAGCCTACTTTGCTATAAAGGGTATGGATATTTTCCTTATAGTTTGTGCCAAACAAGCGTACCGTTCCCTCCGTTGGGAAAGCAAGCTGCAACATCATTTTCATTGCTGTGGTTTTGCCTGCTCCGTTTCTGCCGAGCAAACCATAAATTTTGCCCTTTGGCACATGAAGATTTACCTTATCGACAACGGTGGCTGTTCCGTATCGCTTCGTAAGATTTTCTGTTTCAATGATATAATCCATATTTGATTCTCCTTTCCGTGGGTTGCTGTTCTTGTTTTCGCTGACCACAATCTTATTATCCACGAGTATTGCATAGAAGCCAAGAAATCTACCGTCACAATGCCGACACAATAGATGTCAGCACGAAAAAAGCTCCGACACTTATCGTGTCAGAGCCTATTTTAAAGGGTTTATGGCATTTTACTTTGTTTGGGTTTGCTTTATCCAGACAAATATTTTAGCAACAAATAGCAGAAACATAAGGGCGGTTACATAGGGTTGTCTTGCCGCAGCGAAGAAGCAGATAACAAGCGTACTCAGCACGAGAGAGCATTTTGTGATTATGTTGCTCCATGATTCCTTTTCAAAACAAACACACATCAGTTTCGCTATCCCAAGTGCAATCAAAACAATAAAAACAATCCAATAGATTGCAAGATATATTGGGGTAGTGTCTGTAAATGAAAGTAGATTGACAGAATAAATATATCCGTCAACAAGGTTACCATACAACGGCAAAAGTATAAAAGTAACCGCCATCATATCTAATATTCCATAAATGAAACTGTAAATTTTTTTCAAGTTGGAACGATTTTCAGTTTCGGCAAGTGTAATCAGTTCTTCGCCCGATAGCAGTTCATCTATGGTCACAGAAAAGAATTTAGAAATACACTTGAGCGACTCAATGTTAGGGTAACCCTTGCCGCTTTCCCATTTTGAAATGGCTGTTCTTGATACATATAATTGCTCCGCAAGTTGTTCCTGCGTTAAGTTCTTTCCAGTCCTAAGCTGTTGTAGCTTTTCATTAAATTCCATGATTCTCCTCCTGTTTGTTCCTTGTTTTCATACGTCCATCAACGGGTTTTTCTGCATCTTTTGGTATCATCCATGCACGACCAAATTTTTCAGTTCCGTCAATGCGATTTTCCTCACATAATTTTTGTATCCGTCTTTCCGATATGCCCCATTTTTCAGAAGCGGCTTTCACAGAAATGTAATTCATAATATCAACTTCCTTTCGCAAAGAGTATATAATTATTATATACGGAATGACGAATAATAGCAAGTTTCTCTCCACTAATACGAAATTATACACTACTAAACATAAAATCATACTTCGTTCAAATATCATCACCCGAAATGTACAATGATATAGGATGATATTAAAATCAAGTTTTCTTCAATATTCCTTTTTTTTAGTTCTTGTTCATTCTCCCCGTCTAGTAAATAACGCCCTATAATTTTTGTTTCATTATATAAAAAAGGTTCCCCTGTTAGTTTTGCACTATAATCCTCCATATTTCCTCCTTTTTCACCCGTAAATTGACAATAAACTTATATCATATATTCTTTTATTTGGAAAGTATTTGAAGAAAAATAAAATAAATATTCGCAAAAAAACAATTATTTTTATGTTAAATTCGCAAATAGATATGTATAAGCAAAAAAATATAATCTATTTCCCCTAGAAAAATAATATTTGCCCAAGTTAATGGAATAATTATAATGGGTGAAGTTATATGATAATTAAAAATTTACGAGAAAGTAGAGAATTAATTGATAAAAAACAAAAAGATATAGCAGAATTGATGAAAGTTAATTTTACAACAGTATCTGGTTGGGAAACTGGAAAAGATACTATACCATTAAAAAGATTGATAGAATATGCAAATTATTTTAATTATAGTTTAGATTATTTATTCGGTTTGACTAGAACTAATGATACAAACTATCTTCCATTAACTATTAACCTTGATTTAATTGCCAAAAATTTAAAATTATTAAGAAAAAAACATAATCTTACTCAAGTAGATGTTGCTAAAAAAATAAATACTACTCAAGCCTCTTATGCTCATTATGAAAATGCTATCAATTTAATTCCTACTACATTTTTATATAACCTAACACTTATTTATTCTTCCTTTTCAATTGATGAATTATTAGGTAGAAAAAAGCAATAAGTCCTATTAAGATTTATTGCTTTTTTGTTTTTCTATTTTTATAAATTTTAACTCGTTGATTATTTTAGGGAATGTTTCTTTAACTTTTTCTTGCGTTAACAGTTTTGTAATATACTCATCAAATCCATAATACCCTACAAATGTATCTCTTTCATTTTCCGAAACTGTTAATACTATAACGGGAATATTAAAACCTTCTATTTCTTTTAGATGGTCTAGAGTATTTGGACCGTCACAATGTCCTCTATCATAAATATTATTTGTAATAATTAAATCATATTTTTCGCCATCTTTAATTCTTTTTACAATTTCTATACCACTTTTAGCAATCGTTGTTTTTATTCCCATACTTTCTAAAATGTATATTGTGTTTGATATAGAACTTTTACTATAATCGCCAACAAGAACATTTATTTCTTTATTTGGTTTATATTTTGTTTTTACTTTAATAATTGGAATCAAATCTTTTCTAACTTCTTTTTCCCACTCACCAACTTCATATCCACTTTTTTCAATTTCTATATCTAGGGTATCAAAAAAAGTATTTTTTTGTTTTGCATTATCATCTTCTTCATTATCTTTATTTTTTACATAATTGTATAATTCATATATTAAACAAATTAAAAATAATACAATTAAAAATACTAATATAAATTTTTCCTCGCTCATCTAATTTTACCTCCTATAAATTTATTTAAATTTACTTTATATTTTTCTTTTAAAATTTCTTTTGTTTTTTTATATATTTCACTTTTTAAACATAAACATTCGTATTGATAATCAGATCCAGATGTAATAGAAGCAAATAAATCTTTATCTTTGACTTCCCAAAGTTCTTGTAAATAATAATTTTCATAGCATTCATAAGCAAAAAGTGACGCAAATGCTTCTACTATACTTTGCTTTCTATTTTTCTTTACTAATTGCATATTTTCATATAATCTTTTAATTTCTTTATAATCTGAACTTGAAAGTAGAAATTCATTAAAATTAGGATTATCAAGTATGTTATAACTTTTTAATTCATCTCCTCCATCTTTTGAACTAGAAGGGAGTCTTTTTATTATTGCCTTAAAACAATTATTTTTTTCCTTTTTTATAAATAATTCTATACACCATATATTTTCATCAATTCCAATTATGTAGCCGTCTTTTTTATTAGTCACATCTTTCTTATCAATTATAAAACTTTCTTTTCCGTCCGTTATTGTCACAATGTCACTCCTCTATATTATTCTATTTTCCCAAGTAATTGGTAAAAAAAACACAGTACACCTAATAAATAATGTACTGCCTTCATTGTGTTTATATTATAGCACCTTATTTTTTAAAAGTCAACGGCTATCCGTGAATAATTTCTCCGGTTTTCCGTTAAAATATTACTGAAGAAATGAGGTGTGTGATATGTTATTCAAAGAAGCAGTAAGTAAACGAATATATGAATTATGTAATACTTACAATTATACTCCTAACAAATTGGCTGAATTATCTGCTGTCGCACCATCTACTTTACAAGATATGTTAGCATTAAAAGTTAATAAACCAAATGCTTATGTTATTTATCAAATATGCAAAACATTAAAAATTAAATTATATGATTTTTTTAATAGCGACCTTTTTGATAATTTAGAAGATTAAAAGACTATTCAATGTATGAATAGTCTTCTTTATATATTTTAATAAATAAATTGTAATTTGTATTACTTTTTAAATACTTTTAAAACGAAACCTAATCCCAAACCAATCATAGCAAATACATATCCTAACATAAAATTATCAAAAACAATTCCTAATGTATTTCCTATAATAAATCCTCCGATAATTAACCATTCTATTTTATCATCATTATCATTTTCTATTTCAATGCCAAGTGCGTTATCAATAGAAAACTCTAATAAAACTGCTAATTTTTTTAAACTATCAATATCAGGAATGGTTTCTCCGGTTTCCCTTAGTTAAAGATATTGTTGGGTATCTCAAGATGTGTCATTCGATTTTGCCGATAAAGCGGTAGAAGATTTCTACCTCCCGTTCCCGGCTTCCGTCCTCACTTTTGACCGCTTCATGGACAAGGATTTTTTCAATCAGCGTATTCAGAAGTTCAGCCGTCAATTCTGTGGGATTGACATACTGTTTCATCAGACCTATCCACTTTTCAGCGTCAACCGCTGTCTGGGCGGCGGCCTCCATCGCTTCGTGAAGCCGTTCAATTTTTGCGTCCAATTCTCGCTGTTCGCCCTGATACTTTTCGGACAGCATATTGAAATTGTATTCTGTAATGCGTCCGGCAGACCAGTCCTCATACATTTTTGCAAACAGGGTGTCTACTTCTGCTTTGCGCTTTTCCGCCTTTTTCAGTTCGGCTGTCTGCCGCTTCCTTGCAGTATTGCGTTCCTTGTCGCTGGCGTTAAGTAGCCGTTTCAGAAGTTTGTCCCCATCCTGCTGTGCCAGCACAGACCAGTATTGCAGACGGGAAAGGACATAGGCGTAAAGCACATCATAGCGGATATAGTGCATGGAACACTGGTGCAATCCTTGCCCGTACTTGCTACAATGGTAGTGGGCATAGGGATTTTTGTTCTGGCTGTTCATACCATAGGCCAGCGACCAGCCGCAGTCCGCACATTTTACCAGCCCGGAAAATATCTGTGTTGTGCCGTTCTTCTGCCGTCTGCGCCTGTTGCAAATCTGCTCCTGTACTTGACGGAACACATCTTCGGAAATAATCGCTTCGTGGGTGTTCTCCACACGATACCATTCCTCTTTTGGCTTGCGTACTTTCTTCTTGTTTTTGAATGAAATATTGGTCTGCTTATTGTGGACGCTGTGTCCGATATAGGTTTCCTCTTTCAGAATACTTTTCACCTGCGCTATCGTCCACGCATAGGCTTTTTCCTCCGGCGCTCCGGCATAGATATTTGCGAAAGTGCCGTATCTCTGGAAATTCAGCCAGCCGGGAGTAGGTACTTTTTCTTCGACCAAAATCCGTGTAATGCTGGCGGCTCCCCGGCCATGAACGGCAAGGTCAAAAATCTTTTCGATAATCCACCTTGTTTCCGGGTCAATCAGAAGATGGCCTTTCTTATCTGGGTCTTTGACATAGCCAAGCGGAGCATAGGCTCCATAGTGTGCGCCATTTGCGAACCGTGTCCGCATGGCCGCCTTTACCTTTTTGCTGGTCTGGCGGGCGTGCATTTCATTCAGAATGTTGAGGAATGGGGCAAGCTCATTCTCTCCGTTGATGGTGTCCACATTGTCATTGACAGCGATATAGCGGACGCCTTTGCTGGGAAAGTAGATTTCCGTGTACTGGCCGGTCAGAATGTAGTTTCTGCCTAAGCGGGATAAATCCTTCGTAACAACGCAGTTGATTTTCCTGTCCTCAATGTCATCAATCATTCTCTGAAAATCCGGCCTGTCAAAGTTCGTTCCAGACCATCCATCGTCGATATATTCATCTATGACATTCAGGCCATGCTCGGCGGCATATTGCCGGAGCATCATGCGTTGTGTCTGAATACTCCCGCTTTCTCCTTGCAGTTCATCGTCCCGGCTCAATCTCATATAAAGCGCCGTGTTGTAAATCGTAGTATTGTAAGGTTGTTTCACCGTAAAAATCCTCCTTCTAAAGAAACAACCCACGCTTACAATACTTTTGCTCTATGGCAATTATATCATAAGCGTGGGCGTGTTATCAATGATGGGCTATCAGGTTGAAGCGGCTTTTTCTGCGGTATGCCGCACCACATCTACAATCAGATCACCGAGGGGCTTCCCGCCTGCGGCGAAGTGTTCGGAGATTTTTATACGGTTGTTCCCACATACAAAATACTGCGTGCCGTTCTCTGCTTGTATAACCTGCCCTGTTCGGGGTGTAAAAATATCGCTTTCACTTTTTGCCATCCAGTGTCCTCCATATTCAGTTTTCAAGGTACAATGCCGCACAAAGGCGGCGAAAATTTCTGCTTATATCTATCACCTTTCCTTTACCGTGTGCCGCTGCTGACGTTTCAGTTCCGCCAGTATATCCGGCGGGATACGGTCAACCAGCCGCTGTAAATTGTCCAGTTCGCTTTTCAGCTTTGCCCGTTCCATCGTATCTTTCATCTTTCCTTTTTCGCTGGCCTTTGCCCTTGCTTCCAACTTCTCATTCTCCGCCAGCAGGTCATTGATTGTGACCTTGTACTTTTTCAACTGCCCGGAGAAATTCTCCATCTGCGGGAACCACTTTTTCAGCATGGAGAGGGCTTCCTCTTTTTTCTTTCCGGCGTTCAGCGGGTTAATGCCGTCCAGTGTGGCTTCAATGGCTCTTGCCTGCCGGGAGAGGGAAACCGCCTGTTTGAAAAGCCGGGTGGGGATATGCTTCCGGCCTGTCCTGCTGGCGCTCTCCCCACGCTCCAAGTCAGGATATTTCTCCACCATATAGGCGTGAAAATCGTCCTGCCACTTCGTCAGGTTTGCCCGGTTGCCGATAATCTCCTTTGCACACAGGCGGTTGTCCTTTGTCAGCGGAACAAAGGTCAAATGCAGGTGGGGCGTTTTCTCGTCCATGTGTACCACCGCCGACACGATATTTTCCCGTCCTACCCGGCCAATGAGGAAGTCCGCCGCCCTCTGGAAAAACGCCTGTATCTCCTTTGGGGATTTCCCCTTGAAAAACTCCGGGCTGGCAGTTACCAGCGTATCGACAAACCGTGTGCTGTCCTTGCGGGTTCGGCACCCGGCCTGCTCAATCCGGCTCTGAATGAAGTGGTAATAGCGTCCCTCCGGCTTGACGATATGGAAGTTGTATTTGCTCCGGCTTGTGTCAATGTCGGGATTGCTGGCATACTGTTCTTTCTGTCTTTCGTGATGGGCTTCCAGCGGCCTTGCCGGGTTGCCCTTGTGCTTCTCAAACCGTAAAATTGCGTGTTGTGCCATTCTGCTCCTTTCCCCATTCCTTTCCTATCCGGGGTTTTCCACAGGGAAAATCCCGCAGAAAATAGCTCGGATAGGATTGGAATGGATAGAATATAAATCAATCTTTTTATCTTTGTATTTCTATATACCGTCCGGTTTTCGTACGTCTCAGGAGTGATTTCCGTACTTCATGGGTACGGTTTTCAGTCCTCCGGTGTACCAGAACGGGATTTCTTAAAGTCGGTGTTTGGAACCGCTTCATAGGATTTTGGGAAAATGCGGTTGGGTTTTCCACAGCCCTGCTTCTGGATCTCCACCAGTCCGGCGTATTGCAGTTCCCGCAGGGTATTCACCGCTTTCTGCCGCCCACAATGGAGCAGTGTGACCACTTCACAGATAGGGTAATACAGGAAAATCCGTCCGCAGTCATCCGCCCACCCATTCTTGCGGGATAACTCTGTCCGGCGCAGGATAAAGGCGTACAGAACCTTTGCCTCGTTGGACAGGGGCTTGAATGTGGGGGCTTCAAAGAGAAAATTCGGGAGCCGGGTGAAGCTGAACGCCTTTTCCGGCTGGTGGATATAGATGGTATTTGTCATAGTTCGTTTTGTGGACGGTTAGAAGCCCGTTTTCCGGGGCGGGCGATACTTTATACCACCTGCCCCGGTTTGGGGCTTGCAAAGCCTGATAAATCAAGGCTTTTTTCGCTCCTAACTGTCCACAGCAGACCTCCTTTTCCGTTCACTTTCTGTTTTCTGCCGCCTGTGAACTCTGGCGGCACAGCCGGGGCAGTATTTTGCCCGGTTGGATTTGGGGACGAACACGCCACCGCAGACCGCACAGCGTTTCAAGTCCTTATCCCGGAAAATTTCCGCTTCCAGCGTCCCGTCCAGCGGCAAGACCGCCCAGCGGAACCACTTACAGCAGACCGAGAAAGAAATCGTCTGCGGGCAGGTGCAGGTGTCCCCATCATCAAGGACAATGCAGTTGCCGTCCTCACAGCAACAACACTCCCGGCGTATCAGGCTGGCCGCCTGTTTTCTCTGCGCCGGTGTCATGCGGTAAAGGGAACCGTCCGGCCTGCGTTCCAGTGGCGGCAAGTCTTTATAGGGGTTATCTCTCATGCGTTCCCTCCATTTTGCTTTCCGTTGCCGTTCTCCCCGAAAAGGTTTCCTGCCCCATTCCTGCGGCGTGTTCCGGCGTTGGCACGCTCCCCGCAGCTTCGGGACATTTTGTCTCGAAGTCCGGTTCCTTGCGGTGCTTCCCCAGCCGGGGTATTCCTTTTCGGACGGTCATTCTGTTTTCAAGGTGCTGTCCATCGATGAACTACCCTAAGTCTACACGAAAAAAATGCAATCCCCGGAATTTTGCGAGAATTGCATTTTGATGAAGTTTACACTTTGGATATTGCATTTTTGCAATCATTCTGTATAATGGAAGTATGCGGAGAAGGTGCGTATCTATGGCTTTACCCGGAACACCCGGACAGCGGATTTCCGATTTATGCAACGGGAACCACATCACACAAAAGGAGCTTGCGGAGAAGATAGGGGTTTCCGCTTCCCAGTTGAGCCGCATTGTCAGCGGCGAAACGAGAACGGTCAGCAGTGATATTCTCATAGGCGTGGCAAAGGAATTTAAGGTATCGACAGACTACATACTGGGCTTATCCACCGTGAGCGTCCGTAAAAGCTACGATATTTCTGAATTAGGCTTGTCCGAGGGAGCCGTGAGGGGGCTCGTGACGGGTGCTGTTGATGTGCAAATCCTCAACCGCCTGTTGGAACACAGGAATTTCCCTAAGCTGATAGATTTGATACGGATTTATTTTCAGGACACAGCGGCAAAAGGCATAACAGCAAGAAACCAGCTTATCGAGATAGCAACGGCTTCCCTGTCCGACCTGATGAAAGAACACCCGGAACACCGGGCGGAAGCAAAGCAGGATTTACAGCTTTTGAACGCCCAGAAGATGGGGGAACATGAGGCGGAGATTGAGAAAATCAAAAATGTGTTCCTTGCTATCCTGCGGGATATTAAGAAAGACATTGACAACGGGGAACAGCCGGGAGAAGCTGTGACCGCCGCGATGTTCCAAGCCATGCGGGACGCATTGGCGGAACAGAAGCAAAACCCGCTTTCCATTGACGATGTAGCGGCGATGGTTGCCGGACAGATCGGACAGCTTACGCCGATGGATGAAGAAACTGCCGACCTGTTCAAGCAGTTGGCAAAAAAGATGATGAAAGGAATAGAATAATAGCCTGTTATTCGAGATAATAATATGCCATTAGTAAAGCATGACTACCCTGTTTTAGAGTACGATACCGCATCAAAAGCTGTTTTTCAGCCGGGAAATGGGAAAAAATGTTTTCCTGCAAAAGCAGTGTTTGCTTTTTTAGGAGACGAGGTTGAAAATTATGCACATACCCATGATGGAATACAGATAGATGAATTTGAAAGTGCAACAAGACGATATCCTATTTATGAATGTCTTTATAATCAGGAGAAAATATGTCTATGTCCGGCTCCTGTGGGAAGTGCTGCTGCCGTCCAAGTTTTAGAATATTTAATTGCAGGGGGTGTAACAAAGATTATTTCCGTCGGCTCCTGCGGCGTATTGGAAGACATCCCGGAAAATAGATTTTTGATACCTGTTTCTGCATTGAGAGATGAGGGAACATCTTACCATTATCTTCCTCCCTCCCGAGAAGTAGAGATTTCAAAGGCTGGTATAAATGCGATTGAATCTGCTTTAAGCCAAAAGAATATACCATATTGGGAAGTTAAAACATGGACAACAGACGGTTTTTATCGAGAAACAGTAGAAATGGTTCAGTATCGGAAAGAAGAGGGATGTCAAGTAGTAGAAATGGAATGTTCCGCATTGGCGGCGTGTGCAAAATTTAGAAAAGTTACATGGGCTATGCTGCTTTTTTCAGCCGATACTCTTGCAGACCCTCATAAATACCAAGAAAGAGAATGGGGAAAAACAAGTATATCCATAGCCTTAGAATTAGCCTTAGACGCTGTTTTATCAGTTGTTGAGGAGTAAAAATAAATACATATAGGAGTTACAATGAATATAAATGAATTTCCACAACAAGTAAATCAAGTTATTTCAATAGCAGAAACCATATTACAAGGTCAAATATTGGGGATATATTTATATGGTTCAGCAACAATGAATGGGCTGCGTCCAGATAGTGATATAGATATACTGATAATTACTAAACAAGAATTGAGTAATTCAATCAGAGCAGATCTAACAAAGCAATTATTGAAAATTTCTGGCTCCGTAGGCTGTATTGAAAAAAGACCTTTAGAGGTAACTATTATCAATCAATCTGATATTGTTCCGTTGCAATTTCCGCCAAAATGTCAGTATATGTATGGTGAATGGCTAAGGGGAGAGATGGAAGCAGGAGAATATCCGCAAGCCTGCAATGACCCAGATATAATGATTTTATTATGGCAAGCAAGAAAAAATAGCATAACTTTGAAGGGGGCGGAAAGCAAAGAGCTTATTCCCGCTATCCCATTTCACGAAATTAAAAAAGCAATTCGGTTTTCTTTACCTGGTTTGATTTCCAGCTTTAAGGGTGATGAAAGAAATGTGTTATTAACCTTATCACGAATGTGGTTTACTTTAGTAACAGAAGAAATCACGACAAAAGATGTTGCCGCAAAATGGGTAATTTTAAAATTGCCGGAGAGATTTCCCCCCCTGCTAACAACGGCAAAGGAAGCTTATTTGGGAAATTTGTCTGATGAATGGGAGACTGTAGAAAAGGAAGCGATGGCACTTGTAGAATATATGAAAAAACAAATTGAGGAATTACTTAGAACAGAGTAGCAAAGTTAGCGGGGCCAATCAACGGTCAAGATGAACGGCGCATAAATGCGCCGCCGTTGACAGTCCCGCCCGTCTTTGCTGATGGGCAATCAAGGCGGGAAAGCCCTAAAATGGCTTCCCGCCCATTTCAATCTTGAGAGAAGAAACGCTCCAAAATCAGAAAGAGAGCGGTAAATCTGAATTGCGAGGGAGAATGTAGATGAATCAAGGAAGAATTATTGTGATTACAGGTTCGCCGGGAACAGGAAAGACAACAACTGCGTCGATTGTCGCAAAAGAATCGAACATGGATAAATCTGTGCATATGCACACAGACGACTTTTTTCATTATTTAAGCAAAGGAGCAATATCGCCGCATTTACCAGAGTCCAACGAACAAAATTTAGTTGTCATTGAAGCCTTTTTAGAAGCTGCAAAGCGCTATGCCCGCGGCGGATATGATGTAATTGTAGATGGAATTGTCGGGCCGTGGTTTTTAGAACCATGGAGAGCCCTTGTTCGAGAAGATTATGAAGTACACTATATTGTTTTAAGAGCCAGTAAAGAAGAAACTATGAAACGAGCTGTGGAACGTTCAAAATTAGACAGAAAAACAAATGTTGAATTAGTAGAAACAATGTGGGAGCAATTTTGTAATTTGGGGATATATGAATCGAATGTTATAGAAACGACAACCTATTCTATCCAAGAGGCTGTTTTTGCAGTAAAAGAAAAAATTTCAAGTGGAGCCGCATTGCTATCTTAAACGATTTCTAAAAATCGAAATTTCATTTATCAGAGAAATAGCAAAGCCAGTCAACGGTCAAGATGAACGGCGCATTTCATGCGCCGCCGTTGACCGTCCCGTCTGGCTTTGCTGATGGGCAATCAAGGCGGGAAAGCCCTAAAATGGCTTCCCGCCCATTTCAATTATGAGAAAAGAAACACTCCAAAATCAGAAAGAGAGCGGCCAAGCACTTTGAGGGATTGGTCGCCTTGTTCACCCATTCAGCGGGACGGCGGGTGGCGGTCAAGGCCGGGTGTAAGCCCGTTCATTTCAGCCTTGACGGTTGCCCGCTGTCCTGTTACTTTTCCGGGAGTGTAGCCACAACTTCGGGACACTTTGTCCACAAGTCGGAGCGTAGGACGAGGGACGGGGGCTTTCATATACGCCCAGTCTGCTGTTGAAACCAGACCTGTGCTTACGGCTCTACGCCACGCAAGCACAGCCCTGTTTTCCTGCTGCTCCAAATGCCCTTGCCCTCCCCGGCGGCAACGGCATTTTCACGGCAACGCCGACAGAGCGTATAACACACTACACTTTGCTTCGCAAAGTCGTGTGCCAAATGGGGGCGTTGCCCCCTTTGGAAACCCCCACAAGAAAAGGCGGTACGCTACCCCTCCACGGGGCGCATACCGCCTTTTCTTGTTATCCAGCCCTCCGGCTGTATCGGTTGAGCAAAAGTCAGCGTGGGATTGATGTGGTATCTTTATCTAAGTGAACCCCCTGTTTCCCATTTAGAAACAGTTTGTCTTGCAACATTTAATTGTTCAGCAAGTTGTTCTTGTGTCATATTTTTTTCTTTTCTTTTTTGTAGTATTATATCCTTTAATTCCAATATTCCCACCTCCAATATAATTTTATATTATAAATATATTTCGCACCACCTATTAGAAGTGGAATTTTCGCACTTCATTTTAACATTTAGATAAATTACTATTTATTAAACAAATCACTAAATTGTAATTTATATAAAACTTTTTTTCAAACCTTTTTTAAATACTAAAATTGCTTTTGCTGTTCCTGTAATTGACATAGTAACTAGCTCATAACCATCTTGTAACATTTCATTTGCTTTTTCTTCTACTTTTTGTGCCATATCATCTGCCTTTGGTGAATACTCTATAACAACTGTTTTATACATTTTTCCACCTCCTAATCTATCACAAATTGTAATTTATAATTTGCTTATTACTTTTTTCTGTCAACTTCTTTGTTTACACTATTGCTAATAATATAGAAATTGGAAATATAGCTACTGGATAAAATTCTTATTTTCAATTTTTCAATTTAAAAATTTTCTTTTGGCGCTTAGTTTCAAATTTCCAATAACCATGATTACGATTTCGATGTTTTTTTTGAATCTTGTTTTGATTGTTTTTCATGGCTTGTTCAGCATTTAATATAATAGCTTTTTTTTCGTTGGAAACAAATTTAAGAAAAACATCATATAGGTATAGCCATCCATCGTATGAGATCTCAGTAAGCGTTGACTCTAATTTGATTTTTAAAAACTTGCAAATGCGTTTTTGTTGCTCATAAGTAAACAATTTTTTTGTTTTATCTTTGAAAGTATTTCCAGACGCTAAAAATATATATGATAAAAAATTTCTATAGTCTGTCGCATCCTCAACATCTGCTGATGTTTTTCTTTGAAAGTGAGCAAAACATATTCGTGCATTTGGCACAGGATAAAAATCTGATGGTTTAAACTCATAAATCAATTCAGCGGAAAACCAAGGTTTGTATAAAAGAGACCTCAAACTTTCGTTATAAAAAGGCTGTCCAGAATACCTTAGAAAAGCTTCATACTGCATTATGAAATATATATCTTCAGGAGGATTATCATCTTCAAATACTTTTTTCATAATATCAGCAGTTATGTTAAATGGAATATTTGCACATACTTTATATGGTTCTTTTACTGATATTTTATATTTTAAAAAATCCATCTCTATTATTTGAACTTTTTTAGATTCTTTATACCTTTCAGATAAAGTTTTCGCTAATTTTGCATCTAACTCTATTGCTATAACTTTCTTGCTTTTTTTTGCAAGTTCATTGGTAATAATTCCTTTTCCAGGACCTATCTCAATTACAATATCGTCGTTACAAATATTACTCTTTGATAACAAGGTCGCTACAAGTTGTTTACTATGTAAATAATTTTGCGAATGTTCTATTCCCATAAATACCTCCTTTACAAATTACTATTTGTTAGTCAGTTTTTATATAAATAATTATACCATTTTTATTTAAAAATTTCTATCTTTTATAAAAAATATATAAATATGTATAAAGGTTACTTCTTAATTTTAGAAATAACCTTTTTTGTTTTTATTAATAATAATACAAACCCTAAAAATAATTTAATCAAACCTAATACCATTACTCTGCCTTAAAATAATTAAATTGTGAAGTCTTGCTAACTTCATAAGCATTCCACATTATAGTTTGACTAGAAGCCGGATCAACTATCATTACATTTATTGAATCAACTCCAGTTACTGCAACCCAATGCTGATTACCGGGAGTTGCTCCCTTTACTTCTGTCGTAATAAAATATCCTTGATTAAAATATTGTGTTATTAAGGCTAATTTTTCACTTCGTGTTTTTCCTCTTAAATTGACATTTCCAACATAACTAAATCCTGGAACTGCCTTATTGACTGCTACATATTGAAGATTACCTCCACTATCAAATCCATTATTTTTATTTAATGCTTCTACAAATGTGCCAGGATTAAACGGGCTTATTGTAGTATTAGCGCCTGACTTTTCAATAAGAATTGCTATTGAAGTAACCAAGCACCCTATCTTACCTATTGTACTATTAGTGTTACCTATTTTTATATTAGCCCAACTAGGGTCTGTTTGCCTCCAATTAACATATTCCCCAGAATTATTTACTCCATAAATTACTCCACTCCACAAATTAGCATATTTATCACTTGATAATTCTGCTAATTGTTTATTTTGTGCAGCATTAAAATTATATTGTAATTTCATATCTTCTACTGTTTTAGAAGTTATTTTTATGTGCAAAACTTTCTTTTGTACCTCTTTTGGCTCTTCATTAACATTTACACCTTGTTCTATTACTTTTTCAACTTTTACTTCAGAAGATAGACTATTCATATCCCAAAATATTTTTTTAAGAATACTTTTTTTATTATTGTCCATTGTGACAACATCAGTTGCATTTAGTCCATTTGATTGTTTAACCGTATAAATAAGTAATATATCTTTCCAAGAAGCCATACTACCATCTAAAACATAATCTTCGTGTGGGTTTGTATCCTGAATTGATTGGATTTTATCTGCAAACTCTTGATTACACTCTGCAACTACTTCATTCATAGTTACTGCATTAGCACTTGTTTTCTGATTAGAAAAAAATATTCCAAATATAGAATTAACTAATAATCCAACCAAACAAATAACTACTATTATTATTATTGCAACCCAGCCACCTGCAATTAATGCAGTAATTAAAGCCTTCGTTCCTGCAATTATTGCCTTTATTGCTGAAATAGTTGCCTTTGTTGCAATTCTAATACCTTGAGCAGTCTTTCTTGCAGATTCTCTCGCTAATTTTACTGCTCTTTGACTATTTTTTAATGCTTCTTGTGCTGTTTTCTTCGTGTTTTTTGCAACTTGTTTACTTGTTTTTATTGTATTTTTAGTATTTTTAATAGTAGATTTAACATTGCCTTTTTTCATTTTCTCTTTAAAGGCTTTAATCTTTACTTTTGTCTTTTGATAATTTTCTTTTGTTTTCATCATGGATTTTTGCCCTTGCTTATTAAATTGATGAATGCCCTCATCAACTGTTCTGTTAGTTGCAAATTTAATTTTATTACTAGCATATTCTACACTATTAATATCATCACTTACACTTTCTTCGGCTTTTTCTTTTGTTCTTACAATGGTATCTTTAAATCTTTCTGTTTGAATTGCTGCTTTGTTTAGTGTTTTTATACCTTTTTGGGCTACATCTTTGACTTTAATATTTGCCAAGATAAACACCTCCTATTCTCTAATTACCTTCTCCAGGTTTAGTTGTCATTAATTTATATAATTCGGTATTCGTAGGAAATTTGTTTATAAATGGAACAAGTGAACTACCTACTTTTAATAATCCTTGCCCTGCACCTACATTTGTTATATATCCCATCTGTAAATCAGATATATTTAATAATTTAGCAAGTTCCAATCTATCTGTACTTGCTTGATTAAGCATAACTATAAACTCTGAATTTGCTAACATTGTTCTAGCAGTATGACTTTGTAGTAAATCATCTACATTTTGTGTTATTCCGGTACAATATGCACCATATTTACGAACTCTTTTCCATAAAGTAAATAGAAAATTAGCAGAGTATTCGTGTTGGAATAACAAATATATTTCATCAATAAAAATAAAGGTATTTCTACCTTTACTTCTATTCATAGTTATTCTATTTAAAATACTATCAAGAACTACTAACATACCAATAGGAAGTAATTGCTTTCCTAAATCCAAAATATCATAACATAGTAATCTATTATTTGTATCTACATTTGTATTTTTAGCAAAAGTATTTAAACTTCCATCAGTGAACAATTCAATAGCAAGTGCAATTTCTTTTGCTTCTGGCTCATTTTGTTTTAAAAGTTCTTCTCTAAAATCTTGTAATGTCGGAGGTGTTCCTTGATAATTCCCTTGTTGAAAATGTCTATAAACCGAAGCAGTACATCTATCTATAATAGATTTCTGTTTTGGACCTAGATTACTTCCTCCAATAAGTTGCTCACATAAAGACAATATAAACTCTGATTTTAATATTACAGGATTTGCACCATCTCCATACTCGCTATTTAAATCCATAGCATTAATGTGATTATTACTTGTTGCTGATATATGGATTACTTCTCCACCTAAAGCATTTATTAATTGTGAATATTCTCTTTCTGGATCAATGATTATGACATCTGCATTTGGATCACGTAAAATTACAGATACTATTTCATTTTTACCTGTAAAAGACTTGCCACTACCAGAAACTCCAAGTATAAATGAATTACCATTTAGTAATTGTCTTCTATCAGCAATAATCATATTTTTACTTATAACATTTTGTCCATAATAAATACCATTTTCGTGATTTATTTCTTGAACTCTAAAAGGCATAAATACTGCAAGCGATTCGGTAGTAAGAGTTCTTAAAGTATCAATTTTTCTTACTCCAAAAGGCATTGCAGTATTTAATCCATCCATTTGTTGATATTTTAATATAGAGAATTGACATAAGTGTTTTCTTGCAGTAGTTAATAAACTTTCTGTATCGTTATCTAATTGTTCTTTACTATCAGCAGTATGCACCATAGTTAAAACGCATATAAACATTCTTTGGTCACGAGTAGTCAAATCATCTAAAAATTCTTTTAATTCTATTCGTTGTTGTTCCATATCGTATGGTATAACAGCACTAAAATTATTATTAGAATTTTGTCTTCGTTGCCAATTAGTTATGTTTGTTTCTACACCTAATCTTCTATTTTCTACCTCTCTTACGGCTTCATCCATAGGAACAGGAATTACATCAATACTCATCATCATATTTCTATTTAAGTCAGTTAGTTCTGCCACCATATTGTCTTTAATATAACTTGCATATTCTTTTAAAAATATAACTCTGCCATATTTGTTTCCCATTTTAAAATAATCTTTTTCAAATTCAAAATTATCTGGACATATAAAATCTTTAAAACTATGTCCTTTTCTCATATTTTGTATCATATCAAAAGTAAAAGCATTTTCCTCGCCTTGTCTATAAAAATCGTGTATCAAACGTAGTCTATCTTGTGCTTCTAATTCAATACATTTTGAACCTAATTGTGAAAAATGATTTATCAAATCAGCACTAATTCTTGTAAAATAGTTTCTTGCTTCTTCTACACTTTTTTTTATTAACAGATATTGTTAAAAACTTTTCTTGGGTAATTCCATTTGCTCCAGTTGCTTTATCTAAAAGCATTTTGTTGTATTCTTTTCTATATTCATCCAATTTATCATTTGCTAATGGTAGTAATATATTTTTTTCAAAGTCAATTTTATTTAATCTTCTATTTAATATAGTTATTTTTGTAGTGGCTCCTGTATCAAATGAATTAAGCAATTCTGAATATTCTAAAAACATACCCTCTTTGTCACTTCTACTTGCTACTGCATAATTTATATCTGTAAAACGATAACATTTTGAATATTTATTTTTTCCTACTTGAAATATACCATCTTGCCATATTCTTGTAATTGGAATAACATCTTGCACACCTTTTGGAACTATAAATGCTTCCTTGTCTTGCTTAAATAGTGTTTTTAATGTCTTCATTCTTTAAATCCTCCTTTTCTAACTTATCTTTTAATAATTCATAATAAAAATTAACTGGTTTAAAAGTTAATTTTTTTGGTATTAAAAATTCTGATTTTATATATGCATATATGAACTTCTCTGCCGGCATTCCATTATAAGTAATAAAACCTATTGCAGCGAACGGACTTGCTCCTAAAATACATACCCAAGATAAAGTTTCTATACCAAAATTATTTTTTAACAAAAAATAAAGTAATACTGCTACTCCACAAGCAAGTATAGAAAAAACGAACTGTCTTAATGACAGTCCGAAAAATATACTTTCTGTGTAATTTCGTATTTCTCTATTTATTTTAACTTCCATACTATTACCTACCTTTCTTTATCTTTTTTATTTTGTATAAATGTGTCTGCAAGATTTCCACCAGATATTACTTCTTTAAAATCTTCTTTTGCTTTTGTTAAATCATTATCATAGTAATAACCATAAGCCCAATCTATTTTATTGTCTGTAATTTTATAGTAAAATGCAATTACATATTCTTTATTGTCATCACTTTTTCTTTCAACTAAAGCAATAGGCTCATTTCTTCTATAACCAACATCAAGAACAATAGCATTTTCTAATTCTCTTGTTTTTTTAGAATCCATACTAACTCCCGTAAACTTTTCATATTCTTCATTGATTTTGTCTTTATTTTCAATTACCCATTCTTCAAGCATTTCATAGGCTGAATACTTTTCATTTTTATATTGCTCACTTTTTAAGAACTCCCCTGCAACCATACTACAAAAATCATAACTTATATCATTTTCTGGTGTTGAGGATTTTGAAAGCATATCGTTTAATAAATCATAACCTAAAACAAAAGTAAAATAGGATTTTTCACTTTCTACAACTGATTTATCAACATAAAATTCATCAATATAATCTCTTACATTTTGTTTTAGTCCTATTGTTTTTAAAGATACAGTTTCTATTTCTTCCCCGTTAATATAATCTTGTTGATTTTCGTAAATATGCACCAAATTCTCGTTGTCATTATCAAGATTTTTATCATCTGCCTCTATGACATATCCTTTATATTCCATAGTTTTATATAATGGTATTCCTTCAAAATATTTCATAACATCAGGTGTATCAAATCCTGTTTTATTATCCAAATATTCCTTTGTTATTCCATTATCTGCACAATATTGCAAATATTTTTGAACTCCATCTTTATATTCAATATCATTTGGATATAATTCATTGATAGAATTCCAAATACTATAATGAACATTGTCTGTCATATAAATAATTTTTTTACCTTCTTCTAAATAATTATAAATATAATTATCAAAGTTGTAATCCCATTCTGGAACATTTACATATCCACCTGTATATTCTTTTGAATATGACGTAAATTCTATTGCTTCATCTACACCATCACTTGCTAATATATAAGTTTCATTTTTTTCTGAATCAATTAATATATAATCAATTTTCTTATTTTGATGTTCCATTGATTCCATTAAAAAAGTTTCAATATTTTCTTTTATTTTTTGTATTCTTTCGTCCATTTGACACCTCCTATAATCCCATCATTTCACGAACGACTCTATCTGATAATTTTATTGTTCCTACAAGCACTAACATATTAAAGACTAACTCTCCAATATATTTCCATACTTGAGTAACTGCTGCTGCATTTGCGTCAACCACTGGTGGCGAACTTGCAAACAGTGAAAATATAATACAAGAAAGAACAATAATTGCTCCCTCTAAACAAACAGCACAGTAAGACTTGATAAAACTTTTACCAACGCTTTGTGTAGGCTCACCTGCAAATGTTGATAATGGTATTGGTGCAATCGCAGTATATAAATATAATTTAAAGAATCTACCATATACTGTTAATATCATTATGAAAGATAATACTGTTATAAATAGGCCACCTATCAGTGTTACTGCCCATAATGGAATAGACTCAAAAAAGCCACAATCTTCAACTGCTGTTATTATTGTTTGTGGCAATGTTGTACTTGTAGTTCCTCCTAAACCAGAAGCAGTAATTATAGTTGAAATTACACCTTGAACTATTTTGAATAATGAAAGCATTAAATCAAGTCCATAAGTTACAACTATTTTTGCTATTGCAAATCTAATAAATAGTTTTAATGCGTGTTCTGGCTTTTTTACTTCTGCAAACGAGCCACAAGTCTTCATAACACCTACTACAAAAAACAATACTAATAACGCAAGACCAATCGCTTGTAATGCTCCGTGAATATTCAGAATTACTTGCCATATAGTCCCACCTTTAAAAGTTTCTGGAGTTTGTGTCACTAATTGCCATATTTCACTTAATTTTGAATTCCAAGTATCTAGTGCATTTTGTAAATTTTGCACTACCCAATTATCACTCAATAACAACACCTCCTTGTATAAATAAGATGAGGGCAAGTAATAATACTCGCCCTTTGATAATTGTTATCCTGCAATCATATTTAATATTTCTTTTGCAAATGTGATTATTATTCCACCTGCAACAGTCAAAAATCCATTTGCTCTTTGGCTCGGATCGTGACTCTTTAAAGATAATCCTACTTGAACTATACCAAACCCAAGCAAAATCATTCCTATTGCTCTAATTAAGCCAAAAATAAAATCAGATAAATTATTAACAACTGACATTGGATCATCGGCTGCTAAAACATTCATACTTGTTCCAATAGTTAGAGCAAATATACATACACCTAAAACATAGGCTTTAAATATTTTTTTAACTTTATTACTCATTTTTAAACTTTCTTTTTTCTTTTTCATTATTTCTAATCTCCTTTTCTTTTAAAAAAATCTTCTATTTCTTCAGAAGTAATTAATTCATATTGTTCTGTTATTTCTTCAGTTTCATCAAAAGTATAATTATCTAAATTATCATCAATAATAATTGAAGCAATAGCATTTTCAGTTCCTCCGTGTAAATAAGGTTTTTCTTTTCCATCAGTAGTAAATGCAACATTTGGATGTTTTAAAATATCGTATTTAAAATCCATAATAGGTCTTTCGCCTCTAATAAACAAAATTGCATATTTATTATCAAGTAACCTTACTTCATCAGGAGTAAGTAATTCTCTACCACTAATCTGATAATTAGTTGAGTAATTCCCACCTCTACCACTACTTTTACCATAAGTATTGGTATCAATAGTTTCTTTACCTAATAACTCTGATACATATTTGTGCGTCGATTGTTCATTGCCACCAAGATACAAAAATTCATCACAATTTCCAACTATACTTTCCCATTGCTTTTCAAATAATGCTTTTAATTGTGCTAAGTTTTGTAAAATAATTGATACTGATACTTCTCTTGAACGCATAACTGATAAAATTTTATCAAAGTCATCTGGTAAACTTACATTAGCAAACTCATCCATAACAAAGTGGACGTGTACTGGAAGACTACCTCCATATTTGTGGTCTGCTAAAAAAAACAACTGCTGAAACAGTTGTGTGTATAAAATACTAACTAAAAAATTAAAACTTGTATCATTATCAGGAATCAAAGCAAATAATGCAGTTTTCTTTTCTCCTAAAGATGGTAAATCTAATTCATCTGTTGCAGTTAATGAAGCAAGACTTTCAAGATTGAATTTCTCTAATCTTGCTGCAAGTGTAATCTGAATAGATTTAAGCGTTTTTGCAGAGCCACTATGATAATCTCTATAATATTTAACTGCTATATTCTCTGGCTCTCTTTCTTCTAATCTATTAAATAATACATCAAGAGGACTAACATAACTATCATCATCTTCGTGTACTTCTCCTGCTCTTAACAATTCCATAACCATAGGGAAATTTTGTTCTTCTTCTGGTGCTTCATATTTCAAATAAAAAACCAATGCTAATAACAACATACTTGCAGCAGTATCCCAAAAAGGATCGTTGCTCTGGCTTCCTTTCGGTGTTGTTGATTTAAAAAGATTCGTTACTAATTTTTGAACATCGTTATCATCTTTTAAATAGACAAAAGGATTATAGCAATGGCTTTTTTCCATATTTATTAAATCTAAAAATTTTACTTCATATCCTTTTTTCTTTAATAATGCACCAACATCTCTTGCTATTTCTCCTTTTGGATCAAGAATAACCATAGAAGTATTACATTGCATAACATTTGGCTTACAATAAAATCGTGTTTTACCGGCACCACTACCTCCACAAACTAAAACATTTAGATTTCTTCTATGTTTTTTACCATTTAATCCTATAACTACATTTTGTGTTAATATTTTATTGTTTTCTATTGGGGTTTGCTTGTATTTTTTATTTATTTCGGTTGCATTACCCCATTTTGCAGAGCCGTGTTCTTCTCTCCTACGATAATTTTTTTTAGTAGATATATATAGTGTAATTGCCATTACATAAACAACAATAAACACTAGAATGACCTTTAAAGAATCATCACACCAAGTAAAATGAAAAGGATTACTTATAATATTGGAAAAATCCTTTATTATTTGTGGTAATCCTCCATTTATTGATGGTGCAATTAAAATTGCCAACCATATCGTAGGTATTAAACCTATACAATAAACCCACTTTGGATAGTTAGAATCTGTATTCATCTCTCCTCAAACACCTTGTGAGAACTTTTTTTTTAACTGGGGCATCTATTGCTCTTAATAAAACTTCATCTACATATTCTGTATCTTTGCCCTCTTGAATCAATTTATTTCTAAATGCATTTAAAGCATTGATAAGAATACCTAGTTCATATTTGTCAAGTTCTAAAACTTTAATTTCCTCTTTCATAAATTCCTCCTATCTTTCGTGTTCCTTATTTTTTTGAGTTTTAGAAATTGTTTCAAAATAAGCACTCATTCTTGTATTTATATCTTCCATAACACTACGCATAGAAGTCAATTCATTTCTTACTTCACTAGAACTCATATTTTTAAATGAATCTGGAATTGAAATGTTTATATTGGATACATCAATTCCATATTTTTTACAAAGCATATAGGCTGTAGAATTACACTTAAAGTTATCTAATTCTACATTACCACTTTCTTCAAGTCCTACTCTTGTTAATTCTCTGGCTAATTGTTTAAATATTTCTGGTGTTTCTCCACCTCTTTGGACATATAAAGCATTATCACTTTTATTCCATTCTACAACACTGTTATTACCATTTTGAATATCATCTACTGCTTTTATATCAACAGGACAATCTCTTAATAATGCAGTTAATTTAACTTTGTCATCATAATTAATTGATTTTGGTTTTTGATTAGAAGTTGTTTGTGAAATGTCAAACATCTTTTTTACATTATAAGAAATTCCAGAAGTACCATCTGCTCTTGTAAAAGAATCTCCTGGCTCTAATATTTTAATTCCATTTTCTCCTTTTTTTATAAAAGCACCTGCTTCTTTCCAATCATTAAATTCTTTTAATTGTGTTGCAGTAGGAAGTGTTGCAGTAATTACGAGTGCATTGCCAACAGAGTATTTATCTAATCTGCCTTGAACATCTAAATACTGTTTATATTTATTAACATCTGATTTAATTTCATTTGCCATTTTATCCATTAAATCGTATACTTCTTGTCTTTCTTGTTGTTTTTTTTCTATCCAAGCATTTTTATCAAATGGCTTTTTATTTTGAGTAGTTTTACTACCATTGGCTTTTGCCATTATTTCATCCAAATCATTCATATTTTATTACCCTCTTTCTTTTGATTTTTTCTTTTTTGATTTTGGTTGTTTATGTTTAGTTGTCTTATTTTTTTCAGTTTTTTCATTTTTAAGTTCAGACTTATCTAAATCTCTTTCTTTCTTCTGTTCTTCTTTAATTGATTTTATTTCTTCTCTAACAGAAGGTTTATCAGATTTAGTACCCTTGTCTAACTTGTTTTTGTTGTTTAAGGTAGGCTCTAACGGAGGGTTTTTTTCCGTTTTTGCCAATTGGGGGTTTGACATTTCATTTTCCTCCTTATTAATTGGTTTAGATAAAATGTCATCTACAAGTCTTTCTTCTACACTTTTTATAACAACTCCCTTGTCTTTGCTATCTTTTGTCTTTTGAATTTCACTTTTAATAGAAGCCTTATCATAAGTAGAAAGATTAAATCTATCAACAATACGATTTATTTTACTTGCATCTTCTGCACGTACCATAATATCTACCATACCATCTACACTTTTACCTTTACTCTTTAAAGCACAGAATAATACTCCATATCTTTTGGCTTCTTCAGTAAACTTTTTTAAATCTTCTTCTTTTACAGTAAATACTTTAAGTTCTTTCCCGGATTTAAGCATATTAGTAAGTCTTGTTTTTCCCTTTGTTTGTTGTTTGTCTTTTAATATTGCCACTAATAATGCTGCAATATTTTTTGCACCACTTCCACTTAATCTTACTGCTACTTCAAATCCTTGCAAACTCATTCTTACAATAGATTCAGCAGCGTCACCTGATGTGTTCATTTTTTTCTACCTCCTTTACTTTTATATTTCCATCAGATAATTCTTGAAGATTTTTTTCTATCTTCTTACTTCTCTCTAATATATCTTTACATAGCACCACCTCCTTTCGTAATGGAGTAATTTCTTTATTTAATTCATTAATTTGTTCCCTTATTTCATCTTTTTCTTGTTTAGATTTTGATTTTTTATGTTTGTACCAAAGTTTACTTCTTTGATCCATCAAATCATTAAGTTGTTTTTCCTTTTCTTCTTTAAACAAAAAAAACTGCTCATCAGTTTTTAAATTATTTCTGACAAGCAGTTTAGTTTCATTTGATATATCTTCCATCTTCCTAACATCAGCACGAATAGCAGGAGATAATTTTTGATAAGGATATTTTTTGGGAAAGACTTTTAAGAGATAACAATAATGAATATATAAAGCATAAAATCCCTTTGGTTTTCGCTTTTTATAATAATTAGCATTAATCTTTTTATTAATTCCATATTCTTCAACAAATGGAACTTTCTTAATGTGTTCTTCTTCAATTCTTTGCGTAATTCTTTCAATAGAATATTCACTACCAAAATATCTTTCAATGCGAATATTTTTTTTATATGGACTTCTTTTTATACTTAATTTATTGGCTCTATAAATAAGTTCATAATCCATTGCTTTCATTAAATCTTCAAAGTCATAATAAGAAGTAGCCATACCTATTGCCCTATCTAAATCTTCTTTTGCAATAGAATAATAATTAACTTTATTATTTAAATCTTTTTGATAATTAGCAAAATTTATTTTACTATTTCTACAGGGCTTTTCTTGTATAACTGATAATCCATATTCTTCACACAACGAATCAGATAATCTTCTTAATTCTGCATAAGTTTCTCTTTTATCATAATATCTTTTTCCATCTTTAAACGATACAGAATTTATAACAAAGTGATTATGATAATGATTTGTATTAAGATGTGTACTAACAACAACTTCAAATCTATCTCCCCACATTTCTTCAGCAAGTCTTACTCCAATAGTATGGCATAATTCTGGGGTAACTTCCCCCTCTGCAAAAGATTGAAATGCGTGAAATCCAAGTATTCCGTCTGTCTTTCCATATTGTTCTTTTGTAATACTCATTTCTTCAAGTGCTGTTTTAGGACTACAATTAATTCCTGATACCAAAAGTTGTTCCTCTGTTTTATAATCTGATTCTACATATTCAATCACATTGTGTAAATCGTAATAATTATTATTTTCATTATGTTTTGTCTTTTCTACATTTGTAGTATAATCTAATACATTATCTAATCTTTTTTCTATTTTCCATATACCTGTTGTTGCCATAATCACTCCTTTATTATATATATTTTTCTATGATAAATAAGTACATCACATACTTTATTATCTTCTTCAAAAACTCTATATCTGTGTCCCCAGAAATTAATCCAAAGTTTTCTTAATTTTTTCATTTTACCTCCCATAAAAAAAGAGCCTATCATTTCTGATAAGCCCATAAATTGTCTGCTTAATAAATTGTAATTTTAGTGAATAGTAACTTAATTTTCTTTTTTATTAAACATATGGCGTACTTTATCTATTCGATTATTTGGTCTACGTGATTGAATAACTGGTTCACAAGTAGCAATTTGATAATCTTTTAATTCTGTCAAAAAAACTGCTTGCCCATTTGTATATAGAGTTAAAGTATTACGATATTCATTAATACAACGTACAGGAATATGTCCTGTAAAAATAACTTCATCATTTTTTGATTGACTTGTTTCAATTATTGCACAATGTTTTTGTGCATCTTTATATGCACGAGAAAAGTATCCCTCTGGTGTAAAAAGTATAAACGAAAGATATGGCTCTAATAATTGCGTTCCCGCTTTTTTCAATGTTTGTTCAAGTACAATTGGGGCAAGAAAGCGAAAATCCGAGGGAGTACTAACAGGGCTATAATAAACACCATATTCAAAACATATTTTACAATCTGTCACTTTCCAACCATACAATCCTTGCTCCAGTCCATAATTAATACCTTCTCTTACTGCATTTTGAAAACTTTGATTTAAATAACCGAGTGAAACTTTGCTTTCGTACTGTATTCCAGTGCCAATTGGAAGTGGAGTTATTGATAATCCAATTGATGCCCAAAATGGATTTGGTGGTACTTCAATATGAATAGTATAATCTGCCTTTTGTAATGGCTTTTCCAAATAAATTACGGTTGGATCTTCGATTCTTATGTTTATGTGATATTTTTCAATCAACAGAGAACAGATAACTTCTAACTGCACTGTTCCTAAAAAAGAAATGATGATTTCATGTGTTATCGTATCAACATAATAACGTAAAAGAGGATCAGTATCTGCAATTTCTGTAAGAGCATCCAATAATTTTTCTCTCTCTTCTATTTTTATCGGTTCAATTCTTGTTCGTAGTATTGGTACAGTCTTGTCATTCCATACATTGCATGGCAAAATCTTTTCATTTCCTATAATATCGTTCAATCTTAATGTATTGTTAGGTATAATAAAAATATCTCCAGAACAAACTATTTTTGTCTGTATCATTTCCCCATTTGAAGGAATATATATTTCTGTAAGTTTCATTTTCTTTTTTTCTGGCAACATAATTGTATCTCGTAAGTGTAATGTTCCACTATAAAGACGCAAATAAACTAATCTTTGCTTATGGTCTGTATATTCAATTTTAAAAACTCTTCCACATAGTTCTGAATCATTCTCATTCATTTCAGAACAAAAAAGATTTGAAATAGCTTCGATAAGTTGTTGAGTCCCTATATTATTTCTAGCACTTCCATGGTATATAGGAAACAACGAACCTTTTTTAACACACCTATATTCTTCATACATTAATTCTTGTATAGTCAATTTTTCTCCTACAATATATTTTTCTAAAAGTTTATCATTTTTGGAAATTACAGGATCCCAATCATCTAAATCAATGATATTTTTAATTGATATTTCTGGAGTTAATGTTACATTTTGCATAACAATAATATCATTTGAAAGTTTTTCTTTGATATTTTGATAAATATTATTTAAGTTAATTCCATCCTGATCTATTTTATTTATAAAAATAATTGTTGGTATATTCATTTTTTGAAGTGCATGGAATAGTATTCGGGTTTGTGCTTGTACACCATCTTTAGCAGAAATTACTAAAATTGCTCCATCAAGAACAGATAAGGAACGATACACTTCTGTTATAAAATCTGTATGTCCAGGAGTATCTACAATATTGATTTTGTAGTCATTCCAATTAAAAGAAGTAACTGCTGCCTGAATTGTGATTCCACGCTGACGTTCTAAAAACATAGTATCTGTCCTTGTTGTTCCCTTATCTACACTGCCTAATTCTAAAATTGCTCCACTTGTATAAAGCAGACTTTCCGTTAAGGTCGTCTTTCCTGCATCTACATGAGCAAGAATACCAATGTTGATTATTTTCATGGAATTTCCCTCCCTACAAATTTATCTTTTAACTTAAAATCAATATTTGCTAATTTTGTTCTTTTAAACTATTCTCAAAATCAATTATCCACTTTTCTAATGTTTCTACTAATGCTAATTGTTGTTTGAACATTTGTTTTCCAACATTAGGAATATGTTGTCTATGAGAACGTCTTTCATTTAGTAATTCTTTTAATTCTAATATCTTTGATTTTATATTAGAAACAAGAATCTGTTTTTGTTCATCATCTACTAAATCTAAATTCGTGATAATAACATTAAAATCCAAATATAGACTAACATCAGAATTTGAAATATCATTCATAAGTTTATTAAAATAATCATTACCTTTGTTAGTAATAGTATATATTGCTTTATCTGGCATATTTCCCTCTTTCTCTTTATGGCTAACAATATATTCTTTTGATTCTAATTGTAATACTTTCTTATAAATAGACTGTTCACTAATTTTTACCCATCTTGGTATATTACGATATTCTATATTTTTTTTAATATCATAAGCACTTTGTGATTTTTGTTTAATAAGTCCTAATAATACCAAATCTATATTTGACATAATCTCTACTCCTTACTTAATATAATCTGTAACGCCAAGTCTATTTCCAAATGGATCTTCAAACTCGACTGCATTACCAGTTCCAATTTTAAAAGGCTCACTCAAAAATTTTATATCATTATTCAACATTTCTTTATAGAAGATTGCAACATCTTCTACTTCAAACCATATTGTAGGCTTTAAATTCTCAAATTTATTTTTGTCTTTTAAAATTATTGCAGGTTCTTCATTTCCAATATTATAAGCAACCATTCCCTTATCAGAGAAATCAAATTTCTTTTTTAACCCCAATATTTCCTCATAGTATCTTTTTGCTTCTTCCATATTATCTACAGGAAGAAAATAATTGTCATAATTTTTCATATATTTAATGTCCTCTTTTCTACTATAAACTACACTACTATATTTTATAGTAGTTATCGTTAAAAGTCAATATATAATAAAAAAATAGATTAGTTGCACTGAACTAATTTATTTGTATAACTGCCTGTCGTACAAAAAAGACTGTCATTACTGACAATCTTTTTGGTAAATTACTATTTATCATCTTAATTTCACCAGTAATTTTATAATAATATTATATCATTTTATTTTATTTTTTTATATAGTTCTACAAAAATTATTTTTATTTATCTGGACGGAGATATTTGTTTTTCATATCAACTATTAGTTCATCTAATTTATCTATTTCTTTTTTTAGATGAGGAACATCAATAACTTTTTTTGCATTAGCCATTCTTGCAATTTGATTTATATTGTTTCCTATTTTACGAATACCTTTCATATCTTCATAAAATTGTTCTGGTGGTTTTTCTTTTGGCTTATAACCTACAATTAAATGTCTAATATAATCAGAGGCATTCATTCCAACTGCCTCTGAATTACATTTCATTATATAATCTTCTTCTTCGCTAAGCCATATCTGTTTTTTTATTCTACGACTTCGCATTTTACTACCTCCGGTTCTTCTTCTATTTCATCTTTTAAAACTATTTGTCTTTCTAATTCATTTATACGATTTATTTGTAAGCAACACATCAAAGTAGTCATTCCAAGACCTCCTATTATAAAACCTAAAATAAAAAATAATAATTGACTCATAATTAATCATCTTCCTTTCTTTTTAATATCATTTTTCTAACAAGGGGATTGGGGATTTCCCCACAACCGAATTCGTACGGGAGTATGAATTCAGTGCTGGCTAGACAATAAATTTACTCCCCATAGGTACATTCGCCACAATAAGGGCAATAATATATACAACTTTCACAAGGACATTCTGAAGAAGATTCTTCATCTATTTCTTCTTCTATTTCATCTGAATTTTCTTCTTCTTCATCAAAAATTTCTACAACATCTACAACAATTTCTTGGCTAGAATCTAACTCAATAATTCCATTTTCTATCACAAATTTTGTAACAATAATTGCTGCTTCTCTTGGATTTTTTGCCATTATTTCAAAATAATCTTCATTGACATTTTTAATTTTAACCTCATATTTTTTTTCTTGTTCTTCTTCTAAAAGACCAACAGTTTCTAATAAAAAATTAACATCTAATCCTAATTCATTGCACATTTTTACGAATGGAATAAAATAAAAACTAGGCTTTAATCCATTCTCAAATCTAGATATTTCTGCGTGACTTACACCTATTTTTTCGGCAAGTTTTCTTGTAGAAATACCCACTTCGTTCCTCCTTGTTTTAATAATATTTGCTAATTTTAAATAATCAAATTTCATAATATCTCACCTTTCTTTTTCATATCTTTTTTTATAATTAATTCCTTTTTTAGCACACAAAAAGTCATTGAAATCCTTTCCTATTAGTGGTGGATCATCAATGACTTCATATTTTTTTGGAAGAATAGTTTTGAGTGCCATTGTTGCTATTCTTCCTGCACTATCATTATCAAAATGAAGATATATTTTTTCAATATCTTGATTCTGATTTAAATAATAATTTAATGCTAGTGGTATCTTACTTTCATCAATTTTTTTTGCAGGTTGATATACTCCTGCAAGAGATAAAAGGTTATCATTATACCACTCTTTATTTTCCATTTTCTTTAATGTTGCATACGATAATAAATCAATCGCACTTTCAAACAAATGAACTGAATCTGTTTTTTCTGTTGATTCTAGTTTAAAAGAAAATGCCTTATGACTACCATAAGCATCTTTCATATATCTACTACTATTTGTACCTCTAATTCCTGCATATCTTGGAACATTATTTTTATCATATCCAACAAAAACAACATTGTGATTTGGTAAATCTTCATAAATTAATCTATTATCTATACACTCATTTATTATGTCTTTGTCAATTCCACGACTAGACAAATAACTAATTATCTTATCAGTTGATTTAGACCTTTTTGGTAAAATAAGTCTAATATTTTGAACTTTTTTGGGCTGTTGATACATAGTTGGTGGTTTTACATTAGAATAACCTAAAATAGTTTCTACTGCTTGTATAAAAGTATAATCTCTAACTTTAATTAAATATTCCAATGCAGTTTTTCCTCCTATTCCTCTTGAAAACCAATACCACATTCCATTACTTATTTTTAAACTATCGTGTGTTCGAGTCATATAAGTTCCTCTACTAAAATATACTAATTCTTCTGGCTCATAGTTTTTTAAATAAGTATATAAATCCATTTCCTTTGCTCTTTGTATTTCTTCTGGTTGATAATATGCCATACTATTACCTACCTTTCTTTATCTTTTTTCTTTGATTGCTTTTCTCTATATTCATCTGCTAAATCAGACACAGTATCTCTAACACTATCTTCTAGTATTTGATTTATATTTAAGTCAGAATCCATCCATCCTTGATACAGAGTTTCTAATGAATTTTTTTCATTTTTTAATGCTTTAAGTTCGTCTATCTCAAATTGTTTTGACTCTGGATAAAAAAGATAAATGACTTCTTCTTTAACAGTTGTTTCATAAGATTTATCAATTATCTCCTTTGTAGTTAAAGTAGATAATTCCTGTTTATAAGAAGTAAGTTCTTGTTCTAATTTTTCATACAATTCTTGTCTTATTTTTTCTTCCATAATATCAATTCCTTTCTTAAAAATTTAAAAGAGCGATAATAGTTTTTATCTAAAATCGCTCTAATATAATAATAAAATTATCTTTCATAATCTTTATTAGGTGTATGATTATCACTAATTTCTTCGCCACCATCGTCAACAATTTCTTTATCTTTTTCATTAAGATTTAATTTAATATTAAGTTCATCTAATCGTTTAGATTTGGCTTTTAATTCTTCCTCTTGTGGAAATGGTTTTTTTATTTCTAATTTTGCATTTTCATAATTTTTTTTGGTATCTTCAAGATTGCTTTCTGCATTAGAAAGTTTATTTTCAATGCTATTTAATACATTGTCAATACGGGTTATATTTCCACTTGGATCACTTCCTAATTCTACTTTATATGATAAATTATTTTTCATTCCCATATAAAATTTCCTATCAAAAGTATCAAATGATAACATCATTTTAAACCCCTTATATTCTCCTATTTCTATTGGCTCTGGATTAGTCATTGATTTACATATTTCTATTATTTTTTCTCCTGCTTCTTTTCTTTCTATAAAGTCTTCGCCTCTAATAGTCATCTTCTGAAATGAATTATCTTCTGCATTATTAAATTTAAAATACTCTAAATCTTCTTTCATATCTTCAATTCTATTTTCTAATCTTTTTATTTCATTAGGATAATATTTAATAACTTTATCTTCTAATGCATATATTTCACTTAAATGAGTTTGTTTTAATAACTTTAATTTTACGACTTGTGTATCTAGTTCTGTCTTTTCAATTATATCTGGATTTCCTGCTGCAAGTGCTTTAATTTCTGCATAAGATAATGCTGTTTCATCAATATCTTCGGCAAATCTTACAGGAGTCTTTGAAGTCATTATTTGAGAAATAAATCTTTGTTTATTTTCTACTAACTGATATAAATATGCATCAAAAGTTCCCTCCGTTACATATCTATAAATATCTACTTCTGGATTTTTATTTCCCTGTCTAATTATTCTTCCACTCCTTTGAATTAAATCACTTGGTCGCCACGGACAGTCTAAATCGTGCAATGCAATTAATCTATCTTGACAGTTAGTTCCTGCACCCATTTTTTGAGTGCTGCCCATCAAAACTCTTACTTGTCCTCGCCTAACTTTATTAAATAATTCTTGCTTTCTTGCATCTGTATTTGCATCGTGAATAAATGCAATTTCTTCCTCTGGTATTCCTCTATCAATAAGTTTCTTTTTTAAGTCATCATATACATTAAACTTTCCATCATTATGTGGAGTTGATAAATCACAAAATACAAGTTGAGCAGATTTATTAGGACTTGTTTTGTTCCAAATATCATAGATATTATCTGCACAAGTTGCAACTTTACTTTTATCAAAATCGTCTAACATTTCATTAGATAATCTTTGGTCAAGTGCTAATTTCCTTCCATCATTAGTTATTTTTAACATATTATCAATAGAAGAATCTACCATTCTATTTCTTATTCTTTCTGCTCTTTCAGATAGTTCTTTTACAAGTTCTTTTTGAATCTCACTAGGCTCTATGACTATATTATGATAGTTTGCTTTTGGTACCGGAAGATTAAGCATATCAGAAGTTTGTATATCAGCAACTTCCTTAAACATTGCCATAAGTTCTGGTAAATTAAAGAACTTTGCAAATCTAGTTTTTGCTCTATAACCTGTACCTTCGGGAACGAGTTTGTCAAGATGATTTTTGTAAGTTTTCTAAATTCAAATATTTATCCGCTGAAAAATCTCCTAACATCTCGTGTCTGCATATCTCTTGAAACACCGTATTCAAAGGCTTCTTCGCACTTTCCGATTGCTTCACATTTACAATAAAAGTTGTTTTGCCTATTCGTGTTGTATAAGATAAAATATTCTCTTTCATATAATCATTTTCTCCTTTTCATAAATTGATTGTGGGGCATTCCGTTTGGAACACCCCACAAATACAGCCTGTTTCATCGGAACATATCAAGAAGTCATTAAGTCGTGAGTATAATGGAAAAGGTTATCTTTCCATACCTCGCTTGCTCTTTCGTGCCTTGATACGCTCCTGTCTTTCTTTTTCCCTTGCTTCTTTTTCGGCTCGTTCCTGTGCTTCCTTAAAAGAAAAAAGTTGCTTCACTTTTTCGGTAAAAAGTTTGGCAACTTCGGGGAAATGTTCCAACGCTTCAAGAAAAGGTCTGCACTTTTCTTTCAGTTCGTTGTATTTGGTTTTCATTCGTTCCAATGCGTTTGCACTGTCCATATACTTCTGTCGGTAAAAATTTGCACTCTGCTCAAATTTTTTGATTTCCGCACGACTTGTGATACCCTCTTTGGCAAGGGCAGTCAGCTCAGAATAGTCCTTTTGGGAAATTGCCATTTTGCCTGTGAATGTTTTCTGTCCCATACTGTCAATCTCGTTTAAGGTTTTGGAAATATGACGGGCAGGCTCATACTTAACCTGTTCCTTTTGAATACGCTTCTGCAACTTCTCCAATCGCTCTTTGTCCTGTTGGATTTGATATTGCAGGGAAGTCAAATGCTCTGCTGTACTTCCGTATTCGCCACGCTGAAAGCCTTTGAACCCTTGTTCCGTCATATAGTGAAACAATTCATCTTGCAGTATGCTGTACGAAGCTCGGAACATCGGTTTCCCGTTCTTTCTTAGCAACGGATTTCCTTTTTCATCGGTCATCGGAATATCCGATTTCCATTTCTTTGAATGGCTAATCTGATTAACCACTTCCTTAACTGTTCCTCGCAATTTCTCGTCTTTGCAACGCTTACTCCACAAGATTTCTTTCTCCACCACAGGCAGAACCATAGCGTGAAGATGATAGTGGTAAACCTCTTTTCCAAGTTCTTCGCTTGCGGCTACATTGATTTCATCAGCGTGCATTACCGCCGATATAACATTGTCCGCACCGAATTTTTCTTCAATAAAATGATAGGCTTCTTCATAAAACTGCTTTGCGTATTCATAACCGCCGTTACGCTCGAAGTACATCGTGTTCACATCAATCACAATCTCATTAAACAGCGTTGCGTCTTTCCTTAACCCACGAAGCGACACCTGACCGTCTGTTTCCATCTGCTTTAACTGTTCCATATAAGTCGGGGCAGTCGGCTTTTTGAAATGCACATTAAAGGGTATTCGCTCCGCAATCACATTCATATTTTCATAAGTTTCATTCTTGCGTTCGTTGTGCCTTTCCGCCTTGCTCACATCAGAAGCGGTGTACTGTTTTACCCTTGCACAACTCATATCCGCCTTATTGGTTTTTGCCATTTTACTCTCCTTTCTCAGCAGGGGGCGAAGCCATTACACAACATTCTTTGAATGTGTGTAACCCACTATGACACTTTCAGACTTCGTCTGCAAAGATGTCGTGGGCAAGGGAGTTCCCCCTTGACCTCCTTAGATACCTCCATCATAAAAACAGACTGTCCTACCATCAGACAGCCTGCATTTATTCTCTCGGTATATCGCCCATCGGCAAAGACCAGTACCACAGAAAGCCTCGTTTTCGGGAGATAACTCCTGCTTTCTTCTTTGCCTTTTTGATGGTCGATTTCTTGAACCCTGCGGCTTCAAGTCTTTCTTCGCAATCCGAAGAAAGCATTTCTCCGTCTTTCAGAATTTCCAAAAGAAATTCCTTCGCCTTGATTTCCTTTTCGTTCGGTCTGCCCATTTTAGGGGCAAGGGATTGGAACGCTTCTTCTGCGGTCATTTCCATTTCAGAAATAAAGTCCACTCCCTTTTCTGCCACCTCAAAAAGAATTGCCGAGCCTGTCGGGGCAAGGTTGGATTTCACTTGCACCATATATCGTTCCGCTGGTGCTTCTTTGTTCGGTGTGCGTGTGATTGCAAGAATACTTCTTGCAGCACCCGCAATATCAATCGAACCGTTGGTGCGATAAAGAGGATTTATATCTCTCATCTTGTTCATATGGGCGATAATCACGATGGCACAGCCAGTATTTTTTGCAACTGCAATCAAGTGATTAAACTCTGCCCTTGTTTCGTTGGCATTGTTCATTGAACAGTTCTCTCCGATATAGGAACTCATCGGGTCAAGAATTAAAAGTTTTGCGTGATACTTTTCGATTGCTTCAGCAATACGGTTATCTCCAAAGGATAAAGACTTTTCATCTTCCTTGATGAAGATAAGATTTTCTCCATTCCCACCGGCAGAGTTAAATCGGGGTACTACCGTATCGTCTGCATCATCTTCCGTTGTCTGATAGATGATAGTCATAGGTTCTATTTCTTCATCGGTAAAGGGTAAGGCTTCTCCCTTTGAAAGCAGGGCGGCAATGGAAAGCATTAACTTGCTTTTTCCATCGCCCGGATCGCCCTGCAACAGCGTAACCTTGCCGAATGGAATATACGGATACCACAACCATTTCACTTCTTTCGGTTCGATTTCACTTGCCTTGATAACTTCAAGAGGTACATTTACATTCATTTCATTTTCCGTCTGCTTCATTGTTCTTCGTTCTCCTTTTCGATAAATACTTCGGGCAAAGCACTACGATACAGCGGAAACTCTGCTTGCAGTCATTACTGCACTTTCTGCAAAGTTCGTTGTAGGTAATGCGATTTCTTTCATTCAGAAACAACGCCCACTCCTGTTTCCGTTTCTTGCTCATTCTCGGCATATCAATCCACCTTTCCGTCTGAAAATAAAAAACCACAGGGAAGATACTTACTGCCTTGTTTCTGTCATTTCTCGGGGGCGAAAATCGGGTAAAAAACCCTTGCTAAGCCTATCAAAAAATCACGCAAGGTATTTGTACTAACCTGTGGTTATGTATGAAATTGTGGGGTTTTGGGTAACAAAAAACACCGTATTTCTACGATGTTTTCTGTCACATATATTCTATTTAAGATACTGACAAACTGGGATTTTATTTATTCAGCAAGTCTTGTAATTCATCCAAAAAACGGCAAACATGAAAGCCGTCACAAACGGCATGATGCACTTGAATCGATAAGGGAATATAGTATTTTCCGCCCTCCTCATAATACTTCCCAAACGTAAATATCGGCAGTAGATAGTCATATCCTTTTTTTAGATTTAAGTTAAAGCCTTCAAAGCTTGTCCACGGTATCATAGAAACAGGGAAAGTGTTTTCCGGAGGATTAGGCTTTGCGGACATTCCCATTCGTTCACCAAAAGCGTCTATATCCTTTTGATAGTTCTGAAGAAACTCAGTATAGTCTGCTGTAAACTCAGTCCAAATACTCGAAAAGGTTTCAGTTTCCTTATGAAAAACTGTGTAGCAAGGCAGCATTTCTGAAAAAACGCCTACCTGTCCGTTTTCATCTAATGCGGTCCTGAACTCTTCATGTCGATTGATGATCGTTGTAACTCCATATAAAAGAGTTGGGTATAACTTTTTTCCATCCTTTTTCAACTTAGAAATATCGAGTTTTACCGTCATACTATATGTGCAGGGCGTATTGCCAAAATAGTGGTCGAAATACTCTTTTCGTGTCCAATTATTTATATCAATCTTTGTGAATTGCATCATTTATCCTCCGTAAATTAGGATTTAACTATCTAATCCTCAAAAACCATTGATTTTTCAAGGCTTCACGCCTGTTTTTCATTCAAACCTTATCTGTTTGCCCTTGTTTTTGCCCTTACGAGCCGAAACAAGGGCAACTTTTTATTCCCCGCCGACCACCTTATCCAGCAGCCTTGCGGAAGTGCGCTTCGCTTCCCTTGTAGAGTGAGCGTAGATGTTCATTGTGGTACTGACATCGGAGTGTCCGAGAAGTTCCTGCACATCTTTCGGCTTTGCGCCGCCGGAAAGCAGATTGCTTGTGTAGGTGTGACGGAGCGTGTGGAAATGGAAATCTTCAAGCCCTTTCACTTTCTTCTTTGCCGCCCTGCACATAATCCCTACCGTACTCGGCGCTTCATACGCCCCGTCTGCTCTCAGGCAGACAAAGGAGATTTCCTTGTAATCCTCCGGGACTTCCTCTGTCCTTTGCAGGCTGTAAACCTCATAATAGGTGCGCCCTTTTTCCTTTACTTCTTTGTAGTAGTTCAGGTGATAAAACTCCCCGTAGCGGAAACGGTTTTTGCGCTGTTCTGTTCTCGCCGCCCGCAGGATTGCCGCCAGCGTGTCGCAGAAATCAACGGTGCGGACTTTGCTCCGTTTTGTCGTTCCCACTTCGGTTGTGTGCCTTGTTCCGTTATAGCGCATGCTTCGGCGTACCGTGAGATATTGTTCCTCAAGGTTAATATCCTGCCAAGTCAAGCCGCATACTTCCCCGATACGAAGCCCCGTGTAGTACGCTATCTGCACAGGCAGCAAGGCGGGATTATCTTTTGCCTTGAGAAATTCCTCCAGCTTTTGGAACTGTTCATGGGTGATAGTAGGAATACTGGAAGTATCTTCCTCACTGTCCGAGAAAATATCCGTTTCCTGCTTCCTGCCCCTCAGCTTCACATACTGCATAGGGTTAAAGGTAATCAGTTTTTTCGGGAAAACCGCAAAGCGGAAGGAATTTTGCAACACCGCCGAGAACAGGAGCATATATCCTTTGCTCATGGGCTTTGAAGTTGTCCCGTCCGGGTTTGTCCCACCGTAGCTCAGAAAATCAATGAACGCCTGCAAATGGTCGGCGGTCACGGTTTTCAGCTTGCGTTTGCCAATGGGATATTGCTTGATACGGTTGACCGTTCCCTGATAGGACATGACCGTCCCGTTGCTTAAGTAGCCGGGTTTCAGTTCTTCCTCTACCCACATATCCAGCATATCGCCTACCGTGATGTTTTCCGCTTTCCCGACAAACTGCTTTTCCTCATAGTCCGCTATCGCTTTGCGGAGCATGGCTTCTGTTTCCGCCTTGCTCTCTGTGCCTGCAAACTCTTTCTGCACTTTTCTGCCGCTTTCATCTTCAATATAAAAGCGTCCGTACCACTTTTTGCCTTTCTTTCTTACAGAACCTTTTGCCATAGATAAAAAACTCCTTTCTATCCGTGGCAATCGGGACTGTGACATATGGTGTGCGTAAAGTAATTGTGTCACTTCCGCCAGTGAAAGTCAACTGGCGTCTTTACTTGTCAAGGTGCCACGGAATTTTCTTTTTCGGAAAGCCTTTCTTCGGCTTCCTCCACTATCCCGAAAAGTGCGCCCATCGACATTCTTGTGCGCCCCTCATCGTGGATATGTAAAATCCCGTCTAAAAACCGTTTCATATCCTCAATCGGTACTTCCATCTTCTTGCGGTATACCTGTTCCATGATTGCCCCGGACTCTATGGCGTACCGTCCAAGAGACTCTTTCAGCCCTTTGTCCTCCGCCACACGGTCAACTTCCTCCATAGCATCAGCAAAGTAGCAGGTCATAACCGTATACAGGTCAACCATCTTGCCGAGAAATGTCGTGAGAAGCTGCTGGTGCGGCTCGCCCTTTACTGTATAGGAAACTGTGTCCAGATATTTCCTGATGTGTTCCTCAATATCCCGCTGGCAAAGAGTATAGGTGTCATATTCCTTATCATCGGAAAGACCTGTCAGCCATTCGGGAGTTGTGAGCAACGCTTCCGCAAGACCGTTGATAACCATTGTGCGCTTCGGATCAACTCCGTCCGCTTCATACCGCTGAATGGTGGATTTGTTCACGCCTACACGCCTGCCAAGTTCCGGCATGGTAATGTTTAACTCTGTGCGGCGTTCCTTAATCCTCCTACCGACCTGTTTTGCGGTGAATGTGGTTTCTTTTTTCAAGGTGTTCACCTCCTGACTGGTATCAGTATAACACGCCGATACTTATTTTGCAACCTTTATCTCAATGAAAGTTGTAAATAAACTATGAATGGTTGCAAAATAGGTTGACAAGAGATGGCAGAATAAGTATAATGATAAAACAGTAGTTGCAAAATGAGTATTCTAAAAGGAGGTTGATAGAATGAGCGCAGTCAAAATGGGACTTACCATAGAGGAAGCCGCAGAATGTACGGGTATCGGCAGGAACACCATGCGGAAGCTGGTGGAATGGGGAAAGCTGCCCGTCCTCAAAGTGGGGCGCAAGACCATTATCCGCAGGGACACGCTGGAACGGTTTCTGACGGTCAATCAGGGAAGAAATCTTCTGAAGCCCGATGATGTCCGCAGAGTGGAATGACCATCCATTCTCTTTTCGGAAAGTAACCCTAAGCCCTCGGCGTTTGAGAGCGAAATACACCCCTCGCACAAATCTTCGATTTGTACTCTGGGTATTTCGCCCTTGCAGGGGGCTATGTATCACAGCTTCGGACAATGCACCGCCGCTATGATACAGAAGAAAACAGCACACTGTTTTCTTCGCTGTCCGTCTGCTTACGCCGCCGAAACAGCGGCAACCGATTTCTCGGTTGCAAAAAGAGTATGCCCGTCACGGGAGGAAGGAGTATATGGCAAGACATTCATTTATACAGATGTCGAAGCTACCCAATGTCAAGGGAAGAATATCCTATATCACAAGCCACGCAAGACAGGAAAATCTCTATGCCACCTACCGCACCGCCGACAATGAATTTTGGAGTAACCTTGCAAGGGAAAGCCAGCAGGAATTTAAGCGAAGCGGTACAGAGGGCAAATGTATTGAAGCAAGGGAATTAATTATCGCCCTGCCTGAAGTATATATAAGATATGAGCCGCAGGAAGTCCTTGAAGATTTTACGGAGGAGTTCCACAGGCGGTATGGTGTGGAGTGCGTGTCAGCCCTCCACCACAACAAACGCAAGACAAACTATCATATCCACCTTATCTTCAGCGAAAGAAAACTGCTTCCTGAACCTGACATCAAGATAGCCACACGCAGCGTGTTCTATGATGAAACAGGCAAAAGGGTACGCACCAAGAAAGAAATCACAGGGGAGGACGGGCAGATACGAAAAGGCTGCACCGTCATAAAAAAGGGAGAAATTTATGAAAGCCACCTCTTTACCGTAAAAGATGATAAATTCAAAAGCGAGCCTTTTCTTCGGGAGGTAAAGGAGATTTACACCGACCTTATCAATCGCCATATTTCCGATCCCGAACAGCAGTTAAAGGTCTTTGATAAGAACAGCGTTTATCTTCCCACAAAGAAAATCGGCAAGAACAATCCCAAAGCCGCCGAGATTGAAGCGGATAACACTGCAAGGCAGGAATGGAACAGGACAGCGGATATGGCGTTGTTATCAGGTATTTCCGAAGCAAAGATTTTAGAAGTCAAGCAGACCGAGATACACGAAAAAGCAAGCCAATCCATCAAGAGTAAAGGTTGGCTGCCTAATCTGTTCCGTGGGATTGTGGCAAAGGCAAAAGATTTTCTGCAAAACCTTATTCGGGAGAAAGATATGCCACCCAAGCCTACGCTTGACATTGATATGGCAGAGTTTCGCCATATGAGAAACCTGATGATAAAAGTACAGGATAGGGCAAGGGAAATCAAAACCTTGCAGGATAAAGTTTTGCCGCAGTTGAAACAGCAGCTTGCCAATACAAAGGGAATTTTCAAAGGCAAAGAACGAAAAGCGTTGGAGGTAAAAATCAAAGAAACCGAAACGGAAATTGCCGACAGGCTGGATAAAATCCCCGATACGCTCAAAGAGGACGGTTATCCCGATGTGCAGGTATTTATGCGGACTTTCCGAGAAATGGAAAGCGTTGTGGAACAGTATAACCATGACCTTGCCCAGTGGGAATATCAAGTCAGCAGGAAACCAACAGCCACCGCTAAAGAACAGCACAGACCGCCTGAAAAGCAGAGCGTGTTAAAACATCTGCGTGAGATACAGGAACGCAACAAGCAGAAACCTACGCAAAAACAGCGTAAGAAATCCATTGATAGAGATAGCAGATAGGCATTAAAAAACCGCCGTTATGGCGTTACCCATAGCGGCGGCATACATAATTATTTACTGACTGCAAGCGTGATTTTCATATCTTGAACATTGATGATTGTTTCTTTCTTGCACTTCGGACAGTAGAGAGGAAAGTTTTTCATCTCAGTATTTTCTTGTATCATTGTTCAGGTTTTATTGCCGCAGACAGGACAAAGCATCCATATACTTCATACACATACTTAAAGCTGCCTCTTGTTTATAATCGGAATACTTACAGCAACGCATACTATACACAAGAAAACAGTGATAACTATAGCTTTTATATATGCGTCTATTTCCTCTACATCCATCAAAAGTGAGTTGGTATTCATCAATATAGTAGGAGAATACCACTTTGCTTTCGGTATGATACTCAATAAATATGCCAATAGTACTGTCCCTCCGATACACAAAGAAACGCCTGTGTTATTCTTCAACAATGATGAAAATAGAGTAATAAGGCATATAACCCACACGCCAAATATCCACCACATAGTTGCTGAAAAAAATAAGTTATTCGCAATACTGTTATCCCAAAAATACTCATTGTATCCATAAGTAATGGTAAAACATATCTCATATCCAACTGTCCAAATTGACAGCAACAGCACAGTTTTTGCAAGTACAACTTTATATCGTGACAAGCCTTTTGTCAGCACAAGTAATAATGTTCCAGATTTGTATTCTTTAGTAAATATATCGCTAAATATAAGTACAAAAGCAATCAGCGCAATCGGAATGTTCTTAAAAAATTGTGTCCATGAAGTCAAAGCATCCACTTGAACATTTGTGACAATCAACCCACTTTCTGCCATTGAGTCAGATAGCATTTTCATCATCCATGGTGTTAGCTTCGCAACCGCAGGACTCATAATACCGAACAGTACAAATAGTAATATAATAATCATAATTTTACCCGTTCGTGTAGCTTCCATATATTCTTTTCTCATAAGAGCTAACAGAGATTTCATTTTGTCACCTCCAAAAACAGAGTTTCAAGCGTAGGCTCTAATCGTTCAATTTTTTGTATAGGAATTCTGTTTTCAGAAATATATTGCATCATATCAAAAAAACGATTCTCGTTTCCCTGAAAAATAAGCGCATTTTCCTCTGCATGTTGAAGTTCATTAAATGCCTCTGCAAGCATATCAGCAACTTCTTTTTTCTCTATTTCAATAATAAATCCGTTAGATGATTGCTTGTTTCGTAGTTCTGCAATAGTTCCTTGCATAGCAATTTTTCCGTCATTCAAAAAAGCTACCTCAGTGCAGATACGCTCTACATCAGAAAGAATATGCGTGGAAAAAAGTATTGTCGTCTGTTCTTTGGCTGCAAGAAGTATATCCAAAATCTCCTTGCGCCCTGCTGGATCAAGTGCTGATGTCGGTTCATCGCAGATTAAAAGTTTTGGACGATTTAGGAGTGCTTGTGCAATTCCCAAGCGTTGTTTCATTCCTCTTGAAAATCCTTTTATGCGCCGTTTTTCCTGACCAAGACCAACTAGTATAAAATAAATTAAATTTCTGCTGTATATTTTAAGGATAATATGTGGTAAAATAGTGTTATCTAAGAAAGGATGAACACTATGAGAAAAACATATCTTCCTCTGTCAGATGAAGACAGGAATTACCTTAAATCATTATCCAAAAAGAGAACCATTCAGGCACAAATTGTGGATCGTGCCAGAATTCTTTTATATAAAGCGGATGGAATGACATACCAGGAAATTGCCGATAAACTTGCAATCAGCACCGCAACGGTACGCCTTTGTATTTCGAAGTTTCATAAAGGCGGTTTAGATGCTGCATTGTTTGATGTTCAGCGTTCTGGCCGTCCATCAGAAATCACGGATGACGCAAAGGCATGGATGATCAGTATTGCGTGTCAGAGACCGGCAGAACTCGGTTATGCGCAGGAATTATGGACATTGACTTCTCTTCACAAATACATTCAGAAACACGCAGAAGAAGCGGGATATCCAAGACTTTCAACCGTTACGAAACCTTAATGTATTTTTCTGTCCAGATGTGCTGTACACGTTAATACTGTTCTCCAACTCCTGTGCATAGTTTTTTTCACCATGCTTCAAAATAGATTTGATTTTATACATAGCTGAATCAAAATCCTTTATAAATGATTCATCTCCATGGCAATTTAAAAATTTCCCTGCTGTAATCAATGCACCCACTTCCGCCGCTGTAAACATTACCGGCGGAAGTAGGAAGCCCTCTACAAGAAAATATCCTTTTCCGGCCTCAGATCCAATTGGTATTCCGGCTTCTTCAAGTGTCCGGATATCTCTGTAAACTGTCCTTAAGCTTATATTAAATCGCTGTGCAATTTCTTTGGCAGGAATTATTTTTTTTGATTGCAGCTGAATAAGAATAGAGGTTACTCTGTTAATCCTGTTCAAATTTTATTCCTCCTCTGTGACTTCCATAAAAAGTATATCCTATGCGTTCTTAAGCTAGCTGCTGTTAGTGCTTCTCATTGCACCCTGGTTATAAAAGCCATACTCACAAACCTCTTCACCAAAACTCTTTACATCTCTAATATAGAACTCTATCTAGCGAACTTTTAGAAAAGATATAAAACATCAGAGTATGGACAGTTGCGGATGTACTTCAGAAAAGATTAGATGTCTAAAAAGCTTGTAGTTAAAGCTTTTTAGACATCTAAATCTAGGTACTAAAACAATTCATCCAGTAAAATATAATATTTTATTTTCTCCCAATCAGGCTTGATCCCCAGTAAGTCAAAAAATAGCTCGACATACTGTTCTTCCCCGATATCCTCCCTGATCGACCGGACGCAGAAGGCAATGTCATACCACTTGTCCGCCCTGCCGCTTCTCCCAAGATCAATAAAGCCACTTACTTTGCCATCTTTCACAAAGATGTTGCTGTCTCCCAGGTCGCCGTGGGAAAAGACAAGTTCCTCTTCGGGCTTTTCCGTCTTTAAAAAATCATACAGCTCGCGCGGATCTTTAAATGGAGTGTCTTCTTCCCAGTTTTCGCAATCCACATCGGCCAGATCGTTATTCAGTAAGTAATCCAATTCGGCTAAGCGGCTGTCTAAGCTATTCGTATAGGGACAATCCGATATGTCGATGGAGTGAAAGAGCCTGATGCACTCCGCATACAGCTCGATAATCTTTTCAGGGCTTTGTTCATCTTCATACTCTTCCGAGCAAAGGACGCCATCGGCCTCACTCATGAGCAGATTGCTCCAGCCATCATGCCGTTCAAAGTGCAGGACCTTTGGAACAGGCAGCTTTCCTTCCAGCCATAGCATCATGTCCTTTTCCCGTTCCACATCATAGGTGGTCCCTTTATACCGGCTGTCCGTCATTTTTAAATATAGGTTTTCATTTTCTCCCACCAGCTTATATACCTTAGCAGGAGACATTCCTTCCGTATCTTTTACGCAGCGGTATTTTTCGATCAGTTTTTTCAATTCCGGTGATATTCTCATTTTAGCCATTTATTATTTCCTTCCTCTTTTCTACAGTATTTAAAGATACCATTTTCTTTTAACTCGCTGGGTGTTAGAATGTTACGGGTATCATAATACTGTACCGTTCTGACAGATACACCGCAGAGCTTTGCAATTTCTCCAGTTGTATATTTTGACATAGCCTCCACCTCCTTTCATCACTATCTTATTTCATTACGCAGCGTCATAAGCAATATGTTACGCAGGGGGATTTTTACAAATTTCAAAATTTATTCATTTTCAGTTCTTCTAATCTGTTTTTGTTTGCTTTCAGCCTTCTGTGCAATATTTTTTGAATTTTTAAGAACAGGACACTCTCGAATTATATTCAAGTATAATACCCCTTATTGCAGATTATATATATTTTATTCGCTTAAACAAAGAATATCAACTTTGTAATACGACATCACTCAATACAATTTTACAAATAAAGGCGACAGAAAGAAATCTCTGCCGCCTTTGTTTTATGCGTAAATAATTTCTATATTGACGATTTCTCTTGCCCTTGCTTGTATCTCGTTCATTCTTCCAACCCACAACATCGAGTTTTCTGCTTTGAGTTGTTCGGTTACCCCCTCCTTGCCAGCCATTTGCTCGACCAATCGAAACATCATTTCCGCTGCCTGTTCGTCAATATCAGCAAGATAACGGTTCAATTTTCCGCTTGTGAGTAGCGTGGTGTAAACCGCCCGTTTATGTTCCTGTAAGTAGCGTTTGTGCCGCTGCCCCCATAAGCCGATAGGTTTGTGTTCTTTTTCGGTTGGTAAAGTAAGGCAAGGGATATAATAATCTCCCTGCAACTCATACCATAAACCATTCTTTTTATCAAAAATGTACTTGTCCATATAATTAATCCTCCAGTATAATATATTCGCACATACATCACAGTTCTCCGATTGCCACACTCTGTTATATCTTGTTATGAGATTTTCTTGCCCTTGATTTTGCCCTTATAAGCAGTCAGGGAAAGAGTAAACTTGTGTGAAATCATATAAAGGAATAAGGCGAACATATTGCGATAAATCCTTTATTTTCAAGGCTTTTGGAGAATTTTATTGATAACCTATGGAGAGCAATAATCATTCATAATTTTATAGTTTTCAAATTCCGATTTGACTATCTCTTAACTCGTTTTGATAAATGAAGTTCATTATCATCTACATATCCAAGTTTATTATATACAGTTTGTGCAACAAGATTTTCTTGTCCTGTTAGAAGTTCATATTGGTGAAGTGGATAATTCTTACTACAATAAGCCTCTGCAAAAGTAATCATCTCACTCGCTAAGCCTCTTTTTCTGTATGCTGGTTTAACATACACTTCTGTAATTTCAGGCATATATTCATCATAGCAGAACGATTTTTTAAGCTGAACACAAACAAATCCAACTAACATATCATCTTCATCAGCAACGATAACAACTTCCTGTTTATTATTCATAAGGGAATTTCTAATATTGTCTATGCTTGTTTCGCTCTCACCATTAAATTCATCATTTAAGATGTTTAATTGCTCTGCATCATTTACTGTTGCAATTCTTACCATAATTACACCTCATCAAATTCCGATTTATCTCGCTGATTTAGACGTATTGTACCATATTTTTGTGAATTTGTCAACTTAGCCACTTCGATTATACTCACGACTTAATAACTTCTTAAATACTTCCCGAAAAAGAAAAACTGCCATCCGTTAAGACAGCAGTTCCTTTTCGGCTGGTATGCTATTAGGAATACACAATATCGTTCAATACAATCTCATCTGCACAGGCTCGGATATTGTTCATCAATCCTATCCATTTCATCATATCCTTTCCTTTCAGTTCTTCCGTCACACCCTGCTTTCTTGCCATTTCCTTTATCAGATACTCCGCCATATCACACGCCGAAGTATCAATATCGGCAAGGTGTTCATATAACTTTCCGCTTGTAAGCAGATTGATATACAAGATTTTCCTGTGTTCCCTTAAATATCTTTCCCTCATTCTTCCGTATTTTGTGAGAGTGGGCGGTTCTTCGTTTTCTATCGTCAAGCAGGGATAGTAATAATCTCCGATGAGTTCGTACTGGATACCAGTTCTTTCGTCTGTAATAAATCGTTGCATCCTGATTTCTCCTTTTGCTTCTTGTGGTAAAATTCCAAAGATTTCTCGTTGTGATTTTGTTTTTGACATTCTTCGGAACAGAATTTCTGCTGACTGTGTGTAGGCCAGTAGGTACTGCCACACACAGCACAGACACGCTGACGATAATAATGATTTCCTTTTTCTGCTTCTCTGTCGGCTTTTGTCTTGTCCTGCCTTGCCTGATAGCAACAATCCTTTGAACAGAATATCTGTCGGTTGCTTGTAGGCACAAACTCCTTTTGACAATGGGGGCATACCTTTGCTTTTACGATTTCTCCACCGTTTTCAGCGAGTTTTTTCGCCTTTCGCTTCTCTCGGTAGGCTTTTTCACGCTCACGCTGTTTTGCCAATCGCTCCATTTCTATCTGTTCTTCCTGTGCCTTTATTTCAGCAAGTTCTTCTTCTGTATAGGCAATATCGACCTGCCCCACATAGTTGAAATAAATATCAACCTTTTGTGTCCTTGCTTTTCCCACACCCTCTGCTTCATAAACCACAATCTTGTCAATGAGTTCGGCAAACATCAAATCGGAAATTTCTGTCGGCTCTTTGCACTTGCGTATCAAAGAAATGAAATGCTTAATATCAACCGTATTCGCCTTTTCTTCGGTCAGTTCCTTTTGCATTTCCTCAATTTTCGTTTCCAGTTCAGCCTGCTCATTATCATACTGCTTCATTAGTTGCTTATACTGTCTTTCGGGCAGTAATCCCGAAACAAGATTTTCATACAGACCACGAATAAGTTTGGAAAGTTCATCGTATCGCTTCTGAAAACGGAGCAATTCCGATTTATTGTGCTTTGGCTTTTCTGTCTGCTTCTCATTCCACAACGCTTGAAGCTCCTTTGCAAAGGCTTCTTCGTCATTCAGGACAAATCTTGATAATCGTTTGACAGTCGATAATATCAAGGCTTCAACATTATCAGCACTAATCGAATGGGCAGTGCAGGAGTTTACTCTGCTTGCATATCCACCGCAGCGGTAAGAATACTGCACCGAACGGTCTTTTTTGCTGTAATGTGTTTGCAGGGTCATTCTTCTGCCACAATCCGCACAGTACAGATAACCGCTTAAACGGTTGCTATGCGTACCTTTTGCCGCTGTTCTGTTCGCTCGTTTCTTTCGCTTCTGAACGCTGTCCCAAAGTTCCTGCGAAATGATAGGCTCGTGCGTATGATAAAATACATACTGTTCATCTTCATCGGTATTCTTCCTTTTGTGCAGTTTGAAATTCGTGCTGACCGACTTACGCAAAACGGTATGACCAAGATATTCCTGTCTGCTTAAAATCCCTCTTATGGTTGACATTCCCCAAAGATACGGGTCTGAAAACTTCATTCCGTTATACTGCTCGGGGTGATATTCCTTTGCGTGTGCAGCCGGAATTAAAACCTTTTCTTCGGTAAGCAATTCAGCGATTGCTCTCGGACTTTTGCCCTCGTTGGCAAGCAAAAAGATACGCTTTACCACCTCAGAAGCCACAGGGTCAACGACAAGCGTTTGTTTGTCGGTTGCTAATCGGTTATATCCATAAGGAATTGAACCGCTGCAACGCTTTCCGTCTTTCATACGGGCATCAAACACAGCCTTGATTTTATTGCTTGTGTCTTTGGCGTACCACTCGTTCATAATATTCAAAAACGGGGCAAAGTCATTATCAGAAGCATTGTTGCTGTCGATACTGTTGTTTATTGCAAGAAAACGGACATCTTTCTGTGGGAACAGAACTTCCGTATAAAAACCGACTTGCAGATAGTTTCGCCCCAATCGGCTCATATCCTTAACAATAATCGTAGCAACATTTCCAGCTTCTACTTCCTTAATCAACTCTTGAAAACTCGGACGATTGAAATTCACACCCGAAAAACCATCGTCAGTAAAATGGCGAATATTCGTGAACCCATTTCTGCGAGCATAATCTTCCAAGTATTTCTTTTGGTTGGTGATGGAATTTGACTCACCATTAAGGTCATCATCTCTTGATAATCGCTCATAGAGTGCTGTAATCTTTGAAGTCCTTGACATTCTCTTATCCTCCTTTCCTTATGTAATCTGTTTTGGTATTAAAAGTATTACTCCCTCTACCAATAGGAGAAAATAGGGATACAAAGCGGAACTGTTTTTCAAAGAATCAAAAAAATATTTTTTGAAATTCCGCAACCGACTTTGATAACCTATTTTCAATTTAGGAACGCATTATTTATCGTCCTACTAAAGTATAGCCCTCTGGGCTTAATTCTATTGCAGTAACTGTTTCGCCAAATGTTGAAGCCCAAGCGTCAAATTGTTGCAAATGTCTTTTTTCTAATTCTCCATATTGTAAATATCTTTGCATAGTATATAACTCTACCATTGAATTAGAAACCGGTGTACCTGTTGCAAAAATTACTCCTTTTCCACCTGTAAGTTCATCTAAATATCTGCATTTCATAAATAAATCTGATGACTTTTGTGCTTCTGTTTGTGCAATACCTCCAACATTTCTCATCTTCGTATATAAGAAAAGATTTTTGTAATAATGTGCTTCATCTACAAATATTCTGTCAACACCTAATTCTTCAAAAGTAATGACATCATCTTTTCTTGAAGTATCATTTAATTTTGCAAGTTTTGTTTCTAAATTCTTTTTTGTTTTCTCCATTTGCTTAATAGAAAATCTTTCGCCATTACTATTTTTTAAATCTTGTATTCCAAATGTTATATCATCAATTTGTTTTTGAATTATAGCAATTTGTCGTTCTACTGACATTGGTATTTTTTCAAATTGAGAATGTGAAATAATGATGGCGTCATAATCTCCTGTTGCAATTCTTGAACAAAACTTTTTACGATTGGCAGTCTGGAAATCTTTTTTTGTTGTAACCAAAATATTTGCACTGGGATAGAGTTGTAAAAACTCTTGACCAAATTGTTCAACAATATGATTAGGAACTACAAATAAAGATTTATTACATAGTCCTAATCTTTTTGATTCCATTGCAGCAGCCACCATTTCAAATGTTTTACCTGCTCCAACTTCGTGAGCAAGTAAAGTATTTCCTCCATAAAGAATTCTTGCTATTGCATTTACCTGATGTTTTCTTAAAGTTATTTCTGGATTCATACCATCAAAAGTTATATGACTTCCATCATATTCACGAGGTCTAATAGAATTAAATCTTTCATTGTATGATTTAACTAATCGTTCTCTACGCTCTGGATCTTTCCATATCCATTCTTCAAAAGCAAGTTTAATTTGTTCCTGCTTTGCTTGGGCTATAGCCGTTTCTTTTTTATTTAATTCTGCAACTTTTTTTCCGTTTTCATCTTCATAATAATCATATATTCTAGTATCTTTTAAGTTCAAACTATCTTCAATAATTTTATAAGCATTTGCTCTACTTGTTCCATAAGTATTAGTGGCTTTTACATTGTATCTATCATAACTTTTCCCATCTATATACCATTCAGAAGTAGATTCCATATAATGGACATTTATATTTCTACTTGCATAATAACTAGGATTTAAAAGATATTCTATAAAAACTTTTATATCTTCTGGTGGTATCCAAGTTGAGCCTAACCTTACACTAATTTCACTTGCACTTAAATCTTTTGGTTGAACTTCTTTAAGATACTTTACATTAATATTAAACCTATCATCAGTTTCTGCAAATTTTTCTGCTATTCTTAATTTTTCTCTTACATTTCCAGAAAGGTACTCATCTGCTGTCACCCAATGATTAGACTCTCCATATTCAGGAACATTAAATATTTCGCCTTCTAATTCTTTAAGCATTTCATCCATATTCTTATTACAAAGTTGTTGCATAAATTCTATATCAACTCTTGCTTTTTCAGAAAGTGAAACAATTAAAGCGTCGTTAGAATTATCTACTGATGTTATTTCTGTTTTAGGTTTAATTGTTCTTTTAGTAAACATATCTGCTTTTCTTGCAAGATTACCATTTTCATCTAAAATTTCAAGAGAGCATAATAGATAATAACTTGAATCATTAGAAAAAGCAGAGTTATTTCCTCTGCTATTGATTAATCCATATTTCTTTGTAAAAGTATCATATAAACGATTTAATTTAATCTGCTCTCTCTTTATATCTTCATCTGGATAGTCTTCTGTCTGATTCTCCAAAAGAGTTCTCACACAGTCCCTTATTTCAATAAGACCTTTTACTCTATTTTCAGTTGTCATAGCAAGTTCTTGTGGATACATTCTACTATTCTCTCTGAAATAAATTTTATCATCAATTAAGGTATATGAGAAGTTTCTAACAGTTAAATCTGCTTCAATAGAATTATCTTCTTCGCCTATATCATCTAGTTCATATTCCTTAACTTCAGCGTGAATATTTGAAGTTGCTTCATTAAGTTTTTCTTCTAAATTTAAGCCATCAGATATACAAGCAGAATCATAACCAAACCTAGTAGAAATCATTTCCATATTTCCCATTATCATTTCTGGATTATCAATGAAATATTGATTCATCTTAATTCCATTTTCATTTTCTCCTAAATATACCCAGTCTGGCTCTATATCAGTTATTGAATCTCTTTTTTGTAAGAATATAATATCTGATGTGACTTCTGTACCTGCATTTGCTTTAAAAGTATTATTAGGTAGTCTTATTGCTCCTAACAGGTCTGCTCTTTGTGCAATATATCTTCTTAGACTTGGATTTTCTTTATCTAGTGTACCTTTAGAAGTTATAAATGCAATAACTCCACCTGGTCTTACTTTATCAAGTGTTTTAGCAAAGAAATAATCGTGAATTAAAAAATTGTTTTTATCATATTTTTTATCTAATACTTTAAAATCTCCAAATGGAACATTTCCTATTGCAACATCAAAAAAAGAATTAGGAAGATTAGTATCTTCATATCCTTGTACTGCAACAGAAGATTTTTGATATAGTTGTCTTGCTATTCTTCCACTTATTGAATCAAGTTCAACACCATATAACTTACAATCTTTTAATGATTCTGGAATCATTCCTATAAAGTTTCCTATTCCACAACTAGGCTCTAATATATTACCGGTTTTAAGCCCCATATTCTCTAACGCTTTATACATAGACCTAATTACTATTGGGGGTGTATAAAATGCCGTTAAAGTTGATTCTCGTGCTTGTGAATACTCTGTTTCATCAAGTAAGTTCTTTAAAATATGATATTCATTACTCCAAGAAGAATCCATATCATCAAATGCTTGTGAAAGACCTCCCCATCCAACATATTTAGATAGTATTTCTTGTTCTTCTGGAGTAGCAAATCTATCTTCTTCTTCGCATTTTTTTAAAATCTTAATTGCATCAACATTATTATTAAATTTCTCTCTTGGAGTACCTTCTCCTAATCTATCATCAGATATTCTAAACTGACTACGATTGACAGTAGGTATTTCTGGGTGTATATCAAAACTTCTTATTCTATTACTTTTTTTCTTTTCAAATTCTGGAACAATTATTTCTTCTTTTTCTATATTTTCTTCAATAAACGTTTCTTTTTGTTCCTTTTTCGTATGTTCTTCAGCATTATTTTCTTCTTGTTTTTGCTTTTGAATTTCACTTATTTTAACTTTAAGATGGTCATTAGCAGGATTTTCTTTAACTTTTTTGTCAAAGTCTTCTTTTGACATTTCACGATTAAATAATGGGTATTGGTAATCATATAGAACTATATTAGAAATCCCAATATTTAGTATTTCATATTCATCTGCTCCAATATAAACCTTATCCCCTAAATGATATTGATACTCGTATTCTTCTTCAGTTTGTTCTAATAAAATGTTGTCTGCAAGGTTTTTACTTGCCTCTATAAACTCTCTTTCTTGTTCTTCTTTTTCAAGCCAATTAGGATATTCTTCTAATTCTTTTTTATTTAAGTATCTATCTTCGTGAATAAGCGTTTTTATTCTATTGGCAATATAATTCCACTTAAATAATTGTTCTTTAGCACTAGCATCAAAATAACCACGATTAAAACGCATTCCTTTTGCATCATAACTAACACCTATACCAGATCCTTTTACAGTATGAGTTGCTCCTCCCATACCATAAGAATTTTTAAGATAATTTATACTTTCTTCTGCTGATAAACTTTTTTGAAATACCTCATAAGTTCTGTACTTTGTTTCGGTATGTTGTTCAGTTAAATATTTATCTATAAATTCTTGAGTAAATTCTAAATCTGATACCATCTTTTCACTATTGTCATCAATAAAACTTAATTGGTCTGTTATACTTGGCAAAGGCTCAATTCTATCATTTAACTGATTTAGCAATATCATTGAATCATAATGATAAGTTAAATCTTCCCAACTTACTAAAGTTTCTGTATCTCTTGATAAAAAATTACCTTTCCAAAATAAAATACCGTTGTCAAAAGTTTTATAACCATACATCTGGTCATCAACTATAACACCGGTATAATCTGAATTAAACATTTCTTTAAGAAATTCTGCTCTTTTACTAATATCTTTCTCATTAGCAAAATAATCTTTTATTTCTTTGTTTGATTTTCTTATATGTGGGGTTGTACTTAATATTTGATTTATCTTTTCTTCTACTACAACATAAGGATGATGTTCTGTTGCATTATAAACATTTAAGCGTAAATCAATTCGTTCATTACTATCTCCTCTGCTGACAACTTCAAGTTGTTCATCATTTGTACCCACTTCATTTGGTCTTGTTGTTTCAAACTCTCTGTTATATTCTCTTTGGCTTTCATCTCTGATACTATTTGTTCTATCCTCTCCATTGCTGTTTGTTGAATATGCATTAAATGTTGTGGAAGTTGATTGCTCATTAGTAGAGTTGTGTATAGAGATTTCTTGTTCTCTTTCAAGTATCTTAACCTCATCATTGCGTATTTGCCCTCCACTTGAATCTTGTTTTCCGGTACTGTTAAGTTCGGTATCTCGTAATCCCCTTGACGTGTGTAAGTTATATTCATTATTATTCCTCCTTTCAATAGTATTTCTGCTTTCGCTTATATCATAAGATAAATTACTGTCTATATCAAATGTGCGAATTTTATTTATTTCATTAATTCGCAGATTTTTAATAGTATTATATATTTCACGAAGTCCCATTTCGGATATTTCACTTGTTGCTACACCAATTCTCGTTATTGTATCAAAACTATCAAAATTTAATAAATCACTAAAATCGCTACTTGTAAAATATTCATTTGGATTTAATCCACATCTTTTAATTATTGAAAATGCAATACTATTTTCTAATGCCTTTTGAAATAATACTTTTATATTTTCATTATCTAATGATTCAAGAGAACTATTTTCTTTATAGAATATTAAATCATCTAAATAATCTTGTATATTATCTTCAACAATTATTTTTGATACCGACTTAATTGCAAGTCCCAGAGAACTTTTATCAGCAAGTTCTCCGTACTTATTTTCTAATGACTCAATAATATCTAATTCATAAGGTTTTGAAACTGACCATAATCTAAAACTTTTACCAAGTTTACTATTGGTATCTGCAATATCAAATACATATCTTAAATTAGTATAACCATTTTCTTCAGACAAAAGAGCAATTCCTTTTGCACCACGATTAACCCATCTACCAACTTGTTTATTCCAAGCCTCTATTTTTGCACAGGCTATTGCCGTAGGTTTTTGTGCATAAATTAAAACTTGATCATTGAAAGGATATTTGTAGTTCATTGCAGCACATTCCAAAAAAGACATCCAATCTTCAGGAGAACTGCTTATTTTAGTTAAAGTTTCTCCATAAAGGTCTGTAATTAGTCTTAATTTACTTGCCATATTACACCTCCTATTCTAAATTAGACTATTTATTCATTTGCCATTTTTTCTTCTTTTATTTTTTCTCTTACTTGCATCAATACATCAAAGTAATTTGTTTCAACAGAAATCATATCCTCTATTCCATAAAATAAAATATAAAATAAATCTACTATTTCATTGTTATAAAGTCTAATATCTACTTTTGTTTCCTCATTTTCATTTTTTATTGGAACACTATATCTTAACAATTTTTCTTTTAATTTTGCTGATTTTTTTGAATAAAGTTCATTATCAGAATTTATTATATTTTCCAATATCTCATTAAGTTTATTAAACTCATTTATGTTTAGTTTTATTTTAATTGGTGGTATTCTTTTTGAATAAGCCATATCATTTTCCTCCTATCTTTCCATATCTTTATCTTGTTTTACCCTTTGATTTAAAACTATATTATTTCTATATTGTCCTATTGCCTCTTTTACAGAAGTATTTTTCAATATATCATCTACTTTTGCTTGGGCTTCTTTTCTATTTTTTGCCTCCACTTCAAAAGTAATAGTTCCATTTATATCTACATCTATTTCAAATTTTTTCATTCTTATCATTTCCTTTCTCTTTATAACCACTTAAAAAAGCGATTATTTGCTTATTTTTAATAGACCTTTTAAACTCTATTATTATCATCATCTCTGATGAAGTAAGATTGTTTATTTTTTCTAAATCTTCTAATTGCATTGCTAATATCTTTTTTTCAGTATTAAACCCTGCACCAAATAATTTATCCAATGTTTTAGTTATTTGATTAAGATAATTTTTTGTTTCCATTGTATAACCTCCTATATTTTTTCAACTAATTCACAAATGATTACAATTTGTTTATTAGTATTGTGACGACAAGTAATAAGAGTCAAAGTATTCTTTTGAGCGTTTCTTAAAATTTCTACTGTACCTGTTTTTTCTACATCATAAGTATTAACCATTCTGTATTTGTACTCATAACCATTGTAAAAAATACTAACTATATTATCTATTTCTAATTTATTTAAGTTCTTAAAGAAAGCATTTTTTCCATTACCACTATGTGCTGCTAATATTACATTCCCATTTTCTTCATCTGGCATATCAGATTCATCAAGTATCTTAATATTTTTATTAACATTATTATAGTAACTGTCTTTACTAACTAATCCCTTTTCTAAACCAATGCTTGGTATTTTTAAGACAGCAATATAATCTAATGGTGTTGTACTTTTTACTTCTTCTTTTTCAATATTTGTTTCTTCTTCCTTTTCGGAAGATATATTATTGTTTATTTCTTCTTGTTCTTCATAAAATTCTACTAATGCAATATTTTCTAAATTATCTGACCTTATATCAAAATATATTTTTCCAATTATTACACCTAAACCCAATAAGATAAGTAAAGAGCCAACTATTAAAAGTTGACTCTTTTTATCTTTGTTCTTATTATTTTCTTTTCTTTTTAACATAATAAGCAACAACTCCTATTCCACTTATAATTAAAATTCCTCCAATTAGTTCAATAATATGATAATCATTTATTCCTGTATTAGGAACTTCTACCACTACTTTTTCATTTTCCATAGTTGCTTTAACGATTTCTCCATCTTCTCTTATTTCAAAATACATTCTTTCTTCATTAAGAATATATCCTTCAGGTGCTTCCTTTTCTAAAATATAGTAACGACCATATCTCATATCTTTAACAATTATCATACCTTGTTCATTTGTTCTTCCTGAAAATACTAATTCATCTTTATCGTTATAGATTTCAATTAAAGTATTAGGTAGAGGAGTTCCAGTAGATAAATCAATTTTCGTAAATTCTAGAGTTCCTGTAATTGGCTTATTTTTCATTTCTGCTTTTACTACTTCACCATTTTCTTTTATTTCAAAAGATACTTTTTCATCTGTAATTAAATAGCCTGTCGCACTTTCTTTCTCTAAAATATAATATTTTTTACCTGCTACTAAATTTTTAATAATTATCATACCTTGTTCATCAGTTGTTCCTGTAAAAATTAGTTCGTTTGTATCTTCTGTATAAACTTCAATAGTTGTGTTTGGAATAGGTTCTCCATTAACTAAATCAGTTTTTGTAAACTCTAAATCGCCTTTTTTTAATTCATTCTTTAATTGTAAAGTTTCTGACACAATAGCAGTTTTATTGTCTATTTCAGTTAATTCAACAAAATGTTCTGTTGTATCTATAACATAATTATCTAATGTTTTAGTTTCTTTTATTAAATACTTTCCAAGATAAAGATCTGTAAATATTGCTATGCCATCTTCTCCTGTTTCAATAGATTTAATAAATTCACCTTTTTTATAATGGGTTACTCCATCTAATGTTGTAATATCTTCGTTAGCGTAAATTGAAAATTCTACACCACTTAATTTAACATCTTTGTAAGTGAATTTTCCATTTTCAATAGTAAATGCTTCTCCTGTTTTTTCAATTACAACTTCACCCATTATTTTATCATTAGCAAATTCTATTTCTATATATTTACCATATTCATCATCTTCAATAATTGAACTATTTTCATCAATTCTAAAAATAACACCATCTTGATTTAATAAATATCCATCAGGACTTGTTAATTCTTCAATTTTATAAGTTCCACTCATTAAAGGATAAGGAGTGATAAATACACCATTTTCATCTGTTTTAAATTCACATATTTCCTCTTTGTTTGGATATGTTACTTTTTGACATACATATTCATCTGTATCAACATTTTTAATTTTAAATGTTACATTTTGAAATGGTATAACTCTTCCAGATTCAGAATCTGTCTTTACTAATTTTAATTTTGCAGTAATTGGGGCATTTGATAATGAATATCTTATGGTTTGTGGTGAATTCCCATTAACAACTATTTTAAAATCCTTAACTTTTTCGTGACCTTCTGTTGTGTTCAACTGTTTTACTGTATAAGTTCCATATACAAGGTTTATTTTTGAATAACCTTGTTCATCAGTCTTAACTGTTGTAACGTGATTACCCTTACTATCATAAATACCAAACTCTATTCCAACTTCTGGTTTTAGAATTCCAGTTTCTGCACTTGCATAATATTTATTTATTTCTACATCTCTTTTGATAATTTGTTCATAGACATTTATAGATGGGTGTAAATCATCAACTGTAATTTCAAAATAATATTTATTTGTATCTAATTCATACCCTGTGCTTGGACTAATTTCTTTCAAATAAAAAGTTCCAATATCGGGTAAAATTGGACTTGTAACTTTTCCCTCACTATTAGTTGTTACCTTTTCAACTAACTCATCATTTAAATTATAAATTCCATATACTGCCCCCTCTAAAGTAGCCTCTACACCTTGTGGCTCATTTGTTTGAGTGTCATTATCATTTTTATTTACTGTCACATCTCCACCTTTTGTGTCAATTTTAACAGAAACAACTACTGGATCTGAAAATCTAAAATAACCCATTTTTTGTGAATTAACTCCATTACCTGTATATACGATAGTTGTATAATTATCATAGTGTTTTCTTACAACATTTAAAGTTTGAACTCCTACTTTTAAAGGTGTTACATAAATATTATTACCTTCTATTCTTACTGATAAATTATCAGAACTATACACTTCATATTCGCTTAAAACATTATTTGAATCTGTGATTTTAATTTCTTTTCCTATTATTGCATCTTGTGTAGTTCCATTAAAACTTGGCTTATTATAATGAGTATTTACTAATCTCATAATTTCATTTTTTTCTGCATCAATATTAATATAATCTCCCCAACCAGAGGCTTCAGTCCAAAACTCTACAATTTGTCCACCTGTTGTTTCCCAGATTAATGCTTGGGCAGCCATCCTATATCTTAATGTTTGGTGTCCTGGATAATCATATCCATAATGACCTATTAATTCAATTTTTTTACTTATTTCAGCACTATAAGGAGAGGCTTGAAGACCATCATATCCTAAATAACTGGTAGTAGTTATATCTATTCCTGGCTCTATACAATAAACTACTTTTCCGTCCATTGAATATGTTTCATATTGTGCTGACATATATGGTTTTCCTCCACCTCTTCTTGTGTACCATACATCTGGAACTTTTGGGTGAGATAAAGTTCCACTTGAAGCAGCATTAACTATTGTTGGAATAGCAAATGCAAATACTTCAAATAAGGTCAGTGCAATTAATAACACTGATACTATTTTTTTCTTTTTCATTTTTATCATTTCCTTTCTAAAAATTAAAAAAACAACCTTTTACGGTTGCTTTTATCAAAATAAATTATTCCATTGGATTTGTATAATCAATATGCAACTTATAACCTAAAACTTTACCTTTATAAATTACCTCTTGACAACTAAATCCTAAAATATTAACTGTGTCCGAAAATGCCTTTTCAAACCCTGCCTTTTGACATTCATCATAAGTAGCATATTCAACTTGTTTTTTTAACTTTTCTAATTCTTCATCTATCAGTGGTGGTTGTTCTTCTTTAGGCACTTCATTTGTTGTAGATTCTTGTTTTTCTTCTTGAACTTGATTTTTTTCATCATTTTGTTCTGCTTTAACAGGTTGGTTACTTTCATTTTTTTGAATATTAGAATTTTTTTCTTGTGTCTTTTCTTGAATAGTTTCATTACTTTCACCAGTATTTTCCTCTATTTCATCAATGATTTCACTTGTTTCTGTTTCTTGCTCTTTTTCAACATTCTTTTCATCATCAAGTTCCTGATTTTCTTCTACTACAACATCATTTACTATGTCTTTCTTTTCTACTTTTTCAATAAAATCGTTGAAAAGAAAAGATATTCCAACACTACTCAAAATAAGAATTATACTGACTGAAAAAAGTATTTTCTTGCCCATATCTATCACTCCTTTAGTGATATTATAATCTAAACTTTTTAATCTTGCACTTCTACAATTTTCTTTCAGTTAGTAAATAACAGTTAGTAATATATACTAGGGTGGATTGTAAGGAGGGATTTGTGGAATACAAACTCCCATTATCTTGCATCCATAGACTTTTGTCTTTGCAAGTGTTTGTTATAAAATTCAATCGCATTCACAACATAATCTTCAATTTTTTTATCTTCAATGTTTTTTGGGAGTACACTTCTTATTCTGTTTTCATTGAATTTCATTTTGGGAATCTGATTAGGCTTATCTTCTGACATTATACTATCAATAATTTCTTCTGTAAGTTTTCCATCTTGACTTAATTTTTTCATTTTAATTGCCTGTGCGTGAGATGGAGTGCAACTATTGTAGTCTATGCAATCCAACAAAAAGTATTGTTCTTCTTTTGTTAGATAAGACAATTCTATTGCAGGAAGAAAAGCAATATCTTTATTATCTACTTTATCAAGTAATTCTGGTACTAATTCAGTTAGCCTAATATATCTTTGAACTTGTCTGCCACTTTCATTATACTCTTTACCTACTTCATCAGCAGTAGTCAACTTCTCGACAGCCTGTCGAGAAGTTAAATCATTTCTTTTTCCTTGATGACTAAGTGCTTCTAATTTCATTTTGTATGCAAAGGCTTTTTCACTAGGCAAAATTTCTTCTCTTTGAATATTGCTATCTACCATTATAATAGTTGCTTCATCATCTGTTAATTCTCTTACTATACAAGGTAAGGTATCTTTATTGGCTAATTCACTTGCCCTTTTTCTTCTATGTCCAGAAATCATTTCATATCTTCCATTAGGCTTTGGTCTTACTAAAGCAGGAACAAGAACTTTATTTTCTTTAATGCTATCTCGCATTTTTTCCATATCTTCATTGTCTATAACCTTAAATGGATGATTTGGAAAATCGTCAATATCTGTAATTTTTATATCAACTACTTTTTCTAAACTAGCAATATTTCTTTCTTCTTCTGTCGTAAAAAGGTCATCTAACTTTGGTAGTGGCATTTTTGATAGGCTCTTTGCCATCGTTAAGCACCTCCTTTGCGAATGAAGAATATGCTTCTGCTACTAATCCATTTTTATCATAAGAGAAAATGCTTTCTCCTTGTGAAGTAGATTCAGCAGTTTTAATAGCACGAGGTATTTGAGTATTATATAACTTTAACATACTCCCATAATTTTCTGTTATCTGTTTCTCTATTTCTTTTGAAAGATTAGTTCTTCTATCAACTAATGTTAATAATGCTCCATCAATTTTTAATTCTGGATTAATTTGTCTTTTAACTTTTGAAATAGTTTTTAATAACTGTGTCATACCTCTCGCTGCAAAATATTGACTTTGAACTGGTATTATTACACTATCTGCACTTGCTAACGCATTTATCGTTATCATTCCTAAACTAGGCATACAATCTAAAATTATATAATCATAGTCTTTTTTTACTTCTGATAAACAATTTCTCATAGTATATTCTCTGCTCATTGCATTTACTAAAGACATTTCTAATGCAGATAAATCCAAACTAGATGGTATTACATCAACATTTTCTTTATGATGTAAAATAGCCTCTTTTATTTTTATTGGCTCATCATTCATTGATTGTTCCATTAAATCTGGTAGTGTAATATTTAACTTTTCTGGTTCATACCATCCACCATAAGTAGTTAAATCGCCTTGTGGATCTGTGTCAACTAACAACACTTTTTTACCTTGCTTTGCTAATGCTACTCCTAAACTAAAAGCAGTAGTTGTTTTCCCAACTCCACCTTTTTGATTAGCGATTGCAATTACTTTGCAATGTGACATCTATTCTCCCTCCTTTCTATAAATTTAGCCACCATAAATAAATATGATGGCTATGTACTCCATTTCTGGCATAAAAAAAGAACTGACTTATTATCAGTTCAAAAACATTATTTTTCTAATATATCAATATATTTTAAAAGTAATTCATCTATAACTTCAGTATTTTTATTTTCATTTATTAATTTCGTTCTCATAACATTTAAGGCGTTTATAATTATTTTTAATTCATAGTCGTCCATCTTTATTTTTCTCTTTTTCATAATGACACCTCCATTAACTATTAAATAATATTATTGTTTAAATTATGTAGTTGAATTAGTCAACCAATACCACTAGACCTTGTATGTGGAAACATATACTACTAAAACAACCTACCATATTTTTGAAGTGTTTTTTTATAAATTTTTGCTATTTTTGACTATTTTTTTGACTTTTTTTAGCACCCTATGTATAGTTGGTTTTCCCTTATTTTATAAGGGTTTAACGCAGTTTTAACAAGCACACACATTCAACGTGCCCTGTCTGAGGGAACATATCAACAGCTCTAACTTTCTTAACTTCATACCCTGCTTCAATAAAGAAAGGTAAATCCCTAATTAGAGAAGTTGCTTTACAGCTTACATAAACAAACTTCTTAGGTTTAAAAGAGATTATTTTGTCTATTGCCTTTGGATGAATTCCCGCACGTGGTGGGTCAAGAATTATAAGATCTGACTCTACATCAATTTTATCAACTTCTTCCAAAACATCACCACATATAAATTTACAGTTATCTATTCCGTTTAATTTTGCATTTACCTTTGCTGCTTCAATCGCCTCAGCAACAATTTCAATACCGTAAACTTCTTTTCCTTTATCGCTTAAAATTTGAGTTATTGTACCTGTACCGCAGTAAAGGTCAAGTATTACATCGCTTTTATCTTCACCGATAAAGTCTTTTACAACACTATATAATTTTTCGCTGCCAAGAGTATTTGTTTGGAAGAATGAAAATGCAGAAATTTTAAAATCAAGCCCCAAGCATTTTTCCATTATATAATCTCTGCCATAAACAATATTTATTTCATCAGCTAAAACAGCATCTGAAAAAGAATCGTTTATAGTATGCATTATTCCTACAATCTCTCCCTTTAAATCTAAGTTTAAAAGAATATCTTTATATTCATTTGTATCGATTTTATCCTGTGATGTAGTAACTAAATTTACAAGTATTTCTCCAGTATATGATGCTTTTCTTATTACTAAATGTCTTAAAGTTCCTTTTTTAGAAAATTTATTGTAATGTTTTATATTTTTTTGAGTGAAATAATTTAAAGTATTAAATAATATTTTTCTGTAATCTTCATCAACAATAAGGCAATTTTCTGTTGAAACTATATTATGATGTTTCCCTTTTTCATGCATTCCAAGACATAACGGTCCGTCCTTTTCCATATCCCCAAAAGAAAACTCCATTTTATTTCTGTATTCTGTCTCTTTTGGAGATGCAATAATAGGAAGAAACTCTTCGTATTCTATACCTGCCTTATCAAAAAGTCCCCTTACATAATTTTCTTTTAATTCAAGTTGCTTTTCATAAGAAATATTTTGGAAAGAACATCCTCCGCATATTCCAAACTTTTCGCACATAGGCTCAATTTCATAATCAGCCTTCTTAATTATTTTGTTAATATTTCCTTCGGCTCTGTTTTTTCTTACTTTCTTTATGAATACTTCAGCAACCTGTCCGGCAAGTCCTCCTTTAACAAGAACCTTTTTATCTTCATAATACCCCATGGATTTTTCCATTGATACATTTTCTGTTATGTTAAGTTCAATTATATCTTTCTTTTTCATATATACCTCTTTTATTTCAATTTAACATCTTTATTTTACATTATAAGACGTAAAATGTAAAATAAAAAACACAGGTTATTTACCCCTGTGTTTTTCTTTCTTCTTTCTTTGTTTCATAGAGAAAAGTTCCTTTTGTCTTTGTCTTGCTTCTAACTTCATATTTTTCTTTACATTAGTTTTTCTTGATTCATATTGTTTCTTTAGAAGCTCTTGTGATTTGGTGGAAATACTTTTCCTATTCATTTCTTTACTAATCATTCTCTTAATTCTTTTAGGATTAGTTACTTTTTTAATGTTACTTTCAAAATTGTAAGCACGATAAAATTTTAATTTAGGATAATGAATGTTATAAAACTCATAAATTTCATTATCTGTAGGCTCTTTTCCAAATGTAGTTTTACAAATTTCAAAAGTCTTATTAAAACGTCTTTCCACTACTCCCACATAAAATGGACTTTCAAAATATACCGTAAGTTTTACCCTTATTTCATCCAAAGAAATCCCTCCTTTTGTTTATTAAACAAAGAACGGACAACCAAGGAGGCAGGTTACTTATAACTATAGTTATGCCCGGACTACCAACCGCGCTGTGTTTTTATCTTTGCAAATTTTATATTATACTTATATATTTTACTTGTCAACAAAAAAAAAGAGGTGTTTTACCACCTCTTTAAATTATTCAGCTTTCAATTTACCAAGAAAAGCTTTCATTCTTTTATTTTCAGAGCTAAATACTTCTTCAGGAGTCCCCTGTTCTTCAATATAACCATTATCCATAAATATTATGTAATCAGCAACTTTCCTTGCAAAATCCATTTCGTGAGTTACAATGACCATTGTCATATGTTCACTTGCAAGGTCTTTTATTACCTTAAGTATTTCTCCAGTAAGTTCAGGATCAAGTGCAGAAGTAGGTTCATCAAAGAATAATATGTCAGGGTTCATTGCAAGAGCTCTTGCAATTGAAACTCTTTGTTGTTGTCCTCCGGATAGTTCGCAAGGATATGCATTTTCTTTATCCTCAAGCCCCATCTTCTTTAAAAGCTCTCTTGCTTCTTTATAAACTTCTTGTTTATTTCTTTTTTGTACTTTAATAGGTGCGTTTGTTATGTTTTTCATAACTGAGTGATGAGGGAATAAATTAAAACTTTGAAATACAAGTCCAAATGTTCCATCATATGAAATTGTACCGCTGTCTTCTTTTTCAAGATTTGTGGCACATCTAAGTAATGTGGATTTACCAGACCCCGAAGGTCCGATTATACAAAGAACTTCTCCTTTATCAACACTTAGAGAAATATCTTTTAAAACTTCAACACCATTAAAACTCTTCTTTAAATTTTTAATTTCAAGTAAACTCATGATATTTCTCCTTATCTATAATAGCTTAATTTCTTTTCAATATATTCCATTACAAAAGCAACAACAAAGTTAAATATATAATAGAAAATTCCTGCTGCTATAAATGCCGCAACTGAAGATTGAGCTGCTGCAATTTGTTTTGCAACGGTAAACATTTCCGGTATTGCTATTACAAATGATAATGAAGTATCTTTTACAAGAGTAATAACTTCATTCGTTGTTGCAGGAAGAATTCTTTTTATTACCTGAGGGAAAATAATAATAAAGAAAGTTTGAACTTTATTATATCCTAGAAGTTTAGCAGCTTCATACTGTCCGTCAGGCATAGATTCTATACCCCCTCTATAAATTTCCGCAAAGTATGCGGCGTAATTTATCGCAAAACCTATTAGTACCGCAACCATTCTATAACTGCTGGAAATCTGCATACCAAATATATAATAAGGTCCCCAAAATACAACCATTAATTGAAGCATTAAAGGTGTTCCTCTCATTATTGATATGTATATTTTAAATAACCATCTAATTGGTGTTATTTTTGACATTCGTCCAAAAGCTATAATTAAACCCAAAGGAAGAGAAAAAATCAAAGTTAGGACAAATATCTCAATAGAGGTTATCATCCCACTGCTTAATTCACTAAACATTGTTCCTAAATCCATACAGTCATACTCCTAATAATTTTAATCTATGTTATTTACCGATACAAAGTGAACCAGGTACACCGAAATCAGCATATTTTTCTGCTATTTTATCTATAGTACCATCTTTTGCCATTTCATCTAATGTTGCTTGAACTTTATCTCTAAGTTCTGTATTGCCTTTTTTAAATCCAACTGCGTATTGTTCAGAAGAAATAATTTCATCTAAAATAATAAATTCAGATGCTTTTCCTCTTGAGTTAATTTGATAATTTGCTACGCCAATATCCATTGCTATTGCGTCACAAGCACCTGCTTCTAAATCCATAAAAGCAGAATTATAGTCTGCAACTTCTGTAAGTGTTGCAAAAGTTGCTGCTAAATCTTTTTGATCTCCTTGTAATGCTGCTAAAGCTGAAGAATCTTTTTGTGTTTCAACTGTTTTACCTTTTAGTCCAGCAAAATCAGTAATTCCTGAGCTTTTTGAAACAACAACTACTTGTTTATTATCTATATAAGGTTCAGTCCAAGTATAATCATCTTCACGACCATTCATTGTAAAACCATTCCAAATACAATCTATTGTTCCAGAATCAATTTCCATATCTTTTGAATCCCAATCAACAGGTTGTTTTACAAGTGTCCAACCATTTCTATCACAAACTTCTTGTGCTAAATCCAAGTCAAAACCTACATAATTTCCATCAGAATCTTTATATCCATAAGGTGGAAATTCTGCATCAAAACCTACAACAAAAGTATTCTCATCGTTTTTTACTTCTGATTCCTTGCTTCCACAACCTGTTAAAGTCATGCCCGCAATTAAAATCAAAGCAAGTAATACTACAAATTTTTTCTTCATAATAAGTACCCCTTTAAATTTAATTTATTATATAAAAATAGTTATTTTATTTTAACATAATTTCAGATTGTTTGCAATATTCAAACAATTTATATTGCAATATAAAAAAGAACAAGAAGGATTAATCCAACTTGTTCTTTTTATTTTTTTCACTTATTTCTTATTAGTTTAATTTATTCTTCTTAATTAATACAAAACTTATTGTTACAGAAGCAATAGCTGAAAGAACAAATAATGAAGTCCATAAAGCTATATTATTTTCATCAGCTGTGTTAACTGTTTCAACACTTCTGCTTTGAGCATTATTATCACTACTTTGACTTTGTGAAGCTATAGCAGAATCTTCTGATTTACTTACTTCTACATTACCTTTATCATCTGATGAACCGGTATTATCATTATTATTTGATATAACATTATTACTATTACTATCATTATCGTTTGTATTGTTAGCATCATCTTTTGGATCATCTGTTGTAGATGTACTATTGTTATTATTATTGTCTGCATCGTTTAATGCAATAACATAAGGAGAGAATCCATCAACATCTATTTTTACTTGACCATCTTCTACTTTAGCTTTAAATGTTTCTGTAAATACTACGCCATCAACTTCAGCAAAATGAAGTACAACAACCTCTTCATTATTGTATTTTTCATCTACATTAAAACCAAGTGAAACACTTTGTCCTTCTTCTAATTCATTACTTAAAGAAATATCATATACACCTAAAATTGTATTATTTTCTACTCCTGCAGTTAATTGATCATAATGACTATCTTGTTCGTTAATTTCTTCAACTAATAACTCTGTATCAGTAGGTAAAACACCATCAACAAAGATACCTGTATCTTTATCTTCAAGTTGTTGTTCTATAACTTCAACTTTATTATCTTCATTACCGTTATTAGATGAACCGTCTGTATTTCCTTGATTATCACCTTCTTCAGGTTTTGTAACATCTCCGCCATCACCTGATTGATCTCCATTGTCAGGATCAGTCACAGATGAACCAGAATCACCACCGCCTTGAGAAGTGTTGTCATCTTTATCAGGATTAGTAACTTCACTATTATCATTATCTTCTTTCACAACAACATTAACTGTTGCAGTAGCACTCTTTGTAGAATCAAGAGTTGAAACGGCTTTAACTGTTATTGTTTTAGCTGTTTCATCTGAAGCAATTTTTAATAAACCTGTAGAACTTATTTTTGTATCAGAGCTTTTTTGTCCGCTTATACTCCATTTTACTGTTTGAGCAGGACTTCCAGTTCCTGTTACAGAAACACCAAAAGTTTTACTACTTCCTTGCTCTAAATCAATAGTTGTTGGATTAATAGCAACTTTACTTACAGTTACAGGGTCTTTTACTGTTATTTTTTGAGTAACATTTTTTGTAACTCCGTCATATGTATAGCTAATTGTTATGCTTGTTGTTCCTGTTTTTAAAGCAGATGTTGAATATTTTACATTTTTTGTAACATCACTTGTACTTCCATCACTGAATTTTGCCTTTACAACCATTCCTGTTGCATCAAAAGTTTCTCCAGCTGTGTATGTTGTTTTCTTTGGTGCAGTTGAAATTGAAATTGATGACAATGTTTTACTTACAGTCGCGCTTCCATTATTTACAATAGTAACATAATCAGAAGAAATATAAGCATACATATTATCAAAATCATATTTACCACTACTGCTTATTGCTGTTCTACCTGAATTTAACGCAGGTTCACTTTGAATTTTGTAGAATGAATTTGTAGCTTTTGAATTTAAAATTAAAACAGCATAATTTGAATATGTATCAGTATTATATAATACTTTACCTGATGTGCTTGCACTGTTTCTTACATTAACACTATTATGAACTGTATTAATTGTATCTTTTATACCAATCGTATATTTTCCTTCGTCTTTTCTTCCACCATTTTTATCTAAAGAATATGCCATATTTGCAGCTTTTTCACCCCAATATGGGTCAGAAGCATAGCTCACGTTAATACCGCTTCCTTTATTACCTAAAAATCCACCTTTCATTCTCCAGTCATTTGGATTAAGATAACCTTTTGACATATAAGATTCAGTAAATTGTTTTATACATTCATCAATACTTGCATATGTATTAGCACTTGTTCCAGGAGAACTATCAACGGCATTTAAACCAAATAAGTTATTTTTTTCTTTACAAATTGTACTTGTTCCCCATGCACTTTCATTACCGGCTACACCAATAGATAAAAGAGCATTTACACCATATGTATTTTGATATTTTAAGAATGTACTTGCAGTATTTTTCATCTTTGAAGAAGATGATGTATAATCACTTATTCTTACATTTAATAATGTATTTAATGAACTTGAACTATATGATGTTTCACTTCTTAAAGGAAGGTATTGAAAATAATTATAGTATGGATTACTTTTATTTACAGAATTTGTACGTACACCTTTAGTATAATCATTAAGCATAGTACTATAACTTGTATAGAAATAATGTCCATCATAACTATAATAAGTCGTTCCGCTCTTCAAATATGATGGAGCTTTGCCATTATCCAAAGATGTAGCATGTCCAGGTGTAGTCATATCACATGTAATATAATGAATAAGTCTTCCACCTGATACTTTATAACAACTTGAAGATTTTGCACTAGAAAAATCAATAACTTGTACATCATCGGCATCTACCCAACCAACAACACCTGAAAGCATGAATTTAACTTTTCCGTTACTTGTTCCTAAATAAGCCGCATCTGCACCATAAGCACCATTAGTATATCCGGAAACGCCAGTTGAAACTTCTGTATAATTAGTTACTGCATTACCTTTTGTTCTAAAGTTTACAATTTTTACAGAAGAACTTCTTGCACTAAAAGTTGAAACTCCGTTACTTTCAACTTTTCCACTATCGTCGTCTTCTACATTAAAAACATCCCCATCAGTGTCTACACCAGTAGCCTGATCAAGTTTTGTTTGGTTTTCGTCTTCTAATCCCGAAGCAGCATTTACAACACCGAAATTTTGAAAACTAAAAACCATTAATAAACATAAAATTGTTAAAATAAAAGTTCCTAAATTTTTTCTTATTTTTGTCACGGTCGTACCCCCCTTAAAGCTTAATCCTCTTTAGACAATAATCTACAATAAATATATCATTTTTTCCATTTTTTTTCAATTAAAAGTTACATAATACACACAAATTTCACATAAAAAAATAACTATATACTATATATTGTACATATATTACATACAAACACAATCGTAAATATAGTTATTACATTTTTATATATTGTTTGTAACATTATTTTTATATAAAATATTTGTTATATATAAAAATAATGCAAAAACCTCCTTACTTTTTAGTCATTTTAAAAGATATATAACTTTATATTCTGTAAAATTTTTATTTCATTAAAACTTACTATTCGTTAAATATTAATATATGTATACTATCACCTACCCTATCTTACTATCTGAAATATCATATAAGCTTATATATATTTCAAACATATAATTATTTTTAAATAAAAAAAAGCATCATTAAATGATGCTTTTTATTGTATTTGAAATATTTTTATTATTTATTTTTAGTTATATTCTTTATAGCATATAAAACAGCTACCATTAGTACTATACCAATAGGAAGTGATACCCATGCTGTTTGAACAAAACCTGCAATAATGTATGTTACAAAGGATACGGCTGCTACAGTCATAGCATAAGGAAGCTGAGTCGATACATGATTGACATGATCACATCTTGCACCGGCTGAAGACATAATTGTCGTGTCGGAAATAGGAGAACAATGGTCTCCACATACAGCACCGGCCATACATGCAGAAATTGATACGATCATTAGTTGAGGATTTGAATTAGCAAATACAGAAACTACTATCGGAATAAGTATACCAAACGTTCCCCAAGATGTACCCGTTGCAAAAGATAAAAAACATCCAACCAAAAATATGATTGCCGGCAAAAAGTTCATTAAAGAAGCTGCGTTATTTTGCATCATACCTCCAACAAATTCAGCAGCTCCCAAACTATCTGTCATAGCTTTCAATGTCCAAGCAAAAGTCAAAATCAAAATAGCAGGAACCATAGCTTTAAACCCTTCTGGAATACAATCCATACATTCATTGAATTTCAAAACTTTTCTTGCAACATATAAAATAACAGTTATAAACAAAGCAAATATACTACCTATAGATAATCCCACAGATGCATCACTGTTTGAAAAGGCTTCTATAAATCCTGCTCCGGAAAACAAACCGCCAGTATAAACCATTCCAATAATACAACATATTATAAGAGAAATTATAGGAATAACCAAATCTATTACTTTGCCCTTTTCATTTACATCACTATATTCTTCTTCAACAAACCCCGAATTTAAAATAGAATGCAAATCTCCTTTTGATGCATTTTCCTCATGTTTTTTCATAGGACCATAATCAAATTTGAGTAAAACCAAAGAAATCATCATTGTAATTGTCAAAAATGCATAAAAGTTAAAAGGAATTGCCTGAATAAATACAGAAAACCCATCTTCCCCCGGAACAAATCCAGTCACAGCAGCAGCCCATGAAGATATAGGAGCAATAATACAAACAGGAGCTGCCGTAGCATCTATAAGATAAGCAAGCTTTGCTCTTGATACTTTATGTTTATCTGTTATTGGTCTCATAACGCTACCAACAGTCAAACAATTAAAATAATCATCTATAAAAATTAATACACCTAATAAAATCGTTGCTAGTTGAGCACCTGCACGTGTTTTTATTTTTTTACTTGCCCAGTTACCAAAAGCAGCAGAACCGCCTGCTTTATTCATTAAGGCAACCATTCCTCCAAGAACAACAAGGAAAATTAAAATACCTACATTGTAACTGTCTGAAAGAACAGCAATAATACCATCATTTAATACATGAGTTACAGTTCCTTCAAAACTACCTGCAGCATAAAAAATACCGCCAAAAACAATACCTATAAATAATGAACTGTAAACTTCTTTTGTAATAAGTGCAAGAACAATAGCAATAATTGGAGGAACTAAAGACCAGAAAGTTGCATACATAGCTGGTTTAGCTGCTTCAGTTGTTTCTGCACCTAAGATTGGGAATACTAACATTAAAATAAGCATAAAGCTAGCAATACCCGTCATTAATTTCTTCTTTGAAATTTTCATAGTACACCCCTTCAATTTTATTTAAATTATGTAAATAAATACAAATAAAAAAGCCTTAAATGACATCACTTTAGGACGCATTCATGGCAAAATAAATTTACTATAGATAGCGCTCCACAATCGTGACAGTATATTACATATTATATAATATACCAGAATATAAATTATTTGGGTAATTTATACTCTTCGGCAGTATCCCCTTTCCTTTATATAAATCCCAAAATACAATATAAAGTACTGATGAACACCGCACCTCTATCATTTTTATATATTTACCTTTCTTTTTTAACATTTTTACATAATATTGTCAAGTTATATTTTATATATAATAAATTTATCAAAAAATTTTCTTTTTCCCACTTAACATTATATAGTCATCTTTGTTTTCCTTATAAATTTCAAACCCATATTTTAAATATAAATCCTTTGCATAATTATCTTTACTTACAGATAAAGATACATTATTATACATTGGTCTTAAATTTAGTAAAAATATTTTTAATAAATTTTCTCCAATACCTTTATTTCTGTAACTTTTTTCTACAGACATACATAATTCAGGAATCTCTTTCGAAACATATCCATATCCATGTATATTATCATCAAACAATATGCTCCAAATCATAGCAATAATTTTTCCTTTATGTTCACATACATAACAAATATCTTTATTTAATTTGAAATTCTCATAATATATTTTAATATTTGGATCTTTTAAAATATCTTTTGAAATTGTAATATTATTTCCAACATAAATTGCATAATAAGTAAAATCTTTCAAAAAAGATACTTCATTACTTTTTATTTTTCTTATCTTATAGTCTTTATTCATATATTTAACCTTCAAAAAAAGGCACTTTTATAAGTGCCTTTTTTTAATATTTATTTTTTAGAATTTTTTATTCTTGCTTGAGCAGCCGCTAGTCTTGCAATAGGAACTCTAAATGGAGAACATGATACATAGTCAAGTCCTACACTATCAAAGAATTCTATACTTGCAGGATCCCCACCTTGTTCACCACAAACACCGCAGTGAAGCTCAGGATTAACTGATCTACCTTTTTTAACTGCCATATCAACAAGTTGACCAACACCTTCAGTATCAATTGTTGCAAATGGATCTTTAGGGAAAATACCTTTTTCAATATATTCTTTAATATAAACTCCGGCATCATCTCTACTAAATCCATATGTCATTTGTGTTAAGTCATTTGTACCAAATGAATAGAATTCAGCAACTTTTGCAAGTTGATCAGAAGTTAAAGCAGCTCTTGGTATTTCAATCATAGTACCAACTTTGTAATCAATTTTAATTCCTGTTTCTTTAAATATATCATTTACAGTTTCTCTTATTCTGTCAATTACATATTTAAGTTCTAAATAACTACCTGCTAAAGGCACCATTATTTCAGGAGTAATATCTAAATTATCTTCTTGTTTTGCTTCAATTGCAGCCATTATAATAGCTCTTGTTTGCATATTTGCAATTTCAGGATAAGTAACAGCAAGTCTACAACCTCTATGACCAAGCATTGGGTTTAGTTCATGAAGTTCATTTACTCTTGCTTTCAATTCTTCAAATGTTAATCCCATATCTTTTGCAAGTTGCTTGATATCTTCATCTTCTTTAGGAAGGAATTCATGTAGTGGTGGGTCAAGAAGTCTGATAACAACTGGTTTTCCGCCCATTGCTTTGAATAATCCTTTGAAATCATTCTTTTGCATTGGTAAAATTTCAGCTAAAGCTTCTTCTCTTTGAATTAATGTTTTAGCACAGATCATTTTTCTAAAAGCAAAAATTCTATCAGCTTCAAAGAACATATGCTCTGTTCTACATAATCCGATACCTTCTGCACCATAATTAGCAGCAACAGTTGCATCTTTTACTGTATCTGCATTTGTTCTTATCTTAAGTCTTCTTATTTCATCAGCCCATTCCATTACTTTATTAAAGTCATCTGATAAAACAGCATCTACAGTCTTAATTTTTCCTTCGTATACATTACCTGTTGAACCGTTTATTGATAAGTAATATCCTTCATAGAATATCTTACCGCCTATTTCAACATATTTTTCTTCTTCGTTAACATGGGCAGCTTCACAACCGGCTACACAACATTTACCCATACCTCTGGCAACAACTGCAGCATGAGATGTCATACCTCCTGTAGCAGTTAAAATACCATTTGCAGAGTTCATTCCTTCAATGTCTTCAGGAGAAGTTTCTTTTCTAACAAGTAGTACCTCTTCGCCTCTTTCTTTTGCTTCAACAGCGTCTTCTGCTGAGAAGTAAATTTTACCGCATCCAGCACCAGGAGAAGCAGGAAGACCTTTTGTCAAAGGAATTGCTTTTGCTAACTCATCAGCATCAAATCCTTTATGTAATAATTGATTTAATGTAGAAGGCTCAAGTCTTAAGATAGCTTCTTCTTTTGTAATCAAACCTTCTTCAACCATATCTACTGCAACTTTTAATGAAGCTTGAGCAGTTCTCTTTCCTGAACGTGTTTGAAGTAAGTATAATTTACCTTCTTCAATTGTAAATTCAATATCTTGCATATCTTTGTAATGATTTTCCAAAAGTTTACATGCATTTATAAATTCTTCGTAAACTGAAGGCATTACATCTTTTAAAGTATCAATATGTTGAGGTGTTCTAATACCAGCAACAACGTCTTCACCTTGAGCGTTCATCAAAAATTCACCGAAAATTTTATTTTCACCTGTTGCAGGGTTTCTCGTAAATGCAACACCTGTTCCTGATGTTTGACCCATATTACCGTAAACCATTGATTGAACGTTTACAGCAGTACCAATACGATTTGGTATATCATTTAATTTTCTATAAGCAATAGCTCTTGGATTATTCCATGATTTAAAAATAGCTTCAACAGCAGCCATTAATTGTTCTTTTGGATCATCTGGGAATTCATATCCTTTTTGATCTAAGAATAATTCTTTGTATTGTTTTACAACTTGTTTTAAATCAAAAGTTGTAAGTTCGGTATCATATTTATAACCTTGTTGTTTTTTCCTTGTTGTAAGAATATCTTCGAATAAATTTCTATTCATTCCAAGTGCAACATCACAAAACATTTGTATAAAACGTCTATAACTATCATATGCAAATCTTTCGTTTCCTGTTTTCCTTGCTAAAGCTTCAACTGTTCTGTCGTTTAAACCTAAGTTTAATATTGTATCAAGCATTCCAGGCATTGATATCTTTGCTCCAGAACGAACTGAAACCAACAATGGATTTTCAACCCCGCCAAACTGTTTTCCTGTTATTTGTTCAAGTTCAGCTAATTTTTCATAAATCTGATTGACAATTTCTTTGTCAATTTCACAACCTGTTTTGTAATAATCTATACAAGCCTCTGTTGTAATTGTAATACCTTGTGGTACTGGTAAACCTATACTTGTCATTTCTGCCAAGTTTGCTCCTTTACCACCAAGTAAATCTCTTTGGCTTGCATTTCCTTCTTTAAAGGCATAAACAAATTTTTTAGCACACATTTTTAACCATCCTCCTCAATAAATGTTTATGACATTACACAGTAAAAAACTGTAATATTTATAATAAGCTGTAAAACAGCATATTAACTAATTTTTATATTGAACTTCAAATCCCTCATAGGCCGGAAGTCTTTTTTCATGAAATCTTTTTAAGATTTCTCTTGCTTCATATGCAATAACACCATTTTGTTTTTTATGTCTTGCAAAATATCTTAAATTTTCCAAAGCTTCGTTTGTGTTAAAACCTGTTCTAAGACAAATAACACTTGCTGAATATTTAAGTTCATAACTTCCGTTTTTACATTGTTCAAGTAAAAACTCTTTATACTTATCAAAATCTTCCAACATAATATCGATAATAGTCATAATATCTTTATTGGTAATGTTTGCATCAACGATACGTTTTTGCTCCAAACATCTTGCTCTGTAATCTATTTTTTCTTTAAAAAGTTCAAGTATATCCCCTTTTTCCTCTATTTGTTCTCTAGTCATAGGCTCAATAGTTTTTTTCTTTTCTATTTTCTTTCTAAGCCTTAACTGTTTTTTTTCTTCTTTTTCTCTGTTATGCATGTTGATAATATCTTTTAATGACATACTTTTCTCCTCTAAATATATAATTTAAACTTTTACATTAATTATTAATATTATTTTACTATATTTTTTAAACAATTACAATAAAAATACCCTATAAAAAAAATTACACTTGCCATATTTTTCAACTAATATGACAAGTGTAACTATTGTTGTTTTATGTTATATTAAAACATAACTTTTTCACTAATATATTTAACTAAATCTTCAATTTTTATTCTTTCTTGTTCCATTGAATCTCTGTCTCTAACAGTAACAGCACCATCTTCCAATGTATCAAAGTCTATTGTAACACAGTAAGGAGTACCAATTTCATCTTGTCTACGATATCTCTTACCAATATTACCTGCTTCATCATAATCAACCATAAAATGTTTAGAAAGTTCAGCATATACTTCAGTTGCTTTTTCAGATAATTTCTTTGTTAAAGGAAGAACTGCCACTTTATAAGGAGCTAAATAAGGATGTAACTTAAATACATTTCTTGTTGTGTTATCTTCAAGAGTTTCTTCTACATAACAATCACAAAGAAGTGTAAAGAATAATCTACCTGCTCCAACACTTGGTTCTATACAATAAGGATGGAATTTTTCATTTGTTATAGGATCAACATATTTCATATCTTTTCCAGAAAATTCTTCATGTGATTTTAAATCGAAATCAGTTCTGTCTGCTATTCCCCAAAGTTCTCCCCATCCGAATGGGTATTCATATTCAATATCTGTTGTAGCATTTGAATAATGAGATAATTGTTCTTTTGCATGATCTCTAAATCTAATGTTTTCTTTATTAATTCCAAGAGAAACTAAGAAATCAAAACAATATTGTCTCCAATATTCGAACCATTTCATTTCATCTTTTGGTTCACAGAAAAATTCAAGTTCCATTTGTTCAAATTCTCTTGTTCTAAAAATGAAGTTACCAGGTGTAATTTCATTTCTGAAAGATTTACCAATTTGTCCTATACCAAAAGGTAATTTTTTTCTTGTTGATCTTTGAACATTTTTAAAGTTTATAAAAATCCCCTGACAAGTTTCCGGTCTTAGATAAATTGTATTTACACTATCTTCTGTCACACCTTGGAAAGTTTTAAACATTAAGTTGAATTGTCTTATTTTTGTAAAATCATGTTTACCGCAATTTGGACAAACTATATTGTTTTCTTCAATATAATTTTCCATTTTTTCATTACTCCATCCGTCAGCATTTGCATCAAGACCTTTCTTTTCCAAATCATCTTCAATTAATTTATCAGCTCTAAAACGTGATTTACAGTTTTTACAATCCATTAAAGGATCATTAAAGTTTTTAAGATGACCACTTGCTTCCCAAACTTTTGGATTAACCAAAATAGCACTATCAAGCGCAACATTGTAAGGTGATTCTTGAATAAATTTTTTAAACCATGCATTTTTAACATTATTTAAAATAAGTGTTCCAACAGGACCATAATCAAAACTATTTGCAAGTCCTTCATAAATTTCAGAACCTGGGAATATTATTCCTCTCATTTTTGTAATACTTATTATTTCATTTAAACTAAGCCTTCTTGTCATTTTTTCCTCCATTTTTTATTTATTGCATATATTAACTTAATTTTATCATATCTGATAAAAATTTAAAACTATTTGTTTTCTTTTGAAGATTATAAGTTATATAATTATTCAAAATTACAATTATATTGTTACATTCTTTTAAAGATACCTTAGTAAAATCAATATTTTTAATATCCTTTAAGTTTATATAAGTTAGTTCATTAATTAAATTTATTTGCTTTAAAGTTAATTTGTTTGATGAAAAATACTTTGTTGTACATTTTTTGCAAGATAGAATACTGCTTTCAAAATCAAGGTAGTACTCACTGCATTTTGCATCACCGCATAAATTACAATATTTAAAATCAGGAATAATCCCTGAAATACCAAGCAGCTTTAACATAAACATAAGTGCTACAAAAGATATATTTTCTATTTTACATTTTTGAATTAAACCTAAAGTATAAAATAAAAGATTAAAAGTTATTTCTTCTTCCATTTTATCTTCATAAAATATATCAATAAGCTCACAAATATAACTTGCAAAAGAAAGTCTCTCAAGGTCGGTTTGTATTCCCGGAAAACTTTTAATATAATCCGCACTTTTTAAAGTATAAAAATTTTTCCCCGGATATAATACAAAATAACTATAAGAAAATGTGCTTGTTTGGGCTATTACTTTACTTCTTTTTGAAGCAGCGTTTTTTGCCATAACACTTATTTTTCCTCTTTCTTTTGTAAATACAGTAAGTATCCTGTCATTATCCGAATATTTAATATTTTTTATAACTATACCATGATATTCTCTTAACATAAACCCCTCTAAAATATCATTTATCAAATATCTAATGCAATTTTATTACATAAATATATTATATTTTCAATAAGTATTAAATTAATTTAACATGTTTAAAATTTCTAGTTAAATTATTTAAAATATAAGAAAAAAATTTTAATAAAAAGTAATATATATTATTTTAATGTTACAACAGTAGCACCATCTCCACCTTCACCTATATCACCAAGTCTGTATTTTTTTACATATGGATGATTTTTTAGTAGTTCACTAACGGCTTTTTTTAGTACCCCGGTACCTTTCCCATGAATTATTGTAACAAGTTTTAAGTTTGCTAAATATGCATCATCTAAATATTTTTCGACTTTTAAAATAGCATCATCCGCATACATTCCTCTTAAATCCAAACTTGTTTTTATAGTTTTCGCTTTTGTATTTGAATATTTAATTACTGATTTTTGTAACTGTTCTTTTTCTCTTTTTGAAGGCTCTATTTTAGAAATTGGAATCTTTGTTTTTATTATACCTGCCTGAATAAATACATTATTTTTATTATCAAATCCAAGTATTGTCGCATATTGATCCAAACTCTTTATATATACTTCCTGCCCTACTTTGAAATCTTCTTTTTTACTTTGCTTATTCTCTTGTTTCTTTATTTCATGAGAAGGAATATAAGAATTTAAAAGTTCTTCTTTTTCTTTAATTTGGTTTTTAATTTTATCTATATCTTTTTTATATTTATCATTATTTGCATTAACATTTTTTGGAATGCTAATTTTATTTAATTTGTTTATAATTTCTTTAGATTCTCTTTTTGCATCAGCAATAATATCTTTAGCTTTTAAGGAAGCATCAAGCATAATTTTTGATTTGTTATTTTCTATATATTCTTTTTCCTTAGTTAGCTCGTCATTTAATTTTTCATTTTCAGCTAACAATTTTTCTACTTCATTTTTTTCTTTTTCAACTAAAGCTGTTTTATCATTAAGTTCCCTTATGAGCTCTTCGATATCTCTATTTTCTTTTTTAATATTTTTCTTTGCTTTTTCAATTATTTCACTGTCAAGTCCTAGTTTTTTAGAAATTTCAAATGCATTTGATTTACCTGGTATACCAAGTATTAATTTATATGTTGGTGATAATGTTTCAACATCAAATTCAACACTTGCATTCATTACATCCTTTTTAGTTATAGCATATTCCTTTATTTCACTATAATGAGTTGTCGCAAAAACCTTTGCTCCGATATTCTTAAGTCTGTCTATAATTGCAACCGCAAGAGCAGAACCTTCTACAGGGTCTGTACCGGCTCCTAATTCATCTATTAATACAAGTGTTTTATCATTTGAAGAATTAACTATATCTACTATATTTGTCATATGAGAAGAGAAAGTACTTAAACTTTGAGCAATACTTTGCTTATCTCCTATATCGGCAAAAATATTTTCGAACACAGGCAAACAGCTGTTTTCATTTGCAGGAATAAAAAGTCCGCACTGCATTAAAAGTGAACATAAACCAACCGTTTTTAAAGTAACAGTCTTACCCCCTGTATTTGGACCTGTAATTATCAAAGCTTTAAAGTCATTGTTTAAAACAATATTTGAAGGGACAACCTTATTAATATCTATAAGAGGATGTCTTGCTTTTTTTAAATCAATAGTGTTATCTTCACTTATAACAGGTTTACTATATTCATTTTTTATACAAAAATCTGCTTTTGCATTTAAAACATCTAAATATAAGAGAATGTTTTCGTTAAATTTCAAACTATTTGCATTCTCTTTTATCTTTAGTGATAAAATTTTTAAAATAGTTTCAATTTCTTTTTGTTCACTTATTTCAAGTTCTTTTAATTTATTGTTTAAATTTACTATTGCCTCAGGTTCAATAAATAATGTTGCACCACTTTGAGATGTATCATGAACAATACCTCTAACCTCACCTTTATATTCAGATTTTACTGGAACAACATATCTTGAATATCTTATAGTTACAATATTTTCACTTAAGTATTTTTGATACTTATTTGAATTTATAATACTGTTTAATTTTTCTCTTATTTTATTATTTGTATTTTTTATGTTTCTTCTTATATCATAAAGAGTACTGCTTGCTTTATCACTTATGGTTTCACTATCTATTATTACTCTGTCAATTTCCTTTTGAAGATAAGATAAATCTTCAATATTATTTGCGTAATCTTCTAATGTAGGGAAAACATCTTCTTGTGACAGATTAGATAAAATATGTTTTTTTACCAAAGAAGCACATTTTATACTTTTTGAAATATTTATAAAATCATCATTTATAAGTATTCCGTCTTTAGATGCTCTTGATATTATATCTTTATTTACTTTATAACCATAAATAGGAAGCGATGAAAAAGAAAGAGAAAATCTTATAAGTTCATCAAGTTCATTTAATTTATCAGAAATTAAATATATATTATCTGTAGGTAGCAAACTTAATACCTCTTCTTTTGCATTATCGCTATAAGCATGTTCACTTATTAATGAAATTATCTTATTAAATTCTAAAGCTTTAAAAGTTTTATCATTCATTTTTATCTTCTTCTTTTCCCTTTTTTATAAACTTTTTTTGTAATTGGGCGTCTTTTTTGAGGTTTATTTTTTTTAACGATTTTAATCTTTTTTCCCTCTGAATTATAAGCAGGCCTAGGTCTTACACTTTGTGAACCATATGCTTTTATTTCATTTTGAAGTCTTCTTCTTCTTGTTTTTTTTCTCTTTTCTATTCTTTTTTTTGTTCTGTGTTTTGAAGAAATAACAAGAGCCATAACAATAAGACAGGCTAGTGCTATAAATATAAGAGCATTGGTAATAAATATATCAAATGTCGACCTCATATTTACATCGCTTTTTGAAAATGCAGGAACACTTTTAAAAAGTTTATTATTGAAATAAACGTTTATATTACCTATATTGTCATCTTCATGTATTGAATTAACAAGCTCTAATTCTTCTCCTGCTGTTTTCTTTAAATAATCTTCATTTGGAGAAAACTCTATTCTAAAATTTTCCTCAGTTGAACTTTTATTAGTATAAACATAAATATCGTCGTTAACCTTAACTTTCAGCTCTCCTGTTTCTCCAAGAGCAAGATTTTGAACAGTATATTTATATAAAGTTTTATCTTTTTCTTCAATTAATAATTTTTTTGTTTCTGTATTACCATATTTTAAAAGATTTTTTGCATATGTAAATTGTTCTTTTGTTGAAGATGCATGAAGTACTGCTGCATAGTATTTAACACCTTGTGCATTTTCACTGGAAACAATTACGCATCTTCCAGCTTCCGATGTATATCCGGTTTTATCTCCTTTTGCAAGGTTATAAAAATAATCGCTAGACTTAACTATAATATAGTTATGACCTGACCATTTATGAGTTGTCTTATTAGTAGTTGTTTCATAATATGTAGAATTAACAACCCTATTATAAAAATCATAATTATCTGCATAGGCAGCAATTAATACCATATCATGAGGTGTAGAATAATGATTGCTATCATGAAATCCATGAGGATTTGCAAAATGAGTATCATTCATTCCAAGTTCTTTTGCTTTTTTATTCATTGCATCAACAAAAATATCATATGCTTTTTCCTTGGTAGTTTTTTCTCCATTTATAATATTTCCAACATTACATGCAAGAACAATGGCTGCATCATTACCGGAAGGAATCATTAAACCGTATAGCAAATCTTCATATGATAAGACTTCACCTTTTATTAAATCAGATACAGAACTACCGGCAGGAAGCCAATCAAGTTCGCTTCCTACGGTAACTTCTTCATCTAAATTTTTTACATAATCCAAAGTAACGGCCGCTGTCATAATTTTGGTAGTGCTGGCTGGGTACATTTTTTTATTCCCATTATAATTATAAAGCTCACTTTGGGTTGAATCTTCATATAAATACAGTCCCAAGCTTGAACCTTCTTTAACAGTAGGCGCTGCTGCATTTATACTTGAATTTATATTAAATATTAATATAAAAGTCATTAAAAAGCTTAAAAGAACTCTTTTTAATCTCTTTTTATTTTGCATATTGCATCCTTTCAATATTTTAGTCTAGAACAATGTTATTTCATTATCAAATAAATCTTTACACTCGTCTATTTTTGCTTTATTTCCGGCAACACATTTAACCGAATTTTTAATTACTTCATCAAACATTTTAGCATGTTTAATTAAATCTTCTTTTTTAGTTGTTAATACTTCTTTTCTTCTTCTCTTTATATCTTCATAAGTATCCAATGTATATACTCTTGAAACATATTCTCTTATTTTCCCATATACCGTTAAAGGAACATCCATGTCAGATATTGTTCCGATTATAAGTTTATTTACATCTTCATCAGTTAAATCTAGATTACTTATACACTCAAAAAGATTTTGATATACATCATAAGTTCTTTTTACATTTGGATCTCTATATGAAACTAAACCTAAATTTCCGTATTTATCAATTTGAATAAATGAACCATATGCACCGCCCATAACTCTTACATTGTTCCATAAATATTCAGTTGACAAATATTTTTTTAATACAAGCATTGAACCTTCATATTCATATCCTAAATTTTTGTATAGGTATCCTTGCCCTACATAGTTAACAAGTGAAGGCATTATAATAGAAGTATTTTCTTTGTTTTCTTCATAATCAAAGTTAATTGTTGTTTTAGATGTACTTTGATATTTATTTAAAAAGTCTATAGCTTTGTTTATACTTGTTTGTTTATTTTCTTTGCTTATAGTTATTATAACATCTTTTCTTGAAGATATAATTCTATCCACAAGTTCTTTAAACAATTTAATTATTGTTTCATATTTTTCATCAAAATTATCATTTAATTCTTTTAAGAAATTATAATAACTTATTCCACTTAAAAGAGTAATAAACTTAAACTTTCTACTAATTTTAGCAAACATTTCGTTTAAAACCATTTTATGTGTTGCTGACATTATCTTAGATTGTGTTTTTGATAGTTCTTCCTTAATAACATCTCTTAGTTTTTCTTTATTGTTAAAATCACTTCTTAATAAAAGTTCTTCCATTATTTCATACATTTTATCTTCTTTTTCACTAAATGCCTTTATGCAGCAAGTAAAGAATGACCTGAATTTCTCAGGATTTTTTACGTTTTGATATGGTGAAACAGTAAATAAAATGTCACCTAAATTTTCATTTATTTCGTTATTTAAATGAATCATATCAAAGTTTTTAGTATCGAAATTCTCAAAACATTTTGTAAGAAGAGACAAAGCGTGAATTTCTTCGTTTGAATTTAAAGAAACTTCATAATTAATATCTAAATAAGTTATATCTTTTGTATCATCTACTCTTACATAAATATCATTAATTCCTTCATGAATAATTTCAACATCATTTACAACAATAGGATTTTCATCTATGTCTTTTATATATATTCTTGGAACCAAAGCTTTCACTTCATCACTATCAGGCGTTTGTTGAGCTTTTAGTAAAGCATTTGTACTATCTACCAAGCTTTCCAACTCTTTATCATTTAAACTTTTTTTGAATTCACCAAGTTTTTCTTTTAAAATCTCATCATTTTTATCTGATAAATTTTCTTTTGGAGAAAGTATCACAAAGTTATATTTATCATTTTCTACAATAAATTCTTTTATAACATTTTCAAACAAACCATTTTCAGCTTCTTCTTTTATTTGTTCTAACGCATTTTCATATTCTAAAAGTAAAGTCGGATCTCCATCATATAACCAACTTTCCATTATTGTAATGCCATAAATTAATCCTTTTGGATATGTTCCTGTATCTGCTTCTTTTAATTCAAATTCAAAATTATTTATAGCAGATTTAATAATGTCTTTATCTATACCATCATTAATAATTTTTTTAAATGTAGATATAACAGTCTCTTTAAAAACTTCTATTTTATCTTTCTTTGCATTTTTAGCGACTACACTAAATACAGGTTGCAGTATTCCATTATTATAATCAAGAACAACTTCATCAGCGATTTTAGCATCAAGAAGAGCTTTCTTTAAATAAGAAGAATCTGAATCAAAAAGAATCTTACATAATATTCCAAAAGTAAGACCAAGCTTAACATCAAGAACATTACCTATACTGTAATTCAAAGCAAGTAAGTATTTACTGTCTATATTTTCATTTGAGTTTACAGAATAATATTTTTCCACCCTTTTTTCAATATTAGTAAAATCAACTTGTTCATTGATTTTTGAATCTATTTCTATTTTGTCATAATTACAAAGATAAGATTTATCTATATATTCAAGATGACGTAAAATATCAGTATCACCATATATATAAATGTAAGAATTAATTGGATGATAATATCTTTTGTGAAAATTCAAAAATTCATCATAAGTTAAATCAGGAATATATTTAGGATCCCCTCCTGATTCGTAGAAATAAGGAGTATCTTTATATAAATTGGACTCTATGCTTCTTGCAAGGATGTCTTCAGGATCAGAAAAAGCACCTTTCATTTCATTATAAACAACGCCATTGTATTTTATTTCATCATCTTTATTCTCTATATGATAGTGCCATCCCTCTTGTTTTAATATTTCTTCTTTATCATATATTAAAGGATTAAAAACAGCATCTAAATATACATCCATTAAATTTCTAAAATCAGCTTCATTTGTACTGGCAATTGGATACATTGTTTTATCTGAAAAAGTCATCGCATTTAAAAAAGTATTAAGAGATGATTTTATTAGCTCAACAAAAGGTTCTTTTAAAGGATATTTTTTTGAACCACAAAGAACACTATGCTCTAAAATATGAGCACTTCCCGTATTATCTACAGGAGGAGTTCTAAAAGTTATGCTAAACACTTTGTTGTTATCATCATTTTTAATATATAAAAGTTTTGCACCGGATTTTATATGTTCAAATTCATATGAAACAGAATTTATTTCATGAACAGTTTTTACATTTTTTAATATAAAGTTTGAATATACTTTATTTTGTTCTAATTTCATTTGTACCTCCAAATGTATTCTTTAATTTGCTTATCGTAAATATATATTATATATAATTTTGCTCTTTTTATAAATACTTTATTTATATAAATTTAAATATTTCACTTTTTTTTATAAATAAAATTAATTACAAAAAAGTGATAATAATGTTAAAATTTTATTAAATATTTCCAAAATGGAACATATAGCATTGATAAAAATTTTACTATGCTATATAATGTTAAAGAATATGCTATGTCATATAAATTGGAGGTAAAAAATGAGCACAAACGACAACATGACTCCTAATAATATGCAAAAAAAAGTAAAAGTGCGTAAGAAAAGAGTCAGAGTTAAAAAACCTAAAGACAACATGAAAAAAAGCAACATTACCAAGAAAAGTATGTTAGGTAAAAATAAAGCTGGCAAAGGAAAATTCAAAAAAGGACCAGGCAAAAAAATAACTTTCAAAAGAGTTCTTGCAGCTATTGTTACTTTAGGTATTGTATGTTTTATAGGTGGGTTCGCTCTAATGCTTGTATGGATGGCTCAAGCACCTGCACTTGATTTAGATAAATTTAATTATGCGAGTGCAACTCATTTATTAGATAAAGATGGAAAATACTATCAGGAACTTCAAGGTTCTGAAAATAGAGAACCTGTAAGTATAGAAGAAATACCGGAAATTGTTCAATTAGCTTTTGTATCAATAGAAGACAAACGTTTCTATGAACACGGAGGCGTTGACCTTATAGGTACTGGTAAAGCTATTCTTGGAGTTTTAACATCAGGAAGCACTGATGGTCCGGGTGGAAGTACAATAACACAACAGCTAATTAAATTAACACACTTAACAAGTGAAACATCAATAAAACGTAAAGTTCAAGAATGGAAATTAGCAATCGAAGTTGAAAAGAAATTATCAAAAGAAGAAATTCTTGAAGCATACTTAAATAAAGTAAATATGTCTCAAGCATGGGGTATTCAATCAGGAGCACAATATTTCTTCAAAAAAGATGTTGATGAGCTTTCAATTGCTCAAGCTGCTGTTTTGGCATCAATAATTAATGCTCCTACATATTATGATCCTCTTGTATATGAAGATGAAAATGGAGACGGTGAATATACGCTTGTAAAAGAAAAAAATTCCGAAGGAAAAACAGTTCTTGCTTACGATGAAAACAATCAGGAAAGAGCATTGGAAGTAGTCCAAAAAATGTATGATTTAAATCATATAAGCAAAGAAGAATATGATATAGCAGTGGACGAATTAAAAAATAATAAAATCGGATTAGTAGAAAATAAAAGTAATACTGTATATTCTTATTTTACTGACGCTGTATATGAACAAGTTGTAAATGACATAGCTGAAAAATACAACTATTCAAAAGAAGACGCATCAACATTTATTCTTAATAATGGATTAACAATAAAGACAACTGTAGACCCGGATATACAAAAAATACTTGAAGAAACGGCAAAAGATGATTCTATCTTCCCTTCTCAATCATATTCTGCACAACAAGCAAGTGAAGCTATGTCAAAACAAAAAGGTGAAGAAGTAGAATATAATCCTGAAGTCGGAATGACTATTATCGAAAACAAAACCGGAAAAGTAGTAGGTATAGTTGGAGGAAGAGAAAAATCGGCAAGTTTATCAATGAATAGAGCCACTCAAAAATTTCAACCAGGTTCTTCTACAAAACCACTTACAACATATGCTCCGGGAATTGATTCCGGCAAAATAACTGCTGGAACAACATTTAATGATACATCAATTTCTTACGGAGGATGGTCACCTAAAAACTCCGGCGGAGGAAATCAAGGACTAATGACAGTAAGAAATGGTCTTACAAACTCTGTTAATACGGTAGCTGTTCAGGCAATGTTACAAACAGGTACAGAAACAATTCTTCCTTATGCAGAAAAATTAGGACTTGATATTGTAAAAGATGAAAATGACGTAAATGACTTAAACCCTGCTGCATTAGCTCTTGGGGGTTATACACATGGACAATCTACATTGGCTATGGCAAGTGCTTATACAACATTTGCAAATGGAGGAGTTAGACAAACTCCTATAATGTATACTGAAATAACCGATAAAAACGGAGAAATTATTTTAAGTAACAAATCAGAAAAAGTAAAAGTATTTGAAGAAGGTACTGCATTTATTATTACAGACATTCTTAAAGATGTTGTAAAAGGTGGTACAACATATATCTCAATTGACGGTACAGAAGTAGCAGGTAAAACAGGTACAACTGATGAAAACAGACATGCATGGTTCTGTGGTTATACTCCTGAATATTCCGGAGCTGTTTGGTATGGATACGACCAGAACGTCGTCACGGTAGATGGGACAACCTATAACTTGAATATCGGTACTTATGGGGGTTCTACAAATGGTCCGGCTGCTTTCTGGAAAGAAGCATTCACAGACATATATAGTAAAAAAGATATAGAAAACAGTAAATTTGCATCACAACCTGATGATGTATATCAAGCAAAAGTAGACGGAGTATCGGGTAAAAACCCTACTTCCCTATCATATAAAGACCCAAGAGGTTCTAAAGTATATACAGAATATTTCTTAACAGGAAAAGGCCCAAGCGGAAGTGATGATATTCATGTTTCAGCAAAAATATGTGAAGCATCCAATAAAAAAGCAACAGAATATTGTCCTGCTGATCAAGTAAAAACATCTGTATTACTGGATTTAAGTAAAATAACTTATCCACCTGGAGTAAAAGGAAAAAATGAAATTGGTTCACAAGCAAAATATAGTGTAAAAGGTTCTTGTGATATACATGGAAAATCAACTGTTCATTCAATAAAATTAACTATAAGTCCAGGGTCTATTGAAGCCGGACAAACTGCTACAGCTACGGTTACGGGAACATTAGCAGATGGCTCAACTAAGAATATTAGCGCAAGTCTATCTTCAAGTAACAGTTCTGTTGCAAAAGTATCAGGAAGCACAATAACCGGTGTAAGCAGCGGAAGTGCAACAATCACTGCAAAATATACACAAGAAGGAACTACATTAACTGCAAGTGCTACAATTAGTGTTAGTGGCTCATCAAGCCCTACAGTAACCTCATTCTCTTTAAATCCTTCATCAATATGGATAAATAAAGGCGAAAATTATTATTCACCTTCAGCCATAGTAACTTTATCTGATGGGTCAACAGATTATGGTTCTGTAACAATAATTGATGATGATGACTTTGACAGCGAATCTCCGGGATCATATTCAATGACTTGTTCAGTAAGCTATAACGGAACTAAACTTGGAGAAAAAACATTTACTGTACATGTTCAAGATAATGAAGGAAGAATCAGAAATAATAAAGTAACACAAGCAAGTTTAAAAAATTATAATACGTTTAGTATAAAGAATATGTTTTATAGCTTATTTTAAAAAAAAGCACCTTTTATAAGGTGCTTTTTTATTTTATTAAAAAGTATACAAATTAATATTTTGGAAAAAATAATCTATATAAATAATTTTCCCAAAGGTATACAATGAATAAATTATATAAAAATTTAAAAATTAACAAGGCAATAATAAAAAATCAATTTAATAATGATGACACAATAAGATACAGAGAATTTAAAAACAAAGGAATAGATTATCTTCTTTTATTTATTGATGGAATGTCCAATAGCGAAAGAATCGATGAAGATATAATCAAACCAATTTTAGAAAATAAAAAAATTGTTTTTAAATTTAATATTTTAGATAAATTAAAAACAAAAATATTATTTTCAAATGATGTAAAAGAAAAAAATACATTTGAAGATATTTATTCCGATTTGCTTTATGGAAATACAATTTTACTAATAGAAGGGCAAAATAAAGCTTTAAGCATTGATACAAAAGGTTTTACTTTAAGAGCTATAATGGAGCCCCCTAGTGAAAAAATTGCAAAAGGACCAAGAGAAGGCTTTGGAGAAAATATCCTTACAAACTTATCATTGCTTAGAAGAAAAATACAAAGCCCAAATTTAAAATTTGAATTTTCAACTATCGGTAATGTTACAAAAACAAAAACCTGCCTTGCATACATCGACGGAATAGTTGATAAAAAGGTTTTAAAGGAATTAAAAAAAAGAATAAAAAAAATCAATATTGACTCAGTTCTTGATGTGAATTATATTTTGGAATCCGTAAAAGACAACAGATTCTCCCCTTTTAAAACAGCTGGAACATATGAAAAACCTGATGTAATAGCAAGTAAAATACTAGAGGGTAGAGTAGCTTTATTTGTTGACGGGACACCAATTGTTATGACAGTTCCCTATTTATTTATTGAAAATTTTATGTCAGGAGACGATTATTATCTAAATTATTATTTTGCTTCTTTTACAAGAATGATAAGAATAATAAGCTATTTTTTATCTATATGTATACCGGCATTATATATAGCAATAATAACATTTCATAAAGAAATTTTACCTAGTTCTCTTGCCATAAGTATAATTGGAGCAAGAGAAGGCATACCATGTTCAAGTTTTACGGAATGTATTCTTATGATAATTATCTTTGAAATTCTAGGAGAAGCGGGCAATAGAAGCGGCAGTGGAGCAACTACTGCTCTTGGTATTGTAGGTGGTATTGTTGTTGGACAGGCTGCAGTTGAAGCAAGACTTATAAGTGCACCTATGATAATAGTTGTAGCTCTATCTGCTATAAGTGAATTAATGATTCCAAGTGTAAAAGGTTCTACTATAATATTTAGATTTTTATTTATAATTCTTTCTTCAATACTTGGTTTATACGGGTTTACAATTGCATTTTTACTTTTAATTGTTCACTTATCATCAATAAAATCTTTTGGTATGTCTTATATGGCAAACGTTACTTTTCATTCAATACAACAATTTAAAGATTCGTTTTACAGGTCTCCATGGTACAAAATGATAACGAGACCTACCGATATGTCTGAAAAGAAAGATAGGATAAACTAATATGAAAAATAAAATAATTTCGGTTCTATTTTTAATAATAACACTTCCACTTCTTACATCCTGTTTTGACTATACGGAACTGGAAAGAGAAATACTGATTTTTACATTAGGAATAGATAAAACACAATCAGGATACGAAGTAAGCGCAGAAACATTGCAGTCTGAAGATTATGGAGGACAACTTTCCATCAAACCACAGGTAATAACATCAACAGGAGATTCAATATATGAAGCATTAAGTAAACTTGACGGTAAATTTAACAATAAAGTAAATTTAAGCCACTGTGGACTTATTATTGTAGGTGAAGAATACGCAAAAGAAGACGGAATAAATGATATCTTAAATTTAGTATTTGAAGAAAATAATCTAAGATTTAATACAACATTTACAACAACATATAATTCAGCAGCAAAAGAAATTTTAAATTCATCATCAGAAAACGGAACTTTTCACGGATTTGAAATATTAGAACAGTTAAGTAAAAATAAATTATTTAATGACAGTGCAAGAGCATACAAAGTAATAAACTCAATAGAAAATCAAGGTATTGAATTAACATTACCTGTAATAAAAAAAACAAATGAGAATGAAAAAAAGAATTTTTATGCAAACAAGATTGCTGTATTTAAAAATGATAAATTACTTGGATATATAGAAGACAAAGATGTAAACTACTATTCTTTTTTATTAAATAAAAAAGATTCAATACAATTAAAATTAAATATTGATGACAGCATAGTAAACACAAAAATATCTTTAAATAAAACAAAAAATAAAATCGAAAATAATAAACTAAATATAAAAATGGACATAAATGCATATATAGAAAGCAATGACAATAATATTTCACAAAAAGAAATAGAAAAAGAATTGGGAAAACAAATTACAAAAGAAATTTATTCTTTTATAAATATTACACAAAAAAAATTTAAAGTTGATATTTTTGGTTATGGATTTAATTTAAACAATAGAAAAATAAAAAACAATCATACTAACTGGAATGATTATTTTATGAATCTATCACCAAATGTAAAAATAAATGTTCAAATAAAAGAAATGACGGAGGATTAGATGGATAGACTCTCAACAAAAGAAATTATTTCAATGATGATATTATTTACCTTAGGAACATCTGTACTTACGGGATATTATTTTTATACAGCAAAAAATCCAATTTACATTTTAATATCCTTTATCTCATCTATTATTCCGATTATAATAAGCTTAGTTTTCCTACTTAAATATAAACAAAATTTATTTGATATAATTTTCTCAAGTTTTAATAAATTTTTTGCAATTTTTATTAGTCTTTGTTTTATTGTATATTCTTTAATACTTGAAGCAATACATCTAAAATACTTTGTATTATTTACTAAAGGTAATGTTCTTACAAAAACACCAATCATCGTAACTACAATAATATTTTTATTATTAATATTTCTTACTTTAAAAAAGGGAATATTGACACTTGGAAAAATATCAACATTTTTAATTCCAGTAAATCTTTTAATAGTATTTTTTTGTCTTTTGTTTCCTATTAAAATGTTTGATATAAACAATATAAATGAAATATTAAATTTCAGTTTTTATAATGACATGAACAAAGATATTTTTTTTAACTCCTTACTTCCTTACAGCGATATAATTTTATTTTCTTTTATAATAAATAAACTTAACAAATTTGAAAATACAAAAAAAACATATATTATAGGTATAACAATAAGTTATGTAATTATATTATTAACATATTTTACAAATGTACTATTACTGGGGTTTCCATTAATTTTAAAAGTTCCTTTCCCTAATTTCATTACCATGGGAGTTTCAAGCATTGGAACCTATATTACAAGAATGGAAATAGTAGTTGGATTTAATTTTTTTATAACAACTCTTATTAAAATCTCAATATATACATTTGTAGCTTTACTTGGAATAAAGAAAATATTTAATTTAAAAAGTATAAAAAATATAAGACTATTTTATTCTATGTTAGTATTTTTTATCATTACATTACTTCCTCAAACAACAAACAAAATTATTGTTATTTTTAGTAACTTTAAATACTTTTTCATCTTTATTTCATTTGTACTGCCTATACTAATTTTAATAAAACGAGCAACAAAAAAAGCCTTATAGAAAGGCTTTTACATATTATCCGTAAGTAACATAAGAGCTGAAAGAGCAGCAATAGGAGCTGTTTCACATCTTAAAATTCTTTTTCCAAGTCCCATTAAAATAATATCATTTTTAGATGCATAATCAGCTTCAGATGCATCAAAACCTCCTTCACTTCCCACAATAAAAGATATTGATTTTATATCTTTATAATCAAATTCCTTTAGATTCCTTCCTCCATTTTCATAAAACATTATTGCCATATCACTTTTTTTCATTTGCTCTATTGCTTCTTTAAAAGAAACCATTTCTTTAACTAATGGAACTATTCCCCTGCCGCTTTGTTTTGAAGCAGATAAAGAAATTTTGTTATATCTTTCAATTTTCTTTTTCATAGATTTTTTATCAGGTCTTGAAATACATCTATTTGTCATTACAGGAACTATTTCGCTAACTCCAAGTTCAACAGCTTTTTGAACAATCATTTCAAATTTATCTGATTTTGGCATTGCTTGATATAATGTTATTTTTACACTTGGTTCCGTATCATTTTCTTTTTTAGATATTATTTTTGCAACAACATTTTCTCCTTCATAATTTAATATACATTCATAATCATACCCATTCTTATCACAAATGGTTATACTATCCCCTTCTATCATTCTAAGGGATTTTTTTATATGTTTGCTATCTTCTTTATCTAAATAAAAAGTATCGTTTTCCTTATCAATACAAAAAAATCTTGGCATATTTTTCTCCTTTATGAAAATTATTAATATTATACTACAAACTTAAATCAATTAAAAGCTAAGAAAATTCCATTCCATTATCTTCCTTATAAATTTTTATTGTATTGGAATAACTTTCTTATCTAAGGTAAAAATTTTAATATACAAATTTTCATACAAAGGAGAAGCCAAGTGATAAGAAAAGTTGAAATATGCGGTATAAATACATCATCATTACCCAATTTATCAAATAAAGAAATTGAAGATATGTTACTTAGAATAAAGAATGGTGAAGAAGATTTAAAAAACGAATTTATAAGATGCAACTTAAGGCTTGTTTTAAGTGTTGTTCAGCGTTTTTCAAACCGTAATGAAAATATGGATGATTTATTTCAAGTAGGATGTATAGGTCTTATTAAAGCAATAGATAATTTTGATACAAAATTTGATGTAAAATTTAGTACCTATGCCGTTCCTATGATTATCGGGGAGATTAGAAGATACCTTAGAGATAACGGAAGTATCAGAGTAAGCCGTTCATTAAAGGACACTGCATATAAAGCTCTTAAATTTAAAGAGTTAAATAAAGATAAAAATATATCAAACAAAGAAATTGCAAAAAGTCTTGGAATAAAGGAAAAAGATCTAAACTTTGCTCTTGATTCGATAGTAGAACCATGCTCTTTATATGATAAAATGTATAACGATAATGGGGACAGTATATACCTTCTTGACCAAGTAGGAGACAAGAAAAATATAGAAGAAAATTGGACAGAAAATTTATCTTTAAAAGAAGCCGTTGACAAATTAAAAGGAAGAGAAAAAGAAATAATATTAAAAAGATACTATATGGGAAAAACTCAAATAGAAGTTGCCAATGAAATCGGAATAAGTCAAGCACAAGTTTCCAGACTTGAAAAAAATGGTCTTAATAAAATAAAAAATGAAATATCTTTTAATTAAAATAATTATAAAAATTTATTATATTTAAATATATTCATATAAGTTAATAAAAAGTTAATAAATAAATTCTAACAAGTTAGTTGAAGCTAACTTGTTTTTATGTTATTCTAAATAAAAAAGGAGTTTTGTTTTGAAAGATATTGAAGAATTATCAAAAACACATTTTAATAAACAAGCAAAAGATTATGATAAAAAAAACACAATATATTATTCAAAAGAAGGAAAAATAAGCTGTAATAGTGTATCGACATATTTAAATAATTTAAAATACGATAATATATTAGATGTAGGATGTGGAACAGGTTTTTTATTTGAAAATTTAAAAACAGGACAAAATTATTTTGGCATAGATATTTCTGAAAATATGATTAAAGTAGCAAAAAGTAAAAATATTCCAAATACATATTTTTCTGTTGGAACATCTAATAAACTAGATTTTAAAGATGAATTTTTCCATATAGTAACATGTATACAAAGTTTCCATCACTACCCATATCAAGAAGAAGCAATGAAAGAAGCTTACAGAGTTTTAAAAAAAGGAGGACTATATATTTTATCTGATACCGGAGTAGGAGGAATTCCTGCGTTTATTGATAATCACTTTATTTTTCCTTTCTTAAAAAGCGGAGATTATAAGACAACCAACAAAAAAGGAATTGAAAAAATGATGATAAAATGCGGATTTACAATTATAGAGAGTAAAAAAGAAAAAGGATTTATTTATACGGTTATTGCAAAAAAATAATATGATTAAAAAATCATATTATTTTTTATCGTCAATTTTTAAAATTTCATCCAAAGCTTTTATTGTTCCTATTTTTGAATGTTCATATGTAAGTCCGCCTTGCTGATAAACAATATAAGGCTCCTTCATTGGCGCATCAGCACTAAGCTCAATTGATGAACCTTCAATAAAGTTTCCTGCTGCCATAATAACCTGATCATCATATCCAGGCATATCCCAAGGCTCAGGAGTAACATAAGAATCTACAGGAGCAGCACTTTGTATACCTGCACAATATGCATAAACTTTTTCACTGCTTCCAAGAACAACAGCTTGTATTATATCGCTTCTTTCATCGTCTACTCCAGGGAATACTCTATACCCTATGCTTTCAAAAACTTTTGCAGCAAGTATTGCACCTTTTATTGCTCCGCTTGTAACTTTACTAGCAATAAAAAGTCCTTGTAAATATGAACGAATTACTCCAAGATTTGCACCTACTTCAAGAGCTATTCCCGGAGATGTAAGTCTGGCGGCAACTTTCTTTATATTTTTTTCACTTCCTACAATATATCCTCCGACAGATACAAGTCCACCACCAGGGTTTTTTATAAGTGAACCTGCAATCATATCTGCACCAACATTTAAAGGTTCTTGTTTTTCTAAAAATTCACCATAGCAGTTATCTACAAGAATAATAACATCTTTTTTTATTCCCTTAACAAATTCACAAGCTTCTTTAATTTTTCTAATTGAAAGAGCTTTTGTGTCTTTATATCCGCTAGAACGTTGTATAAATACTGCTTTTACCTTATCATTTAATTTTTCTTTTATTTTTTCATAATCAATTGAACCATCTTCTAAAAGCTCAACTTTATCATAATCAACGTTATAATCCTTTAAAGAGCCTAAATCTTCTCCATTGTCATTTATACCAATTGTAGACCTTATTGTATCATAAGGGTCTCCTGTAATGCTTAAAAGAGTATCTCCTGGTCTTAAAACACCATAAAGCATAAGACTTATTGCATGTGTCCCGCTTACTATTTGAGGTCTTACCAATGCAGCTTCCCCACCAAAAACTTCGGCATATATTTTTTCGGTTATTTCTCTTCCTTCATCATCATAGCCATATCCTGTACTTTCATTAAAGTGACGAAGAGCTAACCTATATTTTTGCATTGCTGATAAAACCTTAAATTGATTATATTCACATATTTCATCAATTTCTTTAAACTTATATTCAACCTGCTTTTCTGCGTCTTTAACTATTTTTATTGCTTTCTCACTTGCAAATTCACTCATTTATACAACCCCTCATAAATTCTATTATTTCTTTATTATTTTTATATTCTTGTTTATCTATCCATATTATATCTTCATTTCTTCTAAACCATGTAAGCTGTCTTTTTGCAAAATGTCTTGTATCTCTTTTTATAATATAAATAGCTTCCTCAAAAGATATTTCATTTTTTAAATAACTTACAATCTCTTTGTATCCTAAAGCTCTCATGGAAGTTAAATTTTCATCATATCCCATATCAAGTAAAGATTTAACTTCTTTAATGAGTCCCTCTTCAACCATTTTATCTACTCTAAGGTCAATCCCATCATACAATTTTTGTCTATCATCATTTAAACAAAAATAATATGTATTATCAAACCTGTATTTTTTCTTTTTTATATTTAATTCAGATTTTTTCTTACCTGTATTTTTATATATTTCAAGAGCTCTTATAACACGTTTTAAATTATTTGGATGAATTTCTTTTGCACTTTCTTCATCAACTTCTAAAAGCATATTATAAATATATTCTTTTCCATTTTCTTTTGCAAGGTTTTCAAGATAGTTTCTGTATTCATCGTCAGAATCTTCTTTTTTAAATTCATAAGAATCGTAAATAAGCGCATCAACATAAAGACCGCTTCCTCCGACAATGATTACATCTTTGCCTTTATTTAAGATTTCATTTATATATTCTATCCCCTTTTCAACAAATACAGATACATTAAACTTTTCATCAGGATAAAACTCATCTACAAGATAATGTCTTATACCCTGCATTTCTTCTTTTGTAACTTTTGCCGAACCTATATCCATATATTTATACACCTGCACTGAATCCGCAGAAATAATCTCTGCTTCTATATCCTTTGCTAAATCTATAGATAACCCACTTTTTCCAGAAGCCGTAGGCCCTGCGATAACAATAATTTTGTTCATATCTAAATCCTTTGAAACATTTTTTCAAAATATTTTTTCTTTATTTTAGAAATTGTTGGTCTTGAGTGTGGGCAAGAAAAAGGATTATCACTTTTCTTTAAATCATTTAAAAGTTTTCTTGCTTCACTTTCAGATATATCATCATGTCCTCTAACAGCATGGTGACAAGCCGATTTAATTAATCTTTCATTTCTGTTTATATCATTTGATAAAACCGATGTATTTTTAAGTGTAGATAGAATATTTAATATTATTTCTTTTGTATCTTCAATAGATAACATTTCCGGAATTTCTCTTATTATCACATTACTGCCGGAAAAATCTTCTATTTCATATCCTAATTTTCTCAAACTTTCCAAATTATTAATACAAACATCTTTTAATGTAACCCCAAGCTCTAATACAAAAGGAGCAGCTAAAATTTGAGTTCTTACGTCCTCATTTTGATATTCCCTTAAATATTCATCATATAATACTCTTTCGTGACTTGCATGGGTATCCATTACAAATATAGTATCTCCACTTTCAAACATAGCATAAGCTTTAAAAGCCGTACCGATAAATTTCATATTTGAAATTTTATCAAAAATACTTTTATCAACAATATTTTCTTTATCAGAAATATTTGTATCTTTACTTATAACTTCTTTCGTCTTATTTTCTTCAAATAAAGGTTTTTCTTCGAAGTCAACAAAAGAAGGATATTTACTTTGTTCGTAAAACTCAGTAATATCTATGGTATTTTTTATCTCACCTTTTAAATTATTATCTTCTTTCTCTTGTTCATTATCCTTTATGCTGTAAAGTTTATTTTCTACTTCTTTTTCGTCTACTACATATTCTTCTGCAGTTTCAAAAGCAATTTGAGCATCAAGAGGATTTTCTTTTTTCTCTTTTCTTATTTTTGAATTCTCATTTAAATTTATAGATTCTCTAACTGCTTTTCTTATTCCCTCACAAATAAGCATTGTAATAAGACTTTCATTTCTAAAAGAAATTGTAGTCTTTGAAGGATGCACATTTACATCGGTAAAATTATAAGGAAGATTAATATATAAAACATAAGAGATTCTTTTTGTAAAAAGCCCAAACTGTTCTCTGTAAATATTGTTTATTGCTTTAGATAAAGAATCATTTTTTACATATCTGCCGTTTATTATAAAAATACTTTCTTCATTTTGTCTATCTAAATAATTAGGTGATAATGTAACTCCTTTTACAATTAAAGGCTCGTCTTCATAGTCTACATCTATCATTTTTGTTATAAAATCATAGCCTAAAATTGTTGTAATAACATTTTTTATATCATTATCTCCTGTTGTAACAAAAACTTCCCTTCCGTCACTATAAACGCTAAAAGCAATATTAGGATTTGCTATTGCAAGCTTTGAAATTATATCCAAAGAAGATGTCTTTTCTCCCTTAGCACTTTTCATATGTTTTTTTCTTGCGGGAGTATTATAAAATAAATCATCAACTTCTATTCTCGTTCCTGTATTAAGGGCAATGCTTGATACATTTTGAACTTTTCCGTTTATTATCATAGCTCTTGTCCCAATTTTGTCATCTTTAAATTTAGTTTTAATTTTAACTTTGCTTACAACGGAAATACTAAACAAAGCCTCTCCCCTAAATCCTAACGTATCAATACTTGAAAGTTTATCTACGTTATCAATTTTAGATGTTGCATTTTTACTAAAAGCCAAACTTAATTCATCCGCTTTTATTCCACATCCATTGTCACTTACGAGAATTTTTGACTTTCCACCGTTTTCTATTTCTATTTTTATATGAGTTGAACCTGCATCTATTGAATTTTCTACAAGTTCCTTTATAACCGAAGCAGGAGAAACAACAACTTCTCCTGCCGATATTTTATTTACAAGCTCATTCGATAATTGTTTTATAATTTGTGCCACGACTAAATTTCCTCTTTTTCTAAAGATTGTTTAAGTTCGTAAATAAAATTCATAACTTCAATTGGACTCATACTCTCAATAGGTAAAGTCTTGATTTTACTTACTATTTTTTTATTTAATTCATAGCCTTCCATTAATTTATCATTATTCACATCAGCTCCAAGAACAAGCTGAGTAAACTTTTCACTTCCGTTATTTAAACTCTTATTTACATTATCTATTTTTGTTTTATAGGATTCTTCATTTTCTTCTAAAACATCAAGTATCTGTATACTTCTTTTTATTACTTCATCAGGAAGTCCTGCAAGTTTTGCTACCTCAATACCATAACTTTTATCAATTCCGCCTCTTTCTATCTTTCTTAAGAAAATAATTTCATCACCATTACTTTCAAGCCTGATAGAATAATTTTTTACACCGCTTTTTTCACTTTCAAGTTCCGTTAATTCATGATAGTGAGTTGCAAATAGTGTCTTTGCTCCTATTTTTGACTTGTCAAGCAAATATTCTATTACAGCATGAGCAATACTTAGTCCATCAAATGTAGAGGTACCTCTTCCAACTTCATCAAGAATTACAAGTGAATTTTTTGTAGCATATTTTAAAATATTAGATACTTCACTCATTTCGACCATAAATGTACTTTGTCCGTTTGCAAGATCGTCACTTGCTCCTACTCTGGTAAACACTCTGTCAACTATACTTATGCTTGCTGACGATGCAGGTACAAAAGAACCCATTTGCGCCATAATAGATAAAAGTGCAACTTGTCTTATATATGTAGATTTTCCAGCCATATTTGCACCTGTTATAATAAGCATTCTATTATCTTCATTATCAAGCAATGTATCGTTATGAATGAAATTATCTATTCCTGTTATTTTTTCTACAACAGGATGTCTTCCTTCTTTTATTATTATACTTCCGTCTGTTGTTATTGTTGGTTTTATGTATCTGTTTTTCTTTGCAACGACACTTAATGATAAAATAACATCAATAACGGCAATCATTTTTGCAGATTTTTGTATTCTCTTTATGTTTTCAAGAACCCTGTTTTTTATATCAACATAGACAGCATACTCTTTTTCTTTTAACTTTTCTTCAACACTAAGTAATTTTACTTCTATTTCTTTTAATTCTTCCGTAAAATATCTTTCAGAATTTGCCAAAGTCTGTTTACGTATAAAATAATCAGGAACTAAATCTTTATAAGAAGATGTAACTTCTAAGAAATAACCAAAAACCTTATTATATTTTATTTTAAGATTTTTTATACCTGTTTTTTCTTTTTCTTCTTTTTCAATGTTTGCAAGAATTCCTGCAGAATTTTCTTTTAAATTCTTAAGTTCGTCAATTTCTTCATTATATCCAAGTTTTACCAAACCACCATTTTTAAGGCTTACTTGGCAATCATCATCAATGGAATTATTTATTAAATCATAAATATCTCCAAGCTCATCTAAGTTATTATATATCTCTTTTACAAGTTTTGATTTTTCCATAAACTTTGAAAGAAGAATTCTTATTCTTGGTATTACACCTATTGATTCTTTCAAAGCTATCAAATCTCTTGCATTGGCAATATCAAGAGAAAGTCTTGATATTATTCTTTCTATGTCTTTAACATATTTTAAATTTGAGCTAATATCCTCAAGAATCATTACATCATCATAAAAAAGTTTTATTGCATCTTGTCTATTTATAATTCTATCCTTATCAAGAAGAGGTTCCAAAATCCACTTCTTCATTTCTCTTCCGCCCATAGGAGTAATAGTTTCGTCAAGAACGTCAAGAAGTGTATCTTTTTTATTATTTGTTCTTAAATTTTCTACTATTTCAAGATTTCTTTTTGTATTGTAATCAAGATGCATATATCCTTTATCTTCGTTTATTTTTATTTCATTTATATGCATTAATGATCTTTTTTGGGTTTCATCCAAATATTTTAAAAGAGCCCCTGCACTTCTTACTATTATTTCATTATTATCAAGACCTATTGAAGAAAGAGAATAAACATTAAACTGAGTTAGTATAAGCTCTTTTCCTTTATCAAAGAAGAAATAATTTAATGGATGAGGTTCAAGTTGAACTTTTGTTACACTTGAAATTTTCTTCTTTAAAGATAAATCTTCAAATAAAATAGTATTTACTATTATCTGAGCAGGATTTATTCTTGAAAGTAAAGATAATAACTCATTTTCTCTATTTTCACCGCTTAAATTAAGAACATTAAATTCTCCAGTTGTTATATCACAGTATGTAACACCAAATTCAAGCTTGTTATAATATATACACATAATATAATTATTTTCACTTGCCTTTAGCATTTTCCCTTCTGTAATTGTTCCCGGTGAAATAATCCTTTGAATCTCCCTTTTTACAAGTCCTTTTGCAGTTTTAGGGTCTTCTACTTGTTCGCATATAGCTACTTTATAACCTTTTTCAACCAATTTAGCAATATATGTATCTGCACTATGATAAGGAACTCCGCACATTGGAGCTTTTTCCTCTAATCCACAGTCTCTGCCTGTCAAAACAAGATCAAGTTCTTTGCTTGCAGTCTTTGCATCATCAAAAAACATTTCATAAAAATCACCGAGTCTATAAAAAAGTATAGTATCCGGTACTGTTTCATGTGTTTGCAAATATTGTCTCATCATTGGTGTCAATGAAGCCATAAAATTTTTCTCCTATTCTATAATTGTTCTCCACTTAAATGGAATGTTTTTACATCTGTTATTTTTACTTTAACTATATCCCCTGCTTTACCATTTCCGGTAAAGTTAACAAGTTTAAATGTATCAGTTCTACCTGTAAGCACCTTATCATTTGTTTTGCTTACTCCGTCAATTAATACATCAACGGTTTTATTTAGATATTTTTGATTTTGTTTAAATAATATTTCATCATGAAGTTTTACAAGTTTATCAAATCTTACCTTTACAACATCTTCGTCAACTTGTCCTTCCATTACAGCTGCTTTTGTACCTTCTCTTTTTGAATAAATAAAAGTAAAAGCAGTGTCAAACTCACATTCTTTATATACATCTAAAGTATCATTAAAGTCTTCTTCTGTTTCAGTTGGAAATCCAACAATAATATCTGTCGTAATTGCAATATCAGGAATTTCACTTCTTATTTTCTTAACAAGATTTATATATGTTTCTTTATCATAGTGTCTATTCATTAATTTTAATATTCTGCTTGAACCTGATTGCATTGGAAGATGAATGTGATTACATATCTTATCATTATTTTTTATTACTTCAATAAGTTCATCACTTAAATCTTTTGGATGAGAAGTCATAAATCTTACTCTCTCAATTCCCTCAACCTCACTTACTCTCTTTAAAAGTTCGGCAAATGAAATTCTATCTTCCAAATTTTTTCCATATGAATTAACATTTTGACCAAGCAAAGTAACTTCTTTTACTCCGTCTTTTGCAAGGTTTGTTACTTCACTTAGAATATTTTTATATTCTCTGCTTCTTTCTCTTCCTCTTGTATATGGAACTATACAATAAGTACAAAAGTTATTACAACCTTTCATTATGCTTACAAAGGCTTTATGTTTAAACTGTCTGTGAACAGGAAGTCCTTCAGGAAGAGAATCACTGTCACTTAACACTTCAACAACAAGTTTTCTCTTTGCTTCGCATTCTTCAAGTAAAGAAGGAAGAGATGCAATATTATGTGTTCCAAAAACAATATCAACAAAAGAATATTTTTCTTTTATTTTCTTTACAATATGTTCTTCCTGCATCATGCATCCGCAAACGCCGATAATCAAATCTTTTTTTCTCTTTTTAAGCTTCTTAAAATTACCCAAATTTCCAAAGAAGCGGTTATTTGCATTTTCTCTTACACTACATGTATTCATGATAATAAGATTGGCATCTTCTTCTTTATCTGTTTGTATATATCCAAGATTATCAAGCATCCCGCTCATTTTTTCACTGTCGTTTTCATTCATTTGACATCCGTAAGTTATTATTAAATATTTTTTCATATTATCTCCACTATTTTATTTTTTCTATTATTATCATTCTAGGAGCATTCTCACTCCTGTTTATATGTTCAAGAAGTAATACATTAAAGTTTCTTTTAGGTAGATTTATACAATATTCTTTAACTTTTAAATATTCTTCATATCCGCCTTCATGACCAACATAAGCACATATACATATAATTCCTTTTATATTTAAAAGTGTTATGACATTTTTTAAACTTTCAACAGTGCTTTCGCTTTTGGTAACAATATGTTTATCATAACCTGGCAAATACCCAAGATTATAAACCCCAAAATCAACCTTTTCCTTAACATAATTTAATACGTTTTTATGGTTATCTTTTATTAGAACCGCATTTTTTATATTATTTTCTCTAAGAAGTTTACTCGTATTTTCCACTGCTTCATTTTGAATGTCGAAAGAATATACTTTACCTTTTTGTGATACCTTTTTTGCAAGATATAAAGTATCGTTTCCATTCCCCATTGTAAGGTCAAGTACGGTATCTCCTATTTTAACTTTACTGTTTATTATAAAATTTGTTATATCCGTAACATTATCAAATAAATTCATATTATCTTAAAAGCCTATTTACTTCATTTTTAGTAAGCTTTCTGTATTCTCCTTCTTGTAAATCTCCAAGCCCAAGTCCGTTTTCCATGGTTCTCTTTAATTTTAGTACTTTGTGCCCTACTCTTTCACACATTTTCTTTACTTGTCTTTTTCTTCCTTCAATTATGGTTATTTCTATTAAAGAGTTGTTACCAGCCATTTTAATAAGTCTTACTTTCGCTTTTGATGTTTTTTTACCGTCTATTACAACACCTTTTTTAAGTCTTTCTAATCCTTTAGAATCAATATGACCTTTTACCAAAGCTTCATATGTTTTTTCTTTTTCATATTTTGGATGAGTAAGCTTATATGCAAAATCTCCGTCATTTGTTAGAATAATAAGACCTGTAGTATCCTTATCAAGTCTTCCCACAGGGAATAATCTATGCTCTTTTTTCCCTATAATATCAACAACTGTTTCTTCTCCATATTTGCTTTTGCTGGCACTTATTACACCTGCAGGTTTATTTAACATATAGTATACTTTGCTGTTATCAAGTTCTACAGGCTTTCCAAATACTTTTACTTTATCTTTTTTCACATCAACCATCGTTGCAAGTTCTTTTACCACTTTTCCATTTAATGTAACTTTTCCGCTTGAAATAATTTCTTCGCATTTTCTTCTGGATGCAACATTACAACTTGCAAGATATTTGTTTATTCTCATTTTTTCTTCCATAACTACTCTCTCTTTAAAAACATTTATCTTATATTATACAAAATTCTACTTCTCTTTTCAATTTAGATACGCCAATTACTTTAATGTTAATTTCTTCACCCATCATATATTTTTTGCCAAATTCTCTTCCGATTAGAGAATAATGTTCTTCGTCATATATATAATAATCGTCCTTTAAATTATTAAAATATATAACGCCTTCTACACCGTTTTCTAATTTTACATACATACCTTTTTGGCTGAAACCGGAAATTCTTCCTTTAAACTCTTCATCTATAAATCTATCCATATATTCACAAATAAAAATTTTATCTGCTTCTCTTTCTATTTCTTCGCTTATTCTTTCAGCTTTTGAAAGATGATTTGCTTTTTTCTCCATTTTTTCTCTTTCTTTTTCAAGGTTATCCAAATTAATGTTACCAAGTAAAATATTAGATAAAACTCTATGAACCATTAAGTCAGGATATCTTCTTATTGGAGATGTAAAATGGGTATAGTTCGGTATTGCAAGGGCAAAATGTCCTTTATTATCGGTAGTATAAACAGCTTTCTTCATACATCTTAAAAGAACGGTTTTAAAAAGCTGCTCGTTTTTATCCCCTTCTATTTCTTTTAAAAACTGCTGTAACTCTTTATTATAATGTTCGTCATGAAGTCTCAATTTATAACCAAGAGCATTTGCAAAACGAACAAAATCGGAAATTTTTTCTTTGTCCGGCTGTTCATGGACTCTGTATATACCATTTACTCCCATTGATGAAAAGAATTCGCAAGCTGAAGTATTTGCTATAAGCATAAACTGTTCTATTATTCTTTCCGCAATACCTCGATGTCTAATTTTAACATCCTCAACAGTTCCGTCTTTTACAATTATTTCATTTTCATCAACATCAAAATCTATATTTCCTTCTTTAAAGCGTCTTTGTCTTAAAATTTCGTAAAGCTCTTTCATTAAAAACAAATCGTCTTTATATATATAATATTCTTCTTTTAATTCTTTACTTCCTTCAAAAAGCTCGTTTACTTCATCATAAACAAATCTTGCTTTTGACATAATAATCGACTTGTAAAAATCATATGATATAAGTTTACCTTGATTATTTATCCTAATGTCAACACTAAAAGCCTTTTTCTTTTCATTTGGATTTAGACTACATAAATTTTCACATAAAGCTTTTGGAAGCATTGGAATAACTCTATCAGGGAAATATACACTTGTCCCTCTTTCATATGCTTCTTTATCAATTTCACTATTTCTTTTTACATAATTGCTTACGTCTGCAATATGAACTGACAAAATATAATCCTTACCATCTTTTTTAATGCTAACTGCATCATCAAGATCTTTTGCCGTTATACCATCTATTGTAAAAATATTTTCTTTTGTTATATCTTTTCTTTTATTTTCAAATTTATCAAGACTATCAAAAGTAAGCTCTTTAGATTCTTTGACTGCATCTTTTGAAAAATCATTTGGGATATCATATTCATATATTAATGATTCTATTTCAATGCCGTCATCACCTTGATGTCCTAGTACTTTTTTTATTCTTCCAACCCAATTTTTATCTTTTGGGAAATCTGTTATTTCTACAACGACCTTATCTTTATTTTTTGCATATTTTATTCCTGATTTTGGAATGTATATATCATTTGTAAATTTAGGATTATCACTTACAACAAAGCCAAAAGTTTTTTCTTTAAAGAATGTACCGACAGTTTGTCTTTTAACCTTACTTGTTATTTCGATAATTCTGCCTTCTCTTTTTTTATCTCCTTGTTTTTCTTTTATTATTTCTACTTTTACTTTATCTCCGCTAAAAGCATCCATTGAATCACTTCCTAAGACAAATATATCTTCATCAAGTTCATCAACACTGACAAAACCAAATAAACCCTTACCTCTATCGTATATTCCTTCATATACTTTATTTTTGGTAAGAAAATATCTTCCGTCAACATACTTTATCATTTTTTCACTGATTAGATGATTTAGCGCATTAGATAAAAGATTTTTTTGATTCTTTGAATGAAGAGAAAAAATATAAGCAAAATCTTTAAATTTCATAGGCTTATAATCATCGTTATTCATTAGTAAATAAATCTGTTCGCTTAAATATATTAATTTATCATTTTTCATACAAATTATTATATACTATTTAACTAAAAATTAATATAATTTATTTAAAAAGAAATAAATATCTGATATAATGTGTAATTAAGCTAAAGAAAAAATAATTAAAATTAGGAGTTAGTAGACATGAATGAACATTTTATTTTCGCAGGTCATGATACCGTGGCGCTTGCAAAAGAATTCGGAACACCACTTTACGTTATAAGTGAAAATAAAATTGTAGAAGCCATTAATTTAATCAAAGAAAGTTTTGAAGAATACGGACTTGATTATGATATAAATTATGCCGGAAAAGCTTTTACAAATATTGCTATGGTTAAAATAATAAAACAACAAGGAATTTGTCTTGATACTGTTTCAGGCGGAGAAATTTATACAGCTTTACAAGCAGGTCTTGACCCTAAAAAAATATGTTTCCATGGAAGTAATAAATCAGCAGAAGAAATCAAAGAAGCTATTGAAGCAGGTGTCGGTGTTATTACAATCGACAGCCTTTATGAAATAGGTTTGGTTGGAAGAATAGCAAAGAAACTTAAAAAGGTTCAAAACGTACATTTCAGAGTTTCTCCTGGGGTTGAAGCTCATACACATGAATATATACAAACAGGAAGAATCGATTCAAAATTCGGTATACCTGTAAATATGGCTGTAAGAGCAGCAAGAATGATTATTGATGAAGAATACTTAAACTTAACAGGGGTACACTGTCATATAGGTTCTGATATTTCTTCACCTAAACCTTTTGAAATAGCAGCAACAACAATGCTTGAAATTATATATAACATAAAAGAAATGGGGGTTGAAATTGAAGCTTTAAATCTTGGCGGTGGTTTTGGAATAAACTACTTACACGATGACCCTGTATTCGATGTTGAAGAATATGTACATACAATCAGCAAAATAATAAGAAAACAATGTGATGTTCTTGGAATAAAAATTCCAAAGATTATAGTTGAGCCTGGTAGATATATTATCGGTCCTGCAGGTATAACTTTATATTCAATAGGAACAATAAAAGAAATTCCTTATTTAAGAAAATATATAAGTGTTGACGGTGGTATGGCTGATAACCCAAGACCGGCTCTATATAATGCAATTTACCATGCTGTTATTGCAAATAAATACAACAAAGAAGCAAATGAACTTTATACTGTAAGTGGTAAATGCTGTGAAACAGATACTCTTATTAAAGATATCCTTCTTCCAAAAGCAGCACCCGGAGATATTCTTGCAGTATTAAACACAGGAGCGTATAACTATTCAATGTCAAGTCATTATAACAGACTTAAAACTCCTCCTGTTGTACTTTTAAAAGATGACAAAGCAGAATTAATGGTAAAAAGAGATACTTATGAAAATCTAATTCAAAACGATGTAGTTCCAAGCTGGCTTGAGGACTAATTAAAAAGGAGATGTAATGAATTTATTTAGTAGTCAAAATTTAATACATATGTTATATATGCTTATTCCAATTATATTGGCACTTAGTGTTCATGAATTTGCACATGCATTTGTAGCGGACAAAATGGGAGATCCTACTGCAAGGATTTCTGGAAGAATGACAATGGACCCAACGAGTCATGTAGATATTTTAGGGTTTCTTGCTCTACTATTCTTTGGATTTGGATGGGCAAAACCAGTTCCAATTAACCCAATGAATTTCAAAAAAAGAAAATTAGGAATGATACTTGTAAGTTTAGCAGGACCTTTATCTAATTTGATACTAGCCATAATTTTCTCAATTTTATATAAATTTGTTGCACCTATATTTGATATTTTAGCTTTATATTATATCTTACAATACGGAGTAATAATAAATATATCTTTAATGATATTTAATCTTATTCCTGTGCCACCTCTTGATGGTTCAAAAATACTTGCAAGTTTACTTCCTTATAAATATGAAGCTAAGTTTTATGAATATGAAAGATATTTATATATCATACTTATAGTTTTACTTGTTACTGGAGTAATAGGATTTATATTATCTCCTCTAATGATGCCGTTTTTAAATATACTGCTTTAAAGGAGTATTATGAAAGAAAATATTTTACATTTAAGTAGTTTTGAAGGTCCTCTGGACCTTCTACTTCATTTAATACATAAAAATGAAATAGATATATATGATATTCCAATTGTTGAAATTACAAAACAATATTTAGATTATATATATAAATTTAACGATTTAGATATGGAAGTTGCCAGTGAATTTGTTGTAATGGCATCTACATTACTGGAAATAAAATCAAAAATGCTTCTTCCTGTTGAGGTAGATGAAAATGATGAAGAAATCGACCCAAGAGAAGAACTTGTAAATAGACTTATCGAATACAAAGCCTTTAAAGAGCTTACTAAAAACTTAAAAGAAGGCGAACAAGTTTACAATAAGTCACTTACAAAAGATCCGGAATATTTCAGTGAAATAAAAGATGAATATGTCGTAAAAGACATAGATGTATCATTACTTGCAAAAGCTCTTAAAAATATTCTTGTAAAACATCAATTAAGAGTAAACGAAATAAGTGACCATCAAACAATAGAAACAGATACTTTTTCTGTTGACGATTCTATCTTAACCATATCTAAAATACTTGAAACAGAAAACAAGATAAGTTTTTTATCATTATTTAAATATAATCATAAAAAAGGATATATTATTGCAACATTCCTTGCAACATTAGAACTGTTAAAAATCAATGCCGTAAAACTTACACAATCGGAAGTATACGGAGATATTTTATTAGAAAAGATTTAGGAGTAAAGATGAGCGAAATAAATAATAACGAGTTTATAAACAAAGATGAAAATGAACTTTTACATATTATTGAGAGTATTTTATTTGCTGTAGGAGATAAAGTGCATATTGATACAATAAAAAAAGTACTTAATATTAATGAAAAATATGCAACATCTTTACTAAAAAAATTACAAAGCGAATATGATTATAACATGAGAGGTGTAAAGTTAGTTAGAACAGATGATACATATCAACTAACAACACGAAGTGAATACTTTGATTATGTAAAACAAGTTCTTACAAATTATAATACTACAAACCTCTCACAAGCAGCTTTAGAAACACTTGCAATAGTCGCATATAAACAACCTGTTACAAGACTGGATATTGAGCTTGTAAGAGGGGTTAAATCCAGCAGTTCTTTAGACTTATTAATCGACAGAGGACTTGTTGAACAAGCTGGAAGATTAGAAGACGTAATAGGAAAACCTATGAGTTTTAAAACAACGAAAGAATTTTTAAGACTTGCGGGAATAGAAAAAATATCTGAACTACCTGATTTTGAAAACTTTATTAATGATTTGGAAAATCATATAGACGAACAAATGGAAGAATCAGGAGAACAATTAATGTTTACTGAAAAAATATAAAGACCTCTAAAGAGGTCTTTTATTTTTCCTTTACAGAAATCCATATTTCACATTTATAATCTTCACTTAAAATATCATCACTATAATATACTTCTATACACATTCCTCCGTAAGGTTGATACTTACTTGTAGGGAAAAATTCTGTATATATTCTTTTATATAATTCTTCAAATGCCTCTGGCATTTTCCCTACACAAGAAAATACTGCCCAAGTATTTTTTGGAACATTTTCAAGAGATAATTCTTCATTTACTTTTCCCCCATCATATAAAGTCCCAATTGCATAATCAAAATCTCCCTTTGTTGGATCGTCAAAACATACTCCTACTATTGCTCCCTTAAACATATTATCGGGTTTAATGTAGGAACATAATTTTTTAATAGTGCCATCTTCAAAATATGTCTGCCAAGTTTTTTTTATATTTTTATTGCTTATTTCCTTACCCTCTCCATACCTTGCTCTTTTGGCAATAATAGTAAATTCACCTGTTTTTTCAATTCTGTAATTCATGTCTTTTCCTCCTTCTATTACAATTTTTATGGAAAGTTTAGAAAAAGATTTTAAATTTGAATTACCGCTTTTTACTTGACTTGGACTAATTCCATGAAATTTAGTAAAAGCTCTGCTAAAACTTTCACAGGAATTATAGCCGTATTTAAAGGCAACATCTATAACCTTCACGTTTTTATTATAAAGTTCTTCCGCTGCCAAAGATAACCTTCTACTTCTTATATATTCCCCTAATGTATATACACAAACAATTTGAAATATTCTTTGAAAATAAAACCTTGAAGAACAAGCAACTTCTGCAATTTTATCATAATCAATATCTTCTGTTATATTATCTTCCATGTAATTTATTGCATTTTGTAATCCATCTATCAAATTCATACTTTTTCCTCCTTCCATGATAATACTATAGCAAGAAAAGAAATTCACTTCATGGTTTACAGTGCCGTTAAATGATATGAAAATATTATATACAAAAAAAGACACACATAAGTGTGTCTTTTAAATTTATTTATTATTCAGCTATACAAATAATATCATTTTCTTTAGCATAAGCTTCAGCTTTTGAACCTTTATTTACAAACATGTATAGGTTATCGCAAGCTTTAAATGCGTGTTCTCCTATTTCAGTATCGCTACCTTCAATAGTTACACTGTTTAAGTTCTTACAATAGTTGAATATATATCTTCCCATTTTTTGAACATTTTTACCGATTGTTGCAGATGTAAGTCCGCTGCATCCATCAAATGTTCTTTCACCTAAATATTCAACACTATCAGGAATTCTTATTGTTTGTAAGCTAATACAATCATAGAAAGCAAAACCTGAAATATGTTTCATACCTTCTGGAATGATAAAATCTTTAAGACTTGCACAGTTATTGAAAGCACCTACTCCAAGTTGTTCGACACTGCTTGGAAGTGTAATATATTCAAGATTTGTACAGCCATCAAATGCATATGCACCAATACTTTTTACGCTTTCAGGAATTGTTATGCTTTTTAGTCCTGTAAAACCTGCAAAAGTATAATCACCTATATTTTTAACACCGCTTGGAACTGCAAGTTGAATTAAACTTCTACATCCAAAGAATGCTTCTCTTCCTATTTCTTCAACTGTTTTTGGAAGTGATAAACTTGAAATTCTATCACAGTAACTGAATGCTCTTTCTTCTATTTTCTTAACTCCACTTGGAATTACAACAGCACCTTTTACAAATGGACAACAAATTACTGTTGTTTTTTCTTTATCAAATAAAATATTGCTTTCACTTGAATATTCCTTATTATCTTCATCAACAGTAAGTGTTGTTAAGTTTTTACATCCTGAGAATACTTCAATGCCAATTTCTTCAACACTTTCAGGAATATAAATATCTTTAAGTCCGCTGCATTTATGGAAAGCAAGTCTACCTATTCTTGTAACACCGTTTTTAATGTTAACTTGTTTTAAATCAGAACATAAGAAGAATGCATAATCATCAATACCACCTCTTGTTATTGTTACTTCTTTTAAAGAAGCAGGAACATCAGTTTCATTTTCATAATAAGAACTTGCCCCAAATAAATATCCAAGATAAGTATTTTTTTCTTCACTTTCACCAATGAATGGAAGTGTTAATCTTTCAAGTCTCCAACATCCGTTAAATACGCTTCTCTTAATTTCTTTTACGCTGTCTGGAATAACCATATCTATAATATGTCTACAACCGCTAAATGCGCCTGCACCAATACTTTCAACGCTGTTAGGAATATTAATTTGTTCCAAACTCTTACATCCGTCAAAAGCAGAATTTCCAATACTTGTAATACCATCTAAAATATCAATACTTTCAAGATTTACACAACCTAGGAAAGCTCTTGGTCCTATTGCAGTTACATTTGGTTGAATATCAACTTCATCTTTTCCACCAGGACAACATAAAAGTGTTGTTTGATCTTTATTATATAAAACACCATTTACACTTGAATAATATTCATTTTCTTCATCAACATTTATACATTCTAAATTTGAACAGTTTGCAAAAACATATGCGCCGATTTTTTCAACTGTTTTTGGAATAAATAATCTTTTAAGTCCGTTTGCTCCATCAAATGCATAATCGCTTATGCTTTTTAGACTTGTTGGAAGGAAAATTTCTTCAAGATTTGAACATCCGTCAAATGCACAAATACCTATGCTTTCCAAGCTTTCAGGTAATTTAATTGTTTTAAGCCCAGTACAATTTGAAAAAGCATAACCGCCAATGCTTGTTAAGCTATTAGGTAAGTTAATTTCTTTAAGAGATGTACATCCATGGAAAGCAAATAAATCAATATTTTCCACTGTATCCGGAATTGTTACGCTTCTTAGTCCTGAGCAACCGTAAAATACGTAGTATCCAATACTTTTCATACTTCTTGGAATTACAACTTCTTCCAAAGATTCACACATATAAAAAGCAATATTACCTATTTTTTCAAGTCCTTCAGGAAAAACTATTTTCTTTAAACTTGAACATTCTTTAAATGCATTGTTTCCTATTATTTTAAGAGTAGATGGAAGTACAACTTCTTCCAAATTTTTACATTTATCAAATGCTCTGTTCCCTATAACAGTTACACCTTCAGAAATAATAACTTTTTTTAAGTTATTACAGTCTTTAAAAGCTTTTTCTTCAATTACTTTTATATCTGCAGGAACTGTATATTCACTAACACAACTTGCTTCTGTTTTATTTATTTTACACATTATAATATCTCCTATCTAATAATTATATAATTAGATTAAAAACTCTTTTATATACAAAAATAGTACCACATTTTAATTTTTTTATCAATAATTTACTACCTTTATTTACTATATTTATGGTAAATAGTTATATATACTTTCGTATTAAAAATTTTGTAAAGGAATATAAAAAATATGAATGAAAAAAAATTAAATGGTATTCGTTTTAATGTCGTAAAATATTTAAGCAACATAATTGGACTTGAGAATCTTTTATTATTTGAAAATAAAAAGAGAGATAAAAAAAGATTATCAAAGAAGATAAAAATTTATTATAATTTGATTTACAAAGAAATTTCACCACTAAAAGAAGAAAATATAAATATACAAAATGTTTTTTCTTTTCTTAGTGGTGAATACAATAATGTACTAAAAAAAGTTTTAAAATATTATAAAATTGAAAATAAATAATATTATTATATAAAAAACAAATTAAATATTAAATTTGTAAACATACATAACATAACCCCTAAAAAAGTTGGAATTAAAAAAGATAAAACAGTATATTTTATACTTTTTGTTTCAGCTTTTATTGTCATTAAAGTAGTGGCGCAAGGGAAATGCAAAAGCATAAATATCATAACATTTATTGCTGTAAATATTGTCCAGCCGTTTTGAATTAAAATATTTCCTATTTGCATGGTACTTTCTATATCAACAATACTTCCATTACCAAGATAACACATTAAAATAATAGGAAGAACTATTTCATTTGCGGGAATACCAAGAATAAAAGCTGTTAAAATATAACCATCTAGTCCCATAAGCTTTGCAAATGGGTCTAAAAAATTTGCTACAAAACCTAAAATGCTAATATCTCCTATTGTAATATTTGCCATAAGCCATATTACTATTCCCGCAGGGGCAGCAAAAATTATAGCCCTATATAAAACATATAAAGTTCTATCAAATATGGACCTTATTATTATGCCTGTTACTTTTGGTTTTCTAAAAGATGGAAGTTCCAAAGCCAAAGTTGAAGGTGCTCCTTTTAAAAAAGTAACCGATAAAAATTTTGAAACAACAAAAGTCATAAAAACACCCAGTAATACAACAAGTAAAACCGTTAAAGTACATAATATTGACTTTTTAAAATTTAATCCAACTCCACCTATAAATACTGTTGCAACCGTAATTAAAAAAGGAAAACGTCCATTACAAGGAACAAATACATTTGTAATAATAGCTATAAGTCTCTCCCTTGTAGAATTTATAATCCTACATCCAACAACTCCGGCTGCGTTACAGCCAAATCCCATACACATTGTCAAAGCCTGCTTGCCGGATGCACATACACATTTAAAACATCTATCCAAATTAAATGCAATTCTTGGAAGATAGCCAAGGTCTTCCATAATCGTAAACAATGGAAAAAAAATTGCCATAGGCGGTAACATTACACTTATAACCCAGGTTAATGTATTATACATACCATCTAACAACATGCCCTTAAAAAATACAGGAATATTCATATAATCAAATAAATCATATAGTTTAATTCCTATAAAAGAAAAAAACTTAGAAAGTATTTCCGACGGATAGTTTGCTCCATATATTGTAATCCAGAAAATCAAACAAAGGAAACCAAGCATTATAGGTATTCCAAATAATTTTGAAGTTAGAATTTTATCGATCTTTCGGTCTCGCTCGTTATAATTTCTGTTATTAAAACGGATTACTTTAGAACATAAAAATTCGTTATTTTTAAGTATAGTTTGCATAATCATTTCAGTAAAATTATATGATAAACATTCATTTAATCTATTTTTTTCATAATCAATTACTTCTTTAAGCTTAGCATTATTTTTTAAATCAATTTCCAAATATTCTTCAATTGAATTTAAAATTTTTTTATTATCTTCAATAAGCTTTAATGATATCCATCTTTTAATATATGTATTTTTTAAATCATATCCCTCTAGGACAGAAGATATATGCTCTATTGCATTTTCTATTTTTATGTCATATTTAATATTACTTGGAGTTATTTTTATTTCATCTACACAAATACGATAAATTTCTTCTATTAAATCAAATAAAGTCCTTTTATATTTAGCACTTACTCCTACAACCGGCACACCAAGATACTCACTTAAAAGTTTTAAATTAATATTTATTCCTTTTTTCTTTGCTTCATCAAGTAAATTTACACATACAATAACATTATTTGTTATTTCCATAACTTGATAAACTAAATTTAAATTTCTTTCAAGACAAGTTGCATCTACAACAACCACCATTAAATCAGCTTTACCAAAACAAATATAATCTCTCGCTATTTCTTCTTCTTTCGAATTTGACATTAAAGAATAAGTGCCGGGAATATCTACTAAAAGAAAGCTTTTATTCTTATATTTATATTCTCCAACAGCATTGCTTACTGTTTTACCAGTCCAATTCCCTGTATGTTGATGCATACCTGTCAAAGCATTAAATACCGTAGACTTACCAACATTGGGATTTCCACAAAGACCTATGGTAAAATCACATCCAACAACTTTTTCAAACACATCTTTTTTTAATAACTTAGAACCTGTTGAACCTAAAGTTAGCCCCATAAAATCACCTCTTTATGCTTCCTAATAATAGAATATGCATAAAGAGGTTTTTGGTTACAAATAATCAATATACATAAATTTTATCACTGTCTTCTTTTCTAAGGGCTATAATACTTCCTCTTATTTCATATGCAATAGGATCATTTAAAGGACTTACAAATACAGGCTTTATTTTTGTTCCGTTTATAAGCCCTAAGTCTAAAAATCTTCTTTTATCATCTTTATTTGCAAATATTTTTTTTACTTTTTTTGTCTGCCCTATTTTTACATTAGTTAATTTTATCATATAAATATTCTCCTGATTATACATTACATTATATGAACTTGAATAAAATTTTGTTATAAGACAATAAAAAAAGAGCTTGAATTTATCAAGCTCTTTAATTAATACTTATCCATGTATCATTTTACCTTTAATACCTTCACATGCTTCCATAAAACCTTCTGATAAAGTAGGATGAGCAAAAGTAATATTGGCAATTTCTTCACTTGTAGCTTCAAGATCCATTGCAATTGCACCTTGTGCAACTATATCTGAAGCATTAAGTCCTACAATATGAACACCGATTATTTCATCAAAGCGTTCATCTGTAATAACTTTTACAAATCCGGTTGTATCATTCATTGCAAGTGCTTTTCCAACTCCTGCGAAAGGCATCTTGCTTGTTTTATATGGAATACCAAGTTCTTTTGCTTGTTTTTCATTTAAACCAATCCAAGCAACTTCAGGAATTGTAAATACGCAAGAAGGAATCATGCTGTAATCCACTTCTTCACCTTCTCCGAATAAATCTTCTGCAACAACAATACCTTGTCTGCTTGCGGTATGAGCAAGCATAACTTTACCTGTAACATCACCGATAGCATAAATATTGTCAATACTTGTTTTTAATTTATTGTCAATTTCAATAAATCCTTTAGCACTTACAACAATATTTACATTACTTGCAACTTTAACAGGTTTTCTACCAACAGACATAAGTACACAGTCAGCTTTAACTTTAGTACCATCAGATAATACTACATTACCGCCTTCTATCTTGGTTGCACCTTTTCCTGTTATAATATCTATACCGTGGTTTCTAAGTTCTTTGTCAACTACGTTAATAACATCATCATCTGCCATTGCAAGAATGCTGTCAAGCATTTCAACTATTGTTACTTTAACACCAAATTCATTCATTACACCGGCTAATTCAACACCGATAACACCACCCCCGATAATTACCAAGTCTTTTGGTAACTTATCTAAGTTAAGTATTTTTTCAGAATCGAAAATTTCAACACTGTTATCTGTTTCAATAGGAATCATAACAGATTCACTACCACAAGCTACAACGATATTATCTACGCTGTATGAATCATTACCTACCAAGATTTCATGGTTTGTATTGATTACTGCTTCGCCCATAACAACATCAACTTTATGACGTTTTAATAAACCTTTTACACCGCCTGTAAGTTTTGATACAACTTTATTTTTTCTATCTAAAACTTTAGACCAGTTTACATTGAACGAATCAATTTCAATACCCATTTCATCAGCATGTTTTATTTCTCTTAAAACTTCTGCATTTTTTACATATGATTTTGTAGGAATACATCCTTTATTTAAACATACCCCACCTATATTTTCTTTTTCAAATATAACTACTTTTGCTCCTAATTGAGCAGCTCTTATAGCACAAACATATCCTCCAGGACCTGCACCGATAACAGCTAAATCATAATCATATTCTTTTTCTTGTTTTTTAGGTTTTGATTCAACTTTTTTATCTGGATTTGTAAGCATTTGAGCTTGTTCTTTTGTTGGAGGAGTTGAACCTTTTTTACCAATAAACATTATAGGTTCATTTACTTTTACATTATCTCCTTCTTCAACATATAAAGCAAGAACTGTTCCGTCAGCTGTTGGATTATCAACTTCCAAAGCTACTTTACCCGTTTCAACTTCTACAACTATATCGCCTCGTTTTATATCATCCCCTACTTTACACATCCATTTTAGAATTTCTCCTTCTTCCATAGACATATCAAGTTTTGGCATTAACATAAATTTACCATCAAAATCATCCATTGAAACATCACCGGAAGAATTTGATTCTTCTTTTACTTCTTCATCTTTACCCATGGCTTCTTCTTTTGTAGGAGGAACTTCGCCATCTTCTCCAATATACATTATAGGAGTATTTACTTTTACATCCTCTCCTTCGTCAACATAAAGGGCAAGAACTGTTCCGTCGGCTGTTGGATTATCAACTTCCAAAGCAACCTTGCCCGTTTCAACTTCTACGACTATATCGCCTCTTTTTATCTTATCTCCTACTTTACACATCCATTTTAGAATTTGCCCTTCTTCCATAGACATGTCAAGTTTTGGCATTAACATATATTTTCCCATAAAACATTCTCCTGATTAAATTATTATACCTATAGGATTGCTTAAAACTTCATTTAAAGTATTTAAGAAACCAACAGCATCCATACCGTCCAATACCCTATGATCTATTGTTATACTAAATCCTGTAAATGTTCTTACAACAATTTCTCCGTCAACAACAGCAGGCATTTGAGCAGTTCTTCCTACCCCAAGAATTGCAACTTCACCAGGATTGATTATTGGTGTAAAGAAATTATTTACACTTCTACCTGTATTACTGATTGTAAAAGTTGCACCTCTGTAATATTTACCGCTTAATTTATTTGCTCTTGCTTGAGGTACAATTTCGCTTCTTTCATCACAAATATCAAAGATATTTTTATTTTCAACACCGTTGAAAACAGGAACTACAAGCCCATCTTCTTGAGCAACAGCCAAACCTATATTTACTGTACTTCTTCTATGAATTTCTTTTCCGTCAAAGTTTGCATTTACTTTAGGACATCTTTGTAAAGTCATACAAACAGCTTTCATTAATAAATCAGTAACGGTAAGTTTTTTATTATATTTTTCTTTAAATACAGCTTTGGTTTTTTCAAATATATTCATAAATTCCGTTGTATCTATATCTGCAAAATGAGATACTTGAGGAGCATTTAACATTGATGTCATCATGTTATCTCCGATTGCTTTTCTCATTCCTTTATATGGAATAACTTTATCTTCAAGAATAGGAGCATTAACAACAGTAGCGTTTTCCAATGCTGTTTTTTCTTCTTTTTCCAAACCAACGGCACTCATTACATCATTTTTCGTTATTTTATTATTAGAATAAGCTACATCTTTAACGTCAACATCGTAATAATTCATAACATTCTTTGCAACCGGGGTAATCTTAACTCCCTTTTCTCTCATAACAGGAAGAACATTTTCCAAATCTTTTAATACGATTGCACCATATTTGCCACTGCCAACCACATTTGCAAGATCAATATTTTTCTCTTTTGCATAAACTCTGGCAGCAGGAGTTGCTAATATTTTACTCATATTACCACCCTCCTTTACATCATTTCTTTTACTTTTGCTACAATATCATCAACAGAAGGAACAATTTGTTTTTCTATAATTGGATTGTAAGGTACAGGAATTTCCATTCCACCAAGTCTTTCAACAGGAGCATCCAAATGATAGAAAGCTTCACTTTCGTTTATTGTTGAAACTATTTCTCCACCAAAACCTCCGAATTTTGGAGCTTCGTAAACTACCAACGCTTTTCCTGTTTTGCAAACAGAATTAATTATTGTTTCTGTATCTAATGGTCTTAGTGTTCTAACATCCACAACTTCACAGTTTATTCCTTCTTCAGCTAATTTTTCTGCCGCTTCCAAACAGAAAAGTAAAGTTCTTGACCATGCAACAAGTGTTATATCGCTACCTTCTTTTTTAATATCAGCTTTGCCAAGTTCGATAGTATATTCTTCTTCAGGAACTTCACCATTTGTTCTATATAAAAGTTTATTTTCAAAGAAGCATACAGGATTATCGTCTCTAATTGCTGATTTTAATAAGCCTTTTGCATCATAAGGAGTTGCAGGCATAACAACTTTAAGTCCAGGTGTATTTAAGAATAAAGCTTCAAGACATTGTGAATGTTGTGCAGCAGCACCTGTTCCAGAACCAAATGGAGTTCTAAGAACCAATGGAGCTTTTACTTGACCACCTGTCATAAATCTATATTTGGCAGCACCGTTTACGATAGGTTCAACAGCTAATGAAACAAAGTCACCAAACATAATTTCTACAATAGGTCTAAGTCCAAACATTGCCATACCAAAAGCTGCATATGTAAAACCTGTTTCGGAAATTGGAGTATCAATTACTCTTTCTTTTCCAAATTCATCAAACATTCCTCTGCTTACTCCGAAGCAACCACCATATAAACCTATATCTTCACCTAAGAAATACACATTTTCATCTCTACGCATTTCTTCGCTCATTGCGTCTTTTATTGCTTGTAAATAAGATATTTTTCCCATTTTATTTCCTCCTACTCAGCATAAACATAACTCATCGCTTCATCAACAGAGATGATTTTGTCCACTTTCTTTGCTTTTTCAGCAGCATCTTCAATTTCTTTTTCGATCTTTTTATCTAATTCTTCAAATTCTTCTTGTGTAATCATACCTTGATCTATCATATAATTTTTTTGTCTTTCGATAGCATCATGATTTTTCTTCATATCTTCTTCTTCGTCTTTTGTTCTGTATTTTCTTTGGTCTGATTTTGAATGTCCAAGGTATCTATATGTTTTAAATTCTAATAGATAAGGTTTACATTCTTCTCTGCAATATTCACTGGCTTCCATAACTGCTTCCATAACGGCAAGTACGTCCATTCCGTCAACTACTTTAGATTTTATGTTAAAGCCTTCTCCTCTAACTGCAATATCTTCAACTGGTACTGTGAATTTTGCTGGTGTAGACATTCCGTATCTATTGTTTTCACAGCAAAGTAAAACAGGTACATCCCAAATACTTGCAAGGTTCATTCCTTCAAGCACCATTCCTTGATTTGAAGCACCGTCACCAAAGAATGCGGCAACACAATTTTTCTTTCCTTGTTTTTTAAGTGCAAATGCAACACCTACGGCTGTTGGAACACCTGCACCTACAATTGCAGAACTTCCAAGGTTACAATGTTCTAAATCAATATAATGCATTGAACCGCCAAGTCCTTTACAACCACCTTCATAATTTGCAAAAAGTTCACAAAACATATTATAAGGAGTTGCACCTTTAGCAAGACAATGTCCGTGTCCTCTATGTGTAGGAACAATCCAGTCATCTTCCTTAAGACCTAAACTAATTCCTGCATGACAAGCTTCTTCACCAACTCCAAGATGAGTTGTACCGTGAATCAATCCAGCCATAAACATTTCGTTTACTTTTAGTTCAAAATGTCTAGAAGTAAGCATTGTTTTTAAGACTTTTAGCATTTCGTTTTTGTCTTTTTTTCTTTCTTCAAACGTCATCATTTTTAATCCTCCTATTTTTTAATGCTGTTAGAAAAAATTTTCTTAAACGAGCATTTGTTTACAAAAGTAACAAATGACTTTCTCTTTAAACACATTGTAAAGCATTACAATTGAAATTTCAACTATAATTTGTACCAATTTTAACTTTTTTTAAAAATAATTTGACACATTTGCTCAATATTATGATATAATTTAGAAAAATAACATTTGTTATGGAGGTTGGTTATGGCAGTTGAAGAAAAAATCCTTACAAAGATAGCATATTACTATTATAAACAAGAATTAACCCAAAGTGAAATTGCACAAAGATTACACATGTCCAGACAAAGAGTAAACAGACTTCTTAAAAAAAGCAGAGAACTTGGAATTGTTGACATCAACATTAAAGGATATGAAGAATATCTTATTAATCTTGAATCAGAAATAGAAAAGAAGTTCTCACTAAAAAGAGTAATGGTTGCACAGCCTCAAGAAGACGAAGATATATTCCATTCACTTGGTAGAGCCGGAGTAGAGCTTGTAACTGATTTACTTGAAGATAATTTAACAATAGGTATATCATGGGGAAGAACAATATACAATACAGTAAATTATTTTCCTGCATTAAAAGGTAAATACAAAAATATTAAAGCGCTTCAATTGGTTGGAAGTCTTAACAATCTTGGAGATTCACGCCTAACAAATGACATAACAAAAAACTTTGCAGAAAAAATAGATGCAAAAGCATACTATATGTTTGCACCTACATTTGTTTCAAAAAAAGAAACAAAACAAACTTTAATGCAAGAAGAAAGTTTAAAAAAATTATTCAACCTATTTAATTACTGCGATATAATTCTTGGCAGCGTTGGATTAATGGCAAGTTCAACATCTTCTCTAAAAGAACAGTTTTTAAATCCAAAAGACTACAACGAATTAAAAGAAAAAGGTGCAGTAGGAAATATTTGCTTAAACTATTTTGACAAAGACGGCAATAAAATAGACTGCGATTTTAATAATAGAGTAATGTCTATTGATATAGATGCAATAAAAAGAAGTAAAAACGTCGTATGTATTACAGGAGGAGAAGATAAACACGAAGCAATTCTTGCAGCTTTAAAAGGCAAATATATTAATACTCTTGTAATTGATAAAGATACGGCAGACTATATAATGAATCATTAGTATCCTTAAAGGAGATAAAAATGAAACTTTGCATAATCTATGCTTCGTATAAATTAAGTTTTGATAAAACATTATACGAAGCCAAAAATAAAAGATTTTTAATATAAAAATTCTATTTCATGTTTTAATATTATGAAATTCTTATTTTAATACAAATTTAAAGGCTTAGGATAATGTTTTATCTTAGGTCTTTTATTTTTATATCAAGATAAGGAGAATAACATGAAAAAAGAATATAAAATAAATAATAAATTAATTAAACTTGTTTTACCATTATTTTTTATTAATATATTACAACAGCTTTACTCAGTTGTTGATATTGCTTTTGTAGGAAATATTGTGGGTAAAAATGCTATAACGGCACTTAGTAGTGCAATAATGATTTCATTCATAATAAATTCTGTTTGCATGGGAATAACAACAGGTGCCAGCGTTATGATTTCAAAATTTAACGGGGAACATAATAAAGAAAATATAAAACATACCATAGCTACGTTGTTTTCACTTTCCGTAATTATATCTTTTATGCTTACTATAATCATCTTATTATCGCATAAAAACATTTTTGAGTTTATGAATGTACCTTTAAGTGCATTAAATTATGCAAATGATTATATAAAAATAATTTCCTTTGGAATTATTTTTACTTTTGGATATAATGCAGTCTATTCAATTCTTAAAGGATATGAAGATTCTTTAAGTTGTTTATTTTTTGTGATACTTTCAACCTTAGTAAATATATTTTTAGATTATATATTTATTTATAAATTAAATTTAGAAGTAAAAGGAGCAGCTTTTGCGACAGTAATTTCACAAGGAATATCTTTCTTTTGTTCTTATATATATTTAAGAACAAAACTATTATCAAAAATAAGATATAAACATATGTATATGAAAAAAGATTACGTGATAAATATAATAAAAATAGGATTACCTTGTGCAGTACAAATGACTATTTTAAATATTTCGTATTTAATAATTACAAAAATATTAAATGGATATGGAACAACAATAGCATCAGCAGCAGGAATAGGACTAAAGATAAATACTTTTGCTGCCTTACCATGCTGGGCAATAGGTCAAGCTGTAATAAATTTAGTATCTTATTATTATGGAGCAAGAAATATTAATGACATAAAAAAACAATTCATCTTTCCATAATTTATGCAATATTAAGTTGTTTTATACTTATTATGATTTTCCAAATATATGCTTATAAAATTATAGGCATATTCACAACTGATATACAGGTTATAAATGAAGGAGTAAAATATTTAAGAATATGCTGTTCAATAAATTTTATATCCTATGCAGTAATGTATATTATGGATTCATTTATGACAGGAGTATCAGATTCCTTTACGGCAATGCTAAACTCAATTCTTCAAGCAGTTATAATACGAGTTTCCTTAAGCATAATATTAATAGAAATATTTAATCTATCTTATATAGGAATATATATTGCAGAATTCATCTCCCCTATTATTCCAATGGTTGTTGGAATAATATATTATTTACGTTTTATAAAAACAAAAGAGATAGTTTAAACTATCTCTTTTTTATTCTTCATATATATCAAATTTTTCAAGCCCATCAAACTGCATATTGTAATATTTAGCATATAATCCATTTTTCTTCATTAAGTCCACATGGTTTCCTCTTTCTGTGGTTCTGCCGTTTACAATAACAATTATTTCATCAGCATTTTTTATAGTGCTTAACCTGTGAGCAATAACAAGAGTTGTTCTGTCTTTAGAAAGTTTTTCAAGGGATAATTGAATATGTCTTTCACTTTCATTATCAAGAGCAGAAGTTGCTTCATCAAGTATAAGTATTTCAGGATTTTTAAGAAATACTCTTGCAATTGATATTCTCTGTTTTTGTCCTCCTGAAAGTCTTGTACCTCTTTCCCCTACATAAGTGTCATATCCATCATCAAGACTCATAATAAAATCGTGAATATTTGCATTTTTTGCAGCCTGTATTATTTCTTCGTCGCTTGCACCAGGCTTACCATATGCAATATTTTCCTTTATGCTTCCGCCAAACATATATACATCTTGTTGAACAACACCGATTGAACTTCTAAGGGATTTTAAAGTTACATCTTTTATATTTGTATTATCAATTAAAATTTCACCACTGTCAACATCATAAAATCTTGGAATCAATGAACAAAGAGTTGTTTTTCCTCCCCCTGACGGTCCAACTAAAGCAACGGTTTTCCCTTTTTCAATATTGATATTAATATTACTTAATACTTTATTATTGTGTTCATATGAAAATGAAACATTTTTAAAAGTAATATTTCCCTCAACATCTTCAAGTTCTACTGCATTTTTACTGTCTTTTATGTCAGGATTAAGTTCAATTACTTCTAAAAATCTTTTAAACCCTGCATATCCCTTTTGAAATTGTTCCGTAAAGTTTATAAGAACTTCTACAGGAGTAATAAATATCCCTATATATAAAGCATATACAGCAAGATCAGCAGCATTCATACTTCCATAAGCTACAAATAATCCTCCAAAAACTATAACAGCAAGATATAAAAGACCTTTAAAGAAAGATGTACCGGCATGATATTTACCCATAATTTTATATTGTGCAGTTTTTGAAGATAAGAAAAGTCTGTTACTATAATCAAATTTATCATGTTCTATTTCTTCGTTTGCAAAGGACTTTACAACCCTTATACCTGCCAAACTATCTTGAACAGCTGAATTTACACCTGCAATTTTTTTTCTATTATCGGTAAAAGTAGCTTGCATTTTTCTATTTAAATACAAACAAAAAACAAGCATGCTAAAAGTTATTAATATTAAAATTAAAGTTAGAGGAATATTTATAAATAAAAGGAAAATAAATGAACCTACAATTTTAAACGTAGAAATAAAAATATTTTCCGGTCCATGATGTGCAAGTTCAGAAATATCAAATAAATCTGATACAAGTTTGGACATCATATCCCCTGTATTGTTTTCATCATAATAGGAAAAAGATAATCTTTGATATTTATCAAACAAATCTTGACGCATATTACTTTCCATATTTGCACCCATAATATGTCCCCAAGATGTAATAAAAAATTCTCCGTATGTTCTTACAATATACATAATTAACATTAAAATCGCTACTAACCATATATATTTAAGTATTGTTTCTTTCCCTAAAGTAAAAAGCCCACCTGTCAAATATTTTAAAATTTGAGGGAAAGCCAAATCAACTATCGAAACAATAAATGCAAAAAACATATCAAGATAAAATAGTTTTTTATAAGGTTTATAATAACTAATAAATTTTCTAAATATAGACACTTTAAACTCCTTAATTTTATTTTTATAATTAAATTATTATACATTAAAAGCCTTTTTTTATCAATAAATATAACTTTTCCTTTTTTAATTTGAAATATATAAATAATCTTATCTTGAAAAAAAATCAAATTTGTAGTAAATTATTTATATGTGGTGTATACGTTTAACAATTAAAGAAGAAGGAGACAACTATGAAAGATATTATTAGCGTTGAAAATCTAAAGAAACTTGAAGAATTGAAAAATCCATATGTTATGCAAAAAGTAATAAATATGGTTTCACTATTAAAACCGGATAAAGTTACTGTTTTAACAGACAGTATTGAAGATCAGAATTATATTAAAGAAATTTCAATAAAAAACGGAGAAGAAACACCTTTAAATCTTGAAGGTCATACATATCATTTTGATTCACCACTTGACCAAGCAAGAGACAAGGTAAACACAAAATATTTACTTGATAAAGAAGTTAACTGGGGACTTGATATAAACTGGACAAACAGAGACAGTGGACTTAAAGAAATATACTCAATAATGGACGGAATGATGAAAGGCAAAGAAATGTTCGTTGCTTTCTACTGCCTAGGACCAAGCAATTCAATTTTCTCTATCCCAGCTTTACAAATAACAGATTCTGCTTATGTAGTACATAGCGAAAATCTTTTATATAGACAAGGTTATTCAGATTTTAAAAATTTAAACGGGAGCGATGACTTTTTTTATTTAATACATAGTGCAGGAGAATTAGTAAACGGCGTTACTAAAAACATAGATAAAAGAAGAATTTACATAGATATAAATAATAACACTGTATATACTTGTAATAACCAATACGCAGGAAACAGTTTAGGACTAAAAAAATTATGTTTCAGACTTGCAATAAAAAAAGCAATGGACGAAGATTGGTTAGCTGAACATATGTTTTTAATGGGAGTACACGGAAAAGATGGAAGAAAAACATATATGGCAGGTGCTTTCCCTTCTGGATGTGGTAAAACAAGTACAGCAATGATTTCAGGACAAAGTATCGTAGGAGATGATATAACATATATAAGAAACATAGATGGTAATCCAAAAGCCGTAAATGTAGAACAAGGTATATTTGGTATAATAAACGAAATAAATGGTAAAGATGACCCTGTTATATTTGATGCATTAACAACTCCAAGAGAAGTAATTTTCTCTAATACACTCGTAAGTGATGGAAAAACGTATTGGGATAAAATGGGAGTTGAACTTCCTGAAGAAGGATTTAACCATAGCGGAGAATGGAAAAAAGAATATGGAATAATTCCATCAAGTAAAAATGCAAGATATACAATGAAAATAGAAGAACTTGCTAATGCAGATGAAAATCTAAATAATAAAGAAGGAGTTCTTCTTGATGCAATGATATTTGGAGGAAGAGATGCTCATACAACAGTTCCAATAGCTGAATCATCATCTTGGAATCAAGGTATGGTAACAGGAAGCATCATTGAATCAGAAACTACAATGGCTTCAATTGGAAAAGAAGGTGTAAGAACTCATGACCCTCTTGCAACTTGTGACTTTATTTCAGTACCTTTCAAACAATTTATTGAAAAACATTTTGAATTTGGAAGAAAATTAAAACATGTTCCAAGAATATATGCAACAAACTATTTCTTAAAAGATATTGATGGCAATTTCTTAAATGGAAAACTTGATAAAAAAGTATGGTTACTTTGGGCTGAAGGCAGAATTCACGGAGATTATGATGCAGTTGAAACACCTATTGGAAATATTCCATTATATGAAGATTTAAAAAAATTATTTAAAGAAACTCTTGATAAAGATTATACAGAAGATGAATACAAATCTCAATTTGCCATAAGACTCGACAGATATCTTGAAAAAATGGCAAGAATGAAAGAAGCATTTAAAAATACAAATCTTCCTGATGAATTCAAAGTTGAATTTAATAACGAAATGGATAAACTAAAAAAAGCAAGAAAAGAATTTGACAGAGCGGTTGTTTCACCTTTCAGATTTTATAAATAAAAAAAAGCATCTGTTTTTACAGATGCTTTTTTATTGTAGATTGTATAATTGATTATAGATATATTAATGAAGTTTTAAAATTGGTATAATACGTCTGACCATAAATGATAAAAAACTTAATTATACAAAAAAAGAAACACCAAAAGGTGTTTCTTTATAGCAAGTTCATAAGCCGAGTTCTGTTTTAATGATCATCTATCTAGACTTATTGTTACCAATAAGTTCAAGCGACCTACCACTAACCAGTGACGGGCAGCCACCTGACATAAAGTCTGGTTATTTCTTGGTCTTGCTCCCGATGGGGTTTACACGTCCAAATAGTTACCTATTTGCCTGTGAGCTCTTACCTCACCCTTTCACCCTTACCTTTAAAAGGCGGTTTCCTTTCTGTTGCACTTTCCTTTAGGTTACCCTAACCGGCCGTTAACCGGCATCGTTGCCCTATGGAGCTCGGACTTTCCTCTTTTAAAATAAAAGCGATCAAACGACTTGCTATTTAAAGGTTTATTATATCATCTTTAAAAAACTTTTTCAACAAAATATTACATCGTAAGAATACTGTCATCAGCTTCTATTACTTTTAAAATATCCTCTTCATGTCCTGTTTTAGCATTTATATATATTATAAAAATTTCATCATTATATTTACCTTTTATTTCATAACAATATTTTTCTTCTTCCGTACTTGTCGGAATAACAGCAAGCCTTACTCTTGTTACATCAAAATCTTCATTAACCAAACTTAACACTTCTTTACTACTTAAAATATCTTTATCAAAGGTTCTTTGTCTATGATTTGAATAATAATTTGTTGCTTCAAATCCTACAACACTTTTATTGGTTAGGCTTACTTTTACTTTTATTAAGTCAGGATAACAAGTAACTCCATTCGTTTCATAAGCATAATTTATGGTGATAACATTTCCGTTTGTTTCATAATAATTTTCTTCCATATTATCAATATCCATCTTTTGCATATATTCTTTTCCTATTTCAATCGCTTGCTTTATGCTTACTACCCTGTTAGCTGTTTCATCAGCATCATAATTACTGTTTATGCTTATTATTTTTCCACCTCTTTTACTAACATACGCATAATATTTAACATCTGAAATTTCATAAGAATATACAAAACATTCTATGCTTGAATTCATATCAGAGTTATAAGTTACGTCTACATCACTGCCTATAAGTTCTTTTACAATGTTTATACCTTCTTCTTTAGTTATTATTTTATCTGATAATGATATTTTCTTATTTTGATTTATAGCATCAGAAAATGGACCATCAAATATCAATGTTGGATATTCATTTACCTCTTCGTTTAAAGCTTTAAAGGTATTATCTATTTTTGTATACTCATTTGCCATAAATACATTACTATTTTCAATCCAATCATAACCTTCATTTCCATATTGTATTTCACTGTTCATTTCATCCAATTTTTGGTATATTTTGTCACATGCTTCATATATTTCATTTATTTCTTTTTTATTTTCATTTGTAATTTTTTTATCAGATGTTATTAATGAATAATAATAGTTTGTCGTTTTATTTAAAAATTCGCTTGCATCAACAACTGCACTATGATTTATAGGCAGATTATTTATATTTTCGTTAATAGATAAATTAAGTCCATATAAGTTTATTAGCTCTTCTTTTATAAATTCTTCGTCATTACTTACATTAACTTTAGAAAGTCTGGAACTTAGCTGTTCAAAACTTTCAAGAAGCGAATTTAAACTTTTATCGTAGTTATTTTCTATGCTATTTGCCAACACTTTGCTATCTTTTGTTTCAAGGTAAGAAAACACACCAAGTGTAACTACAGTAATCAATAAAAATCCAATCAAAATATTTTTTTTCATCTTTTCACCTACTTACAAAAAACATGATTTCCTATTGTTCTGATAATAGGTCTTGTTCTTATCCACTCATTTGTTGCTGTTTTAGGATTATAATAATATAAAGCTCCTCCGGAAGGATCCCAGCCATTCATTGCATCCTTTACAGCATTTATACAAGAAGTGCTTGGAGTTAAATTAACTTGTCCATCTGCAACGGCATCAAATGCACCGTTTTGATAAACAACACCACTTACTGTATTAGGAAATGATGAAGATTTTACCCTATTTAAAATTACGGCAGCAACAGCAACCTGCCCTTCGTAAGGTTCTCCCCTTGCCTCTCCGTTTACGGCTCTTGCTATTAAATTTATTTCACTACTGCTTAAATTGTAATAAGAAGATGAAGAACTTGAAGACAATAAATTGTAAAGTCCCATTTTTTCCAAAGTTCTTTTTCCTGCTTTGCCATCAACGGTTAAGCCATTTTTACTTTGAAAATATTTAACTGCCTTTTCCGTTTGTGAACCAAATTTTCCGTCTACCGCTCCATCATAATAGCCCCATCTTTTTAGTTTTTGCTGTACAGGAGTAACTTGAGAAGATGGAGAACCATAATAAACATAATTTCCAGCATAAATATTTACAAAATAAACACCTATAGTCATTAATATACAAATCAATATAATAAAAATCATTGTTTTATTTTTCATTGTCTTATTCTTTCTTGTCTTTTTCTTCATCGTTTTACTTTTCATTTTCACCTTACTCCGCATAGTTTTGTAATATATTATACATCTCATCTTCACTTTGAACTACAATACCTTTTTTTATTTCTTCAACTGCAGTACTGTCTAATAATTCAATAGGAGTTTGAGTTTGTTCTACAATACTTTTATTCCCATCATCATCAAAAGAATACACTACAATATACCCTTCTGGAGTATCTTCATTAACAGTAATTAAATAATATCCTTTAGGATAGGAATCTATATTTTTTGATAATACAATTGAATCAGCATTAAAACTTTCAACCGTCCAATCTTTATATTTTTCTAAAAACTGGCTTTTATTTAAACCTACATTTCCAGCTTCTACATTTACTGTTTCTGTTTTTTTGATACCAACTTTAGTATAATAACGCTTAAATGTTACACTTGTTGTTGTAGTAGTTATAACATTTTCTTCATTATTTTCCAAGCTCCCTTTTACTTGATTTCCATCAGATTTTGTTATTTCCATACCCGCAAAAGAGCAGGCAGAAAAAATAGTGAATGATATTAAAAATAAAAATCCTATTAACATAATTTTATGTTTACTTAATTTTTCCATAACAACCTCTTATCAGATATATTTGTTATTTCATATTTTAGCCATATACGGAAATTTTATACATAAAAAAAACAAACTACATAAAGTTTGTTTAATATCTTAATAGATAATATATTTTCAATATAAATTAATTTATAACATTATAAATTATGCTCAGATAATTTATAATTCATATATGATACAAAATTTTGTTTAATTCTATTAAATAAAAAAAGCCTTATAAGAAAAATCTTTTAAGGCTTTATAAAATTATTATTCATAATCATCAGGAAGTTCTGCATTATGATATACATCTTGTACATCATCATTATCATCGAACATTTCAAGCATTTTTTCAAATTTCTTAATTTGTTCTTCATCTTCCAACTTTGTATAATTTTTAGGAACCATAGCAACTTCAGCAGATAATGTTTTTATATTATTTTCTTCTAAAGCATCACATACTTTTGAAAAAGTTTCAGGTTGTGTTGTAATTTCAAAACCATCATCACTTACATCAAAATCTTCTGCACCACTATCAAGTGCAATCATCATAAGTTCTTCTTCATCAACACTTCCGTCATTATCTACAAGAATTGTTCCTTTTTTATCAAACATAAAAGATACGCATCCTGTTGTTCCTAAATTACCACCATTTTTATCAAAGTAATATCTTACATCTCCGGCAGTTCTGTTTTTATTGTCTGTTAAAGCTTCAACAATAACTGCAACCCCACCGATTCCATATCCTTCATATGTGATTTGTTCGTATACGCTGTTACCAAGTTCCCCAGCACCTTTTTTGATAGCTCTTTCAATGTTATCATTTGGCATGTTATTTGATTTTGCTTTTGCAATTGCATCTTTTAATTTAGCATTTAGATCAGGGTCTGAACCACCTTCTCTTGCTGCAACAGCAATAAGTTTTGCCATTTTTGTATATATTTTACCTTTTTGAGCGTCTGTTTTCGCTTTTTTATGTTTAATTGTTGACCATTTAGAATGTCCTGACATATTACCCCTCCATAAATTTTCTGCATTATATTATATCATAAAGCACACTATTATTCAATGTTTTGTAAAATATATGCTATAAAAAAGAAAGAATAAGCTGAGCTTATTCCTTCTTTTCTTTATTCTTATTACCTTCTATTTTTAATTCAAACCAGAAAGTACTTCCTTTTCCTACCTGACTTCTAACACCAAATTTTGCACCATGTCTTAACAGAATTGTTTTTACAATCGATAGTCCAAGTCCCGTTCCAACAACAGAACGTTTATGGGTTTTATCTATTTTATAATATCTTTCCCATATATTTGGCAGTTTTTCTTCCGGTATACCTTCCCCTGTATCTGTAACTTCAAATTTTACAGTATTTGAATTAACAATCTGATTAACTTTTATAACTTTATCTTCACCTGTATAATTTATTGCATTTGTAAGTAAATTATAAATTACCTGTGAAATTTGAAGCTCATCAGCATTAATATATACATGCTTATCATAATTAAAGGTTATATTATAGTCAGTGAAAGTAGATAATCGTAATATAATATTTTTTACTTCCAATGTTAAATCAAAAGTCGTTTTATTTAACTCAACCGCACCTGACTCATATTTAGCCATATCCAATGTATCATTTACAAGATTGCTTAAACGTTTTGCCTCATCAATAATAGTTTGAATATCTTCTGCTTTTGTCTTATCAGGATAATCTCTAATCATTTCACTATAACCGATAATCATAGTAAGCGGTGTTCGTAGATCATGAGATACATTAGCGATAAGTTCTCTTCTGTATTCTTCATTTTTATCTATTTCAGAAGCAGCGTAATTAAGTGTACTTACAAGTTCGTTAATCTCCTTAAATCCACCATCAAATTCTTCTGCTTTATAATTTCCTTTTGCAAGCTCTCTCGCTTTTCCAGTTATTTTTTCTATAGGAGACGAGATTCTTTTTGAAATCCAAAAAGCTAAAACGCCCGCAAATAATATAAGCCCTATTGTTATCCAAAAAAGTTGAGCTCTTAACGTTGAAACAGTTGCATTAATAGGTGAAATTGTCGCATCAAGAAGCATTACATAAAAAGTATCCCCAACATTTACTATTTTTGTATAAACTATACTTTCAGGTTTTGAAAAAATAATATTACCAAATCTAAATTCTTTTTCTTCTCTTGATAACATAGATTTTTCCAAAAATTCTCCATTATTATCTATTGCTTTCGAAACATAGTATCCTATACCTTGTGGAGATAATGTATGTATAGTACATTTTGATGAAGTTTTTATAGAAAAAGCTTCATTACCGTAACTATCTAAAATCAAAACACAAAAATCTTTCGATAATGCAATTTCTTCAATATATTGCTCATTGAAATTTTGAGAAATCTTTGAAGCTGCTTCCTTTATTTCTTTTGTTTTTATATGTTTATAAGTAGCATCTAAAAAAACAATTTGAAAAAACCATAAAAAAATCAACACTACTGCAACAAATATGGCGAAATATTTAAACATACGCCACTTAAGGCTTAAATCAGTCTTCTTTTTCAAATCTGTATCCAACTCCTCTTAAAGTAACAATTTTATTAGAATAAGGTCCTAAATTTTTTCTAAGGAGTTTTATATGAGTATCCAGTGTTCTGTCATCTCCATAATAGTCATATCCCCAAACTGTAGAAATAATCTTTTCTCTGGAAAGTGCAATTCCCCTGTTTTCAACGAGGAATGTAAGTAAGTCATATTCTTTAGGAGTTAAATTTACAACTTCACCTTCAACTTTAACAATTCTTGCTGCTAAATCTATACTTATGCCATCTATGTTAATTATGTCATTTTCTTCTTTATCTTTATGAGGTTTAGTTCTTTTTAATATTGCTTCAATCCTCATCATTAGCTCTTTAGGAGAAAAAGGTTTTACAACATAATCATCAGCTCCTACTTCAAAGCCATGAATTCTGTCATACTCTTCCCCTCTCGCAGAAAGCATAATAACCGGTGTATCTTTAACTTTTCTTATTTCTCTCACAGCCGAAAAACCATCAAGTTCCGGCATCATTATATCCATTACAATAATATCAAAATCTTCATTTTTACATATCTCAATGGCTTTCATACCATCATTAACTTCTACTGTATCATAACCTTCAAAAGTAGCATATTTATTTATAAGTTCTGCTATTTTAGGTTCATCATCAACAATTAATATCCTTGGCATAATATCCTCCCATAATTTTAAATATATTATATCACATTATTTTCCTTATATACTAATATTACCGATGCAAATGCATCGGTAATATTAGATTACATATTTTTAAAAGAGGGAATTATTCGTTTAAAACGAATATCCATAAGCATATTGCTTATACAAAAATGTTAACAAAGTTATGTGTAAAATATGTGAATTCATCTTGAAATATTCATGTATTTGTTAATTAGTTTTTTCTGTTAACTTATACTCTACACTTCCCTGATTAATACCGTTTGAAACGGTTACTTTTATTGTATCCCCAACTTCTAATTTATTAATTACTGCCTTAAAATCACTTGCACTTTCAACTTTTGTATCATTTACCGCTGTTATAATATATCCAGATTTTAATCCTGCTTTTTCGGCATTTGAACCTTCCTCTACACTGTAAATATATACTCCAAGTTCATTTACCCCATATTGCATTGCAGTTTGTTTGTCTAAAATATCTATTAGAGTAAGACCACTTGTAACTCTGCCTTTAACATAACCATAATCCATTATCTGTTCTATAACTTCTTTTGCAGTATCTATTGGAATTGCAAAGCCAAGCCCCTCAACATTTTCACCTGAAGCTTTTGCATTTACAACACCTACAAGAAGTCCGTTTTTATCAAATAAACCACCACCTGAATTTCCGGCATTTATTGATGCGTTTGTTTGAATTAAACTCATTGTTTCATTTTCAATAGTAACTTCTCTATTTAAAGCAGAAACAATACCATTTGTTACGGTTCCTGAAAGTTCACCCAAAGGATTACCTATTGCAACAACTTCATCCCCAACTTCAAGAGAGCTTGATTTACCAAGAGTCGCATTTTTTAATCCTGTTGCTTCTATTTTTAAAACGGCAATGTCTGTTTGCTCATCCCTACCAACAAGTTTAGCTGTATAAGATTTACTGTCTGCAGTTGTAACAGTAATTTTGCTTGCACCTTCTACTACATGATTGTTTGTTGCAATATACCCATCACTGGTTATAATAACACCACTTCCAGCAGAAGTTGTAGTAGCACTTTCTCCAAAACTGTATCTATTTGCTTCTGATTCACTTTGGCATTCAATTGAAACAACTGAACTTTGAACAGCTTTTACAACAGTAGAAACATTCATTTCTGTACTGTCACCACTCGATGTTGAAGCTACGGGAATTTCTGTTGAGGTAACACCATCAGCTTTATTTGTAGCCAAGTATTTATTTGCAACAACACCTCCCACAAAACCTAAACATGTTGAAGTAGTCATCATTGCAACAACAATCAAAGCAAAAGCAGCATTTCTTCTCTTTTTATTGCTTTTATGTTCCTTTTTTAAATTCTTTTTTTCCTTAACATCGTCATTTATTAAAGAATCAAATTTATTATCAACTTCATTATCTGTCATCATATCATTAATTTTGTCGTCCATAATATTTGACCTCCTTTTTGAACTGTCTATATTATATTTTCCTAATGTGAAAATATAATGATACGATAATGAAGCTATATAAAACCTTTGATAACTTGTAATTGAAATATTGTTTATAAAAAAAGATACATATTTTCACATGTATTTCACATAAAAATAATTATAAAAAAATTATTCATGTTTTTCTTTTTCTAAACAATCACTACATACTCCTTTAAAAACCAAATTATAATTTACTACTTTATATTTACTTTGTTCTTCGACTTCCTTATTAATATTTTTATTAAATGAAATATTTACATTGGAAATTTTATTACATTTTGTACATATAATATGTTGATGTCCGTTTGTTATATAATCATACACATCAGAACTATCCAATATTTTTATTTTATTTATATGCCCTGCACTTGCAAGATTATTTAACACTCTAAATACCGTTGCTCTACTTATTGTTGAATATTTCGTATGTAATGTTTCATAAACTTCTTTTGCCGTAGGATGCCCATTTATATCTTTTAGTGTATTAAAAATAATTTTCTTTTGAATTGTATTTCTGGTATTTTCCATATATCCCCCTAAATACTAAATATTAATTATTATAATATTAAACAAAATTTTATGCAAACATTTGATTTTTTATTTTTTTACAGAATTTATCCTTTTTTTCTTTGATTTTTAAACATGACTATGTTATATTATAAAAAGCTTATTTTATTATAAAGAGGTATTTATATGAAGATTTCTACAAAAGGAAGATATGCACTCAGACTTATGATAGATTTAGCAAAAAATTACGATGGTAAATACATCACATTAAAAGAAGTTTCAAAAAGACAAGAAATTTCAATCAAATATTTAGAACAAATTACAACTCAACTTTGCAGGGCAGAATACTTAATTAGTGTAAGAGGACCTAAAGGAGGATATAAACTTTCAAAAGAACCTAAAAATTATACCGTAGGTGATATTTTAAGAGTTACTGAAGGAAGTCTCGCCCCTATTGCATGCCTTGAAGATGAAAAAAACAGCTGTACAAGATGTGATGCCTGTGCAACTTTAGAGTTTTGGAAAGGCTTATATAAAGTAATTGAAGATTACGTAAACAGCGTTACATTAGAAGATTTAATAAAAAATAGCGATGAAAATTTAAACTATAGTATTTAAAAGCAGATTTTTCTGCTTTTTTTTATTTTTCACTTGACTTTTTATTTAATATTATATATATTTATTTCATAGTATTCATATAGGAAATAAGAAAAATAATTTATTTTATGGAGGATAAAATGAAAGTATATAAAAATATAACACAACTTGTTGGAAAAACACCAATAATGGAACTTGTAAACTATGAAAAAGAAAACAATTTGCAAGCAAATATTCTTGCCAAAATAGAATTTTTCAATCCTGCAGGAAGCGTTAAAGATAGAATTGCAAAAGCAATGATTGAAAATGCAGAAAAAGAAGGATTATTAAAAGAAGGAAGCACAATAATTGAACCAACAAGCGGAAATACTGGTATTGGACTTGCAAGTATAGCAGCTGCAAAAGGATATAAAGCAATTTTAACAATGCCGGAAACAATGAGCATTGAAAGAAGAAAACTTTTAAAAGCATATGGAGCAGAAATTGTACTTACAGACGGCAGTAAAGGGATGAAAGGTGCAATAGAAAAAGCAGAAGAACTACAAAAAGAAATAAAAGATAGTTTTATTCCAAGCCAATTTGAAAATATGGAAAATCCTAAAATGCACTACAATACAACAGGTCCTGAAATTTATGAAGATACTGAAGGAAAAATAGATTACTTTGTTGCAGGTGTAGGCACAGGAGGAACTTTAAGCGGGGTTGGTAAATATTTAAAAGAAAAAAATCCAAATATTAAAATTGTTGCAGTTGAACCTAAATCATCACCTGTATTAACAGAAGGTAGAGCAGGTGCACATAAAATACAAGGCATAGGTGCAAATTTCGTTCCAAATACTCTTGATAAAAATATTTATGATGAAATAATAACCATTGAAAATGATGAAGCTTTTGAAAGCGCAAGAAAAATTGCCAAAAGTGATGGAATTCTTGTTGGGATTTCTTCAGGTGCAGCAATTAAAGCAGCAACAATCATCGCAAATAGAGAAGAAAATAAAGGTAAAACTATTGTTGCATTACTTCCTGATACAGGAGAAAGATATCTTTCAACAGAATTATTTGAAGAATAAAACAAAAGATGTAGCTTATGCTACATCTTTTTATATTTAAGTAATAATTCTAACTCCATTGTATCTTCATCAATATGTTTTTCTTTAATTTCAAAGCCTTGTTTTAAATAAAATTCTAAAGCTTTTTTATTTTTTTCATATACACTTAAACTTAAAACATTATAAAGACTTTTTGCCTTACTGATAAGTATTTTCCCAATACCTTGATTTCTGTATTCTCTTTTTATAAATAATCCTTCTATATATCCTTTATTTAACCCAATAAACCCTTTTATTATATTATCTTCTTTAAAAATATATATTTCACTTTTAGGTAATATTTCTTTTACATAATCTAAATTATCATAAAAATATTTCTTATTTATAAAATTATGAGCATCTAAATTTCCATTTAACCAAATATCTAATATAATATCTAAATCATTAATATTGAATTTCTCTACCATTATTTTTTTCTTTCTATATTTTATTTTTTCTGCGTCTTTATAATTTTCAATAACCAAATCTCTAAGTTCTTCCAATTCTTCTATATAATTTTCTTTATTATCTTTATATTCAAGTATTTCAATAACTTCAATATTTAAACTTTTATCACCAAATTTATTATATTCATTTTGTAAATTATTACTTTGCCTAAAGGATCCTAACTTTAATTGAAATTTAAGGGAATTTATGTTTCCTTTTAAATCCTCGGCTATTCCTAAATAAACTTTATTACTTTCATTAAAATTAACTTTATAAACTCCCATATCAGGCTTTTTCTTTTTATATTCTTCTTTTAATCTTTTTTTATCCATTTAATTCTCCCTAACAAATTCTTTTATTGCTCTACTCATAAATTCTGCAGTCCCTTCCCCTACATTATCAATATTATTTCTAAATCTTTCATCATTTATATACATATCACTTAAAGATAATAATATCTCATTTGAACAATAATAAAAATTATCACTTATAAAATCCTTCCACATTCTTACTAATGTCTTTACTTCATTGCTTTTTACATCATTGTTCTTATTTTTATAGAAAAGTAAAAAAATCCTCTTTGTTTCTTCCTCTATTTGATTCCATTTACTCTTTGTATAAGAAGATGTTTTGTCCTTATATTCAGCGTATTCCTTAGTCTTTCCCCATTTATCCAACACTTCTTTTTTATATTCTTCTTTATATATATTTATTTTATCAATGCTATCTTTATTCATTTTAGTTTTTCCTCCATTTAAAGTATCATCAACAAGTTTAATCAATAAGTCAATCTTTTCTCTTTTTAACATAAGAATTTTTTTATGTTTATTTAAGATATCAACCTTATCTCTTTTTTCTTGTTTCAAAATATATTTTATATCTTTTAGAGGTAACATAAGATCTTTATAAAAAATAATTTCTTGAAGCAATACCAAATCTTCATCTGTATAATATCTATATCCGTTCTCTTTTTTCTCACTTGGGTTTAATAAGTTTATTTCATCATAATAATGAAGTGTGCGCACACTAATATCAAATAATTTAGAAATTTCACCAACAGTTAACTTCATATCTTACCTCCAAATTTAAAATACACTATTACCTAACGTTAGAGTCAAGAGAAAATTTAACTTTACTTATATAATTTTATTGAAGATACCAAAGCATACAGTATCGTACATAATATTAAACACCATATAATATAACCCAAAATCTTAATTTTAAATATAATATTAATTAAAAGACATAAGAAAATTGCTGATAAAAATAGAAAAACTATTCCTGTTTGTCTATAATGAGGCTTTTTATTCATATTTTCTCTTTCCCTCTTTGAAGCAAAAAGAAAAGCGTTATTTAACAACAGACCTTTACAACTTAGCTGCAAAATACTTATTGTTAAACATATTAAAAATAATATTAATACAATAAAAATGGAAATTATATTATTCATATCTACCTCAATTTAAAATTAATTTTACATATTATACCACAAAAGAAAAGCGAGCTTATATTAATATAAACTCGCTTAGGAATACTATTTATCATATTTCTTTATAAATCCATGTCCTAGAGCATAAGGACCTGTATGAACACCAATTGTTGCTCCTATTTGTATCATATGTATTTCTTCTAATTTAACATTAGAATATTCTTGTAAAGATTTATGAAGTTTAAGTCTATATTCTTCCCCCTCTTCTTTACTGTATCCATAACCTACACAAAAAACATAATCATCAGGATTTTCATTTTTACGTTCAAAGAATTTTTTTGTATAATCCAAAACTTGTTTAATAGATTTTTTTCTGCTTCGTGCTACACCTGCTGAACAAACCTCTCCATATTTAAGCTCAATAAGAGGTTTCAAACCAAGTGCACCGGCAGCAAAGCCCGCAAGTTTACCTATTCTTCCTCCATGTTTAAGATAATCAATACTTCCTACCGTAAAATGAATTCTTCCATATTCTTTAAGTTTTTCAAGTCTTTCATAACAATCTTCAAATTCAATGCCATTATCTCTCATTCTTATGGCTTCACCTACAAAAACTGCCTGAGAAGCTGTTATATTAATTGAATTTATTACTTTTATTTTAGCATTATCATATTTATCCTCTAAAACTTCTTTTGCCATTCTCGCACTATTAAAAGAACCGCTTAATTGTAAATCTGTACAAATGCATAATATAGGAATATTCTTTTCTACAAAAGGAGTAAATACATCTATATAGTCGTTAACGCTTGGAAGAGATGTCTTTGGAAAAACAGTAGGGTTTTCAACCATTTTAGTATAAAACTCTTCAACAGTTATAAAACTACCCTCTTTATGTAATTCTTCATCGCCAAATGAAACATAAAAAGGAACAAGTTTTATATCATTTTCTTCTACATAACTTTTAGGTAAATCACAAGCACCATCGCTTATTATTTGAAAGCTCATATCTTTATTCTCCATTAATTTGAAATCTTAAATATTATACATCTAAAAAATATAAATAGCAATGTAGTAAAAACATATCTTTAATTTACAATGAAGTTTATTAAGAAAAAATTAAACTTTTTCATATTAATTGTTTTTTGCTTTTCTTTATTGTATCATTAAATAGCATTTTTTAGAAAAGAGGTAAAATTTTGACAGGAAAAAATAAAAAAGTAAATTGGCTTTGCTTTTTAATTTTATCAATATATCTGCTTATTGTATTTTCAATGACGCTAGTTCCTTATGTTGGAGAATATACATATGAACAACATTATAACTTAGTCCCTTTCCTAAGTATTAAAAACTAATGGCAAAGTTTACAATATACTGAACTTATAAATGGAGGAAAGCTTTCAATGATAGCTTTCATCAATTTATTTGGTAATATTGGGTTGTTACTTCCTTACGGATTTTTACTTCCTTTAACTTTTCCAGGAAGAATAACTTTTAAAAGAACTGTAAAAAGTGCATTTTTTATAACACTATTTATTGAGATAATGCAATTTTTCTTTTTAGTAAGCCGTGTTGCTGATATTGATGATGTGATATTTAATACAATAAGCGCTGTAATCGGATATATTTTATACTACATAATATGTCATAAGCACTATAAAAAATATAAGTATAATAAACCAAACGGTAAATATTTTAATTAAAAAAAACACCCCAAAGGGTGTTTTTTTTAAAGTACTTTTGTATTTATTTCATTTAAAGCTTTTTCAATAAATTCATCAACGCTCATTGCTCCTAAATTTTCACCATCTTTTCTTGCACGAACAGAAACAACGTTACCTTCCATATCTCTATCTCCTGCAATTAACATATAAGGAACTTTTTCAAGTTGAGCTTCTCTGATTTTATATCCCATTTTTTCGCTTCTATCATCAATTTCGCATCTAATGCCTTTTTCTTCCAATTTATCTTTAATTCCTTTTACATATTCAAGGTTTCTGTCTGTAATAGGAATTAATTTAACTTGAACAGGAGCTAACCAAAGTGGGAATGCACCTGCAAAGTGTTCTGTTAAGATACCAATAAATCTTTCGATTGAACCGAAGATTACTCTGTGAATCATTACAGGTCTGTGTTTTTCCCCATCATGACCTACATATGTAAGGTCAAATCTTTGAGGCATTTGGAAATCAAGTTGGATTGTACCACATTGCCATGTTCTTCCAAGACAGTCTTCCAAGTGGAAGTCAAGTTTTGGTCCATAGAATGCACCGTCTCCTTCATTTACAACATAATCCATTCCTTTTGCTTCCATAGCTTCTCTTAAAGCTTCTGTTGCCATGTTCCAATCTTCATCAGAACCCATTGAATCATCTGGACGTGTAGATAATTCTACATGATACTTAAATCCAAACATATTGTATACATAATCGATAAAATCAATTACGCCAATAACTTCATCTTTAATTTGTTCAGGTAACATAAAGATATGAGCATCATCTTGAGTAAATGTTCTAACTCTCATAAGTCCGTGAAGTGCACCTGAAAGTTCATGACGATGTACTTGTCCAAGTTCACCTATTCTTAAAGGTAAATCTCTGTATGAATACATTTTTCTTTTATATACAAGCATTGAACCAGGGCAGTTCATTGGTTTTATTGCATAATCGTTTCCGTCAATTTGAGTAAAGTACATATTGTCTTTATAATGATCCCAGTGACCTGATGTATGCCATAAATCTTCATTTAAGATAAGAGGAGTTTTAATTTCTTCATATCCTCTTTTTCTATGTTCTTTTCTCCAGAAGTTTTCAAGTTCATTTCTTATAACCATTCCTTTTGGAAGGAAGAAAGGAAATCCCGGACCTTCTTCACAAATCATGAATAAGTCCATATCTTTACCAATTTTTCTATGATCTCTTTTCTTTGCTTCTTCAAGCATTTCTAAATATTCTTCAAGCATTTTTGCTTTAGGGAAAGAAATACCGTAAATTCTTTGAAGCATCTTTTTGTTGCTGTCCCCTCTCCAGTAAGCACCTGTAATAGATAAAAGTTTAATTGCTTTTACAGGTTTTGTATTAAGTAGATGAGGACCTGCACAAAGGTCTGTAAAGTCTCCTTGTTTATAGAAAGATATAATGCTGTCTTCAGGTAAATCTTCAATTAATTCAACTTTATAATCTTCTTTTTGTTCCTTTTCAAAATCAATAGCTTCTTGTCTTGGTAAAACGTATTTTTCAATTGAAATATTTTCTTTTACGATTTTTTTCATTTCTGCTTCTATTTTTTCAAGATCACTTTCAAGAAGCGGTGTTTCTGTATCGAAATCATAATAGAAACCATTATCTATACTTGGTCCAATTGCAAGTTTTACTTTATCGCCATATATTCTTTTAACTGCTTGAGCTAAGATATGGCTTGTAGTATGCCAAAATGCTTTTTTGCCGTCTAAATCATCAAATTTATAAAATACAATGCTAACGTCTTTATCTAAAGTGGTTCTTATATCCACAATCTCATCATTTACTTTAGCGCATAAAACATCTCTTTTAAGTGCAGGAGAAATACTTTCAGCTACATCTAATACACTTACGCCGTTTTCAAATTCTTTAATGTTTCCATCCGGAAATGTTACTTTTATCATTGTTATTTCCTCCTTTTATCACGGTAAAAAAATACCTTTACCTAACAAAAAAGTATATCAAAATATGTTATCAAAGTCAATTATACAACCATTAAAACAGTGTATTTAAACAATATTTTATTAATACAATAATACATCAAATTGACAAATTTACAATATAGATATATCATTAATAAAAAAACAAAAGGCAAAACATATGCAGCTTGATTTAACAAAAGGAAACATCACAAAAAAAATATTATTATTTGCATTTCCGATGATAATTGGAAATCTTTTGCAACAACTATATAACATAGCAGATACATTAATTGTAGGAAAATTTATCGGAACGAATGCTCTTGCGGCAGTAGGTTCTGCCTATACATTGATGGTTTTTATTGCATCAATTCTTTTGGGTTTATGTATGGGTAGCGGTGCAGTTTTTTCCATAAGATATGGAGAAAAAAATGAAGAAAAATTAAAAGAAAGTTTATTTGTTTCTTTTTCATTAATTCTTTTAATAACAATTATATTAAATATTTTAGTTTTCATTTTTATTGATCAAATACTATATTTTTTAAATATTCCGGAAAATATTTTTATGATAATGAAAAGTTATACTTTTATTATTTTCTTTGGAATAACGGCAACTTTCCTTTACAACTATTATGCTTGTGTACTTAGAGCAGTAGGGAATTCAATCATTCCTCTTGTATTTCTTGGGATATCTGCAATTATTAATATTATACTTGATTTATTCTTTGTAATAACTCTAAATATGGGAGTAGAAGGAGCAGCCATAGCCACAGTATTTTCTCAGTACATCTCAGGTCTTGGAATAACAATATATACACTTTTTAAATTCCCTGATTTTAGATTCAAAAAGAAATATATGAAATGGAATAAAAATATTTTAAATGAAATATTTAAGTTTTCCTTCTTAACTTGTATACAACAATCTATAATGAATTTTGGAATTTTAATGGTACAAGGTTTAGTTAATTCTTTTGGTGCTACAATAATGGCAGCCTTTGCCGCTGCTGTAAAAATAGACTCCTTTGCTTATATGCCGGTTCAAGATTTCGGTAATGCATTTTCAACATTTATAGCTCAAAATTACGGAGCAAAAGAAACTGAGAGAATAAAAAAAGGAATAAAAAGTGCAATTGCTTTATCAAGCATTTTCTGTTTAATTATTTCCTTTATAGTTTTTGTATTTGCAAAACAATTAATGATGATATTTGTAAATGCAAATGAAACAGCAATTATAAATGCAGGAATAGAATACTTAAGAATTGAAGGTGCTTTTTATATAGGAATAGGATGTTTGTTCCTACTTTATGGTATTTACAGAGCAATAGAAAAACCTTTAATGTCCGTTATTTTAACAATTATTTCTCTTGGAAGCAGAGTCTTCCTTGCTTATACTTTATCTTCTATTTCATTTATAGGAGTAAAAGGTATATGGATGAGCGTGCCTATTGGTTGGGCGCTTGCCGATATTACAGGGATTTTATATTATTTAAAAAATAAAAATAAAATTGAAAAGAAACTTTTATCAAAATAAAAAAGACACTTAAGTGTCTTTTTTATTTTAACTATGTAATATTAATTGAATTTAAAAATTCATAAGTCCTAATTATTTTTATCAACAGCATTTACAGGACAAACACTATAACAATTTCCACATTCAAAACAATAGTTATCAATTATTTTATAAGGATTTCCTTTCTTTATCGCTTTAAAGGAACATACCTCAAAACACTTCCCACACCCTATACAATCTCCATTTATATGATAACTTGCTTTTCTAACATTTCCCCCTCCAATTGAAAATGTTTTTCTTAAAATGGGTTGTTGTGACATATCAAGATATTCGCCCTCCATATCGTATACCTTGAATACTTCAAGAGCCATTTTACTTTCTTCACTTGTATAAATTTCATTCATATAAGTATTTTTCTCAAATATTTCATCGAGTTTATCTCTACCTATATTCATTACTTTAGCTTTCATCATAATGGCTTTTGTAGACATTGTATCCATTCCTTTCATTGCAGATATGGAAACTACCTTTTTATCCATAAGTCTATCATAAAAAGGCTTTCCTTTTGCTGTTAAGAAATAAACACTGTCTTCATCATAAAGCATTAAATCTATAATGCTCGTTTCAGGTTCTCCGTTTTTATCTACTGTTGCAAAAACCGTAGAATGAACTTCATCTACCAAAAATGATAAATAATCTTTGGCTTTTTCCATTTTTTACTTTTCTCCTTTTAATATAGGACTTACCCCTTTATAAATAAGCATAGCAAATAATGAAATAATCAGACCTTTAATAATATTTGCAGGAATTGCACTAAATAAAATTACTTCAAATTTAGTCTGAATGAAAGGTATTATTTCTCCAAAAGAAGCAATAACCTGATCAATTGGCATAAATGCACTATACATAGGAAGTAAAACAAAATAATTAAGTAATCCTGCAACTGCTCCCATTACTACACTTGCAATAATACAAGCAATTAAAGCAGTTTTCTTTGTTTTATTTCTTTTGTAAATTAATCCTGCAGTAAAAACAAAAGAAGCACCCATTGCAAAATTTGCAAGTTCCCCTATTCCGGCTGTTTGTGTTGAAAATACTTGAAGTCCGTTTTTAATTAGTTCAATTACAACACCAGCCATAGGTCCAAAAGCAAATGCACCGATTAATGCAGGAAGGTCAGATAAATCCATTCTTGCAAAAGATGGTGATAAAAGCATTGGTACTTCTAAAAAAGCGAGTAAGAATGATACAGCAGCTAACATAGCCGTACATACCATTACCCTTGTACTGATTTTTGAGTTTGTTGTTTGATTTGTTGTTAAGTTTTCCATTATTCTCCTTATTATAGATATGAGGTGAATTTAAAAAATGCCTGTTATACTAAAATAACAGGGCATTAATTATCATATCTTCTTTCATCCGGACTATACCGTCGGTTATGGAATCACACCATATCAGCTTTCGCTCCCAGACTTTACTGGCGGTCAGGAATTACACCTTGCCCTGAAGATAAATTCTTCAATATTCAATTTTCTATAATAATTTATTTATAAGAATAATTGGAGGATTACACCAATAAATAAATTCATTACTAAATAAGTATAACTCTTTTTTAGATTATTGTAAATATAAAATTTATATTATATAATCAAAATATAAAATAGGACTAAACAAATTATAAAAGCCCTTAAATAAAAGGAGGAAAATTTATGATAGAATTCAAATTTGATACACAGCTTCTTATTGCCGGAGAAAATTTAGACGAAGATGAAATCCATGATTATATAACAAATAACTTTAAAGGAGACTGCCTGCTTGCAGTCGGAGATGAAAAATTAATAAAAATACACTTTCATACAAATGAGCCATGGGATGTATTAAAATATTGCAACTCTCTTGGCGACATACACGACATAGTAGTAGAAAATATGCAAAGACAAGCCGATGGTTTAAAAGGATAGAAGAATACGCTAAGCGTATTCTTTTTTCATATTAAGTTCATTTTATTTTTTATTTTTACCACTTATTTTTTAGATACAATATAATCAAATATTCACATTTTAACAAACTTATTTCACACTTACCCTTTATAATAAGTTTCACAAAAGTATTTAAGAAGTTATATTATAGCAATATACCATAACTAATTTTATAATAAAGGACCCTATAACTAATAATGCTCTAAATATAAATACTTTTTTAAATATTTGTTTTTTATTAAATCTCCTCTCAGTGTTTCAAATATACATTTTTATATCTTAAAAGATATAATTGGGAAGAATTAATTAATTTACCAAAACCTAGGTAAAACCATTCTAAAATTCATTTTGGGAAATATATGCAAGTAAAATATTTTGTATCAACCTACAAGAACTATAATATAACCCTATTTAGAGAAGTAAAAAAAAGCAGTTACAACTGCTTTTTTTATTTTAATCTTATATTAGTAAAAACATCTTTACCGATATATCTTGCCTTACCCTTTAACTCTTCTTCAATTCTTAAAAGTCTGTTATATTTAGCAACTCTTTCACTTCTGCAAGGTGCTCCTGTTTTTATTTGTCCTGCATTAAAACCAACAGCCAAATCAGCAATAAAAGTATCTTCCGTTTCACCTGACCTATGAGATACAACCGTTGTATAATTATTTTTTCTTGCTAAATTCATAGTTTCTAAAGTTTCGCTTAATGTTCCTATTTGATTTAATTTTATTAATATAGAGTTTGCAACCCCCATATCAATACCTTTTTTAAGTCTTTCTTTATTGGTTACAAACAAATCATCTCCAACAAGCTGAACGCTGTTATTAAGTCTGTCACTTAAGAATTTCCAGCTTTCAAAATCATCTTCTGATATACCATCTTCAATAGATATGATAGGATATTTACTGGTAAGTTTTTCATAATATGCTATCATCTCGCCGTATTTTCTTTCTTTTATTTCATAAAAATACGAATCAAGCTTTTTATCATAAAGCTCACTGCTTGCCATATCAAGAGCTATATATACATCATCTCCCGGTTTATACCCTGCATTTTCAATAGCTTTCATTATAAGCATAATAGCTTCTTCCGCACTATCTACATCAGGGGCAAATCCTCCTTCATCACCAACAGAAACACTCATCATCTTCTCTATTAAAATGCCTCTTAATTTGTGATAGATTTCACTGCCCATTCTTAAAGCATCTTTAAAAGTATCTGCACTATGAGGAAGTATCATAAATTCTTGAACATCTAAATTATTGTTTGCGTGTTTTCCACCGTTTAAAATATTCATCATAGGAACCGGAAGTAATGTCGCATCATTATTAGATAACTGCCCTATATAACTATATAAAGGAAGTTTTAAAGATTTGCTTACTGCATCGGCACAAGCAAGAGAAACGCCCAAAATTGCATTTGCACCAATATTTCCTTTATTCTTACTACCATCTATTTTACATAATGCAGCGTCAATATCATCTTGATAAGCAGCATTCATTCCTATTAAATGCGCTTTAATATAATGATTTACATTTTCTACCGCTTTTAATACACCATTACCTACATATCTATTTTCATCTTTATCTCTAAGCTCAACAGCCTCAAACTCACCCGTTGAAGCACCTGAAGGAACAGCAGCCCTACCAATAGAACCATCTTCAAGAACTACATCAACTTCAACGGTAGGATTAGACCTTGAATCCAAAATCTCTCTGGCATAAATATCATTTATTTTTGTATTTTCCAAAATATTTACTCCTCCTTTTTGTAAATATTTTTCTCTTTAAAATGAAATTTATACCATAAAATTTATATTATTAGACTCAAGAAATTAAAAAAATAACCACAATTTTGCGGTTATTTTATAAATCTTATTTGGAGATTTAAGTTTATGTAGTATTCATTATTTTTTTTATACACTTCCGCAAAATTATGTCTTTTTGCACTTGCTTTTTCAAATTTTATATTATTTAAAAGGTATTCTTCAAATTCGTTTCTATTGTATAAATGATAACAAAGAACATCTCCATCTTCTTTTACTATAATATATCCACCTGTTGCATCTGCCTTACCCGTCCAAACTTTCCCAGGTAACATACCTAATGCGGATTCAGTTATAAATTTTTTAAATTTATAACTATAAAAAGGATGATTTTCTGACAAATCAAAATTTAATGGATTTTCTTCTATAATTTTATCTAATAATATTTTTATATTACTTACTCCTGTAGAATAATACTCTAGCAGCCTATTTGAAATAATACTCGGCAACATTGTATCAATTAAAATAAGATTATTTTTAAAATTTTTACCAGAAATATCAAAATATTTTAATTGAACATCTTTCGATAAAATATATCTTAATCGTTCTCCAATTGCTATTTCGTTTTTTTCGCCTTTTTTAGTTTTCTTTATATGAAACATAGAGTTTACTTTATTCATATCTTCATCAGTAAAATCACCATTTAATTTATAAATAAAATTAGTATTTTTCCCCGCATTTAAAAGCGTTGACGCTTTCCCTAATCTTGACTTTATACTAAAGCCCAAAGTTGGATTTATTCCTGTATGAAAATCATGTACTTTTATCGTAATATCAGATTTATCTTTAGATGGCGCCTTTAATTTAAAACAATGTATTTTATTTAAAAAATCAGTTATTTCAGGAACTGAAAATGTACCAGTATTATTTTGATTAATTATCGTTTCTAACAAATATTTTGCTTTCTCACCAATATCAGACATATTTAATGTGCATATATATTTTCTGTCACTACTAAAGACTTCTATAATCTTTTTATTTTCATCTACAATAAAAAATAATGTACCATCTTTTTCATCTCTTATAATTTTAATAACTTCATAAAACACATCATCTATTCTGTTCAAATCACAATCGGCACCATATAATCTACCTTTTGACATCAAATACAAAAAAGTGTAAACTTCTGACCATTCCCCTTTATTTCCTTTTAATTCTTCTTTCAATTTAAAACCTCTATTATTTTTTTTGCAATTTCCTCAATAACATTTACGGTAACACTGTTTCCAAGCTGTTTATATAAATGTACATCTGCCAATGGTAACACAAAATCATCTGGAAAGCCTTGAAGTCTTGCCCATTCTCTAGGAGTCATTCTTCTGATAAATTCGTCGTTTACATTACCTTTTATGTGTGTTACTGGAATTTTACTTGTTTGTCTCTCATCAACAATTAAGTTTCTCTCTCTTCCCATTCCTCCACAAACAATTGCTCCGGCAATATCAGTTTTTTCTCTTATTTGATATCCAAAACCATTTCCCTTTGCTTCATGTCTTGCTTTATGCTTTCTTAAAGTTTCTAAATAAACATCACTTAAATAATATTTAACTGATACTTTTTTTTCTTCCATAATATCATAAATTACTTTTGTGTTATCTGTAGGTAACGGAAATTTAAAGTTAATAGGAGAAATATCATTCCTGAAAGCAACAATATAAATCCTTTCTCTATTTTGAGGCACACCAAAGTCCTTACTATTTAATATATCATAAAATACTTTATAACCTAAATCTTCAAATGTTTTTAAAATGACTTTTAATGTTTTCCCACGATCGTGATGTAATAATCCTTTTACATTTTCACAAAAAATAACTTTCGGCTTATGAAATTCACATATTCTAGCAACATCCAAAAATAATGTACCTCTGCACATTCCTTTATAATCATCATTAAATCCCATTCTTTTCCCAGCCATACTAAAGGCTTGACAAGGAAAACCTGCAAGGCAAATGTCAAAAGCAGGTATACTTGATTCATCAATTTTTGTAATATCTCCAGCTATATTAAAATTATCTTTAAAATTTGATTTATAAGTTTTTTGTGCATATTCATCCCATTCTGATACAAAAACAGTTTCTATACTTTCTTTAAATGCTCTTTCAAAGCCTAACCTTATTCCACCTATTCCTGCAAACAAATCTATTGATTTATATTTAATCTCTTCCATTTTTTAACGTCCACTCTATAATATCTGCACATTGCTTTACGTTTTTTGATATTTCTTTACCCCAAAAACGTAAAACTATCCAACCTTCTTTTTCTAGTTTCTCCGTAACATATTTATCTCTTTGTATATTTTTTTCAATTTTAGAAATCCAAAATTTCTGATTATTTTTAAAATCATTTTTTTTGTTTTCCCAATCAAAACCATGCCAGAATTCACTATCACAAAAAACTGCTATTTTTTTACCTTTGAATACTATATCAGGTTTACCCAAAATCGAATTAACATTTTTTTGATACCTTAATCCCCTACCCCATAACTCTTTTCTTAATATTAGTTCTATTTTTGTATCCTTATTCTTTATTTTAGACATATTATCATGTATCTGTTGTTTTGTCTTCTTCATAAAATACCTTAAATTTTTTTAATTTTGCTCATACAAGAATAACACAAAAAAAAATAATGTTCAATATCTTCAAATTTATTCAATAAAAAAAGAGATCTAACTCTTTTTTTAGATTAAACCTTTAATTAATTTTGCAATATTATCTAATTGTTCTTTATTTAATTTCTTCAAATCATCAACTACTTCACCAATTTTTTCTGGATTATCATTTTCTATATCAAAAAATTCACTTGGAGAAATATTTAAAAAATCACAAATAGAAAAGAAAACAGACATAGACGGAAGAGCTTTCCCATTTTCAATATTATTAATATAACCTGGATTTTGACCTAAGGATAAACTCATATATCTTGCTGAAACACCTTTTTCTAACCTTAGCTTTGATAATCTATCTGCAAACTCATTTTTAAACATGTTATCACCATAATTATTCTATTTTGTACTATAAGATTTTATTTAATTAAACATATTATTTTTTCTACTTCAATTCCTGCTCTAAACTATTAAACTCTTTTGTATCAAAAAATTGTGCTAAAGTTATATCAAGTCCATCACATATCATTTTTATTGTAATAATTGTAGGATTTTTACTTCTTCCATACAAAATACTTTTTAATGATGACGGAGGAATTGCACTTATATTTGCCAATTTATTTACTGATATATTTCTTTCATCACATAATTGTAATATTCTAAATTTAACGGCTTCTACTGTATTCATGTAATAATCCTTTATTTTATTATGCTTCATTATTCATTCTTTTACATATATCCAATATTATTTTTAAATCATCTTCATTCATCATGGACAAATATTTATTTATATCATTATATAAAATTGGTTCTTTTATTTTTTCATCAAAAAATACACTTGGTGTTACTCCAAGATAGTCACAAATATATAAAAATTCTGTCATAGAAGGTAATGTTCTACCAGAAGCAATACTTTGAATATATCCTTTACTATGTCCCAAATCAGTACTCATTCTATATTCTGATACATTTTTCTTTATTCTTAATTCTGTTATTCTTTTACTTATAAAATTTTTGTCCATAATTTAACCTCTTTTGTATTATAGACGTTAAAAATATATAATATTACTATTTAAATTATCTATTTTTATTGATTATTACCGTTTAAAACGGTACAATATAAATATATTTTACGAAAGGACGGAAAAGGCATGAAATCAAAAACCTGTTGTTTTAGCGGACATAGAAATATCCCCGCTGATAAAGAAGAAGAAATAAGAATAAAATTAATTGAAGAATTAGAAAAACTTATAAATAAAGGATATCGTTTTTTTGCTGCCGGAGGTGCTTTAGGATTTGATACAATGGCAGCAATAGAAGTTTTAAATTTAAGAAGAAAATACCCTCATATTAAATTAATAATGGTTCTGCCTTGTAAAGACCAATCAAAATACTGGAATAAAGCAGATAAAAATATATATGAATTTATAAAAAAGCAAAGTGATAAAGTTGTATATACATCAGAATATTACAAAGATAAAAGTTGTATTTTGGATAGAAACAGACTTTTAATTGATAATAGCAGTGTATGTATTACCTATAAAACAAAAAACACAGGAGGAACTTCTTATACAATAAATTATGCAAAAGAAAAAAATATTAAATTAATAAATTTAGCTTAAATATATTTTATAAAACAAAAAAAAGAGGCAAAGCCTCTTTTTTAATTCTCTTATTTTTCAACAAAAGATTTACCTGTCATTTCTTCAGGTTGTTCAATATCCATTAAGTCAAGTATTGTTGGAGCAACATCACATAAAGCAGCATCGTCTTTTACTCCTTTAATTAATTTGCTTTCAACTATACATTCAACTTTATTTGTTGTATGAGCTGTGAATGGTTTTCCATCTTCAAACATTAATTCAGCGTTACCATGGTCAGCTGTAATAATAACATTGTAATCATTATTTTCAGCAGCTTCCATAACTTCACCAACACATTTATCAACAGCTTCAACGGCAGCTACAGCCGCATCGAATATACCTGTATGACCAACCATGTCACAATTTGCAAAGTTTACTGCAATAAAATCGTAATCTTTATTGTTAATTAAATCAACAAGTTTATCTTTTACTTCGTATGCACTCATTTCAGGTTTTAAGTCATATGTTGCAACTTTTGGAGAAGAAACTAAAACTCTGTCTTCACCTTTATATTCTGTTTCAACACCACCGTTAAAGAAATATGTTACATGAGCATATTTTTCTGTTTCGGCAATTCTAAGTTGAGTGTATCCGTTATTACTTAAGTATTCACCTAAAGTATTTGTAATAACTTGTGGTTTAAATGCGATTAATACGTTTTTAAAGCTTGCATCATAATTTGTGAATGTAACAAAAGTTAAATTCAAATCTTCTTCTCTATCAAAGCCGTCAAAATCATCTTCAACTAAAGCTCTTGTGATTTGTCTTGCTCTGTCAGGTCTGAAGTTAAAGAATATTACGCTGTCATTCTTAGAAATTTTTGCATCTTCACAAACGATTGTAGGAAGAACAAATTCATCAGTAACATCATTATCATATGAATGTTGCATAGCTTCAGTAGCGCTATTAGCTTTTTCACCGATACCATATACTAAAGCATCATATGCTTTTTTTGTTCTTTCCCATCTTGTATCTCTATCCATTGCATAGTATCTTCCTGATACTACACCAATTTTACCTACACCGATTTCTTTGATTTTTTCTTCAAGTTCTTCAATGTAGCCTTTACCACTTTTTGGAGGAGTATCTCTTCCGTCCATATAGCAATGAACATAAACTTTTTCTAAACCTTGTCTTTTAGCAAGTTCAAGTAAAGCATATAAATGTTCATTAGAAGAGTGAACACCACCGTCAGATACAAGACCCATTAAATGAAGAGCTGAGCCGTTATCTTTAACATTTTGAACAGCTTTTAAAAATTCTTCATTTTCAAAGAAATCACCGTCTTTTATAGACTTTGTAATTCTTGTTAGTTCTTGATATACGATTCTTCCTGCACCTAAGTTTAAATGACCAACTTCACTGTTACCCATTTGCCCGTCAGGAAGACCAACACTTTCTCCACTACAATTTAATAATAAATGAGGATTGTTTTCCCATAATTTATCTAAATTTGGAGTGTTGGCACTATAAACGGCATTTCCTTCATGTTTTGTTGAAAATCCAAATCCGTCTAAAATCATTAATAATACTTTATTACTCATTAATTCCACCTATTATAGTTCTTTGTAGTTTACAAGTGTAACAAAATCAGCTTTTAAGCTTGCTCCACCAACTAAAGCACCGTCGATGTCGCTCATAGACATTAAAGCTTTTACGTTACCTGCGTTAACACTACCACCGTAAAGAATTCTCATTGCTTCTGCAACTTCTTCACCAAGTAATTCTTTAACAAGGCTTCTAATGTAACCGCAAGCTTCGTTAGCTTGTTCATCAGTAGCTGTTTTACCTGTACCGATAGCCCAAACTGGTTCATAAGCAAGAATAATTTTCTTAGCATCTTCAGCTGAGATACCTTCAAGTAATTTTGTTGTTTGTTCTTTTAATACATCAAAAGCTTTTCCGCTTTCTCTTTCTTCTAGTGTTTCACCAACACATGGAATTGGAATTAAGCCTTTTGCTAAAGCTTTCTTTGTTTTTTTGTTTACGCCTTCATCAGTTTCGTTGAAGTATTGTCTTCTTTCACTGTGACCGATGATTACATATTTACAACCAGCTTCAATAATCATATCAGCTGTTACTTCACCTGTGTAAGCACCACTATCTTCAAAATAAATATTTTGAGCACCGATACCAACATTAGTACCTTTTGTAGCTTCAACAGCAGCAGGAATTGTCATATAAGTTGGGCAAATTACAACTTCAGGATCTGCTACATTGATTTTATCTAAAAATTCATTAAAAAATTCTTTTGCTTCGGCAGCTGTTTTGTTCATTTTCCAGTTTCCGGCAATTACTGTTTTTCTTGACATTTTATATATTTCTCCTTTAATTACTAAAATTGTTTATTTGTCGTTTGCTGCAACAACACCAGGAAGGTCTTTACCTTCTAAGAATTCAAGGCTGGCACCGCCACCTGTTGAGATATGAGTCATTTTGTCACCAAAACCAAGTTGGTTAACAGCAGCAGCAGAGTCACCACCACCGATAATTGTTGTAGCGTCTGTATCAGCAAGAGCTTTAGCTACAGCCATTGTACCTTTTGCAAGAATTGGGTTTTCAAATACACCCATAGGTCCGTTCCAAACAACTGTTTTTGCAGATTTAACTTCATTTGCAAATAATTCAGCTGTTTTTGTTCCGATATCAAGTCCCATCATGTCAGCAGGGATTTTATTAGAATCAACTACTGTGATTTCAATTTCAGCATCGATTGGATCTGGGAAATCTTTTGTGATTGTTGTATCGATAGGAAGTAATAATTTTTTGCCAAGTTCTTCAGCTTTAGCCATCATTTCTTTACAGTAATCAATTTTAGAATCATCAACTAATGATGTACCAACTTCATATCCTTTAGCTTTAAGGAATGTATAAGCCATACCACCACCGATGATTAATGTATCACATTTTTCAAGTAAGTTGTTGATTACGTTTAATTTATCAGCAACTTTAGCACCACCTAAAATTGAAACAAATGGTCTTTCAGGATTGTTTACAGCATTACCTAAGAAGTCGATTTCTTTTTGCATTAAGTAACCAACTACAGCTGTGTCAACATATTCTGTTACACCAACGTTTGAGCAGTGAGCTCTATGAGCTGTACCGAAAGCATCGTTAACAAAAATATCACAAAGTGAAGCTAAGTCTTTGCTTAATGCTTCGCCGTTTTTTGTTTCTTCAGCTCTGTAACGTGTATTTTGAAGTAAAACAACATCTCCGTCGTTCATTTCAGCAACTGCTTTTTTAGCGTTTTCTCCTACTACATTGTCATCAGCTGCAAAAACAACTTCTTTACCTAATTTTTCAGATAATCTTTTTGCAACAGGTGCTAAAGATAATTCTGGTTTTGGTTCTCCTTTTGGTTTTCCTAAGTGAGAACATAAAATAACTTTACCACCGTCGTTCATTACTTTTTTAATTGTTGGAAGAGCAGCATTAATTCTGTTTTCGTCTGTGATTTCACCATCTTTTAAAGGTACGTTAAAGTCACATCTGATTAATACTCTTTTTCCTTTTACATTTATATCATCTACTGATTTTTTATTTAGCATCTAAGAGTGCTCCTTTCAATTTTTTGTAAATAAAAAGGTCCGGGCCAGTAATGATCCCGGACCCATTTTGGATCTTTGTAAGTTTTACTTTGTTTAGAATTAATTAAGCTAATTCTGAGAAGTATTTGATTGTTCTTACCATTTGGCTTGTGTAAGAGTTTTCGTTATCATACCAAGATACAACTTGAACTTGTGTATCACCGTTTTCCATTGGTGAAACCATTGTTTGTGTAGCATCGAATAAAGAACCATATCTCATACCTACGATATCGCTAGATACTAATTCTTCTTCTGTGTATCCGTAAGATTCTGTTTGAGCTGCTTTCATAGCTTCGTTGATTTGTTCAACTGTTACATTACCTTTAACAACAGCTACTAAGATTGTTGTAGAACCTGTAGGAGTTGGAACTCTTTGAGCAGAACCGATTAATTTACCGTTAAGTTCTGGAATAACTAAACCGATAGCTTTTGCAGCACCTGTTGAGTTAGGAACGATGTTAACTGCAGCTGCTCTAGATCTTCTTAAGTCACCTTTTCTTTGTGGTCCGTCAAGAGTCATTTGGTCACCTGTGTAAGCATGAATTGTGCTCATGATACCAGATTGGATTGGAGCTAAATCGTTTAATGCTTTAGCCATTGGAGCTAAACAGTTTGTTGTACAAGAAGCTGCAGAAATAACTGTATCTTCTGGTTTTAATGTTTCATGGTTTACATTGTAAACGATTGTTGGAAGGTCGTTTCCTGCAGGAGCAGAGATAACAACTTTTCTAGCACCAGCTTCGATGTGAGCTTCTGCTTTTGCTTTTGATGTATAGAAACCTGTACATTCAAGTACTACGTCTACACCGATTTCTCCCCAAGGAAGGTTTTTAGCGTCAGCTTCTGCATAAATTTTGATTTCTTTTCCATCGATAATGATAGAATCATCAGTTACAGATACTTTGTCTGCTAATTCATATCTACCTTGAGATGAGTCATATTTTAATAAATGTGCTAACATCTTTGGAGAAGTTAAGTCGTTGATTGCAACAACTTCATAACCTTCAGCGCCAAACATTTGTCTGAATGCTAACCTCCCAATTCTACCAAATCCGTTAATAGCTACTTTTACTGCCATAATAAAATTCCTCCTAAATATTATAATTATTTATTATTTTTTCTTGAAGTTCCAAACAGAACTTCTAAATAGTAGCAAGTTTAAATTAGCCCCAATATTCGAGCATAAATTGAACTTTAAGAGTATTATATATAAAAAAATTACTAAAATCAATAATTTATATGAAAAATGAATCAACTTTTTTTTAAAATTTAAACAGTTTTGTTTATTTTTAGTTTTAGTATTAGTGTTATGCTATTTTCAAATTTTTTCAATAAAATTTTTTTATTTGACTACTTACTTTTATTTATGAAAATCTTATTTTTAATAATATTTACATAGGTATTTTAATGTATACATCATATTTTATTTTTCAATTATAAAAGATTGTAAACTTTTTTTACATCCATTTTTCTCATAAAAATTTTGGGTTCCAGGTTTTGAACCGAAATATAACATTGTAGGTGTATGTTCTTTTGCAAGTTCTAAAAGTTTACTTCCTATCCCCTTCTTTTGATACTCTGGAAGTACAAGAAGCTCAGTTATTGTTCCAAAAAAGTATCCGTCTGTTAATATTCTTATGCATCCAATAAGTTTTTCTTCGTCATAAGCAGTTATATTCATGGTTTTTGTTAAAGCATTTTTTGTTTTTAAAACATCATACTCACCTTTCCAAATTTGATTTACAAAGAAAATAAAATCTTTTACATTAATATCTTTATCATCTATTTTATAATTCATCATTTTTCATATCCTATCTAAGTATTCATGATATTATTAAATATTTATTTTAAATATATTTAATATATTAATAAAAACAATAATATTATTTTATACTTTATACATATATAATAAAATTATTACATAAATTATAATTTATTATTTAAAAAATTTAATATATAAAATAAAAAAGCGTCGGTAATCCGACGCTTTATATTAAGCATTTTCTTCTTCAAATTTTTTCATAAATTCAACTAATTTTTCAACACCTTCAATAGGCATAGCATTGTAAATTGAAGCTCTCATTCCGCCTACAGTTCTATGTCCTTTTAAGTTTACAAAGCCTGCTTTTGTAGCTTCTTCAACAAATTTTGCATCTAAGTCTTTGTCTCCAGTTACGAAAGGTACATTCATTAAAGAACGGTCTTCTTTTACAACTGTGCCTTTAAACATTTTGCTTTCATCAAGATAGTCATATAAGATTTTTGCTTTCTTTTCATTTAGTTCTTTCATTTTAGCAAGACCACCTTGTTTTTTAAGCCACTTAAATACTTTACCGCAAATGTAAATACCATATGCAGGTGGTGTATTAAATAGAGAATCATTGTCAGAATGAGTTTTATATCTTAACATTGTCGGAACTTTTTCATCAATTTCATCGTCTGATGGAATTAAATCTTCTCTGATAATTACTATTACTACACCTGCAGGACCTACATTTTTTTGTACCCCACCATAAATGATACCATATTTTTCAACATCAACAGGTTCTGATAAGAAACAAGAAGATACGTCAGCAACCAATGTTTTTCCTTTTGTATTAGGTAATGTATGATATTTTGTACCGTAAATTGTATTATTTTCACAAATATATACATAATCTGCATCTTCATCAATATCTAAATCAGAGCAGTCAGGAATATAAGAATAAGTCTTATCTTCACTTGAAGCAACTGCTTTTGCATTTGTATATTTTTTAGCTTCGTTATAAGCTTTTTTTGCCCATTGTCCTGTTATTATGTAATCAGCAACACCATTTTTTGTAAGGTTCATAGGAATCATTGCAAATTGTTGGCTTGCACCGCCTTGTAAGAATAAAACCTTATAATTATCCGGAATATTCATTAATTCTCTCAAATCTTTTTCAGCTGTTTTAATAATGTCATCAAACCATTTTGAACGATGGCTCATTTCCATTACAGACATTCCGCTTCCATTGTAATCAAGCATTTCTGCCGCAGCTTCTTTTAATACTTCTTCAGGTAAAACAGCAGGACCTGCTGAAAAATTATATACTCTTCCCATTTTATAAAATCTCCTTTATCATTACTATATTATTATATTTGTTTAAATTTCATGAATAAATAATCCGCTTCTAAGTTTTGGTTCAAACCAAGTTGATTTTGGTGGCATGACCATGTTTGCATCTGCAACAGAGAATAAATCATCCATTGTTACAGGATACACTGCAAAAGCAACACCGTTAAAGCTATCTGCTCTTTGTTCAAGTTCTTTTAATCCTCTTATTCCACCAACAAATTCTATGTTGTCACTTGTTCTTGGATCTTCTATATTAAGTACAGGTGCAAGAAGATTTTCTTGTAAAATATCTGCATCTAAACTTTTTACAGGATTTTCTTTGTCATAAGTTCCTTCTTTAGCTCTTAGAAGATACCACTTCTTATCAAGATACATTGAAAAATCATGTTTCTTTTCTGGTTTTATTATATTTTCATCATTTGATACAATATCGAATTTTTCACTTACTTTATCTAAAAACTCTTCTTTAGAATAACCAGCTAAGTTTTTTACAACTCTGTTATAATCCATTATTTCAAGTTCATCACTATCAAATATTACAGCTAAGATATAGTTGTATTCTCTGTCAACACTATCTCCTGCTTCTTCTCTTTTTCTTTTTCCTACTTCATATGAAGAAGCTGTTCTGTGATGACCATCGGCTATATATAAATAATCAATTTTATTATAAAATTCTCTTACTTTTTCAACATCTTCATCTTTATCAACAACCCATAAAATATGACTTATTCCGTCTTCTGCTACAAAATCATATACAGGTTTATTGTTTTTTGTATATTCGGATATAAAATTATGTAAATCTTCGTTATGTCTGTGAGCGAAGAAAACAGGTTCAGTATGAGCCGAACAAGCCAAAAAGTTATTTATTCTATCAACTTCTTTTTCCGGTCTTGTAAACTCATGTTTCTTTATTATTCCCTTTTCATATTCGAAAGTGGAACAACATCCACAAATCCCCGTTTGAACTCTTCCGTTCATTATTTCTCTGTAGATGTAATAAATTTCTTTTTCCTCCCTGATTAAATAACCCTCATTCAAAAATTTATCATAATTTTCTTTTGCTTTTTCATAAACTTTTTCATCGTGTATATCTACACTGTCAGGTAAATCAATATCGGAGCGTACAATATGCAAGAAGGATTTTTCATCTTTACCCATTTCTCTTGCTTCATCTCTGTTCATTACGTCATAAGGTAGACAGGATACTTCTTTTGCATATTTTGCATTGGGTCTAACACCCTTAAATGGTTTTACTATTGCCATATTTTACTCCTCCTAAAATATTATTAAATTAAATAATATCATTACTTATATATAACTTCAAGAATTTTTAGAAAATTTTTCATAAAATTAATGAAAATATTGAGTTGTTACAACAAAACATAAAAAATCCATAAAATTTTATACAAACTAATAAAACATTATTTAATAAAATATAAAAAGAAGGGGTATTCCCCCTTCTAAAAATATATAATCTATCTGAATAAATATTTATTTTTATTCTAAATTTAATTTTCTTTCAAAGAAAAATTTAACAATAAAGAAATATATAATATTTAAAATTAACAAGAAAGCAATTAATCCTACAAATACCAAATGAGCCATAGCTATTGGAGATAATGTATTATTTAAAAAGTTATACAATGGACTTACAAATATTACTCCTAAAATAATTGTTAGAATTGTAGTTAATACAGATATTGCAATGTAAGACACAAACGATAATAAAATTTTATTTTTATTAAAACTGAAACCAACAGCCATAGCAGAATAAACAGCCAAGATTTTATTTGAACATCCTAAAATAATAATAAGCAATAAATAAAACATTATTAACAATACTTTTGCTATATCACCTCCGTAAATCGTAAAGGCTCGTTTTATATTAATTACATCATTTATATCCAAACTTGCAAAATCAAAAATACTTGAAAACATGACTAAACAAAGTACCGAAATAATTATTGCTACTCCCGTTAAAATTACCCATAAAGTACCAACAATGACTTTGCTTAAAATCTCTTTTCCAATATTGATTGGAAGAGTATGAGTAAGATAACCTTCATTAGATAAATCTGCCTTATAAAATCTAATTATACTTAAAACTGCTGCCAAGATTAATATCGCCATAATTCCCAACATATATACTGAACCGCCTATTGCCGAAAAAACATTATATACAAAACTATCTTCCAATATATTATTTGAAGATATTCCAACCAAAACACCATTAAAAACAGATACGCATATTAAAGCAAGTATTGCAGGAATCATTATCCTTTTTGTCGCTTTAATTTCATATTTAATCAATTTCCCTAACATCTAAATTCCTCCCTAAATAATTTATCAATAGACATGCCTTTTTCTTCTCTTATTTCATCAGCATCACCGTTTAATACAACACTTCCGTTTTTAAGAAATATCACTTGATCCAAAACTTTTTCAATATCAGAAATTAAATGAGTAGATATAATCACAGTTGAATCGTCAGAATAATTATTTATTATGGTTTTAAGAATATAATCTCTGCTTGCAGGATCAACACCCCCTATAGGTTCATCCAAAAGATATAATTTTGCCTTTCTGCTCATTACTAAAATAAGCTGAACTTTTTCTTTTGTTCCTTTAGACATATTCTTAAGTTTATCATTTGGAGAAATATTTAAGCTTTCTAACATTTGATATGCCTTTTTACTATCAAAATCTTCATAAAAATCACTAAAGAAATTGATAAGTTCTTTTGCATCCATCCACTCATTCAAATAACTTTTATCAGGTAAATATGAAACTATTTTTTTTGTTTCTATTCCCGGAGCTAAACCGTCAATATAAAGTTCTCCGCCAGATGGAACAAGAAGTTTATTCAAAAGTTTAATAAGAGTTGTTTTACCGCTTCCGTTAGGTCCTAACAATCCAACGATTTTTCCACTTTCAATGTTTAAATTTACATTATTAAGAGCAAACTTTCCGTCAAATTCTTTAAACAAGTTTTTTATTTCAATTAAGTTATTCATTTTCTTCCCCCTTCATTGATTCTTCCATAATTAAAGTTATTTCTTTTTCATCAAATCCAATTTCTTTCATCTTAATTAAAAAATCATCAACATATTCTTTAGCCAGCAATACTTTCCTCCTTTGAATAATCTCTTCGTCTTCCGTTACAAATCTTCCGCTTGTTCTTGAAGAAAAAACTATATTATTTTTTTCAAGTTCACTAAAGGCCTTTTGCATTGTATTTGGATTAACATCAGCAACAGAGGCAAATTCACGAACCGAAGGAAGCTTATCCCCTGCTTTATATTTTCCTTTTAATATATCTCTTTCAATAAATGAGGCTATTTGTAAATATATTGGTCTATCATTTTCAAATTCCCATCCCATATTAATCCTGCCTTTCTTTTAATTTGTATTATTGTATTAATTAACTAATACAATAATACAATCATAACTTGCATTTGTCAATATAACTTTAAAATTTTAATTGTTTTTTAATTTAAAACACAAATATATAATTTTAAAAGTTTAAAAATGAATGTATTTATGATAGAATAATTAGCAATGGAAAAGAGGTTTAAATTATGAGAAATAAAAAAACATTAATACTTATTCTATTATTAACATTTTTTATAATACCAACATTTAATTATATAAATGCAGATATAGAAACAGAAACGGAAATAACTCAAAATCTTGCTAACACAATTCAAGGTAATCAAAATGGCTTTACTTATATGATAAAAGATTCAAAAGCTTATATTATTTCTTATACTACAAAGGAAGAAGAAATAAAAAATCTTACAATACCTGAAAAAATTAATAACTATCCTGTTATAGAAATCAGAGATAATGCATTTAAAAATACTTCAATAATCAATCTTACAATTCCAAGCAGCGTAGAAACTATAGGTGATTATGCTTTCTATAATTGTAATAAATTGGAATCTGTAACAATAAACGGATGCAAGAATATAAATGAATATGCCTTTGCAAACTGTATAAGTTTAAAAGATATTACTTTAGAAGAAGGAATTGAAAATATTGCAGAAAATGCATTTTTAAATTGTGGAATGAAAGAAATTTCTATTCCGGCATCTGTAAAAAAAATAGGTTCAAATGCATTTACTAACTGTGTCAATTTACAAAGTTTCGCAGTAACACAAGGTAATAAAAAATTCATATCTGAAAATGGTGTATTATATTCAAATGATATGAAAAATTTAATAGCTTATCCTATAAGTAAAGAAGATGAAAGTTATACTGTAAATGACAAAACAACAGCAATAAAAGAAAGTGCATTTTATTCTAATAAGTATTTAAAAAACATCACACTTCCAAATAAACTTAAATCAATAGGTAAATATGCATTTTACAACACTAGAAGCCTAACAAACATAGAAATACCGGAAAATGTAGAAGAAATAAAAGAAGAAACATTTTTAGGAAGTGTAAGTTTAACAACTGTAACATTTAAAGATGGGGTTATAACTATAGGCAGCAACGCTTTTAGAGAATGCGAAAATCTTACAACGGTTAAATTCCCTAACACACTTCAAAAATTAGAAGGCGGTGCATTTAAAAATTGTACAAAACTAAATAACATTTCTTTCCCTGATTCTCTTCATACAATAGGCAAAGAAGTATTCAGAGGATGTTCAAGTTTAACAAAAGTAAGTCTTCCAATTTACGTAAACTATTTAAGAGATTATGTATTTGCTGATTGCACTAATTTACAAGAAGTAACTTTAAATGAAGGAGTAACAAACATTAATCAAAAAGCTTTCAGCAACTGCCCAAAACTTACCAAAATAGAAGCAACATATAGTCTTACAACAATAGATTCTACGGCATTTGATGGAAGTAAAAACATAAAAATATATGCACCTTATGGTTCTTATGCGTTAACATTTGCAGAAGAAAATAAAATAAATAATGAATCAATATAGAAAAAGAAGAGATAAAACTCTTCTTTTTTTGTAACGATTTTGTAATGAAGTTTGTTAAAAATAATAATTATGTTTATTTACTTATCTATGTAATTATGTTATAGTATTCTATAATAAAACAAGCTGGAATTACAGGAGGGAAAAGAGTTGAAGTATATTGTTGAGCGAGATTTATTCATGAGTAAATTGCAAAATTATCTTAATGAAAAAGCTGAAGAAGGTTATACCCTTGTTGATGTATTTGTATCTGAGGAAGATATAAAAGACGGAAGAGAAAACAAATACCAAAGAGCCAGTAAAGTTACAGTTATAATGAGCAAATAAAAAAGATGCAAAACTGCATCTTTTTATTTTTTATATTCTAGCTTGAGTAATCCAAAATATTCTTTCTTGCTTTAACAAGCTCTATTTGATTTTCTAAAAGTTTATTTTGAAGTTCACTTATAGATCTTCTGTTAAGTTCTATCTCACTTCTCATTGAAGTAAATTTTTCCTTGTACTCTTCAAGCAGATCTTTTAACTCTTCGTTTTCTATTTCCATTTTTTCATATTTATATTGCATAGAAAGTCTTTTTGCTTCATTAGCTTCTGCTTCTTCCAGTGCAGACATTAATTTTTCTTTATAATCAGTCAGAATTTCATATTCCTCTTTATCTTTTCTAAGATCTTCAACTTCATCTTTAAGTTCGAAAAGTTCTTCACATAAATTTAAAGAAGACAAGACTGCAGCGGTATAAGGATTCATATAAGGATTATTTTTCTTAACTTGTCTGATTAATTCGTCAACAAAACCGGCAACTTTTTTTAATTGTTCTTCGTCATTATCTGTAATGATTGTATAATTTGACCCTAAAATATTAACGACCACTCTGTTTTTTGCTGTACTCTTTTCTTCCATATGTATCACCCATTCTTTTATAAAATATAAAATATAAAATATCAATATATAAATATATAATACCACAAACTTTACATTAAAAAAAAGAAAAAATTAGAAAAATACATAATTTTTTCTTTTTTTTATACTAATACGAAATATTTTACAAAATATGTTATATTTCTTGTAAAATACTGTCTAAGATTGTAATACCTTCGTCTATTTCATCCTTTGAAATAATCAATGGAGGCACAAATCTTATAATGTTTTGTCCCGAATTTAAAAGTAAAAGTCCTTTATCAATAGCCTTATTAATAATGTCAGAAACAGGGAATTCAAATTCCATTCCAAGCATTAAACCAATACCTCTTACATCATTAATAAAATCATATTTTTCTTTTAACTGTTCTAGTTTAGATTTTAAATAACTTCCTTGTTCTTTTACGTTATCTAAAATATTTTCATTTATTATCTTATTTAAAACATATTTACTTGCAGTAGAAGCAAGTGCATTTCCTCCAAAAGTTGAAGCATGGTTTCCTGGTTCAAAACCTTTTGCCTTTTCTTCTTTAACAAGAATTGCACCTATTGGGAAACCTCCTCCTAAACCTTTTGCCATACATACAACATCCGGCACAACATCAAAATATTCATATGCAAATAAATATCCGCTTCTTCCTATACCACATTGAACTTCATCAAATATTAATAATATATCAAGTTCGTCACATAAAGCTCTTACCTTTTGCAAAAATTCTTTACTTGCAGGTCTTATACCGCCTTCTCCTTGAACAGGTTCTATTATAATTCCACAAGCGCCACTTCTTGCCTCTTTTTCAATTGCTTCGAAATCCATAAAAGGAACATGAACAACATCAGGTAAAATAGGACCAAGACCTTTTTGATATTTAAGTTGTCCTGTAGCTGTTATAGAACCGAAAGTTCTTCCATGAAAAGAATTATTCATAGCAATAATTTTTGTTTCTTTATTTCTAAATTTATATGCATATAATCTTGATAATTTTAAAGCTGCTTCAGTTGCTTCAGCTCCTGAATTACAAAAGAAAACTCTGTCTAATGCACTATTATCAACCAAAGTTTTTGCAGCCTCTACATTCGCTTTAGTATAATATAAATTTGATACATGATATAACTTATGCATTTGTTCTTCTAATGCTTTATTTAAACCTTCATCATTGTATCCCAAATCATTTACAGCAATACCTGCTACAAAATCTAAATATTTTTTTCCGTTTTCATCATAAAGATACACACCTTCTCCTTTTTCAAAAACTAAAGGAAATCTTGAGTATGTATGCATTAATACTTTTTCACCTGTTTTAACTATATCTTCCATTGCTGCCTACTCCTTTATCATAGTTCCTATTCCACAGTTTGTAAATAATTCTATTAATAAACTATGTTCAACTCTTCCGTCAATGATATGAACACCACTTACTCCGTTTTCAACACTTTCTTTTGCGCCTCTAATCTTTGGAATCATTCCCCCATTAATTGTACCATCATCAATTAAACCTTGAATTTCATCTATATTAATTTGTTTAATTAGATTTTTTTCTTTGTCCATAACCCCTTCAATATCAGACATGAAAAGAAGTTTTTTTGCATGAAGAGCGCTTGCAACATGGCAAGCAACATAATCAGCATTAATATTATAACTTTGTCCTGTTTCGTCAACACCAATAGGTGCAATAATAGGGATAAAATCATCATCTAAAAGTTTTGCAATAAGCATTGGATTTACACCTTTAATTTTTCCAACAAAACCTATATCATCTCCACCAGGAGTATGTTTTTCAACTTCTAAAAGTTTACCATCTTGTCCTGTAATACCAATTGCATTCATTCCCTGTTTTGTAAATAGAGAAACTAAATCTTTATTTACTCCACCTGCAAGAACCATTTGAACGATATTCATTGTATCGCTGTCTGTAAATCTAAGTCCATTTACAAATTTATGTTCTTTTCCTACTCTGTCAAGCATTTTATTTATGTCTTTACCGCCACCATGAACAATTACAGGTAAAATACCAACTAATTTCATTAGAGCAATATCATTTATTACACTTTGCTCCATTTTCTTATCTACTAAAGCAGCTCCGCCATATTTAATAACTACTATTTGTCCACTAAATTCTTTTATATAAGGAAGAGCTTCTATTAATACACTGGCTTGTTTAAAATATTTATCATCCATTAACTTCTGTACTCTCCGTTAATTTTTACATATTCATAACTTAAATCACATCCCCATGCTGTTGCGTTTTCTTTTCCGCAGTTCATGTTTATGTCAATTTCTATTTCAACTTGTTGTAAAATTTCAAGAGCTTTATCTTCATCAAATTCAAGAGCTATACCGTCTTTATATAACTCTATTTCTCCTTTTACGCTTTTAAAAGAAAGAGTAACTATATTAGGATCAAAATCAACTCCTGAATATCCTGCTGCACATAAAACTCTTCCCCAGTTTGCATCTTCTCCAAAGAATGCTGTCTTAACTAAAGAAGAACCTATAATGCTCTTTGCAATTTTCTTAGCATCGTCTTTTGTCTTTGCATTTAATACATTTACAGCTAAGAATTTTGTAGCTCCTTCACCATCTTTTACAATTTGAGTGGCAAGGTGTTTGCAAACAAACATTAAAGCATCTTTAAACACATGATAATCTTTATGTTCTTTAGTAAGAACTTCATTACCTGCCATACCGTTTGCAAAAGCAATTACGCTGTCATTTGTAGATGTATCTCCATCAACAGAAATCATATTATAAGTATCGTCTGCAATTTCTTTTAATAGATCTTTAAAAGTTTTATCGTCGATATTTACATCAGTTGTAATAAATGAAAGCATTGTAGCCATATTAGGATGTATCATTCCTGAACCTTTTGCAATACCGCCTATTCTTACTTTTTTATCATCTATTATTATCTCAACTGATTTATCTTTTATAAAAGTATCCGTTGTAAGAATACCTTCTGCGCAATTTACTCCAGAAACAATATCATCATCAAGTGCAAGAGAAACTTCTCTTATTCCGTTTATTATTTTATCCATAGGAAGTTGTACCCCTATAACACCTGTTGAATTAACATAAACATCTTCAGGCTTTAAAGCAAGACATCTTGCTGTTTCTGCTGCCATTTCATCTGTATTTTTTAATCCTTGTTCTCCTGTACAGGCATTTGCATTACCACTATTTACTATAATAGCTCTTGCTTTTAATCCTTTTTCATATAAAGCCATATTATGTAATACACTGCTTGCTTTCACTTTATTTGTTGTAAATACTGCCGCAACATTACAAGGTTTTTCAGAATAAATAAGCGACATATCCTTTCTTTTTCTTTTAAGCCCTGTTGACTTTCCTGATGCATAAAAACCTTTTGGTGCAACAACACAACCTTTTACTATTTTCATCTATCAAAACTCCTTAATAACTAAAATATATAAATCTTTTAAATTAAAATATTTTTATATATATAAAGGAAGAAAATCAATACCTTCCTTTTCGCTAAACCCAAACATTATATTCATATTTTGAACTGCTTGAGATGAAGCCCCTTTCATTAAATTATCTATTGCACTTGAAACGATAATTCTGTTTACCCTTTTATCAAGAACAAAAGATGTATCAAAAATATTAGTGCCTTTTACATAGTTTGTTGAAGGCAAATTACCAGACTCTCTAAGTCTTATAAAATATTCATCATTATAATACTCTTCATAAACTTCTTTTATTTTTTCCTTCGTTATGCTTTCATCCACATTTGCATAAATAGTTGTAAGAATTCCTTTATTCATTGGAACCAAATGAGGAGTAAAAGAAAGTTTAATATCATGTCCATATTTTGAAAGTTGTTGTTCAATTTCAGGAGTATGTCTGTGTGTACCTACTCCATATGCTTTTATGGATTCATTACATTCACAGAATAATGAACCAACATTTGCTTTTCTTCCTGAACCACTTACGCCCGATTTGGCATCTATTATTATTGAATTCACATCAATAATATTTTCCTTTACCAATGGATATAGTGATAAAATAGAACAAGTTGTATAACATCCCGGATTTGCTAAAAGTCTTGTGTTTTTTATATTTTCTCTTTCAATTTCACAAAGTCCGTATACACTTTCTTTAAGTAAATCTTCTGCAAAATGTTCTGTCTTATACCATTTTTCATATGTAGCCTTATCTTTTAATCTAAAATCAGCACCAAGGTCTATTATCTTTGTCTTTTCTAAAACCTCTTTTGTAACAACCTTTGATGCAACACCATGAGGAAGAGCCATAAATACAACATCGCAATCATTTGCAAATTCATTCATATCGCTTTCCAAACATGGACCATCTTCTATATTTCTAAATGCTTCATAAACATCGCTAAACTCTTTACCCACATAACTGTGAGAACCTAGTTTTATATTTCTAACTTCTTTATGTTTTTTTAATATACTTACTAAAATTGCTCCGGTATACCCCGTAGCACCCAAAATACCTACATCAATCATTCCAATACCTCCATAATATGATATATTATACATATTAATGTATATTTATGCAAGTATTATTTTTAGAAAATTCACTATTGTATATTTTATTTATATTTTTTTTCAAATTATTAAAATCAGAACTGTTGTCTATTATTATATCCGCATACCTCATTTTATCTTCTGTGGACATTTGAGCTTTTATACGCATTAAGGCTTGCTCTTTTTTCACATTATCCCTTAACATTATTCTCTTAATTTGAATATCCAATGAAGTATATACAAGCATTACAACATCAACCATATTGTTAAGTTTTTCTTCTATTAAAAGCGGACAATCATATATTACATATTTTTCATCTCTTTGTTTATATTTGTTCACAAGATAATTATATTTATCTGTTACTTCCGGATGGATAATATTATTTAAAGCAAGCCTTGCTTTTTCATCATTAAAAACAAGACTTGCCATTTTAGGACGATTAAGTTCACCATTATCTAAAATATAATCGCTGCCAAAAACATCTTTTATTTTATTTAATCCTCTGCTTCCTTTTTGAACAGCTTCTTTACTTATTTTATCAGCATCAATAATCGGTATATTATAATCTTCATTTAATATTTTTGAAACGGAACTTTTACCAGTTCCGATTGAACCTGTTAACCCTATTACTTTCATTATTTCGCCTCAAACCAATTTTTGCCTACATTTATATCAGCTTTTAATGGACAATCCATCTTAACTGCATTTTCCATTTTATCTTTTAAAATTTCTTTTACTTCCATAACTTCATTTTCAGGTGCATCTATTATTAGTTCATCGTGTACCTGTAAAATAAGTTTTGATTTAAGATTTCTTTTCTTAAGCTCACTTTCAACATTTATCATTGCAAGTTTTATTATATCAGCTGCACTTCCTTGAATAGGAGTATTAAGAGCTGTTCTCTCTCCAAAAGATCTTACATTAAAATTCTTTGAATGAATTTCATTAATATATCTACGTCTGTTAAACATTGTAGTTACATATCCATTTTCTTTTGCGAATTCAACAATATCCTTCATATATTTGCTTACATTTGGATATTTAGCAAGATACGTATCAATGTATTCTTTCGCATTTTTTCTTGAAATGTTCAAATCTTTTGATAAACCAAAGTCACTTATTCCATATACAATACCAAAATTAACCGCTTTTGCTCTACTACGCATTTCGTTTGTAACATCTTCTATATTAACACCAAATACTTCACTTGCAGTTCTTGCATGTATATCTTCATTATTTTTAAATGCATTAATTAACTTTTCATCTGAAGAAATATGTGCCAAAACTCTAAGCTCTATTTGAGAATAATCCGCATCAACTAAAACATTACCTTCTTTACTAGGTATAAATACTTTTCTTATTATTCTTCCTTCATTCGTTCTAACAGGAATATTTTGTAAATTTGGATTTGAAGAAGATATTCTTCCTGTTGTAGTAATTGTTTGATTAAAAGTAGAATGAATTTTATCTTCTTTCCTATCAATTAAAGTAACAAATCCTTTTACATATGTTGAATTAAGTTTACTTACCTGTCTTAATTCGATTATAAGAGGAATTATAGGATGATGATCTTTTAATTTTTCAAGTACTTCTATATTTGTTGAATATCCTGTTTTTGTTTTCTTTATTACAGGAAGATTAAGTTTTTCAAAAAGAACATGTCCTAGTTGTTTTGTAGAATTAACATTAAAGCTTTCATCTTCTCCTGCAAGTTCTCTTATTTGTTTCGTTAAATTTTCAACTCGTTTATCAAAGTCTTCGCCTAAAACTTCCAGCATATTCACATCAACCTTAAAGCCTTCTATTTCCATATCGGCAAGAACATACATAAGTTTATGTTCAATATTATTATATAATTCTTCCATTCCCTCTTCTTTTATTTTTTCATTTAGAAGTTTATATAATGAATATATAGATTTTGCCTTTTTAATATATGTTAGATACTTTTCTTTATCCTCAATATCAAGAAAACTTTGTTGAACAGCTTCACCTTTATCTTCTTTTAAATCTACATCAAGATATTTTTTACCCATTACTTCAAGGGAGTATCTTTCATCACTTGGATTTAAAACATATCCTCCAATATAAGTATCAAATGAACATTCAACATCATATCCTTCACGTTTAAAACATTTATATACATTTTTAAAGTCATGAGTAATTATATTATTATTTTTATTCATTATTGCTGCCATATCCGAAACAGGTAAAACAGTTAAATCAAAAAGATAGAACTTCTCCCCGTCAAATATCATAGCTTCTTTTAATTTATTGTTTTCATCATTTAAAACAAAATAAATGCTAATATAGTCTTTTTTCTCTAATACCTTGCAAAGTTCATCGGGTTTTATGTCATTACCTATGTTTAAATATTCTTCTTTTAAATTAGAAAAATCATCATTTTTTTCTTCTTTGTCTAAATTATTTTCAACACCAAGTTTCTTCATTATTGATTTTAAATCAAGACTTGATAGTATTGAAATAAACTTTTCATTATTAAAGTTAAAATTGCATTCTTCTTCAAGATTTATATCAACATCCATATCTACGACAATACTTCCAAGTTCCTTACTCAAAAATGCATTGTCTTTATCATTTATTAACTTTTCTTTTAATTTTCCTTTTACTTCATCTATATTTTCATACACACCTTCAAGTGTCTTATATTTTTCAAGTAAACCTAAAGCCGTCTTTTCTCCTACCCCTTTAACACCTGGAATATTATCAGATTTATCACCCATTAAAGCTTTTAAATCTATCATTTGTTTTGGTGTAAGAGAATATTTATCCATAATATAAGCTTCGTCTATTACTTCAATATCACTTATTCCTCTTTTTGAATAAAGAATCTTTGTATGTTCAGATACAAGTTGGAATGAGTCTCTATCTCCTGTTATAACAACAGTGTCTATTCCCTTTGAATCTGCTATCTCACTTACACTTCCTATAATATCGTCTGCTTCATAATTATCTACTTTTAAAGAAATAATATTCGCAGCATCTAAAAGTTCATCAATATAAGGAAGTTGTTCTCTTAATTCTTCAGGCATACTTTGTCTTCCTGCTTTGTATTCACTGTATTTTTCGTGTCTAAAATTTTTATGGCCTTTATCAAAAGCAGCATATAAATAATTAGGTTTTTCCTGTTCTATAAGCTTTAAAATTATATTTAAAAACCCAAAAATAGCATTCGTCGAAACACCTTTTGGAGAGTGCATTGGTCTTACTCCGTAGAAACATTTATAAATAATCGAATATGCATCTATAATAACTAATTTTTTCTTCATTTTTTCCTCACAATCAAAAAAATTCTATTATAAAGAATAACATAAAAGGTAAAAAAAATAAATATATTACCTCTTTTTCTTATTAAGTAATTCTGCTATACTATTTTTTACAAACAATAAGGAGAATATAATGAATTTAAAAGAATATTTAACTGAGGGACTTAATAAATGCAATATCCAAATAACTGAAGAACAAACAGAAAAACTACTTTTATTTATGGATATAGTTTTAAGAGAAAATAAAAAATTTAATCTTACGGCAATAACCGATGAAAAAGAATTTATTGAGAAACACATTATCGACAGTGCCCTTTCCATAAAATATATTAAAAATGAAGGAAAACTTATAGATATAGGTTCTGGAGCCGGTATGCCTGGAATTGTAATAAAAATACTTAGAGGAGATTTAGATATTCTTCTTCTTGACAGTTTAAATAAAAGAGTAAACTACCTAGACAATACAATAAAAGAATTAAACCTTAATAATATAGAAGCAATACATCAAAGGGCAGAAGAACTTTCACATGATGATGAATATAGAGAACAATTTGATTATGTAACTGCAAGAGCGGTCGCTTCATTAAATGTTCTTTTAGAATATACAATTCCTTTTATAAAAAAAGAAGGAAGTTTTATAGCATTAAAAGGAAGCAAAGGAGAAGAAGAAATAGAGCAAAGTAAAAATGCATTAAATGTTCTTTCTTGCAAAATTATAAAAAATCATAAAGAAAGACTCCCTTATTCTCTTTCAAACAGAGATATTATAGAAATAAAGAAAATGGAATTAACTAACAAAATATATCCAAGAAAACAAGCGAAAATAAAAAAAGCTCCTCTTTAAACAAAACAAACAAAAAAGCATAAATATAAATAAAAATGCATAAAAATAAAAAAATGTATTGATTTTTTTGTAAAATCATAGTAAACTTTAATAAAGTTATAGGTATAGAGGAGGATTATTTTTATTATGAAATTGAAAAAAATAATTGCATTATCAACAGTTGCAATAATGAGTCTTGCAATGTTTACAGGATGTGGAAGTAAAGAAACAGCAGATAACGGAGAAATGAAACTTGTTAAAGATGGAACTTTAACAGTTGGACTTGAAGCTACATATCCACCAATGGAATATATTGATGAAGAAACTGGAGAACTTGCAGGATTTGATATTGAACTTGCAAAAGCAATCGCAGCTGATATGGGATTAGAAGTTGAATTTGTTCAAGTTGGATTTGATGCAATTTTTGCTGGTCTTGATGCAGATAAATATGATATTGTAATTTCTGCAATAAGTGTTACAGAAGAAAGACAACAAACATTAGAACTTTCTGATACATATTTAGCAAATCAACAAGTAATAATTTCAGCAAAAGACGGAAATCAAATTACATCTGTAGATCAATTAACAGGTAAAAAAGTTGCCGTTCAAGTTGGAACAACTGCAGACGAAGCTTGTCAATATTATCAAAACGATAAAGGCATGGAATTTGAATTACAACAATTTGACGATATGACAGCAGCATTCCTTGCACTAAAAAGCGGAAGCGTTGATTGTGTAGTTACAGACTTAGTTGTTGGGGACTATTATGTAAATAACAATCCTAATGATTATGTAAAATCTTGCGATAACTTAACAAACGAACCTATCGCAATTGCTGCTAAAAAAGGTAATACAGCTGTTATTAATGCAGTAAATACATCTTTAAAATCTTTAATTGAAAGCGGAAAAACTGCTGAAATTTCAAAAGAGTTATTTGGTGAAGACTTAACTAAAAACATTGACTCAAACTTAAAAAATTATGATGAATAATAAATAATTTAATTTTATAAAAATAAAAAAGCCTGATACGGGCTTTTTTATTTTTTTATACTTTTTTATAACCATAAAAAAGTATAAATATGCATATTTATTTATAAAAATTAATTAAACCTATTGCATTTTTTAATTATATATAGTATATTTATAAAGTATTTTTGTTATTTGGAACGGAGGAAAAAAATGAAAAAAGCAAAAAAAATTACTGCTTTGATCATTACATCAATATTAACTATTTGTTTACTTACAGGATGTGGTTCAAGTGAAGAAGTTTCAACAACTCCACAATTTGTAAAAGAAGGTACTTTGGTTGTTGGAATAGACAATACTTACCCTCCAATGGAATATGTTGATGATAATGGTAAAACAGTAGGATTTGATATTGAATTTGCAAAAGCAATCGCTGAAAAAATGGGAAGAAAAGTTGAGTTTGTAAATGTAGCTTGGGATGGAATATTTGCAGGACTTGATTCAGACAAATATGACCTTGTAATTTCTTCTGTTGGAATTAACAAGGACAGACAAGAACAGCTTGCTCTTTCAGATGCATACCTTGCAAATCAACAAGTTATCATCTCTTCAAAAAATGGTACACAAATCAAATCAATTGATGAATTAAACGGCAAAAAAGTTGCAGTACAAGTAAGCACAACTTCAGATGATACTTGCCAATACTATTTATCTCAAGGTAGTGAATTTGATTTACGTCAATTTGACGGAATGACAGAAGCATTTGTTGCTCTTGAAGGCGGAAGTGTTGATTGTGTTGTTACAGACTTGGTTGTTGGAGAATATTATGTGCATAATAACCCTGATAAATTTATAAAAACATGTGATAAATTGACAAACGAACCAATTGCTGTTGCAGCAAAAAAATCAAATCAACCTTTAATAGATGAAGTAAATAAAATTATCGAAGAATTTAAAAATGACGGAACGTTAGCAAATATATCAAAAGATATATTCGGTAAAGATTTAACAAGTAATATAGATACAACAATAAAAGGTTACGACGAATAATATGTCAGCATAAAAAGAAAACCTATATTGTATATAGGTTTTCTTCATTTTATAAATAAAAATTTAGGAGATTTAATATGACTAGTATACAAATCGAAAAGCTGGTTGAAGGTACAATATCAACAATAGAGCTTACAATAATAAGTATAATTCTTGGAATGATACTTGCTTTAATCTTAGCTTTTATGAGCATAGGAAAAAATAAAATTTTAAAAGGTATAGCATGGTTATATACATGGGTATTCAGAGGAACCCCTTTGCTACTTCAAATTATGGTTGTATATTTTGCAATTCCATTAATGTTTAAAGAAGTAACTGGAGAACCTTTAAATTTCGAACCTTTTACTGCTGCTATAATATCACTTACATTAAATACAGCAGCTTATACCGCAGAAATTTTCAGAGCAGGTATCCAATCAATTGATAAAGGTCAACTTGAAGCAGCAAAAGCTCTTGGAATGACATATTCACAAGCTATGTTTAAAGTAATTATTCCACAAACATACGCAAGAGTTATCCCACCTTTTGCAAATGAATTTATCATGATTTTAAAAGATACTTCCCTTGTATCTACAATAGGTATGGCTGATTTAATGAGGGTATCAAAACAATTTGCCGCAAGTGGTGATTGGAGTTATTACTTTGTAGCCGGCGGTATATATTTGGTATTAACATCAGTATGTATCTTATTCTTTAGACATCTTGAAAAGAAATCAAGCAAATACCTATAGGAGGTTATAATGAGTACTTTAAAAGTAGAAAATTTAAAAAAAGATTTTGGAACATTAAGTGTATTAAAAGATATTAACCTTGAAGTTGAAAAAGGTGAAGTAGTATGTATAATAGGACCTTCCGGTTCAGGTAAGAGTACATTTTTAAGATGTTTAAACCACCTTGAAAAAATGACTTCAGGAAAAATATATATAGATGATGAACTAATATTTGATAGAAAAGATAATAAAAGTTTAATAAAAACAGACAAAGACAAACTTGTAAAACTACGTACAAAAGTTGGTATGGTTTTTCAAAGATTTAATCTTTTCCCTCATAAAACTGCCCTTGAAAATGTAACATTAGCACCAATGGTAGTAAAAAAAGTAGATAAAGATGCTATTAAAGATAAAGCTCTTGAATTACTTGATATGGTAGGTCTTAAAGATAAAGCAGATGAATATCCAAGCAGATTATCAGGAGGACAACAACAAAGGGTTGCCATAGCCAGAGCTCTTGCAATGGAACCGGAAATTATGCTTTTTGACGAAGCAACATCAGCATTAGACCCTGAACTTGTTGGAGAAGTATTAGAAGTAATGAAAAATCTTGCAAAAAAACATAATATTACAATGATTGTTGTAACTCATGAAATGGGATTTGCAAGAGAAGTTGCTGATAGAGTAGTGTTTATGGCTGACGGTGTAATTGTTGAACAAGGAAGTGCAAAGGAAATTATTAATAATCCTCAACATGACAGAACAAAAAAATTCTTAAAGAAAGTATTATAAAAAGACTGTTAATACAGTCTTTTTTTTATATAAGAGCCATATGAAAGATTTTTTCAAGATCTGAAGCATTCAAATCCTCTTTTTTATATAAAGTTTTAGCTATTAAATTTAAAACATTACTATTTTCGTTTAATAAACCTATAGCCTTCTCATATGCATTATCTAATATATTACTTATTTCGTGTTCTATATCTTCTTTTAAAAAGTTATTTTTGTCCCCTGGAAAAATCTTATTTTTGTATTTACTCATTCCATAATCACATACCATAGAATAAGCAAGTTCATTTGCCTTTAAAATATCATTTTGCGCTCCTGTACTTATTTCACCAAATATTATTTCTTCACTTGCTCTTCCTGCAAGTAAAATACATATTTTATCTTCCAACTCATTTTTTGTCAATATCATTTTATCCTCTCCGAAAGAAGATAAAACAAATCCAAGAGAAACTCCATAAGGAACAATTGTTACTTTATCCGGTAAAATTCCATTTAACAAGAAACTTATAAGCGTATGCCCTGCCTCATGAAAAGCAACTATCCTTTTTTCTTTATTACTTAAAACCATACTTTTATTTTTTAGTCCTGCAGTTGTTTTTATTATTGCCTTATCAAAATCTTCATTATTTATGGTCTTCTTTCCTTTTCTAATTGCTAGAAGTGCAGATTCGTTAACGATATTAGCAAGATGAGCACCACTTAAACCGTTTGTCTTTTCAACAACACTGTCGATTTTAAAATTCTTTGCAATAGGTTTATTTTTAATATGGTATTTTAAAATTTCTCTTCTTGTAATAGCAGAAGGATTTCCTACAAAAATATGTCTGTCAAACCTTCCCGGTCTAAGCAAAGCCTTATCAAGCATATCTATTCTGTTTGTTGCTCCCATAACCACAACACCGCTGTTATCACTAAATCCGTCTAATTCAATTAAAAACTGATTTAAAGTTTGATCTCTTTCAGAATTATTATCAGTGTTCCTACTAACTCCTATTGCATCAAGCTCATCTATAAAAATAATTGCGGGAGCTTTTTTTCTTGCTTTTTCAAACAAATCCCTTATTCTACTTGCACCGATTCCTACAAATTTTTCTATAAATTCACTTCCTGAAGCATAAATAAATGTTGCCTTACACTGCCCGGCTAAGGCCTTTGCTATTAAGGTTTTTCCTGTTCCGGGAGGCCCATACAGTAAAACTCCACTTGGAATTTTCGCACCAAAGCTTTTATATTTTTGAGGTTTATCCAAAAAGTCGCTTATTTCTAATAATTCTTCTTTAATCTCATCAAGTCCGGCAACCGATGAAAAATCTATATCAGATTTTATTACGCCAGATTCTTCTGCTTTATTATTAAAAAAATTAATATACGAATGTCTCATTATCTATCTCCAAATTTGTTTATGCAATTGATATTATTGCTTTTAATTTGAAAATTTATACAAATACTAAAAATAAAAATATTTTTTATTTATAAAATATGTTATAATGATGAAAATACAGGAGGTTACAAAATGAACAAAGACGAATTAATTAACAAAGCCAGTGAATTTATCGGAGAAGCAACAGAAAAAACAAAACAAATTTCATCTGAAGTAATAGAAGCATCAAAAAACTTTGCAGAATCTGCTAAAAAAACAATTAAAGCAGAAAAACTTGATTATCAAATTTCAAGAAAATACAGAGAAATTGGTAAATTAATTTATGCAGCATATGAAGAAGAAGGAACGTATGACCATGTTGCAGACGAATTATGTGAAGAAATCAATGCATTATTTGATCAAATCATTGCAATCAAATTAGGTGAAGATGCTGATATTTCAGAAGAAGAAAAAGAAGATATCATTCATGAAATCAACGTTGATATCGAAGAAGAAGACGAATAAAAAAGACGCATAAGCGTCTTTTTTTAATATAGTGTTTCATTGTTTTTTATTAAATTGGGACATTTATTATCTCCACCATTAAGTTTACATTTAGGTTTACAGTGATAGCAGTAATTTATAGGAATGTTATTTTTTGCTTTATATGCCCACCTATAATCAGATAACAATTCTCTTCCTATTGCAGTAAAATCACAATATCCTTCTTTTAAAAGTTTTTCTGCCCTGTCAGGTGTTGATATTCTATTAACAGCTATTACAGGTATATTTACATTTTCTTTTATTATCTTTGCACTTGTAACAACCTCATTAAATTCATGTTCTTTATCCTCTAAAGATGTTGAAGCATCAAAAGCAGAAGAAATATCAAGAACGTCTACCCCTGCCATCTCAAGCATTTTAGCACCTTTTTTTACATCTTCTATATCATCCATATTAACTCCAAGTCTGTAATAAATAGGATAATCCTCTCCTACAGCTTCTCTTACGGCTCTTACAACTTCTAAAGGAAATCTATATCTATCTTCTATATTATCAAACCCATATTCATCATTTCGTTTATTATATTTTTTTAAAGTAAATTCACAAAGTAAATATCCGTGAGCTCCATGAATTTCAACAGCTTTAAAACCTGCTTTTTTTGCTCTTAAAGCAGCATTTTTAAAATCATCAATTGATTTTTCAATATCTTCTTTTGTCATTTCTCTTCCAAAACCATCAATTACACTGGGACCATAAGGACATTCACTTAACTTTGCTTTTAGTCCTGCATTATGAAGCTGTATAACACTGAAAGCTCCATTAGAATTTAAGGCTGCTGCAAGTTTAGAAAGATCATCTATAAACTTATCATCCCAAACACCTATTTGATTCCAAGCTTTTTGACTCCCATCAACGCAGCTTGCTTCAACAATGATTGTGCCTACTTCTTTCTTTGCTCTTTTTTCATAATAACTTATATGTTTTTCATCTATAAAACCATCTTCCCTAACCAAAGAAAAAGTAACCATAGGTGGCATAACAACTCTATTTTTTATTAGGTTACCTTTTAGCAAATAACTATCAAACAACATACTGTACACCTCCAATTTATATCATTATACCACTATACATATAATATTTTTTAATTATTAAATCAAATGTAGTAAATCAAAATAAAAAAAGCCATTTAAAATGGCTTTTTTCTATAAGAAATCTCTTAATTTTTTACTTCTGGTTGGGTGTCTTAATTTTCTAAGAGCTTTTGCTTCAATTTGTCTTATTCTTTCTCTTGTTACGCAGAATATATCCCCTACTTCTTCAAGAGTTCTTGGTCTTCCATCTTCTAAACCAAATCTTAAAATAAGAACTTTTGCTTCTCTATCTGTTAAAGTTTTTAATACTTCAAAAAGTTGAGATCTAAGAAGCATATAACTTGCAGCTTCTTCAGGAGCAACTGCATCATCATCAGGAATAAAATCACCTAAATGAGAATCTTCTTCTTCACCTATAGGTGTTTCTAAAGATACCGGATCTTGTGATATCTTCATAATATCTCTGACTTTTTCTTCCGGTAGTCCCATTTCTTTAGCTATTTCTGCAGCATTTGGATCTCTTCCCAAATCTTGAATTAGCATTCTTTGAACTCTTTTTAATTTATTTATAGTTTCAACCATATGAACAGGTATTCTGATTGTTCTAGCTTGGTCTGCAATGGCTCTTGTTATTGCTTGTCTAATCCACCATGTAGCATATGTAGAGAATTTAAATCCTTTTGTATAATCAAATTTTTCAACAGCTTTTAAAAGCCCTAAATTACCTTCTTGAATTAAATCAAGGAAAGACATACCTCTGTTAACATATCTTTTTGCAATACTTACAACAAGTCTTAAGTTGGCTTCACATAATTTTTTTCTTGCTTCAACATCGCCATTTTCTATTCTTTTTGCAAGTTCCATTTCTTCTTCAGCATGTAATAAGTCAACTTTACCGATTTCTTTTAGATACATTCTAACAGGGTCATTTATATGTACAGAAGGTTCATAACCTTTTAAATCTGCCTTTTTTATATCTATATCATCATCTTTTAAATCATCATCCAAAAGTTCATCAACATCTTTATCGATATCATCATCTTGAAGAACAATTCCTTCTTTAAAGAAAAATTCTAGAATTTGATCTATTTCATCATTATTTAGATTTAAATCAGTAAAATGTTGATTCATTTCACTTTGATTTACTACACTTTCTTTTTTTGCCCATTCTTTTATATCGTCAATGGTTTTTAACTTCTTAACCTCTTTTCTAACTGCGTCTTTTTTAGATGTCTTCTTTTTTGAATTTTTACCTACTACTTCAATAGTAACATTACTTGTATTTTCTTGACTCATTATATTAGAGTACCTCCATTTTTTGCTTTTAAAAGATCAGATTTTAATTTATAAAATTCGGCTATCAAAACATCTAACATTTCTTTATCTTCAGAATCCTGAATATCTTTAATTGCATTTTTAACATTCATAATTTTTCTGTTAATATTGTTTATTATGAGTGTTTGTCTCGCTTTTATTACATCATCCCAAGTTATATTTTGATCTAAAGACACGATTCTTGACATGGTTGTAGCCAATTTATCATTATAATCAAACAACTCTATAAAGTCAACCTTTTTTTCATTATTTATACAAAAAACAATTTTTTCATATATTTTTTTATAATCATCTCCCACAAATACATTTTCATCAATATTAATATCTTTTATTTTATCAATATCTAAAGCATTTTCTACCATATATCTTAAAATAATTTCTTGTGCATTTATAATCTTTTTCATTATTTGGCTTTTTTTGTTTGCAGTTTCATTTTTATTTTTTCCAATTAAATGATTAGGTGTTATATAACTATTTGTATTTACCTCATTTTCAATCGTTGAAATTTCGGCTCCTGTTTTATGATGTAAATATTTTATATAAAATTCTTTTCTTACATTATCATCAACTTTACCTATAACAAGACATGCTTTCTTTATAAAATCAACCTTTTCCCAATTATCAAGTAAGTTATGATTTTTTTCTAATAATTTTATTCTAAATTCAATACTGTCAATTCCATTTTCCACCAAATTATTAAACTTCTCTATGCTATTATTTAGAATATAACTATCAGGATCATCCCCCTCAGGAAGTCTTACAACCTTAGGATAAATATTTGCACTTTCAAGTATTTCACAAGCTTTAATTGTTGCATTTAATCCTGCCGTATCAGAATCGTACATAACAACAACATTTTTTGTATATCTATTTATTAACTTTGCATGATTTATATTAAACGCTGTTCCAAGTGTGGCTACAGAATTGTTTATTCCATTATTTACAAGAGAAATAACATCCATATACCCCTCTACCAAAATAAGAGGTTTTTGAGGAAGTTCTTTTCTTGCATTATTTAAATTATACAATGTGGAGTTCTTCTTAAATACAATGGTTTCAGGTGAATTTAAGTATTTGGGAGCATTTTTTACATCTTTATATATTCTTCCCCCAAAAGCTATAAGTTTTCCATTTACATCTTGAATAGGAAACATTATTCTATCTCTAAAATAATCATAAACGCCCCCATCTTCTTTAGTTCTTACAAGCCCAGCTTTTATTAGAACATTAACAGAATATTTTTTTTCTTTTACCAAATAATTATATAACCCGTCAAAACTATTCAAAGAATATCCAAGTCCAAATTTTTTTATGGTCTCTTTACTAAGCCCTCTATTTAATAAATAATTTAATGTAACTTTATTATGAATTAAATTTTTATAAAAATAATTTGCAGTATCTTTTATACAATTATAAAGTTCCTGTTTTTGATTATAGCTTATGGAATTTTCACTGCTTCTTGTATAATTGCCGTTTTCTTCATATTGAACATTTACACCTTCCAAATCGGCTAACATTTCAACTGCAGAAGAGAAATCCAGTTTATTAATTTCCATCAAGAAATCCAGTACATCTCCGTTTGCACCACATCCAAAGCAGTGATATCTATTCATATCAGGAGTAACTATAAAAGAAGGAGTCTTTTCCGTATGGAATGGACACCTTGCCTTATATCTGTTTCCGCTTCTGGTAAGAGGAACATATTGATTTATTATACCTACAATATCTGCATCATCAACTAATCTTCTAATAAAATCTTTTTTAAAATATCCTTTCATAAAACTCCTTACATTCCCCAATAAGCATTTGGAATAAATAACTCTTTATACATATTAATTGCATATATATCAGACATACAAGCTACATAATCACAAACAACTCTGTCTAAATTATCACAATTAACTCTTACATAAAATTCTTCTAACATTTTATCAGGATGCTTCATAAAATACTCATAAAGTCTTTTTACTATGGTTTTACCTTTATCGCCCTCTTCCATAGCTCTTTTAGAATGATATACATTTTTAAACAAGAAACTTCTAAGTCCCATGGTTGCTTCAAATATCTCATCGCTCATTTTTATTTTATTTTTATCATAGCTGTTCTTAATAATATCCAAAATCATTGTGTTTATTCTTTTGGAGTTTGTTTCTCCCAAAATATCCGTATATTCTTTTGGAATGTCTGAAGGTTTTAAGACACCAAAACGGATTGCATCATCAATATCATGATTGATATATGCAATTTTATCGGAAAAGAAAACTATTTCACCTTCTAATGTACTAGGCTTAAAACCGTGACAATGATTTTTTATTCCATCAATAACTTCATAAGTAAGATTAAGACCTTTCCCTTCTGATTCAATTTCTTCAACTACTCTTACACTTTGTAAATTATGTTTAAATTCAAATGGACAAATCTCATTTAAAATCTGTTCCCCGCTATGACCAAAAGGAGTATGTCCCAAATCATGACCAAGTGCAATTGCTTCAGTTAAATCTTCATTTAAACAAAGAGCTCTTGCAATACTTCTTGATATTTGAGATACCTCAAGAGTATGAGTTAGCCTTGTTCTGTTATGATCGGTTTCAGGTGAAATAAACACCTGAGTTTTATGCTTTAACCTTCTAAAAGATTTTGAATGAATTATTCTGTCTCTATCTCTTTCAAAATCTGTCCTTATCTCACATGGTGTTATTTCTTTTTTTCTTCCTTTTGTATTTACAACTTTAAAAGCATATTTACTTAATCTTTTTAATTCTTCTTGTTCTTTTTGTTTTCTTATATTCATTATTTCTCCTAATAAAACAAACTACTTTATATTATATCACATATGTTTTATTTTTTAGTATTGATAATTATTTTAAATGACCATTATTTAATATTTTATTCTTATTTTCGTTTATATATGAAAAATAATTTTTTTCTTTTTCACTCTTTATATTATTCAAAAGAAAAACAGATAAAAAAATCAGCAAAACATTCTTACTTCCAAGAAGTAATACATAAATTCCAAGGATTAAAATACCCATATCGATTATTATACTTATCAGCTTTATATATTTAAATGAATCTAGCTTATTTAATTTTAAATTCAAAAGCGTAAAAAGACACTTTGAAGCATCCAAAGGTATTGTAGGAATTAAATTTATAGAACCTATAAGAATATTATAGAAAATAAAAAAATCATAAGAAGGTATATACAAATAATAAGATGAAAAGACAATTATACCTGCAAAAATAAAATTTGACACTGGACCGGATAAATAAAGGCAAAGCGCTTTATCTGCACGTAAGGCATCACAACTATATGAAATTTTTGCACCAAAAGGTAAAAATTTTATGTTATTTATCTTAACATCAAATACCTTTGCACAAATAAGATGTGATGCCTCATGAATTAAAATAGTAAACAAAAAAATCAAAAAATTTACAAATCCACTTTGAGAATAAATAATTAAAAGAGCAAATAAACTAAGAGAAGTTAGTGTAAATTTACTCAAAAAAGGCTTAAACTTATCAAACATAATACTCCTTTTTCAAAAATTATTTTTCGTTTTCCTTATTATCATCTATATCCATATAAGAAATTGGATCAACAGCAGTATTATCAACCCACACTTCAAAACCTAATACGTCGCCACTTTCTTCACTACCCATAGAGCCTATCAAATCTCCGGTTTTTACATTATCGCCTACTTTTACAAAGGTACTTTTTACACCGTCATATACGACCGTAGTATCATTTCCAACATCAAATACAACCCTGCTGCCACCGTAAGAACTAGATACAATATTTGAAACTACTCCCCCTATACTTGCAAAAACCTCCTCGCTCTTACTTGTTTGAATTTCAATTCCTCTTGGTTTTACTGTTGTATTAAAAACAGGGTGAGTTGTATCCTCAAAAGTTGTTATTACTTCTCCATTAACAGGCATTTCCAATTTTAAAGCATTTGATGAGCTATTAACACTGCTCTTTTCTCCATTAAAAACACTTGCCGTATTATTTACAAAAGAAACAACTTTATCTTTCGTTTCACCAAAAGACAAAAATTCACTGTTAAAGACTTCTGAAATCTTTGAAGTTAAAGAAGACGGTAATTTTACATCAAACATGTCCATTGAAACATAAGAAATAGCAATAATAACTAAAAATATCATTATATTTAAAAACCTGTCTTTTTTAACTTTTGTATTCTTTTTGCTGTTATATCGACTTTGATTATAATTATAATAATTTTTTCTTTTCTTATTTGTTTTTGAATTTCTGCTATATTTACTATACATAATAACACCTCTTATATTTATCTCACTTAAGTATATTAATCAAAGTAAAAATTATTCATAATATTTAACTTGAAAAGAAAAAAAGATTTGTATATAATGTATAAGAATAATGCGAGTGTGCTGGAATAGGCAGACAGGCACGGTTGAGGGCCGTGTGTCCCACGGACGTATGGGTTCAAGTCCCATCACTCGCACCAGATTTTTAAATTTGTAGAAATAAAAAAAATACGCAAATACGCATAAATAAAGGGTTTTAAAGGATAATAATATTTATATAAATATTTAAAATATGCGGTCAAATATAAAAAAGTGCGGTCAAAAGTGCGGTCAAAATATAATAAAAAATGAGTGCTTATAATATAGTCTTTATAATATTTTTATTGTAAAGACTATTATTTTTTTTAAAGATTTCAATATTTACTTGACTTTATACACGTATTCGTGTATAATAAAATCATAGAAAGGAGGAAAAAGATATGGAGAAGAAACCAAAAAAAAATGAACCTACTCCTTATGAAATAGCAAGCTTAGGTATTCAAGCATTGGCACTCTTGATTGCAACCATAGCACTTTTTAAGAAGTAAGTTCAGAGGGGCTTAGCCTCTCATATAAAAATAATACCATATCTAAATAAAAAAAGCCATGAAAAACAAAATTATAATTTTAATAATCTTTAATTTAATATTATTTACTATATTATTAAAGTCAAATATTTCAATAATATTAATACTTCTATGTTTATCTTTAATAAATATATTATTAATTTTATTTAATAATAAAAAATAATATTAAGCAAATACAAAAGCCTCTTAATATTTCCTTTTAAAAAATAAGTTGGTAGAGGTAACAAAAGCAAAATGGATATTAAAGATATAAAATTACAAAGTTTAGAAGAATTTTTAAAAAAAATATTAAAGCAAGATATATATTTAGAATCAATTACTTTGATTGACATTAAAACAGGAGAAAAAACAAAAATTAATAAATAAATTTGATGTTATACACAAAACAAGGTATAATAATAGTACAATAATATTAAAGGATTATTTAAAAGGAGATAAAATGTTAGTATCTGTTACAGAATATGCAAAACTATACAATAAAGATACTTCTGTTATAAGAAGGCATTGTATAAATGGAAAATTTAAAACAGCAAAAAAGATTGGTAATTCATGGGTAATTGACGACAAAGAACCATATATCGAAAATTCAAGAAATAGAAAAAAAAACAAGGGGCTTTAAGCCCCTTTTATCATTCTCCTATCTTTTCTTCAGTAAGTAAATTCTCTCTATACTTATCAGCCTCAATTGATTCTTTTATTTCTTTTATTCTATTTTTTATATTTATTATAAAAACATCAACATATTCATCTATTTTATTAAAAACATTATACCCTTTATTTCCATATTTAAATAAATAATAAAATAATTTTAAAGTAATATACATTGCAAATTTAAAAATAAAACTTGCTATATATATTATAATGATAAAAATTAATTTATTGCCAGTATTTAATAGATCAAATATGTTTTTTAAAATATAAACATCATTCAAAACATTTTTTAAAATGTTTAAATGATAGTAATCAAACGGAAACTTAAAGAAAGCACATATACCAACAAATATACTTAAAATCGTAATTATAAAAAAACTCATTTTAAAATAATAAAAGTATTTATTAATAAATTTTATATCTAATTTTCGATTATCCGCATAAACACTATACTTTCAAGTATTTTGAAGTATAGAAAAAACTCATTTTACCACGAATTTACCACGATTGAATGAGCCTTGATATGACCTATAAAATAACACCCAAAAGACATCATTACACCTAAATGGTGTCTTTTTAAAAAGCAGTCAATCCTAAAACTAACTGCTTTGTGTATATGGATATGAAATTGTAAACTAGAAGCTGTTTATTTTTTCTTTTTAGGTTTTGGCGTTGGTAGTTCATCATACATCACATCAAATAACCCCGTCAGAAAATCTTTATTATCAACTTCTTCCACCAATAACATTTCTTTGGCGTTTTCGTATGGAATTTCATAAGTAACTGTCGGCATATAAGAAATTGCAGACTTTGTTGGTTTTACAAGTAACCTATCATCATATATACCGCCAACGATTTTTCCACGATAATAAATAATAAATTCTCCCATCATTGCACGATATGTTATTTCTTGTAATTCTGATAAAAAATAGTTACATATTACAAAAAAATGAGTTTGACACAATAAGAATTGAGTAAAACTCATAACATTAAATCAGAGGTAAATCTTTTGATTTGGTGTTAGTATCAAATCTTAGACAGCTTTTCGTAGAGACAAGAATAAATTAAACTTATCTACGAGAGGATGAATTTTTATGACCCGATATGAAGAAAATTTTAAACAAATGATTGTTGAACTGAATCAAACTGGACGTTCTGTTCGAGGGTTAGCGAAAGAATATGGCTTATCTGAAGCAACGATTTACAAATGGAAGAATTTATATTTACCTGATCAGTCCACAGGACTGACTGGAAAAGAAGTAGCTGAACTGAGAAAAGAAAATGCTCGTTTAAATGAGGAACTTGAAATCTTAAAAAAAGCCGCAGCCATATTCTCTCGGAAAACCTAAATTCGCTTGTTCAATTTATTGAAAAATGGTGTAAGGATTACACTGTTTCTTTGTTATGTCGGTTATTAGAAATCCCTAGAAGTGTCTATTATTTTTATAAGAATAAACCGTTGACAGCTACAGAAATCAGAAATAATAAGTTGAAAAAGAAGATTTCAACAATTTTTTTTACGAATAAACAACGCTATGGTGCCACAAAGATCCATCAAGTTTTATTAAAAGAAGGGATTTCAGTATCTCTTAAACATGTCCAAAAGCTAATGAAACAATTAAATTTAAGGTCGATTGTAGTTAAAAAATATAGACCTCAAAGGTCTAATAAACCGATCATTTCAAAAGAGAATCTCTTAAATCAGGACTTTTCTACTGAAACGATCTGTGAGAAATGGGCAGCTGACATTACGTACATTCCTACTAAGAAAAATGGTTGGTGTTACTTATCTTCAATCATGGATTTACACACGAAAAAAATTATTAGTTATACATTTTCAAAACGAATGACTGTGGATTGTGTCATTCAAACATTGAATAAAGCAAAAATACATTATCACATTCCAGAAGGAATGATTCTACACACTGACTTGGGCAGCCAATACACAGCAAGAGAAGTGGAACAATGGCTTAAAACCAACAAAATAAGGCATTCTTATAGTAGAAAAGGAACACCTTATGATAATGCTGGAATCGAATCTTTCCATGCCTCATTGAAAAAAGAAGAAGTCTACACGACTAGCTACTCAGATTTTGAAGAAGCAAATCGAGCGCTATTTAGCTACATTGAAGGATTTTATAACCGAAATCGAATCCATAGCTCGATTCACTATCTAACCCCACAGGAATTTGAAGAATTAGCAAAAGAAAAAATGGCTTAACCGTCTCTACTAAAATGTGTCCAAGATATTGACTCAAATCCAATTTTGAGATATAATAGAAAATAAGTTAGTGAACAACAGTAGAATTATGTGAAGTAGAGACTATTTATATTTTGGGGGTGGGAAAGTTGATATATGGAATTAGTCATATTACTTTTATTGTCAAAGACCTAGATAAAGCCACAAAATTTTTTAAAGAAATTTTTGAAGCCAAAGAAATTTATTCAAGCGAAGACAAAAAGTTTTCTATATCCAAAGAAAAATTTTTCTTGATAAACGACCTTTGGATTGCAGTTATGGAAGGAGAGGAAATGGAAAAAAGCTATAATCATATAGCATTTAAAATAGATGAATCGGATTATGAAATGTACCTTAAGAGAATAGAAAACCTTGGTTTAGAGATAAAAGCTGGGAGAAAAAGGGTTATAGGAGAGGGGAATTCAATATATTTTTATGACTATGATAATCATCTTTTCGAACTCCACACTGGAACATTGGAAACAAGACTTCTTCGCTACCAAAAAGAACCAACAGATTAAATTTAATAGTAACTAATCAGAAGTATTGTTAATTATAATTAGGGTAATTGTTCTAAAACAAATTGTAAATAATCTTTACTTGAAGCCATTTCCAACCCTCCAATCTTGAATTTTATTATTCCAATGCTTTCTTTAAGTCCAGAACAAATTGCTTTTGTTGTTTTTTCAAATAGGTTTTTACAAAAGGTTTCATAAACCACTTTTTAGGTATCACATTTTCTGTAAAGTCTATTTGTGTTTCATTCCCTTTGTCTATAAAAACACCAATCCAATGACCTTTCATGTTGCTATTCTCCATATCAAATTCCCAGCGTTTATATGGTTCTGCAACGGTAACGGTAAATGTAGTAGCATATCCATTTTTTGTGTATTCAATAAATTGTTTGTCATTTATTATTTCTGTTTTGCTCAAATCACTTCGCCATGAGTTATATTTATCAACAGCTAAAACAATGTTCCAAACTTTTTGAATATCATTACTAATAATTGTATTTATATTTGAAATTGCCACTTTTTCATTTCCCCTTTTCAAACTGGAATTTGTCTTACAACAATTTATATATGCATAAAAAGCAATATATTTATGAAAACACCCTAAATCCAAAATCTACTCAATTCATTTTTCCTTACATAAAATGTTCTCGTATATTTCACTTCCTCACCAAGTGTTTCCCCTATCAAAACTTCAAAATCATTGATATCAAATTCTGGAAAGAATGTATCTCCATCTTCAATATTTAAATCTACTTCTGTGATATACATTTTATCTACTATTTGCAAAGCTTCCTTAAATAGTCCATATCCACCAGATATGTATACATCTCGTCCTTTAGCCAATAATAATGCATCTTCTAATGATTTAACTGAAACTAAATTATCTCCTTGATACTCTGTTGTGGTGGAAACAACAATATTCATTCTATTAGGCAACGGATGACCGATTTCTTCATAAGACTTTCGCCCCATAATAACCACATTACCCGTTGTTAACTCTCTAAATTGCTTTTGTTCTCCCTTTATTTTCCATGGTATATTACCATTCTTGCCTATAACATTATTCTTTGACCTCGCAACAATCAAACCTATCATCTATTTCATCCTCCATAATATGATGTCGTACCTGTGATTCCATCAAGTGCACCACATCTTAACAAACTCAAAATTATCTCGAACTAACCAGCTCGACAAATTCAAGTTTGTCGCTTTCTTCATATCCACATTATATCATTTTCATATCTGCACCACAATAAAATTTTATGCACCGATAATCTTACTGAACAGCTCTAACAAACACCATTTCATCACTCCAATCTGAAATTTAGGTATGAAAAAAGCAGTCAATCCTAAGACTAACTGCTTTGTGTATAGAGATATGAAATTGTGAAATAGAATTTGCCTATTTCAAATCAAAAAGAGAATTTTCATAGTCCTTTACATAGTATCGTATATTTTTACGCCCCTTTTGAATAATGGTATGTCCCTCTGCTTCTAATTTTTCTTTCTGTGCTTCAATACCATTTGGATATTTAGCATTTAATTCTCCGTTTGCTTTTAATGTTCTCCAATAGGGTGTTTCATCTTCGGAACGCTGATAACTCGCCCACGCTACAATAGAAACAAATATACCCGCTGTAATCGGCTCTGTAAAATCTGCACCACTCAATTTTGCAAAGTGTTCTCGTATTTTTCCAACCGTAATCACTTTACCATACGGAACTTTTTTCATTACTTTGTCATAGTCAATCGGGGGAGCAAAATACATTTTGTTTCCACCATATTTCTCAATACTTTTCTGGTCTATGATAATTTGAAATTTTGGCATATCCTTACTATCATGCAACATAGCATTAAAATCTTTTTTATCTTCATTTGCCATTTGTGCCACCTCCTACTTTAAGGATAGTCTGTTTCTTATTTCCATGCAATGAGGCTGTTTGAAAATTATTAACACTTTCAAATTTGTCGCTTTCTTCATATCCATATTATAACAGTTCCATATATCCGCCACAATAAAAATCAGCATACCCTTAGCATTTATGGAACAAAAATGCACACTTTTTCTTTCTTCCTCTTGATTACCCCACAACAGAAAAGAAAAAGCCCTGTCAAGAGCCTTGCCACCATTGGTGGTGCTTTGCACTCTTTACTGGGCTTTTTGTTTGCTGTATCTTCCATGCAAGAGGAAATTAAAGACCTCTGTTCCATTTCGCCTTTAGATAATCTTCATAGTCTGCTTCATTGAAGTCTACTTGTGGAGAAGTGTCGGGAATGTTGTTTCTGTTGTCTATATCCGCAAGCTGACGAAATATCCAATCATCATAAGGGTCATGGTATTTATACTCTTTGGGCTGTTCTCTGTATCGGTCTAACCCTCGCATTTCCTTATGCACTTTTATCATGCGTTCCAGTTTTTGACGCTGTATCAACTGCTTGATTTCCATAAGTTCTTCCAACTCCGTAACCTCATTGGTAATGTAGTTATGGATATACTGTATGAGTTTATATGCCTTGTAAAATGTGCATTCTTTTTCATCATCGAAAAATTCATTTTCAGACAGGTAATCTAAGGAAACATTGAAGTCTTGTTCCCGTTTGATAATATCCATGATATAGGGCTCGGTGTGGTCAATATACTTCCATTCTCCCGACAATAATTCATTGGGCGTTACACCCAGCACGTCCATTATCTTCTCTAACGTATCAAAGGTAGGATAATTCACGCCACGTTCAATCTTGGAAAGGCTCTGCATATTGATACCGATTTTGTCCGCAAGTTCCTGTTGTTTCATTCCTCTGTGTTTTCTTATGGTCTGTATGTTTTCTCCTAAGAAACTGATTTTCTTTTCATAATGCTCCATAACTTAGTATAACCGCTCCTTTCGTTGCTTTTCTTGGTATTTATAAGCATATCATACTTAATCTATATCTAAAAGTCAACAAAAACTTCTTGACAAGTAATTCTAATGGAGTTATTATCGTATTAGACAGAGTGATTAAGCACGCTAGGGTCAATCACACGCTTGAGTAAGCATATAAAATATATATTTTCACTTTGATAGCATGAATAAGCATGGACTATCAGACCGAAAATAAGGTTTCTGACTGGGGCTGTTCCGTTTAGCCACGAGCCTTACAAGGCTCGTGAGCGTTAAGAACGGGGCAGACACAGGAAGAAAGGGAACGCCTTTAGGCGTTCGTAAAGGGCGTATATGTAACACCGCCCTGCGCATACATGTCATAGTACCTAGAAACTGTGATAAATAAAGGAAAAAACACAATTTTTACCCCGCAAAAAACGGGACATACGAAAGGAGTAATGCACTATAACTACACACAAAAATTTATCCGTTAAGATTGATTACATCAGCATTGTATTTGAAACGGCAACTGCTGAAGATGTCATCATGCACATTTTAGGTTTA